>NZ_JBFTQT010000009.1:0-227580 GCF_056399145.1 Rhizobium sp. 01N48
AAGGCCTTCCGAAACAGATTGGTCGAAGCCGGCAAGACCAAGAAGGCGGCCATAGTTGCCGCCATGCGCAAGCTGCTCACCATTCTCAACGCCATCATCAGGGACAACAAACCATGGCAAAACGCTTGACCGGCAAGACAGTCGCTCTGYCCTGCCGGGCATCTCCCCCACAAGGGGGGAGATTGGCTGGGCTCGGCCGCTCGTTTTACCGTCAATGTTTGGGGATGCCGTGGCAACGAGTCGATCTCCCCCCTTGTGGGGGAGATGCCCGGCAGGGCAGAGGGGGGTAACCCACGGCACAACGCGCACCATCCTCAATACCCCACCGGCGGCAACGTCGGTTCATCTGGCTCGGCGACCCGCATCTCGTCGGTGTTGTCAGTGCCGATGTCCTGATAGGCGCGGTAGGTCAGTACCAGCAGGAAGGCGAGCAGCGAAAAGGAGATGACGATCGCCGTCAGGATCAGCGCCTGCGGCAGCGGGTTGGCTGCCCCCGAAGGCAGCGCGTCGAGGCCGTCGGGGATGATCGGCGGTACTTCGCGGGTCAGGCGGCCCGATGTGAAGAGCAGCAGGTTGACGGCGTTGCCGAGGATGGCGATGCCAAGCATGATGCGGATCGAGAATTTCGACAGCATCAGATAGACGGCGGCGGTGAAGAACAGGCCGACGAGAACGGCGAAAAGCGGCTCCATCATTCGACCTCCCGCTCTTCCAGCGACAGCGCGATCGAGGTGACCGCGCCGACCACGACGAGATAGACGCCGATATCGAACAGCATGACCGATGACAACGGCACCTCGACGCCGGCAATGCTGGGGTAGATCCAGAGGCCGGTCATGAAGGGCACGGCGAAAAGGATCGAGATGAGGCCGGCCAGAGAGGACATCAAAAGGCCGGCGCCCGCGATCGATAGCGGGTGGAAGACGATGGCGCGGCGCACGGCGCCGGTGCCCCTGATGATGCCGAAGATCGCCAAGGCGGATGCCGCGATCAGCCCGCCGATGAAGCCGCCGCCGGGCTCATTATGGCCGCGCAGCAGCACGAAGACGGAGAAGAGCAGCATCAGCGCCGTCAGCACGGGGGCGATGGTGCGGGAGATCAGCGTGTTCATGGGCGCTCCACTCCGAGATCATCGGGCGCATCGGGGTCGTTTGCGGCAAGCTTGCGCTCGACCCCTGCCCTGACGCGGATCAGCGCCAGGATGGCCAGGCCGGTCATGGCGACGACGGCGATCTCGCCGAGCGTGTCGGTGCCGCGGAAATCGACGATGATGACGTTCACGACATTGGCGCCGTGGGCGATGGTTTTCGAATAGGTGTTGAAGAAATCGCTGAGCGTGGCGCTGAACGGCGCCTCGGTCGCCTTCATCAACAGCAGCGTGAGGCCCACGCCGCAGGCAAGCGCCACCGCGCCGTCGAAGAGCATCTGCCTGATGGGGCGCGGATCGGTGTGCGATAGGCGCAGCCGCGTCATGACCAGCGCGAGGATGACGACCGATAGGGTTTCCACCATGAACTGGGTGAAGGCGAGATCCGGCGCGCCGAAGAGCAGGAAGATCAGCGCCACGGCAAAGCCCTGGATGCCGAGCGAGACGATCGCCGTCAGCCGGTCGCGGGCGATGATGACGGCGACGAGGCCGATGACTGCGAGCAGGAAGACGCCCCATTCATGGATCTGCACGCCCGCCGGCCATGCCGGCAGCGACGGCCCCTCGCCGAACAGCCAGAGTGGCAGGAGCAGGGTGGCGGCGACCGCGATGAAGGTACAGGTGACGTAGATCTCCAGCCGGCCGGGCTGCAGGATGCGGGTGATGCGCACGGAGAAGGATACGAGGCCCGATATGGCGTTGTCGAAGCCCTGATCCGGCCCGGGGCCCAATTTCTGCAACAGCGCCGCCATCAGCGCGCGGGCGCGATCGAGCTGCCAGTAGACGGCGACCCCAAGGGCGATGGTGAAGAGCGACAGGAGCAGCGGCAGCCCGATATGCGGCGCGAGCGAACTCTCGATCGTGGTCGCCACGCCCCGGACGGACGAGGCCATCGGCGAGGAGATGAAGCGGTGCGTCGTCGCCGAAAACAGCGCCGCGAGAAGGCCGAGCATGGCCAGCACGGCGGGGCCGAGCCAGAGAAGCGGCGGGGCTTCGTGCGGGTGCCTGGGTGTTTCGACCGGGGCGCCGAGGAAGGGTTTCAGGGCGACGGCGAAGGCGATGGCGAACATCAGCACGTTGGCGGCAATCACCAGAACCGCGAAGCGGATCGAGCGCGGATCGCCATGGGCAAGAGCCGCGTAGATCTCCTCCTTGGCGAGGAAGCCCGCGAAAGGAGGGAGGCCGCCCATCGAGAGGGCGGCGGCGAGCGCGATCGCGAAGGTGAGCGGCATTGCCGTTCTCAGCCCGCTCAGCCGGGTAACGTCGCGGGTGCCGGTCTCGTGGTCGATGATCCCTGAAACCATGAACAGCGCGCCCTTGAACAGCGCGTGGGCGACCAGATAAAGCACCGCCGCCGCGATGGCGTAATCGGAGCAGAAGCCGGTGAGCAGCACCAAGAGGCCGAGCGAGGACACCGTGGTGTAAGCGAGCTTCAGCTTCAGGTCGGTCTGGCGGATGGCGAGCAGCGCGCCGACCACAAGCGTGACGCCGCCGAAGAGCGGCAGGATGAACATCCAGGGCGTCGTGCCGCCCATGACAGGATTGAGGCGCATCAAGAGATAGACGCCGGCTTTGACCATGGTTGCCGAATGCAGATAGGCCGAAACAGGCGTCGGCGCTTCCATGGCGTTGGGCAGCCAGGCGTGGAAGGGATATTGCGCCGATTTGGTGAAGGCGCCGCCGAGGATGAGCAACAGGATCGGCATGTAATAGGGGTTGGCGCGCAGCAGATCGCCCGATTGCAGCAGCACCGAAAGCTCGGACGCGCCTGTCGTGCTCCAAATCATCAGGAGCCCCGCGAGTAACAGCAATCCGCCGCCGCCGGTGATGACCAGCGCCTGCAATGCTGCGCGGCGCGAGGCCTCGCGGCGATGATCGAAGCCGATCAGCAGGAAGGAGGTGATCGACGTCAGCTCCCAGAAGACGAAGAGCATCAGGAAATTGTCGGAGACGACAAGACCGAGCATCGCGCCCATGAACAGGAAGATGAAGGAGAAGAAGCGGCCGAGATCGGGATGGCCCTTCAGATAACCGCCGGCGTAAAGCACGACCAGCGTGCCGATGCCCGTGATGAGCAGCGCGAAGGTGACCGACAGGCCATCGAGCATCCAGGCGAAATCGAGATTGAGGCTCGGCGCCCAGGCATAGCCGCCGCGAATGACGGTGCCAGCGGCGATTTCGGGCAGAAGGCTTGCGAAGCGCAGGAAAGCGAGAAGCGGCGCCAGCGCCAGCAGCCAGGCGGCGTTGTGGCCGAATGCGCGAACGAGAAACGGTGCAAGGACGGCGCCAAGAAATGGCAGGCACAGTGCCGCAAACGTCAATGCCGTGCCATCGGCCATCCAGCCTCCCCTACCCCTCGAAATCCGCGAATCCGAAGCAAATCAGATGCCTCAAGGTTTAGAAGAAGAGCGCCGCCATCTCAAGCTTTGATCGGCCAAATGAGGGTTTGGACGCATCGCGCGCGGGGACGGATGGCGGCGCAAAGAGGATTGATCAGCCGGCTCTCGTCAGACGCGGCATACGTCTTGGCGCGAGCAGCGCATGCAGGAAAAACGCGGTCAGCAACAGCGGCCAGAGCGAACAGGCGGCAAGGCCGAAGCCGCGCGCCAGCGTCCATCCGCCCCTGACGGCCCAGCCTTCAAGCGCCGTCATCAGCATGAAGACACTCGAGATCGCGCAATAGGCGGTGACAACAATCGTATCGCTCATCTCAGCACCCCCCGATGCTTTCCATTGCCCCGATGATTGGGCCCGATGCTTGCGTTTCATCAAGTATAGTCAGGATGCGGGCCGACATTAGCTGGCTCTTATGATGAGCCGGCGTTCATCCGAACGGGCGATGCGATGAGGGGCGCCGCAGCCGAGCTTGAGACGAGCGGCAGACGCCGTTTCGTGGTAGTCTGCGACAATAGCAAATGCCGATCGTCGCAAAGGGAGGATGAGGCGATGCTGGAAGCGGACAAGATCTTTGCCGGCTCCGTTCCGGAAAATTACGACCGCCACATGGTGCCCCTGATTTTCGCGTCCTATGCCGCCGACCTAGCGCGACGGGCCGCAGCCCTCAAGCCGAAGGCGGTGCTCGAGATCGCGGCCGGCACCGGCGCCGTGACCCGGGCGCTGGCGCCACTGCTCCCACCCGGCGCGACCTACATCGCGACCGATCTCAACCAGGCCATGCTCGACTACGCCCGCTTGCACGAGCCGGCCGACGACCGTGTCGTCTGGCGACAGGCCGATGCCATGGCGCTCCCCTTCCAGGATGCGAGTTTCGACCTCGTCTGCTGCCAGTTCGGGGCGATGTTCTTTCCGGATCGACCGGCCGCCTATCGCGAGGCACGGCGGGTGCTCAAGCCAAACGGCCGGCTTCTGTTCAGTGTCTGGGACCGGATCGAGACGAATGTCTTCGCCGACGACGTGACCAAGGCGCTGGCCACCGTGTTTCCCGAGGATCCGCCACGCTTCGCGGAACGCACACCGCACGGCTATCACGACCGCAACCAGATCCGCGACGACCTCGCGCGCGCCGGCTTTCGCGAGATCGAGATCGACACGCGCGCCGATATCAGCCGCGCGCCGTCCGCCCGCGAGGTGGCGGTCGCCTATTGCCAGGGAACGCCCTTGCGCGGCGAGATCGAGGCACGAAACCCTGCGAAGCTCGAGGCTGCTACCAGGGCGGCGGAGGAGGCGCTCGCGAGCAAGCATGGCAACGGCGAGATCGCCGCCAAGATCCAGGCGCATGTGATCCTGGCTTCGGGGTAGGTTTGCCTCATCCAGCCATTGCGCGGCCCAGTCTCTTCTGATCATAGGAAGATGCAAACGGAATCAATCCTTTAGGGAATCGCAATGAACCTTATCGAAGAGCGCGTGGCGATGGCGCGGGCGGGCACCAACCCTTATGTGATCTGCCGCATGCGTTCAGGCTGGCTTGTGATCGGCGATGTGCAGCCGCTGCCCGGCTACTGCCTGCTCTTGGCGGATCCCGTCGTGCCCAGCCTAAACGATCTCTCCCCCCGAAGCGCGCGCCGCCTTTCTCGGCGACATGGCGCTTGCCGGCGACGCGCTGCTTTCCTCGACCGGTTGCGCCCGGGTGAACTACGAGATCTGGGGCAATGCGGAGCCTGCCCTGCACGCGCATATCATGCCGCGCTATCTGACCGAGCCGCAGGACAAGCGCCACCGCCCGGCCTGCATGGGCTATTCGTGGAGCGAGGCAGAGAAATCCGGCGACGGCGAAGCCGCGCTGGTCGCCAAGCTGAGAGGGTATATCGAGGCGCAGCGGGCCGTGGTTTGATCGATCGTCCCCAGTCACCTGGGGCACATCAGCCAATAGAAACTAGTGTTAAATCAACCCGATGCAGCGTAGTAAGCCTTGCAGATCCGGCTCGACACCCGCCGCACGCAAGACTCCGGCCCGATCAATCCGGCGCGCAAGATCGGCGGCGGACATGGGCTTTCGGTATTCGGGCCAATCCTTTTCTAGCGCCCTAATCGCCCCCGGCGTGTCTGGCGGACGATTGGCCGCCTTACCGACCATATGTCGCAACAGCACTGCTTCGAAACAGGGCCGCTGCCAAACGATAGTAATCCCGTTTTTACTCGCGAGCGTGCGCGCTTGCGCGGCGCGCTGGAGGTCGTTCTCGGCTTGGTCAAAATCCAAGAGCGCAAACCGCTCTTTGGGCGCACCTCGTGTGCTTTGGAGCCGGCCTATGCGCGAAACAGCCATTTCGATGCGCGACAGCGGATCGCCGGCCCCTGGCCCCAGCTGTTCAACATGCAGGTGCACGGGCAAATTCGCGTCACGGATCAGGTTCTGTAAAAGGCTGGCATAACCAACCTCTGACATACCTTCGCAACCGACATACACCGGACGGCGAAGTTCGATGTGGGGCGGGCGACGCCGGCTCATCCGAAGTTTGGAACCCCTCCGTAAGCGCCGCTCAAATATTTGCGGTAGTGGTTCTCGTCACGGCGAACCTTTATGTCCATCAGGCTGTAGAGATGGGTGCGGCCCTGTCGGTCTTTCTCGCAGATCACAATTTCTTCTTTATTCAGATCATCGAGCAAAGAGGCCGAATGGCAGGAAAGCCAGAGCTGCGCATCCAAGCTGTTACGTCCCGAAACTGTATATAGCCAGCGCACCAGTTCAGGCAGGATGGTCGGGTGAATGGCAGCATCCATTTCGTCGATGACAGCAATGCCACCCGCATCGAGTGCGCCGATAATAAACGGGAATATCTTGATAAAGGCCCGTGTGCCGTGACTTTCCATCAGCCAAGGCATTTCTATCGCAAGGCCCGCATGTTTGAACAATAACACTGACCCGTTGTCCGTATGCTGAAAGCGTAGACCTTCCACGCCGACATCGATACGGCCTAGTTCATCCTTCAGCCGCGAGACCACGCCTGGCTGGCTCTTCAAATAATCAATGACGTCGCGATCCGCGAACGAATGCGCCGGATCGATGTGGAAGAACGCCTTGCGCGCCATATCAACCAGTATCTGCGCGGCCGGGTGCTGGAATTTGGCGAAAGAGGATAGCACCGTGTGATTGCCAGCGAGTGTTTTGACCAGATGCTGAAAACCGGAAAGGCTGAAGGTCTTTGAGTCCTTCACCTTGCCCTCGGCATTGCGCTCGTAGACACGTTGCCATTTGCCTTGACCGGTCGGCTTTTGTCGTAGGGCTTCTGACGCGATCCCCACTGCAATACCATCGCGTAGCTCAATTTCCAGCTCGTAACGATAAGTGCCATGCTCGACATTTTCGCCCTTGTTGGCCCGCTCAAGGGCTTCTGGGGTCAGGCTTGTGATACCACCCAGCTCGACCGCAAACCGAATCGGCCGATTGGCGGACGCTTCATCGTTAAACCGCTCGATGCCGGCGAAACCCGGCGCCGTACGTGTTACGCTATCGCGGATCATCGTCACAACGAACTCGAGTGCGCGCAATATCGTGGTTTTGCCCGAAGCGTTGGCGCCATAAAGTGCCACCACCTTCGGCGCCCGCACCTCCGCTCCCTTGAAGATGGGCGCATAGCGGCCCTCCGGATCGGGGACTTTTACATCCACCGTCAGATCAAGCACCTGTCGATCGCGGATCGAGAAAAAATTCTCGACCTCCAGTTTATAGAGCACAGGACACCTCATAATTACTCGTGCCGCTATATTTAACAATATTTCGTCGGTTTGTCGACTTGATGAAGCGATATCGCTCTGTTGATCGAGGTGCGCGCTCACTACACGATCAAAGGCGGTGTCAAATAAACGGCTCTACGCAACCTTCTCCGGCCTCCGCCCTGCCCTTGATCGTTTGCGTCAACAGCACCACATTGCCGAAGAAATCAAAAAACACTCGCCGCAAGCCACAGCTGCGTGAAAGGAGCACTCCATGGCCGATACGACGATCGCCAAGGTTCACAAGACCGATGCCGAGTGGAAGGAACAGCTCACCCCCGAGCAGTACCGCATCACCCGCCAGCACGGCACCGAACGGGCCTTTACCGGGCCTTACTGGGATTCATTCGAAACGGGGCTTTACAGCTGTGTTTGCTGCGACGCGCCGCTGTTTCGTTCCGACACCAAGTTCGACGCCGGCTGCGGCTGGCCGAGCTATTTCGAGGCGGTTTCGCCAGATGCGGTGACCGAATATCGCGATACCAGCCATGGCATGGTGCGCATCGAAATCCGCTGCGGCAATTGCGAGGCCCATCTCGGCCACGTCTTCCCCGACGGCCCACCGCCAACAGGCCTGCGCTACTGCATAAACGGCCACTCGATGGTGTTTACGCCGGACAAGTGATCGGGTGACTATTGCAAAACGCCCGCCGCGGGAGACCGTGGCGGGCGTTTTGCGTTTGTGGTGTGACTCAGCCCGGCACCCGCAATTCCATGAACGTCAGGTCCAGCCAGCGGCCGAACTTGATGCCGACTTCGTGGAAGGTGCCGCCGTTGCGGAAGCCTAGTTTTTCGTGCAGCGCGATGGAGGCCTGGTTGCCGGCTTCGATGCCGGCGATCATGACGTGGATGCCGTTTTCGCCGGCGCGCTTGATCAGTGCCGTCATCAGCTGCTTGCCGATACCCGCCCCCTGGTGGTCCTTTTCGACATAGACGGAATGCTCGACCGTGTGACGGAAGCCCTCGAAGGCGCGCCAGTCGCCATAGGAGGCGTAGCCGGCGATCTTGCCGTCCTTCTCGGCGACCAGAACCGGGAAGCCGCGGGCGCGGCGCATGGCGAACCATTCCCGGCGGTTGTCGAGATCGACCACCGTTTCGTTCCAGATCGCCGTCGTGTGCTCCACCGCGTGATTGTAGATGTCGCGGATCGCGGCCAGATCGGCCTCGCTGGCGTCGCGGATGAGGGTGGCTTGCGTCATGATGGTCTATCCACTATAAATTCACTATGTCCACTATATCAGACAATTTCGACCGCTGTCTAGGCGATCGCGTCCGCGCCGAGCGGGAATTGCGGGGATGGTCGCTGAGCGACCTTTCGGACCACTCCGGCGTATCGCGGGCGATGATCCACAAGGTGGAGCGCGGCGAGAGCAGCCCGACGGCCTCGCTGCTGGGCAAGCTCTGCGGCGCCTTCGGGCTGACCGTGTCGTCGCTGATTGCGCGCGCCGAGGCGGGCAGCCAACGGCTGAGCCGGCGCGAAGACCAGCCGCTTTGGACCGATCCGGAAACGGGGTATACGCGGCGACATGTTTCGCCGGATGGCAGCCCGTTCGATATCATCGAGGTTGCACTGCCCTCAGGCGCCCGCGTCGCCTACCCGGCCGCATCCTTCGTGTTTCTGCGGCAATGCATCTGGGTGACCGAGGGGGCGCTCACCTTCGTCGAGGGCGAGATCGTGCATGCGCTTGAGAGAGGCGACTGCCTGCTGCTTGGGCCGGCGGTGGATTGCGAATTCCGCAACGACGGTAATGAGACCTGCCGCTATGTGGTGACGCTGACGAAGACTGGATGAGGTTCCATGAGCCTAGGCCGGGCTCATGCTGAAACAGGTGAGCACCGCGGTGTAATGGACCGCCGCAGCCGCGACGACGAAGCCGTGCCAGATGGCGTTCTGGAAGCGCAGCTTTTCCCAGACGTGAAAGATCACGCCGAGCGAATAGATGATGCCGCCGATGACGATCAGGAGCATCGAGGCATAGGGGATACGCTCGGCGACGGGCCCTGCGACCATGACGCCGCTCCAGCCCATGGCGAGATAGAGGAGGATCGCCAGCCGGTCGTAGCGGCCGGGGAAGACGCATTTCAGGAATACGCCCATGAAGGCCACGGCCCAGATGCCGATGAGCATGCCGAGAAGCAGCGGATTGTCGGCGCCGCGCTCGAGGAATGGGGTATAGGTGGCGGCGATCAGGATGAAGATCGAGGAGTGATCGAGCCGGCGCAGGAACCACTTGGTGCGCGAGACCGGCCAGGCGTTGTAGGAGAACGAGATGCCGAGCGTCAGCACCAGGCCGAGGCTGTAGATCCAGGCGGCGGCGAGTTCGCCATGCGAGGACCAGACGGTGGCGTAGAAGATCAGCACGGTAGCACCGACCAGCGCGAGCGCCAGCCCGATGCCGTGGACGATGCCATCAGCGATCAGCTCGTATTTGTCGTAAGCCCAGCGGATGCCGTTGAACTCGCCCATGCAGACCATGCCCCATTCGTTAGACCGGGATCGTCGCATCGAAATGGTTTGCGCGCAACACAAGCGCTGTGTGTCCGGTATAAATCTTCGTGAAGCCGGATGAGACGGGAGGCCGTGGCAGCCTCCCGCATCTCCGCCTCCCTTTTATAGGCTTGTGCTCACGCCTTGCGGCGATCGACCAGCACCGAGCATTTGGCATGGCGCACGACGCGGTCGGCGGTGGCGCCGATGAAGTAGTTGCTGAAATCGGGCATGTGCGAAGAGAGGATGATGAGGTCGGCCTGGTTGGCCTCGGCCGAGGCGATGATGCCGCTTGCCGGCCGGCCGTGGCTGATTTCGACGCGGGCGGGAATGCCGGTGCTGACGATCAGGCCCTGCAGCTTCTCCTCAGCATCCTTGGCGGCGTTTTCGACGAGATCGACGGGGATATCGACGCCGAGATAGGTCGGGATATCCTCGACGACGTTGAGCAGGATGATCTCGCCACCGCTATCGAGCAGCGAGGCGGCCTTGCGAAAGGTCATTTCCCCGTTTGCGAGCGCGCCGATTTCGACCGCGACGATGATCTTCCTGTACATGATGCAACTCCTCTATGACTGCATGTAATGGTGACAATATCCTCCTGAAATACATATGGCGCTTTGATTGAGATCAAGCCGATAGCTCGATCGGGATCAAGCTGGCGCCTCGATCGGGATCAAGATCACGCGCGGAAGTCGTCAATGGATATCGAACGCTTCATCGTCAAAAATGGGACTTCTGTGAACAATCGCGATGCGCCATATAGGATGCAAGTACAGCGGCCAGAGGACCCATCACACGCATGCACCGGCGAACCTTCCTTGGCATCGCTATGGGCAGCAGTTTGCTGCCCGAAGGCAGCATCTTTGCTGCCGGCGCCGGTACGCCCTCCTTATCCCGGGCAGGAGACCCTAAGATGACCACCACACAGACTTCCTACGCGCTGACGCGCCCTGCCTATGTCGATCACTCGCATCTCGTCGTGACCGACCTTGCGACCGTTTCGGCCTTCTACCAGTCGATGCTCGGGCTAAAGGTCATCGAGAAGACGGCGAGCGGCGAAGTGCTAGGCGTTGGCGAAACGCCGCTTCTGACGCTGACGACAGGCAAGGATGTGCGCACCGCGCCGCGCAACGCCGCAGGCCTCTTCCACACCGCTTTCCTCATGCCATCGCGCACCGAACTGGCGCGCTGGTTGCGCCATGCCGCGCACAACAATGTGGTTCTCGACGGCGCGTCCGACCATCTGGTCAGCGAGGCGATCTATCTCTCCGACCCCGAGGGCAACGGCATCGAGATCTATTCCGACCGCTCGCCGATGCAATGGAAATTCCACCAGGACGGCCAGGTGGAAATGGCGACCCACCGGCTCGACCTGCAGGCGCTCTACGAGAGCGCGCCTGAGGATACGTGGACCGGCATGGTTGAGGGTTCGGCGATCGGCCACATCCACCTGCAGGTCGGCAATATTCCCGAGGCCGACCAGTTCTATCGCGACGTACTCGGCCTGAAGATCATGGCGCGCTATCCGGGCGCCAGCTTCTTTGCCACCGGCGACTACCACCACCATGTCGCCGCCAACATCTGGAACAGCCGCGGCGCGGGCGCCCGCACCGAGGCGATGACCGGGCTTTCCGACTACGCGCTGCGCTTCAACGATACCGCAGCGCTTGACAAGGCCGTCGCCAAGCTCGACGAACTCGAGATCAAGAGCGAGAAGCGCGACGGCGGCGTGTTCCTGCGCGACCCGTGGGGGATCGGGCTGACGTTGTCGGCCTGATCAGGGAATACTGCGACTATTTGAAATAGCGCCACACATACTCCACCCTCATCCCGGCCTTGTGCCGGGATGAGGGAGAGGTTGTGTCAGCGCCCGCCTTCTATCAGCATTCCGCCCCTCACGTCGGCCATGCCGGTGCGGCGGGGCTTTCGAAGTGGTCGGCGAAGAGGGTTTCGGTGAGGTAATCGACCAGCACGCGGACCTTGGGCGACAAATGCCGGTTCGAGGGCCAGAGCATGTGGAACTGGCCGGGGCCATCGATATGATCGTCGAGCACGGTGCGCAGGCGGCCCTCCGCCAGCCGCCGGCGGGCCAGGAAATCCGGCATGCAGCCGATGCCAAGGCCGGCCTCCACCGCGCCGCCCAACGCTTCCATGTTGTTGCAGACGAGCAGGCTGCGGATCGCCAGCTCCGGCGCGCCTGATGGCATGGAAAGCGGCCAGTCCTGCAGCTTGCCGCTGTTGGGAAAGCGAAAGCGGATGGCGGCGTGGCCGGCGAGATCGGCCGGAGTCTTCGGCGTGCCGTGCGCCTCCAGGTAATCCGGTGCTGCGCAGAGCAGCATGCGAAACGGCCGCAGCGCCCGCGACATGAGCCGGGAATCCTGCAGGTCACCACTGCGGATCGCCACATCGACACCCTCGTCGATCAGATCGACGATGCGGTCGTTGAAATCGAGATCGAGTTCCACTTCGGGATAGAGGCGAACGAAGCCGGGCACGACGGGCAAAAGAAGATGATAGCTGACCAGCGGCAGGCTGAGGCGCAACCGGCCGCGCGGGGTGGCGACGGCCGCTGCCAGCGACGCCTGCGCATCCTCGAGATCGTCAAGCACGCGGCGGCAGCGCTCGTGAAACAGCCGCCCCTCCTCCGTCAGCCGAATACTGCGCGTCGAGCGCTGGAAGAGCCGCACGCCGACCTGCCGCTCCAGCGTCGTCACCGCCTTGCCGACCGCGGACGCCGACAGGCCAAGCACACGCCCGGCGGCGACGAAGCTGCCGAGATCGGCGGTTTTCACGAAGGCCGACAAGCCGCTGAGCTGATCCATGTTGCGCTTTCCACTCTTTCTATTCGAGCGAATTTTTCCACGATGAACGGCATCATAGGCCACTTATCGCAATATTGAAGCGAATTTATCTTGTCTGTGCTTTGGGCGATAGGCCTCCCGCTATCGCCGCGCTTCACCTTTCACACAGGCGGATATCTCATGACACGACAACTCTCGACACCGCTTGGCGCCACCGGCGCAAGCCAAGCCGGCAACATCAGGAAGATCATGGCCTTGATCGGCATCTGCGCGGCGGCTGCCGCCATGCCGCTGACTTTCACCGGACCGGCGGTGGCGCTGCCGGCGATCAGCCGCGATCTCGGTGGCAGCCCGATCGCGCTCAACTGGGTGACCAATGCCTTCATGCTGACCTTCGGCAGCAGCCTGATGGCATCAGGTGCGCTCGCCGACAGCTATGGCCGCAAGCGCACCTTTCTCATGGGCCTCGTGGCCTTCCTGCTGTTTTCGGCAGGCCTCGCCTTCGCCCCCGATATCGTCTGGTTCGACATCCTCAGGGCGTTGCAGGGCATGGGTGCGGCGGCCGCCTTTTCCGGCGGCATGGCGGCGCTGGCGCAGGAGTTCGAGGGCAATGCGCGGATGAGGGCCTTCAGCATCGTCGGCTCCAGCTTCGGCGTCGGCCTCGCCTTCGGACCGATCGCCTCCGGCCTGATGGTCGACAGCTTCGGCTGGCCGGCGATCTTCGCGCTTGTCGTGGCGCTGGGCACGATCGCCTTTGCTCTGGGCGCCGCCTTCCTGCACGAGACGCGCGATCCGGAAGCCAAGGGGCCCGACTGGCCGGGTGCGGCAAGCTTCACGCTGGCATTGGCGCTGTTCACCTATGGCGTGCTGCTGGCGCCGGAGAATGGCTGGGGCAGCGTGTCAGTCGTGGCTCTGCTTGTCGCATCGGCAGCACTTTTGGCAGGCTTCTGGCTGATCGAGCGGAGAACGGCGCGGCCGATGCTCGACCTGACGCTGTTTCGCTATCCGCGCTTCGTCGGCGTGCAGCTTCTGGCCGCCGCGCCGGCTTACGCCTTCGTGGTGCTGCTCATCCTGCTTCCCGTGCGCTTCATCGGTATCGACGGCATGAGCGAGGTGGGCGCCGGGCAGATGATGATCGCGCTATCCGGGCCGTTGCTGGTGCTGCCCGTCGTCGCCGGCGTCTTGACGCGCTGGTTCACGGCTGCCGTCATCTGCGGCGTCGGGCTGCTGATCACCGCAGGCGGGCTGTTCTGGCTGTCGACCATTCCGGCCGGCGTACCGGCCTCGCAGCCGCTGCTTCTGATCGGGCCGCTTCTGACGATCGGCATCGGCATCAGCCTGCCCTGGGGCGTGATGGACGGGCTTGCCGTCAGCGTCGTGCCGAAAGAGCGGGCCGGCATGGCGACGGGGATTTTCAGCACGACCCGCGTTGCCGGCGAAGGGGTGGCGCTCGCCATCGTCAGCGCGGTGCTTTCGGCGCTGGTTGGCGCCCGGCTTGGGTCAGGTCTTGGTGGGTCAGGTGAAGAGGCGGCGCGGGCGGCGCAGCGGCTGGTGACCGGCGATCTCGGCGCGGCCGCTCTTGCGATGCCTCACATGGGTCGCGAGGCGCTGGCGCTGAACTATGCGCAGGCCTTCAGCACGCTGCTCATCCTGCTCGCGAGCATCACGATTTTCACAGC
This sequence comes from Rhizobium sp. 01N48, assembly GCF_056399145.1. Classification (NCBI taxonomy): domain Bacteria; kingdom Pseudomonadati; phylum Pseudomonadota; class Alphaproteobacteria; order Hyphomicrobiales; family Rhizobiaceae; genus Rhizobium; species Rhizobium sp. 01N48. The sequence continues at coordinate 14,290 of NZ_JBFTQT010000009.1, forward strand.
GGTCGTGGTGGTGGCGTTTCTCGGCCGCAAGGAGCCGGAGACAGTCTCGGAAGCCGCCGTTTGTGACAGTCCGGCAGGCTGACATATCGGATCTGGCAGGGCCGCGACGGTGCTCCGATCGGGCACGAAACGCAGCGGCCCTGCCTCCCCGCCGTTGCGTTCCTGATGATGCGCCTCAGATGAGGCGAGAATTCGGCATTCCTGCTTTGACACAGGCGGAACCGGAATGAGTTTCGCGGCGTTCTAGGTGCGAAGCACAGGGGCTTCCGGGGAATGACTATTCATGGGTATTGCCAACGGCATTCGCAAACAGGCGAGCAAGATCGCAATCGGAGAGCGGCGGGTCAGTTCATGGGCGAAAAACATGACTGACGCAGAGGAAGCCATAATACAGGCGCCGGTGCGGCGGGTGGAGAAGGATGGCCTCGACATTTCAATGGCCTGGGCGATCATCGGCATCTTCGTGATCCTCGCTCTTTCGGCCGTCTACATGATGTCGCTGGTTCTGATCCCGCTGACGCTTGCCATTGTCGTCGGCATGATCCTCGGGATGCTGGCGGAGAAGCTGACGAAGCTCGGCGTGCCCCGCATCACCAACGCCGTAATCCTGTCCTCGGCGGTAGCGCTCATCATTTTCCTCGTCGCCAATTCGCTTGCAGGCCCGCTGACGACGCTTGCCAACGAGGGACCGGACTTTGCCGAGAAGACGGCGAACCGGCTGATGCCCTATCTCGAGCGCATCAAGTGGCTGCATATCACGCCCGAAACTTTCCAGAGCGGCCCGATGTCGGCGGAGAAGCTCCTGGAGAATACCGGCAACATCCTGCATCTCGTGACAGCGAACCTGACGCCGGCCCTGGTGCAGGCGCTGATCTTCTTCGCCGCACTTCTGCTCTTCCTGATGGGCCGCGTCAGTCTGCGCAAGTCGATCATCATGGTGTTTCGCGAGCGCTCGCAGCGGCTCGCCGCCATCCGCGTCATCAGCAGCGTCGAGCAGGTGCTGGGCTTCTACTTCGCCACCGCCTCCGTCATCTACGCCTGCCTCGGCGTCGTCATGACCATCATCGCCTATGCCGGCGGTTTGCCGTCGCCGGTGCTCTGGGGCTTCTTCGCATTTCTCTCGAGCTTCATCCCCTATCTCGGGATCACGATGATGACGCTCGCGATCGCGATTGCCGGTATCATCACGCATGATGCGCTCGTCGTCGGGCTGATCCCGGCAGCGGCCTTCTTCACCGTCCACCTGCTGATGGAGAACCTGATCTTCCCGGCGGTGATGGGACGGCGGCTGGAGATCAACGCCTTCGTGGTGTTCCTCGCCATTCTGTTCTGGACCTGGATGTGGGGCGCCGTCGGCGCTATGCTGGCGCTGCCTCTGTCGCTGATCGTCATGACTATCATCGACGAGCTGTTCATCGAAGAAAAGCAGCAGCCGCAACTGCCGAAGTGAGGCCGCCATGTCCGAGATAGAGCTGAAGAACCTGAGCCAGGATCGATTGACCAGCGGCCGCTCGCCCTGGGGCAACGGCGTGAGCCGCCCCGTCTTCGCACCGCTCACCGATCATCTGCAGGTCGATGCCCTCGTCATTGGCGGCGGCGTGACCGGCGCGCTGATGGGCCAGCATCTGGCCGAGCGCGGCATGTCGGTTGCGATCGTCGACCGCGAGCATCCGGGGCTGGGAAGCACCGCTGCCAGCACCGCGATGCTGCAATGGGAGATCGACAAGACGCTGACGGAGCTCGAGCAATTCTACGGCTTCGAGCGCGCCGTCGGGATCTACAGGCGCAGTGCGGCGGCTGTATCCGGTCTCGCCAAGCTGATTGCCGCCTATCGCATCGACTGCGCCTTCCAGCCGCGCCGGTCGCTTTATCTCACTGGGAATCACGAGGGCGCGCGCGATCTCGCGGTCGAGGCCGAACTCAGACAGCGCGCCGGGCTTCCAAGCCGCTATCTCGAACATTGCGATCTCTTCACCGAATTCGAAATCGACCGCGACGCCGGCATCCTGTCGCGCGGCTCGGCGGAGGCCGATCCATTGCTCCTCACCTGGGCGCTGCTGCGGATGGCTGCCAAGGATGGCGCGCGGCTCATCGATGCGTCCGTGACGCGGCTACACAGCGAGGGCAATCGCGTGACGGCGGAAACCGACGGTGGCTTCGTGATCGAGGCGAAGACGGCGGTGCTCGCCACCGGCTACAGCCTGCCTGATATCGCGATGCCGAAACTGCACCGCACGACGTCGAGCTGGGCGATGGCGACCGTGCCGCAGGAGCCGGGCACGCTGTGGCGCGACCAGGCGCTGATCTGGGAAGACAGCCACCCCTATCTCTACATGCGCACCACGCATGACGGCCGGATCGTGGTCGGCGGCGAGGATGACGACACGGTCGATCCGGCGGCGCGCGACGCGAAGGCGCCGGAGAAGATCATGACCATCCGCGAGAAGATGAAACTGATCTGGCCCCGCGCCGACACCCGCGTCGCAACGGCGTGGTGCGGCACCTTCGGCGAGACGGTCGACGGGTTGCCACTGATTGGGCCTGTGCCTTCGCTGCCGCATGTCTATGGGGCTTATGGCTATGGCGGGAATGGGATCACGTTCTCGTATCTGGCGACGCAGGTGATCGGGGCGATGATGTCGGGGACGTATCGCGATTGGTTCGATGATTTCGCGATGGATCGGGATGGGCCGGGCGGTGGTTCGCGGCGGGATGAGACGGCAAGGGTGGAGATGGTGGTGCGGTAGAGTGGGTTGGCTGGGCTTAGGTTATGCTCGGAGCCACTCGTTGGGTTTTGACTAGATATCCGCTCGCCGGGTTGTGCCGTGGGATACCCCCCTCTGCCCTGCCGGGCATCTCCCCCACAGGTGGGGAGATTGGCTGGGCTTGGCCGCTCGCTCCGACATCAACGTTTGGATGGGAAGCACGTCACGAGTCGATCTCCCCCCTTGTGGGGGAGATGTCCGGCAGGACAGAGGGGGGTAACACGCACTCGGATCTAGCGACCCGTGCTCCCGCGCCAAAGCCAACGCCAGTAGAGAGCCACCCTACTCCGTCGTATCATCATCCCCACGATCCTTGACATCCTGCAGCCGCACGAACTCCGTGCCCTTGGCCTTCAGATCCAAGATCGCTTTCGCCACCCCCTCGCCGGCCGCGTGCGTCGGCTGGTTGATGTGGGAGATGACGACGTCGCCGTCCTTGGCGGAGGAGATGCGTTTTTCGGTGATCGCAGCACCAAGAAGCGAGCCGCCGTCGCCGTTTACCGAGTAGCCGGCGATGCGGTAGCCCATGGCGCGGATCTGGGCGATCGAAGAGAGGTCGTATTTGGCGGTCGAGCCGCGGAACCAGCGGGGGGCCGGGATGCCGGAGGCGAGCATGGCGTCGGCGCCGCCCTGAACCTCGAGGCGCACGGCCTCGGGAGAACCGGCGGACGCGATGCCGTAGATCGACACCGGCTTGTCGACGGCGGGGATATGGTTCTGGCCGTGATTTTCCAGTTCGAACAGATCGGGATTGGCGAGCATGACCTGCAGCGCTTGCGGATTGTGCTTCAGCCAGCGGGCGGTGACGAAGATCGTGGCCGGGATGCGTTCAGACACCAGCACCGAGAGGATACGCTCGTCGGCCTTGCCCATGCAGGCGTCGAAGGTGAGCGCCACGCGGGCATGGCCCTTGATATCGGAACGGGCGACGCGAAGGTGCGGCTCGACGAGCTTCGTGGATGATGTCTGCTTGGGCGGCGTCTGCTTGGGCGCAGGAGCCTTGGCCACGGCCTTCGGGGTGGACTTCGGTGCCGTGTCTGCGGTCCCTGGGGCCGACGATAGCGGGACAACGGGCGCAGGCATGGTGGCCGCAACGACGGGCTGGATTGTCGCCGTTTGCCCGGCAGCGGCAATTGCGACCGGGGCAAGGAGCAGCGCCGAGGCGAGGACGAGATTTTTCATATGCCGGGACCGTGGAGTTCAAACCGAGTTCAGATGGCAGCAGCCGTATAATGATCGCATCGGCCGCTTCCGCGGCAAATTTACGGCCGGTTCGGCGCATCGCTGTTTCTGTCGATAAATAAGTCGTGGCTTAACGGCAAGGCATGATCAGCCGGCCGAACGTTCGTCGAAGGCGGCGCGGGCTTTTTCCACATCCGGCAGGTAGTCGACGGTCCAGGCGTAGAGCGCCTTGAACGGCGTCTGCAGCGAACGGCCGAGCGGGCTGATGCGGTATTCGACCGCCACCGGCGAGACGGGAATGACTTCGCGCGTGACGAGCCCGTTGCGCTCCAGGCGGCGCAGTGTCTGGGTCAGCGCCTTCTGGGTGATGCCGCCGAGCTGGCGCTTGATGGCGTTGAAGCGTAGCGGCCCGCGATCGAGCACGGTCAGGATCATCATCGACCATTTGTCGGCGATCTGCTCAAACAAGAGCCGGCTCGGGCAATCGACGACGAAGCTCTGCTCGATCGCGTCGGGGCGGTCCGCGCGGCAATTGACGGGGGCTGAGATCGGCCGATGTTCGTTCATGGCGGTTTCCTCGATGCTACCTAGGCGCTCCGCAGTGCCTCATTGACACTAGGTATATAGAATATACTTAAGGCGCGCCACCTTTCTACAGGAGTTTGCCCGTAATGAATGCAGCTGACGTCAACGCGCTGTTTGCGCCGTTCAAGATCAAATCGCTCGCGCTCAAGAACCGTATCGTCATGGCGCCGATGACGCGGACCTTCGCGCCCGAGGGCGTTCCGGGGGCCGACGTCGAGGCCTATTATCGCCGCCGCGCCGAAGACGGCGTCGGACTGATCCTTTCGGAAGGCACCGTCATCGACCGACCGGCGGCCAGCAACCATGAGCGCATCCCCTTCTTCCACGGCGAGAAGTCGCTTGCCGGCTGGAGCAAGGTGATCAAGACGGTTCACGACAAGGGCGGCAAGATGGGGCCGCAGATCTGGCATGTCGGCTCGGTCGCGCACCCCGCAGGCGACTGGCCGGCGAGCGGCGTCGAAAGCCCGTCCGGCCTGCTTGCGCCGGAAACGCCGCGCGGCGAAGCGATGAGCGAGGAAGACATCGCCGACACGATATCAGCCTATGCGCGGGCCGCAGCCGACGCCAAGCGGCTCGGCTTTGACACCTTCGAGATCCACGGCGCGCATGGCTATCTGATCGACCAGTTCTTCTGGGACGGCACCAACAAGCGCACCGACCGCTATGGCGGCGCGACGCTGAAGGAACGCGCCCGCTTCGCCGCCGATGTGGTGAAGGCGATGCGCGAGGCCGTCGGTCACGATTATCCGATCATCATGCGTCTCAGCCAGTGGAAGCAGCAGGACTACAAGGCGCGGCTTGCCGAAACGCCTGATGCAATGACCGACTGGCTGATGCCGCTGGTGGAAGCCGGCGTGGATGTGCTGCACTGCTCGCAGCGCCGCTTCTGGGAGCCCGAGTTCCCCGAGATCGACGGCGAACAGGGGCTGAATTTCGCCGGCTGGGCGAAGAAGCTCACGGGTGCCGCGACCATCAGCGTCGGCTCTGTCGGCCTTTCCGGCGATTTCATGGCGGCATTCGGCGGCGAGAGCTCGAGCGTCGTCGGGCTCGACAATCTGGTGCGACGCATGGAGCGCGAGGAGTTCGACCTGATCGCCGTCGGCCGCGCGATCCTGAGCGATCCGCAATGGGTGACCAAGGTGCGCACCGGCGACAATGAAAACATGCGCCCGTTCACGGCAGCCGCGTTCAGCGAACTGGTCTAGGCTGTCCAGCGACACGAATGCGAAACGGCGGCTCCATCAGGAGCCGCCGTTTTGCGTTGGTCTGGACGAGAGGCTCGTGGCCGCTCAATCGTAGAGGTAATATTTGGTCCACTTGTCGCGCGGAACCTTGTCGCCGATCTGGTAGCTCAGCTCGCGCACATTGATGTGCTGCGGGCCGGTGATGCAGCTGTAGGACAGGTGATACCAATCGCCCTTGCTGCGGAAGACCGCGCCCGGCGCTTCCAGGCGATCGTCGCTCGGGACCGGGTCCTTGAAGGTGTAGGCGATCACCTTGTCCGGCTTGTAGCCGGTGGCGTCCTTGTTGATGCGGCTCATCGCCTCGGTGTCGCAGCTCTGTTCGAGGCGCGTCGCGGGGTCGAGCTTTTCGAGCTGCTTCTTGATTGCGGGGTCGACGGCGAATGCGGTGGGTGCAAAGGCGGAGGCGGCAAGGCTGAGAGCGGTCAGAACGAGGGCGATACGTTTCGGCATTACTGAAGAAATCCTTTGCAAGCTCATTCCGGAATGCTGCGCGGCCGGCTCAGTAAGGGCAACCTTAGAGGCCGCCCGGCCATGGCAGAATTCCGCACGATGGGAGCGGACTTTCTTAAATATTGTGGTCACATCAAGGCAAGGTGAGGATTGCTTGGGTTTTGCACAGTCACCATTTAGCGAGCGTCGCATGGCACTCTTGCGCGTGGCTTTTGCCGCTTGATCGAGAGCGCTTGCGTCTCTATCTCTTCACAACCTGAAATGCCGACCCCGGAGCTCCCCTTGTCCGTCTTCAAGAACCTGCCGAACCCGCCCGTTGCGCCGAAGAAGCCGCATTCCGACACGCGCCATGGCATCACCCGCACGGACGATTACTCCTGGCTGCGCGCCGACAACTGGCAGGCGATGTTCAAGGATCCCTCGATCCTCGATCCCGAAATCCGCAGGCATCTGGAAGCGGAGAACGCCTATATGAACGCGGCGATGGAAGACACCAAGCCGCTACAGAAGACGCTGTTTGCCGAGATGCGCGGGCGTATCAAGGAAGACGACAGCTCGATCCCGATGAAGGACGGACCGTTTGCCTACGGCACCTTCTTCGTGACCGGCGGCGAGCAGCCGCGCTATTTCCGCATCCCGCGCGACGCCGACATCAAGGATGAGAGCCAGCGCACCGTGCTGCTCGACGGCGACAAGGAAGCCGAGGGCAAGGCCTACTTCCGGCTGGCCGGCATCGACCACTCCACCGATCACGATCGCGGTATCTGGGGCTATGATGACAAGGGCTCGGAGTTCTACACGCTGAAGGTTCGCGACCTCAAGACCGGCGAGGACCTGCCTGATCTGATCGAGAACACCGGCGGCGGCGGCGCCTGGGCGCCCGACGGCAAGAGCTTCTTCTACTCGGCGCTCGACGAGAACCACCGCCCGTCGAAGGTGTTCCACCACATCATCGGCACGCCGCAATCGGAAGACCGGCTGGTCTATGAGGAAGAAGATGCGGGCTTCTTCATGGGCGTCGGCGGCTCGCTGCTCGACGACTTCATCTATATCGACATTCACGACCACGAGACCTCGGAATATCTGCTGATCCCGACCAGCGACCTTACCGCCAAGCCGAAGATGGTGGCGGAGCGCGAGGAGGGTATCGAGTACACGCTGACCGAGGGCGGCGAGGTGTTCTACATCCTGACCAACGACGGCGACGCCAAGGATTTCAAGATCATGGAAGCGCCGGTCGATAATCCAGGCAAGGAGAACTGGCGCGAGGTGGTGCCGCACAAGCCGGGCACGCTCATCATCAGCCACATGGCCTATGCCCACCACCTGCTCTGGCTGGAGCGCAAGGACGGCCTGCCGCAGATCATGATCCGGGACCGGGCGACCGGCGAGGAGCACGCGATCGGCTTTGCGGAAGAGGCCTATTCGCTCGGCCTGCAGGGTGCGGCCGAGTACGACAGCGACGTGATCCGCTTCTCCTACTCCTCGATGACGACGCCATCGCAGCTCTACGACTACAACATGGTGACGCGCGAGCGCACGCTGTTGAAGACGCAGGAAGTGCCCTCGGGCCACACTGTCGACGACTATGTCACCCGCCGCGTCTTCGCGCCTGGTTGGGATGGCGTCGAGGTGCCCGTGACGCTGCTCTATCGCAAGGACACGCCGCTCGACGGCTCGGCCCCTTGCCTGCTCTACGGCTACGGCGCCTATGGCGTGACCATTCCGGCGAGCTTCAACACCAACTGCCTGTCGCTCGTCGACCGCGGCTTCGTCTATGCCATCGCCCATATCCGCGGCGGCAAGGACAAGGGCTTTGCGTGGTACGAAGACGGCAAGATGGAGAAGAAGACCAACACCTTCAAGGACTTCATCGCGGCGGCCGACTATCTGAATCAACAGAAGTTCACCTCTTACGCCAACATCATCGCCGAGGGCGGCTCGGCCGGCGGCATGCTGATGGGAGCGATCTCAAACATGGCGCCGGAAAAATTTGCCGGCGTCATCGCCGCCGTTCCCTTCGTCGACGTGTTGAACACCATGCTCGACGACACGCTGCCGCTGACCCCGCCGGAATGGCCGGAATGGGGCAACCCGATCGACAGCCGCGAGGAATACGGCCAGATCGCCGCATATTCGCCCTACGACAATGTGGAAGCCAAACCCTACCCGCCGATCCTGGCGCTGAGCGGCCTCACCGACCCGCGCGTGACCTATTGGGAGCCGACCAAGTGGGTGGCGAAGCTGCGCGACAAGTCGACCAGCGGCGCGCCGGTGTTGCTGAAGACCAACATGGACGCGGGCCACGGCGGAGCGTCGGGGCGGTTTCAGCGGCTGGAGGAGGTTGCGTTCGAGTATGCGTTTGCGGTGAAGGTGGCGGGGAAGATGTAATCCGCTGGCGGGGTGCCGACGGGTTACCCCCCTCTGCCCTGCCGGGCATCTCCCCCACAAGGGGGGAGATTGGCTGGGAGCGGCCGCTCGCTCCAACCTTGATTGTCTGGCGCAAACCTAACCGCTGGCCGATCTCCCCCCTTGTGGGGGAGATGTCCGGCAGGACAGAGGGGGGTAATCCTTGCTCCTCCGCCAACGGAAGGAGCCCCCAATGCCGGTCTACATCGCCCTACTGCGCGCCATCAATGTCGGCGGCACCGGCAAGCTCCCCATGACGGAGCTGAAGGCGATCTGCGAGAAGCTCGGCTTTACCGACGTCAAGACCTACATCCAGAGCGGCAACGTGCTGTTTCGCGCAGACGCCAACGAGGCCGATGTCGCACGCACGTTGGATGACGCACTCGGCGAGGTGCTGGGCAAGAAGCCAGGCGTGATGGTGCGCAGCCGCAAGGAGATGGAGGCGATCGTCGCTAGAGCGCCCTTTCCCGATGCCAAGCCGAGTTTTCTCATCGTCAGCTTCCTGCACGAGACTGCGCCTAAGGATGCGCTCGACAGGATGGTGGCGCCTGACGGAGAGGAGGCTGTCGTCGATGGGCGGGAGATCTATGTGCACTATCCCATCGGTTCCGGCAAATCGAAGCTGAAGCTGCCGGCGCTCAATGCCGGCACCTCGCGCAACATCAATACCGTTCGCAAGCTCGCCGAAATGGCGGCCGAGATGGAAGATAGCTAACCGCCCTCAATGCTCGGCGTGCGCTGCAGCCTTGTTGCCGCCGTGACCGCTGATATCGGCGCCGGCCGTGCGCGAGAAGCGCAGGTTCCAGAAGGTGGCGGTGAGCGAGACCGCGGTCACGAACAGGAAGGCGGCGGAGAAGTCGTGCAGTTGCGGCGTGTCGCCGCTGCCGGTTGCCGACATCGAGACATGCAGCACGAAGGCGCCGACGCAGATGCCGAGCGACAGCATCAGCTGCTGGAAGGTAACGTAAAAGCTCGTGGCGGCGCTCATACGGTCGCGCTCGATCGCGTCATAGGCGACCGTGTTGTAGGCGGTGAACTGGAACGACATGAAGAAGCCGCACATGACGAGCACGGCGAAGATCAAGCCGAGTGGCCAATCGGGCCGGAAGAAGGCGCAGAGCGCGTAGCCGAAGGTGGCGGTGAAGCCGTTGAAGACCAGCGCGTTGCGGAAGCCGAAGCGGCGCAGGATCCTTGGCGCGAAGGCCTTCATCGCCATGGAGCCGATGGCCGCTGCCGTCACCAGCTGGCCGGCCTTGGCGGCGGAGAGACCGAAGCCGAGCTGGAAATAGAGCGGTAGCAGGAAGGGTTGCGCGCCCTGAGTGATGCGTGTGAGCGAGCCGGCGATRACAGAGGTACCGAAGCTCGGCACCCTCATCAGCGAGAAATCCATGATCGGCGCTGGGTGCTTTCGCGCGTGCTTGAGATAGGCAATCCCGAAGAGCACGCCGATCGCGATCAGGAACAGCGCGAACATCCCCTCGCCGGGACGGCTGGAACTCTCGAAGCCGAAAAGCAGCGAACCGAGCGCGATGCCAGACAGGATAAAGCCGATGGTGTCGAAGCGCTTCTTCGTCTCGCCCTTGAAATTCTCGATGAAGATCGAGACCAGAGCGAAGCCGAGGATGCCGATCGGCACATTGATGTAGAAGATCCAGCGCCAATCGAGATAGGTGACGATCATCCCGCCAACAGGTGGGCCGAGGATCGGGCCGATCAGCGCCGGCACCAGCAGCCAAGACATGGCATTGACCATGTCCTTACGGGCGACGCTGCGCAAAAGCACGAGCCGGCCGACCGGCATCATCATGGCGCCGCCGAGACCCTGCAGCAGGCGGGCAAACACGAGACACCAGAGATTGGGCGAGAGCGCGCAACAGATCGAGCCGAGAACGAAGACGACGATGGCCCAGCGGAAGACGGTGCGCGAGCCGAAGCGATCGGCGATCAGGCCGCTTGCCGGGATGAAGATGGCGAGGCTGAGCAGATAGGATGTCAGCGCGATACTCATCGACGGTGCGCTGACGCCGAAATCGCGCGCCATGGTGGGAAGTGCGGTGGCCAGAACCGTGGCGTCCAGCTGCTCCATGAACATGGCGCTGGCGACGATCATCGCAATCAAGCGGAAATTGAGTTGCGGGCGTCCAACGACAGCCGCCTGGTAGATCTGATCCGACATCGTCAGGGATCGCTCGCGAATACGCGGCTCAAGCGCGAAGGCAATCGCCGCGGGCATGAAATGGCATGGCGCCAAGGGTGAATGAAGTTTTTATATACGCCCGCAAATGTGGCGGGGCTATGCTGAAATGGCAAGGCTGATGTGAGCTCAGCGTATGGGTGTATCAGCGATGATCGCGCATCAACGTTTCGTAGTCGCGACCGCCGGAGAAGATGTTGGTGATGAGGATGGTTTCGGCCTCGACACGGTAGAGAATGACGATGCTGCGCTCGAAAACAGCTAGGCGCAAATCAGCACCAAGATCAGGTCGCGCAACGCCGCCAAATGGGGCGTCGCCTATGCGGCTGCAGCGATCCCGCAATCGCTTGAGATACAAAACGGCCGTTTGCCGACTGCCGCTTCGCTCGAGAACATAGTCGAAGATCGTTTTCAGGTCGCGTTGCGCCGCTCCGCGGAACGTGACACCGTAAGCCTTCATTGCCGGCTCGGCTCGACCGCAAGCGTCTCCAGCCAGTCATCAATTTCCTCAAGGCTCAAGCTCGGCCTGGGATCATCGAGCGATTCCTGCACACGCGCCCTTATGGCGGCGATGCGTTCCTTGTGCTCTTCCTCCTGGCGCATCCAGGCACGCATGGCGGCGCGGATGACTTCGCTGGTCGAGGCGAAGGCGCCTGCATCGATCTCGGCATTGATCACATCGACCATTTCAGTCGGTAGCGTGATGCTGAGCTTTTCCATGTGTGGCTCCCGCGTTTGCGTGTGGAGGTGCGATTTAATCCTACCACTGCGGTCAGCCGCCAGCAATCGGCGCGCGGTCCTACCTCGTCATCTCAAGCGCTTGTGAACCATCGAAAGAGGCCGTGTCCAAGACATCAGAGCACCCTCAGCAGCCGGCACGCGATTGAGACGGCTTACACGGACAATAAGAGCAATCGAGACTATCGCCAACGCGCAACCGGCGACGATATCGATTGCGTAATGACCGGCGGTGGCAACTGCGGAGCAGGCCATTGCGACGTTCAAGATAATCGCCGGATACCTCAACGCCTTGAGAGGCCACGCGGCCCACGCGCATAGGAGAGCCACAGCCGCATGAACGGAGGGGAAGGTCAAAATGCCTTTGCTGGTCGCGAGATTCCAGACGAAATTGCTGTCCTCGCGAACCGCTTTGAACTCATCCAGGAAATCGTAGCCGTAAAACGCATCGAGATTTTTGAGCATGCCGTCGTCGAAGCGATAGTAAGCGTAGGCGCCGACCGCAGGCGTCCAGATGGAAATGATGCTGGCCAGAAAGCAAATGACTGCGAAGCTCGCCACCATGACATATGCCCGCGTTTTGTGACCGAAGATAGCAAGCAGCAGCGGCCAGAACAGAAGCTGATATGAAAACGTCGCGTATGCGACATTGAAGATAGTCGAAAGTACCGGAGATTTATCTACGAGACCAATGACATAGTGCCAGTCAAAGCCGAGCGCCGCATCCAGCGACGCCAGATTGCGATCTTGGAAAGGCATGTTCAACCGAATGGCAAGATAGGTGGAAAGCGCAATCGGTGGCGTAAGCAACAGCCCGTAGACCACGCACACTGTGCCATCCCGCACGCGCGGCATGCCAAAACGTTTACACAGAAGGCCAATCAGCAGGAACGCGGCGGCACAGGCGGCGATAGGCGCGAGGCCGAGAAGGTCGATGGCAAGCCCGCTGACCGCAGCAAGACCAAAGGTGGAGATGTAGGCCCCAACAACGAGCATCTCCACGATGCGCTTCGGATTACCATCGCTCATTGCAACCTCGAACATCCATGTCGGACATTTGGAACCAGTAGCAAACGAACTTAAGGAGAGAGTTAAGAGGAAATCTTCAATTGGCTGCATAACGTGACAATTTACTACCCCACCATGTTCGATGATCCTGTCGGCGATAGCCGCGTTGCCTAGGCCTGCGGTAATCGCCGCCCGTCGCTACTTCCTATTTCCGAATTGATTTCCTGGCTAACGCGCTCAAGCTTGCATCAGAGGAGCGCCGCGGGGCCTTGGCCTTCGGCGAAAATGGGAGAGAGGGGCAGGTGCGTCTATATCTCATCGCGGCGGCAGCGGCCGTTCTTATGGCGGGCACAGCCCAAGCCTATCAGAAATGCGGCGGCAGTCCCTCGGTCGATGTGTACTGGGAGAAATCGGTCCTCAGCGTCAATGGCACCTTTTACCAGATGAAGAGCGAGAGGCTCGGCAAGAAAAGCGCGCGGCTCGTTGGCCACGACATGACGTTCGTCAAAAGCAAGGGCGGCAACGACGTCCTGATCCGCAATGGCGGCAGCACCCGCTACACTTGCCAGAAGACCGAGGGTGAATTGGGCGCGGCAAACATCGTTCCCTACCGGGCAAACACGGTCGTCAACTCCACGGCGGAGGTCGAATTCCCTGACGACACCGGCAAAGGCACGCAGGCGTCTTCCCGCAATGGCCGTGGCAAGGGCGGCGGCGGTGGGGGTGGCAAGGGCGGCGGCGGGGGTGGGCATGGTGGCGGTGGCAATGGCGGTGGAGGCGGTGGCCATGGCGGAGGTGGAGGCGGCGGTGGCGGCGGCGGCGGCGGGCGCAACCGGTGAATTTCCGGCCAACACACGGCGCTTGAGCGCTTGCGCCGGCGGGGCCTGAGCCCTACCTAAAGCCTATGACCATTGCACCCGCACAGACGTCACGCCCCTTCCCCTTCGACAACAGCTATGCGCGGTTGCCGCAGAATTTCTTTGCCCGGCAGGCGCCGTCCTCGGCCGCCGAGCCGTGGCTGATCAAGTTCAATGAGCCGCTGGCTCGAGAGCTCGGACTCGATGTCGAGCTTCTGAAGCGCGATGGGGCCGCGATCTTTTCCGGTAATCTCGTGCCTGAGGGCGCAGATCCTCTGGCGATGGCCTATGCGGGACATCAGTTCGGCAGCTTCGTGCCGCAATTGGGCGACGGGCGGGCGATCCTGCTTGGCGAGGTGATCGACGTCAAAGGCCGGCGCCGCGATATCCAGTTGAAGGGTGCTGGCGCGACACCGTTTTCGCGGCGGGGTGACGGGCGCGCGGCGCTCGGGCCGGTGCTGCGCGAATATATCGTCAGCGAAGCGATGCATGCGCTCGGCGTGCCGGCGACGCGGGCGCTGGCGGCGGTCTCGACGGGGCAGCCTGTTTATCGCGAGCAGATCCTGCCGGGTGCTGTCTTTACCCGCGTGGCGGCGAGCCATATCCGGGTTGGCACCTTCCAGTTCTTTGCGGCGCGCGGCGATACCGATGGCGTTCGGGCGCTCGCCGATTACGTCATCGACCGGCACTATCCCGAGCTGAAGGACGGGGCCAATCCCTATATCGCGCTGTTCGAGTCTATTGCCGAACGGCAGGCGGCGCTGATCGCCAAGTGGCTGCATGTCGGCTTCATCCATGGCGTCATGAACACCGACAACATGACCGTTTCGGGCGAGACGATCGATTTCGGCCCCTGCGCCTTCATGGATGCCTATGATCCCAGCACGGTGTTTTCCTCGATCGACCAGAACGGGCGCTATGCCTATGCCAGCCAGCCCGGTATCGGGCAATGGAACCTGGCGCGGCTTGGAGAAACGCTACTGCCGCTGATTGACGCCGATCAGGACAAGGCGGTGGAGATCGCCAATGTCGTCATCAAAGATTATGGAGAGCGCTTCCAGCTGCACTGGATGCGGGGGATGCGCGAGAAGATCGGTCTTGCTGGCGTAGAAGACGACGATCTCTCGCTGATCCAGTCGCTGCTTTCGGTGATGCAGGCCGGCCAGGCGGATTTTACGCTGACGTTCCGGCGGCTGTCGCATCTGGCGGCCGACGACAGTGCCGAAGACGCGTTTCTGGAGACGTTCAGCGACAGCACGGCGGCGAAGGAATGGCTGGTGCGCTGGCGGGAGCGTCTGACGCGCGAGACGACAACTCAGAACGAACGCAACGCGGCGATGCTTGGCGTCAACCCCGCCTTCATCCCGCGTAATCACCGCATCGAGCAGGCGATCGTAGCCGCCGTCGAGGATGCGGATTTCTCGCTGTTCGAAGCGCTGCTCGACGTTCTCGCCAGGCCTTATGCGGATCACGCGGAGTTTACCGCCTACATGCAGCCGCCCGAGCCCGAGGAGCGCGTGCTGCAGACATTCTGCGGGACGTGACGTTCCGATTTCCTCTACCAGGACGCTAGCGCGGCTCTGACGTTTTGTCGCGGCCAAACGCCTGGGTTTCATGGCTTTTTCGTGACGGCAGCCAAAGCCCAGGTTCAACGCTCACCCGCAAATCCGGATTCTGTCGCATATTTTAGCCACTTCCAGCCCCCCCATATTGTGGCGGTTGAAAGGCAGATGGGGTCGCTCTATTTCCGCTGATGACGCTTGCGGCAAAATGTCCTGTTCGCCGTTTGCGTGCATTCCTGACCACTCCCGGGCCCCCTCGGGAGCTTTATGCATTTCAGTTGGAGACCGGCCTGATGGCGATCGTCTTAACATCCATCCTCTTCATTCTGATAGGATTGGCACTCGGCGGAGGCGGGCTCTGGCTCGTGCTGCTCGGTGGTAACTTCTTCTATCTCTTCGCAGGCATCATGTTCCTGCTGACCGCTGCGCTGCTTCTGAAGCGCAAGGCGTCGGCCATTTGGGTCTATGCCGTGCTCGTCGTCGTTTCGCTCGTCTGGGCGATCAACGAAGTCGGCTTCGACTGGTGGCAGCTCGGACCGCGCGGCGGCCTGATCATCCTGCTCGGCCTGTGGCTGCTTACGCCCTGGATCCGCCGTCCGCTCGGCTTCTCCGGCACGACGGGCGCGCCCTACCCGGCCAGCCCATGGCCGCTCGCCATTCCGGTTCTGATCGCGATCGTGGTCGCCGGCTATTCGATGACGACGGACCCGCATGACCAGAACGGCAGCCTGCCGACGGCCATGACCGGCACCACGACATTCGGCGGCACGGTGACCGACGGCGAGTGGCACCAGTACGGCCGCACGCCCTTCGGCCAGCGCTATTCGCCGCTGGAGCAGGTCAACGTCAGCAACGTCAAGGACCTGAAAGAGGTTTGGCGCTACCAGACCGGCGACGTGAAGCGGCCGGATGACGTCGGCGAGACGACCTACCAGGTCACGCCGCTCAAGGTTGGCGATACGCTCTACATCTGCACGCCACACAACCTTGCCATCGCGCTCGATGCCGAGACCGGCAAGGAAAAGTGGAAGTTCGACGCCAATTCCGGCATGAACCCGGACCGGCAGCACCAGACGTGCCGTGGCGTTACCTACTACCACGATACGGCAGCGGCTGCCGGCGCGCCCTGCGTCGACCGCGTCTACATGCCGACCGCCGATGCCCGCCTGATCGCGCTCGATGCGCTCGACGGCAAGGTCTGCACCGATTTCGCCGACCAGGGCACGCTGCACCTCGAAAAGGGCATGAAGTACAACCCCGCCGGCTACTACTACTCGACCTCGCCGCCGGTGGCGATCGACGGCAAGCTGATCATCGGCGGCGCCGTCAACGACAACTACTCCACCCAGGAGCAGTCCGGCGTCATCCGCGCCTTCGACATCCACACCGGCGCGCTGGTCTGGAACTGGGATTCGGGCAACCCCGACGTCACGACGCCTCTGCCCGAGGGCCAGACCTACACGACGAACTCGCCGAACAGCTGGTCGGTCCTGTCCGCTGACGAAGGTCTCGGCCTGATCTACGTGCCGCTCGGCAACCAGGTGCCCGACCAGCTCGGCATGAACAGAAGCGCCAATGTCGAGAAATTCTCGTCGTCGGTCGTGGCTCTGGACATGAAGACCGGCCAGCTGCGCTGGGTCCAGCAGTTCGTGCACCACGACCTGTGGGACATGGACGTTCCAGCACAGCCCGTGCTCTTCGACATGAAGAAGGCTGACGGTACCGTCGTTCCGGCACTCGTGGCGCCCACCAAGCAGGGCGACCTCTACGTGCTCGACCGCCGCACCGGCGAGGCGATCATTCCGTTCAAGGAAATCCCCGCGCCGCAGGGCACGATCCCCGAGGATCATGCTTCCCCGACGCAGCCGATCTCCGACCTGACCTTCTCGCCGCCACCGCTGCAGGAGAAGAACATGTGGGGCGTGTCGCTGTTCGACCAGCTCGCGTGCCGCATCGAGTTCCACCGCTACAAGTATGAAGGCCGCTATACGCCGCCGTCGCTCGAAGGCACGATCGTCTATCCAGGCAATTTCGGCACCTTCAACTGGGGCTCGGTCGCGGTCGATCCGGAACGGCAGATCATGTTCGGCATGCCGACCTATCTGGCCTTCACCTCGCGTCTGGTACCCGCAGCCGACATCCCGCCGAAGGGTGCAGGCGAAAAGGGCAGCGAACAGGGCCTGAACCGTAATGACGGCGCGCCTTATGGTGTGGTCATGGGTCCGTTCCTCGGCCCGCTCGGCATTCCCTGCCAGGCACCGCCATGGGGTTACGTCGCCGGCGCCGATCTCACCACGGGCAAGACCGCCTACAAGCTGGTGAACGGCACGGTTCGCGACATGAGCCCGCTGCCGATGCCCTTCAAGCTCGGCGTTCCCGGCATCGGCGGCCCGATCATCACCAAGGGCGGCGTTGCCTTCCTTGGTGCCGCGGTCGACGATTACCTACGCGCCTACGACGTGACCAACGGCAAGCAGCTGTGGCAGGCCCGCCTGCCGGCCGGCGGCCAGTCGACGCCGATGACCTACACCACCTCGGACAACAAGCAGTATGTCGTGATGGTGGCCGGCGGACACGGATCGATCGGCACCAAGCCGGGCGACTACGTCATCGCCTACACGCTGCCCTAAGCAGCTTCAACGACCACCGAAATGGCCGCCTCCGGGCGGCCATTTTGCGTTTGGGCCTCTGATGGCACAGCCACGATTATGACAACGAAAGGCTGGCGCAGGCTTTCGACGCAATTCTTCCGTGCATTGTCTCAGGGGGAATTTTCATGAAGATCGGCGACAGCATCTCGAGCACTTATGGCTTGGGCAATCTTTTCCAGCAATCCGGCCAGCGCAACAAGCAGCAGCCGATGACGATCGAAGACAGCGTTCGCCAGAGCGGCGCATCGCTTGCGCCCAGCACGACGCCGCCCTCGATCTCCAGCACCATGTGGGCGCTGCAGGCGACCGACGAAAGTCAGACGATGTCAGGTGTGGAAGACGAGGCCAAAGCCCGCCACGACGCCGTCGTCAGCGAATTCAGCGACCTCGCCAACATGACGCTCGCCGAACGCATCCGCAAGCAGGTGCTCGACAGCCTCGGGATGACCGAAGACAGCCTGAAGGGGATGTCGATGGACGACCGCGCGGCGATCGAAAAGCAGATCGCCGACGAGGTGAAACGACAGCTGACGGGCAATGACGACAAGGGCGAGAGTGCTGCGTCGGATGTCGGCGCGGTGTGAGGGGGGCGGCGAGTTGATGTTGCTGGGACGGGAGATCGCGGCCCATGCTTGCAGCCGCCGCGATAGGCCTCTCCGGGCGCCACAAACTCCGCCCTCATTCCTGTCCTTGTGACAGGAATCCAGCCACGGCGCGTCTGCGCCGTGAATGACCTGCTCCCAGCATTTCACCGAAGAAGAAGAGTCTCCTCGCCGCGCGACGCGCGTCGGCTGGATTCCCGCCACAAGGGCGAGAATGAGGGAGAGGATGGGGGCGCTTCGGCTAATGGTCAGCGGTGGTGCTTGAGGTTGAGAGATTGATTCAAGCGGATCACCGACGAAGTGAGCTCCATCTGGCCGGGAATGACGACAAGGGCGAGACTGCCGCCGCGGATATCGGCGCGGTGTGAGGGGATGTTGCCGTAAAAGCTGATTGGAGACGATGATCGCGGCCCATGCTTGCTGCCGCTGCGATAGGACTCTCCCAGCGCCACAAACTCCACCCTCATTCCTGTCCTTGTGACAGGAATCCAGCCACGGCGCGTCTGCGCCGTGAATGACCTGATCCCAGCACCTAGCCAAAGAAGAGTCTCCTCGCCGCGCGGACGCGCGTCGGCTGGATTCCCGCCACAAGGGCGAGAATGAGGGGAGAGGATGGGGGCGCTTCGGCTGCAACTCAAGGGTGGAGCCAACTGTTAAGAGACTGATTCAATGAGATGCGAGCAAGATTCACTTTTCTGCCGCATCCTATTGATCTTAATCTCGATTTCCGCCCGCCCGCTCACACCATCTCCGCCACGATCCGCCCCACCTCGCCGAATACCGGATTGATCTCGGCGGTCGCCACCGTCGCGTTGGTGACGTAGACGGCGATCAGGATGGGGCCGTGGCCGGGGGGCCAGCAGATGGCGATGTCGGCGGCGGAGCCGTTCTTGCCGGTGCCGGTCTTGTCGCCGATCTTCCAGGTTTCCGGCAGGCCGGTGCGCAGGCGTTCGTTGCCCGTGGTATTGGCGACCATCCACTCGATCAGCGTCTTTTGCGAGGGCTCCGACAGCACCGAGCCGAGCGCGATGTTGCCGAGCGTGTCGAGCATGGCATCGGGCGTGGTGGTGTCGCGCGGGTCGTCCTTGGCGATGTCGTTGAGGTCGGGCTCGATGCGGTCGAGGCGGGTGGAGCCGTCGCCGAGCGTGCGCAGCCAGTTGGTCAGTTCCTTCGGGCCGCCGAGGCTTTCGAGGATGAGATTGGCCGCGGTATTGTCGCTCAGCGTGATCGCCGCCTTGCAGAGATCGCCGACGCTCATGCCCTCGCCGCCGACGTGCTTCTCGGTCTCGGGCGAGTAGGCGATGAGCTGCTCCTTCTCGTAGACCACGCGACGTTCGAGATTTTCCTCGCCCTTGTCGACGCGTGACAGCACCATGGCGGCGGCCAGCACCTTGAAGGTGGAGAACATCGGGAAGGTCTCGGTTTCGCGATAGCCGAAGGAGATGTTGGTCTCGGTATCGATGACCGACACGCCGATGCGCCCGCCGATCTGCTTTTCCAGCGCGCCGATACGGCGGTCGATCTCGTCGTCGCTGTCTTCGGCGGGGACGATCCCCGGCAGGAACAACGCCGGGGCGAGCAAAGCGGAGCCGAGCAGCGTGCGGCGGCGGATCGAAAAGGGATGCATGAAAAGACCTCTGCCAGAATCGATGAAGGCATCAATGAGAACCGGGTTAAAGCGGGATTGTGGCCCGCTTGCGTCGCCCGCCGCCTTCGCCATCGGAAAGCATTGATCTTTCAGATTCGCATTCCCGGCATCAAGCCCTTCTCTGGCATCACGAGCGTCAGGCGGCCTTTTTGGCCGCCATCTGCGTGACCTCGACCGTCACATGCGACAATTGGCCAAGCGTCGCGAGCTTCTCCTTGTAGAAGGATGGCGCGCGGGGGGCCGATGTGGCGACCGCGACGATGGCCGCATGGTGACCGGGGCCGACCTGCCAGACGTGCAGGTCGGTGATCTCGTCGCCATCGGTCTCGACCACCTTGCGGATCGCCTTGGGCAGCTCGCCCGCGGCGGGAAGGGTGTCGAGCAGGACGGCGCCGGATGCCTTCATCAGGCCCCAGGCCCATTGCGCGATGATGACGCCGCCGACGATGCCCATCAGCGGATCGAGCCAGAGCCAGCCGTAGAGGCTGCCGAGCAGAAGTGCGGCGATGGCGAGCACTGATGTCAGCGCGTCGGCGATGACGTGGACATAGGCGGCGCGCATGTTGTTGTCGGTGGCGCGCGGGGCGTGGCTGGCGTGGTCGCCGTGGTGGGCATGGGAGCCGTGGGGCGCATGATCTCCGTGATGGGCGTGATCACCGTGGTGGGCATGGGAGCCGTGATCACCGTGGGGCGCGTGGCTCCCATGGCCATGGCCATGCGCGTGGCCGTGGTGATGGTGGTCGTCCTTCAGCAGCCAGGCGCTCAGCACATTGACGGCGAGGCCGAGGACGGCGACGCCGATCGCCTGAGAGAAGCTGATCGGAACCGGGTTGGCGATGCGCACCACGCTTTCATAGGCCATCAGCAGCGCGATCAGCGCCAGGATGATGGCGCTGGCGAAACCGGCGAGATCGCCGAGCTTGCCGGTGCCGAAGGTGAAGCGCGGATTGTGGGCCTGGTGGCGGGCGTAGAGATAGGCGACCGCCGAGATCAGCATGGCGCTCGCATGGGTCGACATGTGCCAGCCATCGGCGACCAGCGCCATCGAGCCGTACCACGTGCCGGCGGCGATCTCGGCCACCATCATCGATGCGGTCAGCGCGATGACGAGCCAGATGCGGCGGGTGTTGCGGTCATGGTCCTCGCCGAGGAAGACGTGCTCGTGCTGCAGGTTGTTTGTCTGTGCGCTCATCGCACGCTCCTTGTCAGTGATCTCGTCAGTGGTCTGGCGCCCTCAGGCGCATCAGCGGATGTAGGTTCTCAGAACCTCGGAAATTTCCTCGACGGCCTCGCTGCGCGCCTTCTCGTCGGCAGCGTGCAGCACATGCTCGTGCAGATGATCATCCAGCACCTCGCCGGTCAGCCCATTGAGCGCGCCGCGAATGGAGGAAAGCAGCTGCAGGATTTCGCCGCAGGGCTTTTCGGCCTCAAGCGCCCGCTCCACCGCATCCATCTGGCCCTTCAGCCGGTTGATGCGAGCGATGAGCTTTTTCTTGTTGTGCTGGGTGTGGGACATCATCTTCTCGATATAGGATAGGGGGGTACCCTATCAGGAGAGAAGGCGTTTGGGAAGCCTACTCGGCTCTGTCGACGAAGTGGTGGGAGAGGTTTGCGAGGGCAGACGCTGCGCGATTGGCGAGACGGTGGCGTAAGGGCGGGCAGAGAATCGCATGAACAAAAGACCCCTCCCCAACCCTCCCCACAAGGGGGAGGGCTTAACCCAGCCACATCGGCCGAGCCCAATTGAGGCAGACGCGCGCCACGAGTCTTCTCCCCCCTTGTGGGGGAGATGGCCGGCAGGCCAGAGAGGGTCTTTTACCGATGAGCAACTGCCCTGACAAAAGAGGCCATTGACAAAAGGCGCGTTCTGGATGATTCATCTCACCATGATCAAGAACGCGCACATCTCCTGCTCGTATTTTTGGCTGTACCTGTAAAGGGCGGCTGGACAGATCTTATTGTCAACAAGCCGCCGTCAGGCGGCTTTGTTGTATCTCAAGCGTCCTGACGGCAGAACACCACGAAACGCCAGACCGGGACGCAAAGACATGACCGACATCGAAGACAGCGAAATCTCATTGATCCGCCCGCCGGTGATCAATATCCGCGCCGCCAAGCCGCGCGACCTGCCCGAACTCAACGACATGATCGCGCTGCTCGCCAAGCACCACGGCGACGCCGCCGGCTCGACGCCTGAGCAGCTGGAGCGCGACCTGTTCGGCCTCCTGCCCTGGATTACCGCTCTCGTTGCGGAAACCGACGAAGGCCTGATCGGCTACGCCATCCTCGTGCCGCTCTACCGCGCACAGGAAGGCGCGCGCGGCATGGATCTGCACCATCTCTTCGTGCGTGACGGCCATCGCGGCCACGGGGTCGGCCAGCATCTCGTCAACCGCGCCCGCGATACCGCCCGCAATGCCGGCTGCGGCTACCTCTCGGTCAGCGCCGCGACGGGCAATATCCAGGCGCACCGCTTCTACGAACACATGGACTTCATCCCGCGCCCGGTGACCGGCATGCGCTATCTGCAGGCGCTGGCTTAGGCGCCACCCGCCCCTTTATGGCGCCTCTGATCGCATCGGTGGCTGCGCTCCCTAGCGCAGCACCGGTTCGCCGTGGAAGCGGCGGCGGGAGGGTTTGGAGACGCCGAAGCCGATTTCCATCATCAGGCGCGGTTTTTCGGTGGCGACGGTTCCCATGTGGAAGCCGAAGGGGTCTTCGACGAAGCCGGAGCCGGCCTTGCCTGTCAGCGTGATCGGGCTGTCCTTGCCGTAATAATCGATGATCTCGTCAGCGGGATGGCCGACCTGCAGTGTCAGCTGGTGCTTCATGCGGCGCTTGTTGTGGCTGCCACGGACGAAGACGTGCGGGCCGGTGCCTTGATCCACATCCACGAGATAGAAGAAGAACTTCAGCATCCGCCAGTCGTCGAGATCGAAGTGATACTTGTCGAGCGAGGCAAGGCTGCGGTCGGCTTCGCTGGCCTTGGTCGGGAAGCTCCACCATGTGCGGGTGGTGATCAGTTGCGCCTGGGCGCCGAGATAGCGGCGGGCGATCTCCGACAAGAGCGGATCGCGCTGCACGGTCAGAACCGCCGGGCAATCCAGCGCCCGCTCGAAATGGTGACCGGAGAGGATCGGTCGGCCGAGCCTGTCTTCGGTGGCGCGGTGGTCCGATGCGGTGAATTCTATTCTGCGGTCGAAATTGCCGAAGCACGGGGTGGCGTGGCCGAAGGCGGATATCTCCCGCGTGATATCGGGCGGCAGCTGCAGGTCGGGGAAGATGCCGTCTCTGTTCAGCGCATCGACGGCGGTTTCGGCGTTCACACCGTCAAAGATCGTGGGCAAGTTGTCGATCGCGCCGTTGCTCTTCTTGGCCGTCAGCCAGTGGGCGCGGCGGCCGGGAATGGTGCGGGCGAGGAGGAACATCGGCAGCCAGGCCGGGTTCTCGCGGATATCGGCCATATAGGTGGGGATGCGGACCGCCATGCGCTTGAGCTTGCCGCCCTTGCGCGCGACCGCTTCGAGATCATTGGCGGAGGCGTTCGAGGCCGCGCCACTGGCGGGAGATACTGAGGAGCTGTGCATTTCAGCTGGCCTTTCGCAAGACGTTTGAGGATCGTCATTGGGCAGCGGCATGTGCCACTGCGGGGCATTCAGTCGAAATTGCTAATAAATGCTGCAATGCGGCAATTTTGGGGTATTTATACCCTTAATGACCAGGCACCGCCTTCAGGTAGGCGGCAATCGCCTCAAGATCAGCCTTGGGTAGGTGAGCGACGTTCTGCTGCACCTCGGTCATCGATCCGCCGGCCGAATCGAAATCGGGCGTGAAGCCGGTTTCGAGGTAATTGGCGATGTCGGCCTCGCTCCATTCGCCGATGGCTTTTGAGCCCGGCGTGATGTTGGGGATGGTGCCCTCACCTTCGGGATTGGGAGCGCCGGCGAGCCACAGATCGGGCCTCAGGCCACCCAGCGCATCGCGCGGGGTGTGACATTCGCCGCAATGGCCGAGGCCCTCGACCAGATACTGGCCGCGCCTGACCTTCTCGTCGGCATTGGCGAGCACGACGCGCGGACTGTCGTTGAAATAGAGGAACTTCCAGCCGCCGAGCGCCAGCCGGATGTTGAACGGGAATGGCAGCTCATGCGGCGGCGCGACGTTGCTGCTCTTCGGCAGGGTCTTCATGTAGGCGTAGAGGTCATTGACGTCCTTGTCGGTCATCCGCGTGTAGGAGGCATAGGGGAAGGACGGGTAGAGATGCGCGCCATTGGGCGCCACGCCGCGCTTCATGGCATTGCCGAATTGCGCGAGCGTCCAGTTGCCGATGCCGGCCTGCTCGTCAGGCGAGATGTTGGGGACATGGAAGGTGCCGAAGGGGCTCTTCAGCGCCAGCCCGCCAGACAGCGTCAGCTTTGCATCGCCTTCAGCCCCCGGCGCCGCGTGACAGCTGACGCAGCCACCGGCCCAAAAGACCATTTCACCGTTCTTGACATCGGGCGCGCCGAGGTTTGCCCAATGGCTCTCCGGCAGCGGGTTGGGTGCGGTTACCAGGTAGAAGACGGCGCCACCGACCACGGCGACGCCGACGAGACAGAGAACGAACCTGATAAACCTGCGAAACATGCACTGCTCTCCCATCGTCCTTGACGCTTACTGGACATAAAGCGATCCGCCCGGCGGGCAAGGCCAGGCGGATCGTAGATGCGGATCGCCCGAGGGAGGATCACCCCAGACGAACGGAAGGGAGAGACCTATTCCTTTTTCACGCGGTAGTTCTGATGACAGCCGCCGCAATTGGCGCCAAGCGTCTTCAGGCCGGCGCCGACGCCTGCGGCATCTGCGGGAAGCTGGGCGAGCAGCGTGTCGGCATCCGTGCCGAGCTTTGCCGAGCGGGCCTTGAAGTCATCCATGTTTTCCCAGATCTTCGGGCTCGCCTCAGAATCGGCGGATGCGTTTTCCGTGCCTGGTCCGAACTGATCCGGGAAGGCCTTGGCGGTTTCCGAGATCGTGGTCAGCGCCGCCTTCACGGCTTCGGCGTCGTAGGGCTTGTCGCCCTTGGCGATGCCCGAGAGCGCACCGGTGGCGCCGCCGATCTTCTTCATCATGGCAACGCGTGCGTCATGCGTGCCCTCTCCGGCCGCCAACACCGACGTGACCCCCATGCCGGCGACCAGAACGGCCGCGACGATTGCTTTTACTCTCATATCTCCACTCCTCTTCGATACCGAGATTTTCGAAGCCCGGCGCTTCGTTTTACGCGGGCATGATGGCAAATTAATCTCAGCTAAAAAGTAACAAGTGGGTGAGAGCGTAATAAATTCAGGAATTTGCGGCTTTCTCGCTTTTCACGCCGGCGCCCGCCAGCCGTGCCAGGCGGTAAGGATCGCGATCGCCACCAAAAGGCCACCGGCGATGCGGCCGACGAGGATGGTGGCGCTGGGGTTGGAGATCAGCAGCGTGCGGCTGCGCGAGGCGGTGACGGCCACGGTGCCGTAGATCGCCGCCTGGGTCGCCATGGTCATCAGCCCCATGACGATGCCCTGCAGCCACATCGGCCCGTAGATGGGCTTCAGGAACTGCGGATAGACCGCCAGCATGAAGAGATAGGCCTTCGGATTGATGAGGCAGGTGATGGCGCCCTGGCGGAAGGCGCGCCAGCCGGAGCCGCTCGCGCCGCCTTCGACGGATGAGACCGTGATCGAGCTTGCGATCAGCGTGTAGCCGATCCAGGCCATGTAGGCGGCGCCGATGAAGAGCAACGGATTGAAGAGCGCGGGCAGAAGCGTCGCCAAAAGGCCGACGCCGATCGCGCCATAGAGCGAATGCACTGCCCCGCCCGCCATGATGCCCGCCGTCGCCGCCATTCCGGCGCGCCGGCCAGAGGTCAACGAATTGGCGAGCACGAAGAGCATGTCCATGCCCGGGACGATGATGATGCCGAAAAGAAGGGTGAAATAGAGCCAGAGGTTTTCGCTGTAGGTCATGTCAGTTGCCCATCGTCGATCCGCGATGCAAAGCTTGCGGATAGTGTTGAATTTCAATTCGATATGGTGATCTGTACGACGGCCCAACTGACAGTGTAGTGTCAGGAGCGTTTAGTGGAGGAGAGGATATGCGCAAGGCGTCCCGGCTTTTCGAGATCATCCAGCTGCTGCGGCTGGCAAAGCGGCCGGTGACGGCTGCCGTCATGGCCGAGGCGCTCGAGGTGACGGTTCGCTCGATCTATCGCGACATCGCGGCGCTGCAGGCGATGCGCGTGCCGATCGAGGGCGGACGCGGCATCGGCTATATTCTGAGGCCCGGCTTCGACCTGCCGCCGCTGATGTTTTCGATCGAGGAGATGGAGGCGATCGTGCTGTCGCTGGCGCTGGTGGAGCGGACCGGCGACGCGGCGCTGAAGCAGGCAGCCAAACGGGTGAACCAGAAGATTTCAGGTGCCGTGCCGGCACCGCTGCGAGAGGCCATGGAGGGAAAGGCGCTCTATGCCTGGGGCACGATCGCGCCCTCGCCGGAGGGGCTGGACCTCTCGCTGGTGCGCGGCGCCATCCGCGACGAGCGGAAGCTGACGCTCGATTATCGCGACGAGTTCGGCCGGGACAGCCAGCGCACGATCCGGCCGATCGCGCTCATTTATTACTCGCAGAGCTCGAACATCGTCGCCTGGTGCGAACTGCGCGAGGCGATCCGCAACTTCCGCAGCGACCGGGTCGAGCGCTGCGTGGAGGCCGAAGGCTTCTTCAAGGGCGAAGGCGACCGTTTGCGGACGCTCTGGACCTCGGGGTGGACGCAGACGCCGGCTGCCGTTTCGGCCATCTGATACCGTCCCCGCGACTGGGATCGCGGGGACGGCCGTTTTTCATCCTCAGAGGGCGGCGCCGCCGGAGACTTCGATGCGCTGGCCGTTGACCCAGCGATTGTCGTCAGCCAGCAGCGAGGCGATCATCGGGCCGATATCGTCGGCGACGCCGGGGCGGCCGAGCGCCGTCATGTCGGAGACCATCTTGTTGACAACAGGATTGTCGCGAACGATGCCGCCGCTGAAATCGGTCATGACAGCACCGGGCGCGACCGTGTTGGCGGTGATGCCGCGGGCGCCGAGTTCCTTGGCGAGGTAGCGGGTGAAGACCTCGATCGCGCCCTTCATGGCCGCATAGGCCGAGCTTCCGGGAACGCTGAAGCGGGCAAGGCCGCTTGAGATGTTGATGATGCGGCCGCCATCGGCCATCAGCGGCAGAAGCTTCTGGGTCAGGAAGAAGACGCCCTTCAGGTGGACATTGACGAGGCCGTCGAAGGCTTCCTCGGTCGTTTCGGCGATGGAGGCGTGGTAGCTGGTGCCTGCATTGTTGACGAGATAGTCGAAATCCTTGGCTCCGAAGGCTTCGAGCGCCTGGCGGACGCTTGCGACGAAGGCGTCGAAGGAGGCTGAATTGCCGGTGTCGAGCTGGAGGGCGACGGCCTTGGCGCCTGCTGCCTCGATCTCGGCGACGGCGTCTTCGGCTTCTGCCTTATTCGTGTTGTAGGTCAGGATGACATTGACGCCGCGCCTGGCGAGGCTGATCACGGTGTTGCGGCCGAGGCCACGACCACCGCCGGTGATGATGGCGATCTTATTCCTTGAATTTTCTTGGTTTTCACTCGACATGACAGGCTCCTTGGGGCTCATTCGATGGCCTGATGCTACGCCCGCACGCCCTCTTTGCTGAATGCCGGAACTCTCGAATTTCTTGCCTATTCCTCCAATCAGCTTGCAGCCTGAAGCCAGTGATCTAAGATCACTCCCAGTGGTTTTGATGGAGAGCAGCATGGCGGAAGCGCTGAAGGACATGGTGGCGCGCTATATCGATGCGGTCGGCGGCGGCGATGGGTCGTTTGCCATGCCGGTGCCCGTGCCGGGGTTGGCGATCTCGCGCGTCAGCCAGCCGGTGATACCGCATCACCGCATCTACCGGCCGACCATCTGCGTGGTGCTGCAGGGCGCCAAGCGGATCTTGAGCGGCGACCGGGTTCTCGAATATGGCGAGAACCAGCTGCTGATCGTCACGGTCGAACTCCCCGCCTCCGGCCAGATCGTCGAGGCGAGCCCCGAACAACCCTATCTCGGCCTCAACATCGATTTCGATCCGGCCCTGATGCGCGAGGTGATGGACGATCTCGAAAACCCGCCGAAGCCATCCGGCGACGGCATCGCCTGCGTCTTCGTGCAGGATTTCGACGAAGCGCTGCAGGACTGCGTGCGCCGGCTGCTCAACCTCATGGAGACGCCAAAGGCCATCCCGGTGCTGGCGCGCTCGATCATGCGGGAGATCTGCTATTGGCTGCTGACCGGGCCGAACGGCCGCGAGATCTGCAAGCTGGCGCTTCCCGGCAGCCATGCGCGGCGGATGAGCGATGCGATCTACCGGCTACGCGACAATTTCGCCGAGCCCGTGAGGATCGACGAACTGGCGGCCGTGGCGCGCATGAGCCCATCCTCGTTCCACCAGCATTTCAAGACGCTGACCTCGATGACGCCGCTGCAATACCAGAAGCACATGCGCCTGCTCGAAGCGCGCCGGCTGATGGTCACCGACGGCGCCAACGTCGCAAGCGCCGCCTACCAGGTGGGCTACGAAAGCGCCTCGCAGTTCAGCCGCGAATATACCCGCATGTTCGGCACGCCGCCGAAGCGGGATGTGAGCGAGATGAGAGCGTCGCCGATGGAGACGGCGGCGGCTTAGGGGCTGCTGGGACCGCTTAGGTCTAGCCCCTCAGCGCCAGCACCCTGCTCTCCTCACGGCCGAAGCCGCGGATCTCGATGCGATCGTCGTGGACGTCGATGATGGCGAAGGTGTTTTCGGTCTCGGTGTCGACCATGCCCTTGAAATTGACGAAGTGGCAGCCGTCGACCGCGCCGTAGTTGCCGACATGGTTGTGGCCGTTGAAATAGGCCATGACGTTGGGGCTTTTTGTCAGCAATTCGATCATGCGTTCGCGGTCCCAGCAATCGTGCTGGTTGGGCGGGTAGACCGGGTAGTGGTTCATGACGATGACGCGTTCGCCGCGCTCGGCGGCGTCTTCGATCTCATTTTTCAGCCAGTCGAACTGGCGGTCGCTGATCATGGCGTTCCAGGCTTCGGCGTTGATGGCGCCGGCGGCCCTGAGTTCGGCGAGCTTTTCAGCTGCGATCTCGCGGTAGGGATGGCCCTCCGGCGGGGCGAAGGTGCTGACTTCGTTGCCATCGAGCATGATGAAGCGCCAGCCGTGATTGGCGAGGCTGTAATAGGGCGCCGGCATGCCGAGGCGCGCGGCGACGTTTTCCAGGTGCTCGGGTGCTACGGCGAAGTCGTGGTTGCCGAGCAGGAAGAGATTGTCGTGCTTCAGGGCGTCATAGACCGGCAGGATGATATCGAAGCTTTTGAAGTCGCGGTCGATGATGTCGCCCAGCGTGATGACGAAGCTCAGATCCTCCGCGTTGAACATCTCGATCGCGGCTTTCAGCTTGGCGAGGCTGTTTTCGTAATAACGATCCATGCCGGCATGCGGCTCGCGGGCGGCATATTGCGGGTCGGCGACGATGCCGAAGCGGAACAGGGGGAGCGATTGGGTCATGGTGCCGGATTAGGTGGGGTGGGTGACAGGGATGTGACACAAAACAAAAACACCCGGCGTCTCCACCGGGTGCTCTCATCACTCTCTCAAAACCGGCTTACTTGGTTGCGGCTTCGTAGCGTTCCAGGACGTAGTCCCAGTTGATCAGGCTGTCGACGAATGCTTCGAGGTACTTCGGACGGGCGTTGCGGTAGTCGATGTAGTAGGAGTGTTCCCAGACGTCGACGCCGAGGATCGGGGTGGCGCCGTGGACGAGCGGGTTTTCGCCGTTCGGGGTCTTGGAGATTTCGAGCTTGCCGTTCTTGACGGAAACCCAGGCCCAGCCGGAGCCGAACTGGGTGGTGCCGGCAGCGACGAAATCGGCCTTGAACTTGTCATAGCCGCCGAGATCGGAATTGATGGCCGCTTCGAGCTTGGAAGGCAGCTTGTTGCCGCCGCCGCCCTTCTTCATCCACTTCCAGAAATGGACGTGGTTGTAGTGCTGGGCAGCGTTGTTGAAGAGGCCGGCATTGGTGCCGAAGGACTTCTTGACGACTTCTTCGAGCGAGAGGTCGGCGAGACCGGCTTCCGCCGCAAGCTTGTTGCCGTTGTCGACATAAGCCTTGTGGTGCTTGTCGTGGTGGAACTCCAGGGTTTCCTTCGACATGAAAGGCTGCAGCGCTTCGTAATCGTAGGGAAGTTCAGGCAATTCAAAAGCCATGGTCGTCTCCTTTTGGCAATAGTTTGCGTAATCGGCAGGTGTGCGGGAACATAGGAGCGCAAGCTTGGTGAGGCAACCTGCGAAATGTCAAAAAAGACCGCTGTGGAAGAAAATTTAACCGCGCTAAGGGCTTGGCATGCAAGGCGCAAATCAATCATGATGACAGTGCTTTATGGCATGGCCTTCCAAGCTTGGGCGCGAGGGCCAAAAATGTGCGAGGGCTCAGTATGAGGCTTGGCGTTACCGGGCACCCTATGCTCCATCCGATCGGCTTTGCGGCCGTCTTCACCGCGGCTTTTCTGACTGCGAGCGGCATCGCCTTGGCCTCCTCGGGCGACGCCTGGCAGGACTTCGCCGCCGAGGTGCAGGGAAAATGCGAGATGGCGGCGCGCGCGCAGGTGGAGCTGCCGCATGCAGTGGTCGATCCTTTCGGCAGCGAGAATTTCGGCATGGCGCTGGTGACCGGCAAGCCGAAGGGCGCCAACGGCTTCGTCAGCTACTTCTGCATCTACGACAAGAAGACCAAGGCGGTGGAGCTAGGCACGGAACTCGAGACCGAGCGGATGGGGATCCTGCCGGACGAGTGAAGCGTCGCCCCCCTGTTTTCAGCCACACCGTCGCTCTTTGCGCAATCAAAGATTGCACCAGATTTGTGTACGCGCAACCTCTCTTTCGCTAACCTTCCGACGCCGGCCCATAGATGGCGCGGCATGGGAGGATGTCATGTTTCATTTCAGCAGCGCATCGCTTGCCGCCCTTGCGAAATGCCATCCGCATCTGCAGGCGATCGCCCAGGCGGCGATCCGTGAGGTGGATTTCAAGGTGCTCGATTCGACGCGCGGGCGCGATGCGCAGGAGCGGGCCTTCAATGGGGGGTTCTCGAAGGTGCATTTCGGCAAGTCCGCCCACAATTATGTACCCGCGATCGCCTTCGACCTGTTTCCGGCGCCTTACGACTGGAAGAACAAGAAGGCCTTCATCCACCTCTCCGAAGTGATCCTGCCGCTGCCGGAGCAGCTTGGCCTGGAAGGCCCCGATGGCAAGCCGCTGAAGCTGCGCTGGGGCGGCGACTGGGACATGAACGGCGATATCCGCGACGGTTGGGACATGCCGCATTTCGAGCTGCATCCTTGGCGCGACTGGGCGAAGAAATCGAAGCTTTACGAGGATTGACGTTGGCGGGTGGAAGTGGGCAGTGGTGGCGTCCGTGACGGTGCCGTGTCCACGCCGGCGGCGTGCCCTGCCCCTCGCCTAAAAAGGCAATGCCAGCTTCAGCCCGCAGTCACGTTTCCGTGCGCCCCGTTGACGACCGACCAACTAGTCGGTAGATATCCGCTCATGGCATCGGATACATACACACGCATTCTCGACACCGCGCAGGCGCTGATCGTCAGCCGCGGCTACAACGCCTTCAGCTACGCCGACATCTCCGCGGTGGTCGGCGTCGGCAAGGCGACGATCCATCATCATTTTCCCGGCAAGGCCGATCTCGCGGTCGCGGTGATCGCCCGCTACAGGCAGGCGACCGAGGATGGCATGGGGGCGATGGCCGCACATGAACCGCGCGCAGACAGGCGGCTTGCCGGCTATGTCGGTTTCTGGGAACAATGCATCCGCGACAACAACGCACCCTTCTGCATAGCCGCCCTTCTCGCCGCCGAACTGCCGAGCCTGCCGCCGGAGGTCGCCGAGCAGGTAAAGGCGCATTTCGACGAGCTGATCGCAAGGCTCACCGGCTTCATCGACGAGGGGCTGAAGAAAGGCGAGCTGACGAGTGCCGAGAATGCTGGGCGCAGCGCCCGCATTCTCGTCGCCACGGTGCATGGCGCGATGCTGGCGGCGCGGGTCGCCGGTGGCGACGCGGAACTTTATGCAAGCATTACAGAGCCGGCGCTGCAGAGGCTGACCGGCTAAATCGCTACTATCTCAGACATGACGTGCATGCGCATTTCTTTGCCCCTCATTTGCCCTACAGACCGACCGACTAGTCGGTTCACAAAAGGAAACAGACATGGCCAATCCGCTTTCGCTTCTCGGTGAGATCCACACCGCCATCAGCATCGTCCCCGCCGTCGCTGGGCTCTACAGCTTCGCCAAATATCGGGCCATTCGCCCGGAAACGACGGTCGGCAAGGTCTACCTCGCAACGCTTGCGCTTTCCGCCATCAGCGCCTTCGGCCTGTCGTCCACCGGCGGCTTCAATCCCGGCCATGCGCTTGCGATCATCGTGCTTGTCGTCTCCGCCATCTGTCTCGTGCTGCCGAAGCTCGGCTTCCTCGGGCGGCTGATCCCCTATCTCAGGAACCTCGGCTTCTCCTTCACCTATTTCCTGCTCTGGGTGCCCGGGATCAACGAGACCCTCTCGCGCCTGCCGCCCTCGCACCCGATCGGCAACGGCCCGGATTCGCCGCCGGTGCAGACGGCCCTGCTGGTATGGGTGGTGCTGTTTGCGGCGGGCAGCCTGGCGCAGGCTTTCCTCGTCTCGCGCGGACAGGCGCGGCGGGTGGTCGCGTAAGGCCTCAGGCATCGCGGCCGAAATAGACCTCGACGGCGGCAAGCCTGTCGCCCCTGAAGCGGAGCGTTTCCATATTGCGGAACGCTCCGCCATCGTTTTTGACGGCGCGGTAGCGCACCACGGCCTCGTCGCCTGACAGGCCGAGATGCTCGATCTCCATAGTGCGGAAGGGCGGCGGCACCGGCCAGCAGCGCGCGAAATAGGCGTCGCGGTCGATATGATCGTCGCGCGGGCTGGAGAAGGTGAAATCCTCGGCCAGCATGGCAGCGACGATATCCCTGCTGCCATCGATATAGGCGGCGTAGAGGGCGCGGACTGTTTTCTCGCGCCTGGTGTCGGTTTGATCCGTCATGTCGGTTATCCTCCTCGTTCGGAAACTGCGGTCGCCCAAGCAAAAGGCCAGCCCTATCAGCAGGAATCCGACGTCGAGCGAACCGATTGGCCCATGATCCGTCCTTGATGGCCTGTCGGCAGCGGGGCTATACCAATGGCGTGCCACCGGAAACGGAAGGCTCTCCTGTCTTTCCTTATCTGCCCGCCCGGCCCTCGCCCGGTCTGATCGGCCTGTGATCGACATCAGCGCCACCTTTGTCTCCGGCATGGACGATCGATGATGAAGAAGGCACTGACATGAGTGACAAGACCGCGGATGCAGCCGCAGCCGAACCAGGCTCGATCCATTGGAAACGCAATCTGGCGGTTTCGCTTGTCGGCTCGTTCACGACCATCGTGGCGATGACGCTGCTTCTTCCCTTCCTGCCGCTCTATGTCGAGGAGCTCGGCGTCAGCGACCATGCCGCGATCGTGCAGTGGTCGGGGATCGCCTATGGCGCCACCTTCTTCGCCGCCGCATTCGTGGCGCCGCTCTGGGGACGGCTCGGCGATATCTATGGGCGCAAGCTGATGCTGGTGCGCGCGAGCCTCGGCATGACCGTTGCGATCTCGCTGATGGGCATGGCCGGAAACGTCTGGCAGCTGGTGGCGCTGCGGCTCTTCGTCGGGCTGGCGGGCGGTTACTCGTCCGGCTCGATGGTGCTGGTGGCGACGCAGACGCCGAAGGACCGTTCCGCCTGGGCGCTGGGAACGCTGGCATCGGGCATCATGGCGGGCAATCTGGTCGGGCCGCTGATCGGCGGCGTGCTGCCGCCCCTGATCGGCATTCGCGGCACGTTTCTCGCCGCCGGCGCGATGATCTTTCTCGCGTTTCTCGCCACCCTCTTCCTGATCAAGGAGGAGAAATCCCCCGCCCGCAAGAAGGCCGCCAAGCAGAGCGGCGGCTGGGCCTCGATCCCGGACAAGCGGCCTGTCATCGCCATGCTCTTCACCGGCATGCTGTTGATGCTCGCCAACATGTCGATCGAGCCGATCATCACCGTCTATGTCGCGCAGCTGGTGGACGACGCAGCGCGGGTCACCATCATCGCCGGCATCGTCATGTCGGCGGCGGCACTCGGCAGCATCCTCTCGGCCTCGCGGCTGGGCAAGCTCGCGGACAGGATCGGCCACTGGCCTGTCATCGCCGGCGCGCTCGGCATTGCCGGCCTGCTGCTGATCCCGCAGGCTTTCGTCACCTCATCATGGCAGCTGATCGTGCTGCGTTTCCTGATGGGCGTGGCACTCGGCGGCCTGCTCCCCTGCATCTCCGCCGTCATCCGCCACAGCGTCCCCGACAGCGCGGCCGGCAGCATTCTCGGATGGTCGGTCTCCTCGCAATATGTCGGCCAGGTCGCGGGGCCGCTGCTTGGCGGCTTCGTCGGCGGGCATATCGGCATGCGGGCGGTGTTTCTGGGCACCTGCGTGCTGCTCATTGCCGGGGCGGCGTATTCTTGGATGGTGCGGCCGAGGGGGGGATGCGGCTTAAGCCGCACCCCTACATCAACAAATAATCCACCGCCACCGGCAGCGGCGGCAGGTCCTTCTCGCCCATCGCCTCGCGCACATTAATCTCGACCGTGTCGGCGATCGCCTCGATGGGGAGTGCGTTGGGTTGCTTGCCGAAGGGCTCCTCCAGTTCGTCGCCGAGCGCGTCGAGGCCGAAGAAGGTGTAGGCGACGAGTGCGGTGCCGAAGGGCATGAACCAGCCGAGCACGTCGTCGAAGCCGAAGGGCAGCATCAGGCAGAAGAGATGGGCCGTGCGGTGCAGGAGCAGCGTGTAGCCGAAGGGGACCGGCGTCCAGCGGATGCGCTCGCAGGAGGCCTGGGCGAGCGTGAGGTCGGCCAGCGTGCGGTCGAGCATCTGGTAGCTGATGTCGGTCAGCATGCCCTTGGCGCGGAGATCGGCGAGTTCGCGGGCGATTTCCAGCGACAGCGCTTCGGGCGGGTTGCGGCTGGCGACGTAGTGGGCGTTGATATCGTCAGGCAGCAGGCGTTCGACCTTGTGGCGGGAGATGCCGGTGCGCAGGTGCGGGACGAGCGACTGAACGAAGGCGATGACGAGTGTCAGCACGCGTTTGCGGGCGTCTTTGCCGGCTTCGCCAGACATCGTTTCGAGAATCAGGGTCTGGCGGGCGAAATGGCGGGCGGAGAAGACGATGACGCCCCATTGCCGGCGCGCTTCCCACCAGCGGTCGTAGCAGGCGTTGTTGCGGAAACCAAGGAAGATCGACAGCGCGATACCGAGCAGCGCGAAGGGGGCGCCGTTGAAGACCGGCAGGACGCCCGGCCACAGGGTGTGACAGAGCACCACCAGCGAGGAGAGCACGGCGGTGAGGATGATCTGCGGCAGGACACGCTTGATGATCGAGCCGCGGAGGATGAAGAAGAGGCGAAAGAGGGTTGGGCGGGGGCGCACGATCATGATGCGGGGGACCAGGCTGGAGTGGGAGTGATGACGACTTTCAACGTAGTGCGTGTGGCCCCCTCACCCGGCCTCCGCTACGCTCGGCCACCCTCTCCCCGAGGGGAGAGGAGGATTGGCGACGTTGCGGCATCTCCCCTTCTCCCCGACGGGGAGAAGGTGCCGGCAGGTCAGGCACAACAAGTTGCGCCGGGGATGAGGGGGGCCACACTCGCGGCCACCTCTACACCCAATCAGCTGTCGCTTGCGCTGCGACCAAATGCCCAGTTCATGTAGATTTCGAGCGCCTTGCGGGTGACCGGGCCTTCCTGCAGTTCGCGGCCGTCGAGGCGGTTGACGCCGACGACCTTGGAGTAGTTGCCGGAGGTGAAGATCTCGTCGGCCGCCATGAAGTCGTCGACCGAAAGCGTCTCCTCGCGAACCTCGAAGCCGGCCTGGCGCAAAAGGCCGATGACGCGCGCGCGGGTGATGCCGGCGAGGAAGGTGCGGTTGGCGACAGGGGTCTTGACGACGCCGTCCTTGACGAGGAACACGTTGGAGGACGCGGTCTCTGCGACATTGCCGTTCATGTCGCGCATCAGTGCATTGTCGAAGCCGCGGCTTCTCGCTTCCGCGATCGCGCGGCCGCTGTTCGGATAGAGCGAGCCGGCCTTGGCGTCGGTCATCGCGGTTTCAGGCGACGGACGGCGGAAGGGCGAGACGGTGAGCGAGTTCGGCTTGTTATTGCCGAGCGGGGCTTCGAAAAGGCAGAGCGCGAAGCGCGTGCTGTCGCCATCGACGGTGACGACGCTGCCGGCAGAGCCATGCTCGCCCCAGTACATCGGCTTGATATAGATCGGCGTCTTGCCGTCGAACTTCTTGATGCCTTCCCAGGCGAGCGCCTCGATCTCTTCGGCGGTCTTCACCGGCTTCAGGCCCATGTTGACGGCGGAGCGGTTGATGCGCTGGCAATGCAGGTCGAGATCCGGCGCGATGCCATCGAACCAGCGGGCGCCGTCGAAGACGGTGGAGGCCAGCCACATGGCATGCGAAGTCGGCCCGATCAGCGGCGGGTTGCCGGTCAGCCACTCTCCCTCGACATAGGTCCAGGTGTTGGAACGGGGCGATGTATCGACGGCCATGCGTTTCTCCTTCAATCAATTGCAGGGAGACAAAACCCCGCGCGCGGACGGGGTCAAGGAGAAATATGTCGCGGCGGAGGCTAAGCAAGAAACGGCATGCGCGACCACTGTCGGCTGCAATATTCATGCGCGTGCCTTGAGCGGCGGCGATGGGTGTATCAGCGAAACTCATGGGTGCGGTGAGGTACATGCGTACAACCGCCCTCAATCAGCGCGAGCGTTTCAGTTTGTTGCAGTCTTTAGTTTAAGCCACATACTTCCCTCAACCGGATGAACCGGCATGGAGGGGAGCATGGCAAAGCGTTTTATTCTTTCGATCGATGGTGGCGGCATTCGCGGGATCATCCCGGCGGCCATCCTGGTGGATCTCGCCGCGCGGCTGAATGGGCTGCCGCTTTATAAGGCGTTCGACATGATCGCCGGCACATCCACCGGCGGCATCATCGCGGCGGGGCTGACCTGCCCGCATCCGGATGGGTCGCACAAGGCCGCATGCACGCCGGCAGATCTGCTGGAGCTCTATGCCGATGAGGGCGACGAGATATTCAAGCAGAACCCGGTGCTCGGGCTCATCAACCCCTTCGGCATCAATGATCCGCGCTACAAGCCCGACGCGCTTGAAGACCGACTGCAGAAGAAGCTCGGCATGGCGACGCTCGACAACGGGCTCTCCAAGGTGCTGATCACAGCCTACGACATAAAGCAGCGGCAAGCACTGTTCATGGCAAACACCGACAAGGAGAACAGCAATTTCCGCTACTGGGAAGCGGCGCGGGCGACATCGGCGGCGCCCACCTATTTTCCGCCGGCGCTGATCGAAAGAATTGGCGAGAAGAACAAGGACAAGCGCTTCGTGCCCTTGATCGACGGCGGCGTCTTCGCCAACGATCCTATCCTTGCGGCCTATGTGGAGGCGCGCAAGCAGAACTGGGGCAATGACGAGTTCGTCTTCCTGTCGCTCGGCACCGGCCAGCAGAATCGACCCTTCGCCTATCAAGAGGCCAAGGGCTGGGGCATTCTCGGCTGGATGCAGCCGTCTCATGACACGCCGCTGATCTCGATCCTGATGCAGGGTCAGGCCAGCACCGCCTCCTATCAGGCGAATGCGCTGCTCAATCCGCCCGGCACCAAGATCAACTACTCGACCGTCGTGACGAAGGAGAACGCCGCCTCACTCAGCTATTTCCGTCTCGACCGGCAGCTGAGCGCCAAGGAGAATGATGCGCTGGACGACGCATCGCCGGAAAACATCAAGGCGCTGAAGGCAATCGCCGCGTCGATCATCAAGGAAAATGCGGTGGCGCTCGACGAAATCGCGAAACGCATCCTGGCGAACCAATAACGGCCAAACACGATGCGGTGATCAATCGCCTGAAAACCCGCTGATTTCGTGGGTTCCGATCTGTGCATCGGAGCCTTGCATTTTAGCGGGTTGCCATTCTCCGGCTAAAGGTCTATCGCGCTCGCCGCTAAGAAAAAGAAAAGCGAGACATCATGTCCAACTCATTTGTGAACACCCATGCGCCCGAGGGCGCACAGGCCGGCTTTGCGCCGGAAGGCCAGCTCGAGCGGCACACGCGGCTTGAAGGAACCTGGCTGAACATCTTCGACGTCACGGTGCCCGCGGGCGGCCGTACGCCGCTTCATCGCCACGAAAGCCCCGAGATCCTGCGCATCATCGAAGGCTGTCTGATCATCCGTCGGATGACGGACCAGGGACTGGAAGAATTCGAAGCCACCGCCGGCGATATCGTCCGCATCGAGGCCGATCAGGCGCATGGCTACTCCAACCGTGGCCCTGAAACCGCACGGTTTTCGGCAACGATCGACAGCGACATGGCAGACTTCTTCGAAGCCGCCGAATCGCGCACCCGCGACCTGTTGACCGTCGTCGCCAACAGCGACAGCACGCGCATCCTGGCGGCCTGATCAGGCCAAGACGGCGCGGGTCAAGCCCGGGCCGTCACTCTCTTATGAACTCCGGAAGCCGCAGCTCCTCGGGCGTGAACACCGAGCCATCGGCCCGGACAAGCGTCGAATGTCCGGGATTGCCGGCCGGACGCGGAACCCCTTCAGCAAGAACGAACCGGACCTGATGCGCACCAGCGAGCCCTGCGGGGAAGCGGGCGATCGGCTTGTCGATCGTATAGAGCCCTGGCCGCGGCGTCTGCAGCGATCCGCTCATCAGCAATTGCAGCAATCCCGCCTCCTGCGGCAGAACGTCATAGCGCTGCGCCTTGCCGTTGGAGACCACATCGGCGGGATCGATCCTGATCAGGCCGGAGGGATTGAAGCGCATGAAGGAGCGATAGGTGGCGGCATCGACATTCTTCAAGCCTCCCGCCGAAAACGCGACGGTCGAGCGCAACGCGGCTTTTCGCCCGGGCTTCAGATCGCGCGGCGCGACGCCATCCGACGGAATCATCGCCTTCGGCAGCGTATAGGCATCGATGATCGCGTCCACCGGCTTGCCGAGCGCCTTTCCCAGCGCAGCCAACTGCTGGCTTCCCGACGCGACGGCTGCCGACTGATAGCGCAGGCAGCCCGGCGAGCTGATGGCCGTCACTTTCTCTTTCGGCAGGCCGACGGCACCGGCGCCGGCGGGCGAAGAGACGACGATGCGGCTGACGCGCTCGACATGGCCTGTCACACGCCAGATCATAGCGGTGTAGGAGGATGCGACGATGTAAAGCGGCGTATCGCCCGCTTCGATGTTGAGCTCGCTGGTTTCGGTCACGCCGTCCTGCCCGGCAACCGTGACATCGGAAAGGGCGCCGGCCTCGTAGCTTCGAACATGGAAAATGGTATCGGCAGCGCCGGCAGCCGGAAGTTTGCATGACGCCATCTGCTCTTCGGCCGCGCGCTCGCGCATGCCGGCGGTCCTGGCGGTCGTCAGCGCCCGCATTTCGGTTGCCGACAGCGTGCCGTCGCCATCTTTATCGTAGAGAGCAAAGGCGGCGCGGGCCTGCGCTTCCAGCTCGTCGGCCGTCAGCTTCCCATCCTTGTTTGGGTCAAGATCAAGCAGGCGGATCAGCATCGCGCCGACGCCGTAGTCCCGTGCCTGGGCAGGGCCGGCCCTTGCGGCCGCGTTCGCCTCCTCGAGGGTGATCACACCGTCATCATGGGCGCCCACGACCTCGAACGGTGACACTCCCGGCCGTTTCCGATTGACCGCCGCCAATTCCTCATGCGTGACGCGGCCGTCGTCGTTGAGGTCGGCGGCAAAAAACTCCTGCATGACGTTTGCGCGCGCGGCCGCCGCCGCAATGTTGCGCGCCCGTTCGATATCCTCTGCCGTCAGAATCTGGTCCGGGCCGCTATAGATACGAAACACGGAGAAGACCTGTGCGAGATAGGCCTCGCGATAGTCGCGAATGCTTTCGACAAGCACGCTGGGCGGCACTGATGGCGGCGGTGGCGGCGTTTGGGCCGAGGCATCGGCAAGGCCTGCCAGGGCAACGCCGGCCAGCGACACGATCGCGGAGGCTTTCTTTAGGGAGGGCTGATAACGTCTGACCATTGCAATCCTCGCACGATATCTTACGGATTTTGTAACTACCGATAGATGAAGTTTCCCTTTCGCAAATCCCTAAGAATGCGGTGGAAGCGCTCTAAAGGCCCGCTGAAGACGAGCACAGACACTGTGATCGGACGTGCATCTCGACAATCTTGGGCAACAATTTCAGACGCTGCCCTCTTGCGCTTGGTCACTTTACCCTTCAAAATTGAAGCATGCCTGACAGTGACCCTTCCAGTACCAGCTCCACCCCGTCTTCCAGCGACATGTCCGCTGATGGCGATGGGGATGGCTGTAGATGGCGCACTGTTCGCCGCATCGGTGGCTGGCCTGATATAGCCGCTTTCAGAGCGGCTCTTTTCTTATCCATCGCGGAGTTCGATCGCCGGCTGCTTGCGGCCGCCGTCATCCGCCTTTCATATTTTCATCGCAAAAGGAGCGGTCCCGTCAACGTGGCCGCGTTACACCATTGATGTTCTTCGACTGGATGTCCGACCCCTCCGCCTGGGTGGGTCTCGCAACCCTGATCGTGCTCGAGATCGTTCTCGGCATCGACAATCTCGTGTTTATCGCCATTCTCGCCGACAAGTTGCCGC
Organism: Rhizobium sp. 01N48; assembly: GCF_056399145.1. NCBI lineage: Bacteria > Pseudomonadati > Pseudomonadota > Alphaproteobacteria > Hyphomicrobiales > Rhizobiaceae > Rhizobium > Rhizobium sp. 01N48. The sequence continues at coordinate 55,022 of NZ_JBFTQT010000009.1, forward strand.
CGCATCAGCGTGACCGCGCGCGCCTCGTCGGCTTGGGGCTCGCACTGTTCATCCGTCTCGGCTTGCTCGCCTCGATCGCCTGGATCGTGACGCTGACGACGCCGATCTTCTCGGTCATGGAGTTCAGCTTCTCCGGCCGCGACATCATTCTGTTGATCGGCGGCGTCTTCCTGCTCTTCAAGGGCACGATGGAGCTGCACGAACGGCTGGAAGGCCATGTCGAGACATCGGAGAAGAAGGTGGTGCATGCCGTCTTCTGGCAGGTCATCGTGCAGATCGTCGTGCTCGACGCGATCTTCTCGCTCGATAGCGTGATCACCGCCGTCGGCATGGTGCAGCACCTGCCTGTGATGATGATCGCCGTCGTGATTGCCATCGGCGTCATGCTGCTGCTCTCGAAGCCGCTGACGAGCTTCGTCAACAAGCATCCGACGGTCGTCATCCTCTGCCTGGGCTTCCTGATGATGATCGGTTTCTCGCTGATCATCGAGGGCTTCGGGGTGCACCTGCCCAAGGGCTATCTCTACGCGGCGATCGGCTTCTCGGTCATCATCGAATCGCTGAACCAGCTGGCGCGGCACAATCGCGAGCGGCTGATCACGCCCACCAACATCCGCGAACGCACCGCCGACGCCGTGCTCGGCCTGCTCGGCGGCAGGCGGCCGCAGGTGACGCTCGGGCCGACGGCGGAACATATCGCAGAACAGGCGGCCGAAGAGGACGTGTTCTCCAACGAGGAGAAGGACATGATCCAGGGCGTGCTGACGCTGGCCGACCGCTCGGCCAAATCGATCATGACGCCGCGCATCGATATCGACTGGCTGGATCTCGACGCGCCTGAGGCGGAACTGCAGCGCCGCATCGTCGATCTCGGCCATTCGCGCTTTCCGGTTGCCCGCGGGAGCCTCGACAATTTCATCGGCGTCGCCAGTGCCCGCGATCTGCTGCGCGACCTGATCGTCGATGGATCGATCAATGTCGAGCGCTCGATCCGCGAGCCCTTCGTGGTGCATGAGAGCATCAGCGCGCTGAAGCTGATGGAACAGCTGCGCCATTCCAGCGAAGCGGTCGCCATCGTGCTCGACGAGTACGGTGATCTCGAAGGCATGGTGACGCCCACCGACCTGCTCGAGGCAATCGCCGGCGAGTTTCCCGACGAGGACGAGGAGAAGCTTTCGATCGAGCGCGGCGAGGACGGCTCGCTGACGGTCGACGGCTGGATCGACATCCGCCACGCTTCGAAGCTTGTCGATGTCGACCTTGTGGACGAAGGCGACCGGTTCTCGACGCTGGCGGGCTTCATCCTGTGGCGGCTGGGACACCTGCCGCATCAGGGCGAGACGATCCGCTTCGAGGAACTGACATTCGAAGTGGTATCGCTCGATGGCCGCAACATCGACAAGATCAGGATCAAGCGTATCGAAGACGCAGACTAAAAGAGGGAGAAAGACGACATGGCATGGTCGGCAAGCCAGTATGTGAAATTCGAGGACGAACGGACGCGCCCGGCGCGTGATCTCTTGGCGCAGGTGCCGATGGAGCGCATCGAGCGCGCCGTCGATCTCGGCTGCGGCCCGGGCAACTCGACGGAGCTGATCATCGACCGCTACGGCGCTTCCGGCGTTAGCGGGCTCGACAGCGATCTCAACATGCTGGAGGCCGCCCGCAAGCGGCTGCCCGGCACCGATTTCCTAGAGGCCGATCTTGCGACATGGCAGCCGAAGGAGCCGGTCGATCTCCTCTTCGCCAACGCCGTCTTCCAGTGGCTGCCCAATCATCTCGATATCTTCGACCGGCTGATGGATGGCCTGAAGCCGGGTGGCGCGCTTGCCGTGCAGATGCCCGACAACCTGACCGAGCCGACGCATCTCTTGATGGAAGAGACCGCCCATGCCGGCCCCTGGAAGGCCGCCTTCGAGGCCAAAAGCGTCCGCCGCAATCCGCTGCCACCACCGTCCACCTATTACTCCCGCCTGATCGGCAAGGCCAAACGCGTCGACATCTGGCACACCGCCTACAACCACCCGATGGCGGATGCGGCAGCGATCGTCGAGTGGGTCAAGGGCACTGGGCTGAGGCCTTATCTGGACCATGCCGGCGATCTGCATCGCGAGGCGTTTCTGGCGGATTATCTCGGGCGGGTGGAGAAGGCTTATCCCGAGATGTCCGACGGGCGGGTGTTGCTGAGGTTTCCGCGGATATTCATGGTGGCGGTGAAGGGGTAGACGTTGGAAGATGGCGTCTTTCATCTTGTGGGGGCGCCGTCTCAGCTATATCTTTGGTGCAGAGATGGAGGTTGGCCGTGGCCAAGAATGCTGTCGTCGAAATCACGCTCGATCCTGAGCTGCACGCCGAATTTCTCGCTGCCGCCAAGGCAGAGAACCGGGCTGCGGGCGAAATCGTCTCTGATCTGGTTCGCGACTATGTAGAACAACAGCATGTCTCGCCGGAGTACGCCAGTTTTCTGGAATCCAAGGTGGCCGTTGCCCGGCAATCGATCGCCGCAGGAAAAGGACGCTCGAACGAAGCCGTTGAGGCAACATTCGCAGCGCTCCGCAAACAAATCGAGAATGGTGGCCTGTGAAGGTTGCCTGGAGCCCGCAAGCCGAGCTCGATCGTCTATCCATTGTCCAATTCATTGCCGCCGATAACCCATCCGCCGCGCTCCRCATGGATAATCTTTTCAGCGAGGCGGCACGCAGGCTTTCAAACGTTCCCTATCTTGGGCGTCCAGGAACGGTGGCCGGTACCCGCGAAGTCATTCCGCATCCGCACTATCGCCTCGTCTATGAAATCGACGACGGCACAATCTGGATACTCACACTTCTCCACACGGCGCGACAATGGCCGCCTGTCGATCCGCCAGCGTAGCCCCCGCTTGGCACCCCATCCACCCGCTCTATCTTCCCACTCCCATATCAAGGAGATCATCATGGACGCAGCTCCCAGCCCGCCGGTCACGCTTGTCATCTTCGGAGCCACCGGAGACCTCACCCGGCGGCTGCTTGTTCCCGCGATCATCAATCTCACGCAGAGCGGGCTCACCGGCGAGGATCTCCGCATTCTCGGCGTCGGCATCGAGCCGGGTGACGATGCGATGCTGGTGGCGCGGCTTGATGATTTCCTGAAGACGCTCGATGACGGCGGGGCGCATGCCGAAAGTGATGGTTGGAAGAGCCTCAGCAAGCGGATCGCCTATACGTCTGGCGATTTCACCAGGGACGAGATCTATCTCGACATCAAGGCGCGGCTCGAGAAGGCACAAAGCGGCAATGCCGCCTTCTATCTTGCCGTGCCGCCGCAATTCTTCGGGACGATCGTGGAGAAGCTTTCCGAACACGGGCTGACCCAGGAGACCAACAGCGCGTTTCGGCGGATCGCCATCGAGAAGCCGTTCGGAACCGATCTTGCCTCGGCCAAGGCGCTCAATGCGCGCATCCTCTCCAAGGTCTCGGAAAGCCAGGTTTACCGGCTCGATCACTTCCTCGGAAAGGAGACGGTGCAGAACATCCTGACCACCCGCTTCGCCAACATGATGATCGAGGCGCTGTGGAACAACAACTATATCGACCATGTGCAGATCACAGCGGCCGAGACGGTCGATGTCGGCAGCCGCGGCAAGTTCTACGACGCGACGGGCGCGCTGCGCGACATGGTGCCGAACCATCTGTTCCAGCTGCTGGCCATGATCGCCATGGAGGCGCCGAACGGGTTCGGGGCCGAGGTGATCCGCAGCGAAAAGAGCAAGGCCTTGAGCGCGCTCAGGATCTATACGCCCGAGGAAGCGGCCGAGCATGGCGTGCGCGGCGTCTATACGAGCGGGCCGCTTAACGGCAACCCGGTCACCGCCTTCCGCGAGACCAAGGACGTCTCGCCCGACACCAGGACCGAGACATTCGTGGCGCTGAAGCTCTATGTCGATACATGGCGCTGGGCGGGTGTGCCGTTCTATCTCCGGACCGGCAAGGCGATGAAGGCGCGCGATACAGAGATCGTCGTTACTTTCCGTCAGGTGCCCTTCGCGCAGTTTCGCGAGACCGACATCAAGCGCAGCCTGCCGCCGAACCGGCTGGTCATCCAGGTGCAGCCGGATGAGGGCTTGAGCGTCGAGCTCTCCATCAAATCGCCGGGGCTTTCGGTCGATACTGTGCCTGTCTCGCTCGACTTCCGCTATGCCGACAAGTTCGATATCGGCAAGATGACCGGCTACGAGTCCCTGCTCTACGATCTCTTCATCGGCGACCAGACGCTGTTTCAGCGCGCCGACGGCATCGAGGCGGGCTGGGCCGCCGTGCAGCCCTTCCTCGATCTCTGGGGCACAAACCACGACCAGCCGGAGCCCTACCTGCCGGGAAGCATGGGGCCGACCTGCGCCGACGAGCTGATCCGAAAAGATGGCCGGCAATGGCACGAGCTGGGCGTTATTCTACACAACCCAAAAAGCGCACATGAATAAAAATACACTCTTATGTTAGTATATCCGGAACAACCATGCTCACGCGCCGACCTTCCGAAATAAACCCATAATATTTACGGGAAACGGCTCGCTTCGCCGCTGAAAGGCGGTACCAAGTACAAAAAAGGTAGAAGTTGACCGGTTACTTCCTGGGATCCAAGCTTTTACTGCTGACAGAGTTGCTTTTCCAGTGCGACAAAGAAGGCGGGGGCCCGTCTCACCCCGACGGGCCCTTCTTGGGTTCCTAGTTGTTTTTTTGCTTATGTCAGGCAAAAAAATCGAATTGTTAATGACCGATTAACATATTTACTTGCGCTCTTCAGCGGCCTTGCTAAATCTACCCTCTAATCTGGGGTATTGATGATGACGGATATTCAGTCTTCCAAGAATCGATCCAATTCAGACCAACGAATGGAGACCTGCCGGTCCGAATTCGAGCCCATGCTCTTCGAACTTATCCGTGACGGAGAGAAGAGAGGGTGGAAAGCCGCCGAAATCGCCATGGCCCTCGCCGACGCGGCTGATGACGTCATCCTGAAGCTTGCCCGCGAGACAAAAAGCAAGCACTGACACCCCATTCGGCCGCCTGAACCAGGACCGCGCCAGGATCGATTTTCCGGGCCGAAACCCACTTTCGGCGAGCGGCGATAACACATACAATCACGACTGATTTGGCATTCATCACTGATTTGGCCTGTCGTGAGCTATCGTCCGATGTCTCCCAGCAAGCAGTGTGGTCGCGCAACGGCGGGAGGCGATATTGCAGTGGTTTGCGGCAGCACTTCTGGCTTGCGGATGCGTCAACCTCGCCGAATTCCCCGACTTCCCGCCGGCGAAGGATTACGTCGCCACGACATCGTGTGATTTGAGCGCTAGTCCGGCCGGATGCCGGGATACGCGTGCGGGGTGGGCGGTGACTTATGCGCGTGCGGTTGGTGGGGGTTATGAGAGCCAGAGGGCGGTCGCGCTGTGCTTCAGCACGGGGTGCGATACGGCCATCGTCGAAGACAAGGTTTTGGGCTGCGCTTGGCGGCATGTGATGGTTGGCGCGAAGCATGCGGCGACGGCGGAGAGTGACCGGGCCGCGGTGGAGACGTTCTGTGGTGGCAACGTGCTGGATGAGGCCGATCGGCAGACGGCGCGGGATCAGGCGGCCGTGTGGATGCAGTTGATTGAGGTGACGCAGTAGGGTTTGTTGGGTTTGGGTGGTCGCAACCCTTGGCGTGCGCGGCCCCCTCATCCGCCTGCCGGCACCTTCTCCCCGTGGGGGAGAAGAGACTCGGAGCCGGCCGCTCGCTCCCTCTTCCCTTCGCCCCAACGGGGAGAAGGTGCCGGCAGGCGGATGAGGGGGCTGCACGGCACAACGCCCACCTCACCATCCACCCCACAGCAAAACGGGCGGAAAATCCGCCCGCTGCATCATCAATCAACCCATCAAACGAACTGGCTGAGCCCCGGTACCGAGGCGACGACCTCGTCGACGGTTTCCTTGCCGGCGTGCTGTTCGGCAATTGAAAGGGTTTCCTTGGCGAGCGAGGTGATCTCGCCCATGCCGAGGCCTTCGGACATCAGCTGCTGGCCGAGCGCCATGATGCCGCCGCCGCCAAGCGCGCCCATGATGCTGCCGAGAAGGCCGCCGCCGCCGGTTTCGCCGGCGCCGTTATACTGGGCGACCAGATCGGAGGCGCCCGGAATGGCTTCGATCATCTTGGCGACCGGGCCGTCGGCCGCTTCGCGCTGGAGAAACCCAAGCATCATGCCGAGCGCCTTTTCGGCCACTTCGGCCGGAATGCCGACCCGTGCGGCTATCTGATCCACGATTTCATTCATCGTCATCCTCCTGGTTTTATTGACGTTAACGTCAACGTTAATCGACTTCGAGTGGCAACTCAAGGCATCCGCGACACGATCATCGCTTATCCAGTTTTCCTTTTAATGCAGACAGTTGTCGGCATTGCGGTCCCTGCTTATAACAGTCAAACCATATTACAATGAACATGCGGATTATGCTCTCCGCATTTTGACGCAATCGGCGTCCGTCGCCGGCAGGGAGACCTTTCGCATGCTCGAGGATGGCAAGATCTACATCGGTACCAGCCGCAACCCTGATGACAGTATCAACACCCCCGAATATCTGGAACTCAAATACGGCAACCGCCACGGACTGGTGACCGGCGCCACCGGCACCGGGAAGACGGTGACGCTGCAGGTGCTGGCCGAAGGCTTCGCGAGAGCCGGCGTTCCCGTCTTCTGCGCCGACATCAAGGGCGATCTCTCCGGCATTGCCATGAAGGGCCAGCCCCAGGACTGGATGACCAAGCGGGCCGAGCAGATCGGTTTCGACGATTACGAGGCGGACCAGTTCCCCGTGATCTTCTGGGACCTGTTCGGCGAAAAGGGCCACCGGGTGCGCACCACCATCGCCGAGATGGGCCCTCTCCTGCTCGCCCGGCTGATGGATGCGTCGGAGCCGCAGGAAGGTGTCATCAACATCGCCTTCAAGATCGCCGACAAGGGCGGCCTGCCGCTGCTCGACCTCAAGGATTTCTCGGCCCTGCTCAACTACATGGGCGAGAACGCCACCGAGCTTTCCAGCCAGTACGGGCTGATCTCCAAGGCCTCCGTCGGCTCGATCCAGCGCGCTCTCTTGGTGCTCGAGCAGCAGGGCGCCGAGCATTTCTTCGGCGAGCCGGCGCTGAAGATCACCGACATCATGCGATCAGACAATCGCGGCTACGGGACTATCTCGGTGCTCGCCGCCGACAAGCTGATGATGAACCCGCGGCTTTACGCGACCTTCCTGCTCTGGCTTTTGTCGGAGCTCTTCGAGGAACTGCCCGAAGTGGGCGATCCGGAGAAGCCGAAGCTGGTGTTCTTCTTCGACGAGGCGCATCTGCTCTTCAACGACGCGCCGAAGGTGCTCGTCGAGCGTGTCGAGCAGGTGGTGCGCCTGATCCGCTCCAAGGGCGTCGGCGTCTATTTCGTCACGCAGAACCCGCTCGACGTGCCGGAGACGGTGCTGGCGCAGCTGGGCAACCGCGTGCAGCATGCGCTGCGCGCCTATACGCCGCGCGAGCAGAAGGCGGTGAAGACGGCGGCCGATACGTTCCGCCCCAACCCGGCCTTCGACTGCGCCACCGTGATCACCACGCTTGGAACCGGCGAGGCGCTGGTGTCGACGCTGGAGGCCAAGGGCGCGCCGTCGATCGTCGAGCGCACGCTGGTGCGGCCGCCATCCGGCCGCGTCGGGCCTCTGACGGACCAGGAGCGCCAGCAGGTGATGGACAAGAGCCCGGTGCTCGGCGTCTATGACGAGGATGTCGACCGCGAATCCGCCTTCGAGATCCTGGCGGCGCGGGCGCAGAAGGCATCCGATTCCGACGCTGCCAAGAAGGCGCAGCCGACACAGCCGGCCGAGGGAAGCGCCTCCGGCCGCTGGACGCTGCCGGGCTTCGGCGACGACGACAAGGACGAGAAGCAGGCGCAAGGCCGCCCCCGCTCCGGCGGCTACCAGCGCGAGACGGTGGTGGAAGCGGCGATGAAGAGCGTGGCGCGCACCGTGGCGACGCAAGTCGGGCGGGCGCTGGTGCGCGGCATTCTCGGCAGCCTGAAACGGTAACCCTGATCCCTCAACCCTTTTCGGAAGCGACCGCGTGACGTTGATTTGGAGAGAGTTGAACCCCGCAGAAAAGCAGATCATCCAGCGTCTGGCGCGCCACGCCGCGCGCGGCGAGGTGCCGCCAGCCTGGGACTGCGACCACTACCGCGCCGCCGAGATCGACGCATCCGGCTCGCTGCGCCTTCGCCTGCGCGACCGGACCGATTGGCCCGCCGACCTGCCGGCGCACCCCGTCGCGTCCGGCTATTTCGACGACAAGGAGGTCGCCGATCCCTACGGGCCGCTTGTCGACATCATCCTGTTTTCGGCCGCGGGCGTACTCTCGGAATTGCAAATCTATCGCAGCGACGGCGGCGTGATCCTGAAGGCGATCGAGGCCGACGCGATCTTTCTGATCACTGTACACGAGCATCACGGTTGAATTTTCGCGGCTGCAATGCTATTGCCAAGATACTTGAGAAAGGAGGGTTGCGCGTGACGATACATTTCCGATTCAATCGCCAGCGTGGCCCCGTCAACGCCCTGCAAATGCGTTTGCAGGGCTGACCAGAGACCGTTTCTCGACACCCTCTTCCTGGTCCGCCCCTCGTGGCACTGCAGCCGTGAGCCTATGCTCGCCTGCATTTTTTCTAGATCCCCCGAGCTTGAGCATACGCGCGCGATGAAGGCTGATGCCCGCGACGCGCCTGTGCCTGCTCGCAAGACCAGAGCAAGACCATGACGACAATCCATATCCGCAATCTCGGCATCACCCTTGGCAAGCCGCTGTTTTCCAACCTCACGCTTGCGATCGGCGCGGGCGACCGCATCGGGCTTGTTGCCGCCAATGGGCGCGGCAAGTCCACGCTGCTCCGCTGCCTGTCCGGTGCGATCGAGCCGAGCGAAGGCGATGTCACCCGCTCGCGCGGGCTCACCATCGGCCATGTCGAACAGGACGTGCCGCCTGCCCTGCTCGCACTGCCACTGCACGAGGCGGTGCTGAAGGCGCTGCCGGAGGACCAGCAGCTCAACGAGAGCTGGCGGGTCGACATGGTGCTTGCCGGTCTCGATGTGCCCGATGACATGCGCGAGCGGCCGGTGGGGCAGCTCAGCGGCGGCTGGCAGCGGCTGGCGATGCTGGCGCGCGTCTCCGTTACCGAGCCGGACGTGCTTCTGCTCGACGAGCCGACCAACCATCTCGACCTTGCGAAGATCGCCCGGCTTGAGGACTGGCTGAACGCGCTGCCACGCGACATGCCCGTCATCATCTCCAGCCACGACCGCGCCTTTCTCGACGCCACGACGAACCGGACGCTGTTTCTGAGGCCCGAGCAATCGGCGCTGTTTTCGCTGCCGTACTCTGAGGCGCGGGCAGCGCTCGACGACAGCGACGCGGCCGACGAGCGGCGTTACCAGCGCGACATGAAGACGGCGGAGAAGCTGCGCCAGCAGGCCGCCAAGCTCAACAATATCGGCATCAATTCCGGCAGCGACCTGCTTGTCGTCAAGACCAAGCAGCTGAAGCAGCGGGCGGAAAAGCTGGAGGACGCGGCCAAGCCCGCGCATCTGGAGCGCTCTTCGGGCGCGATCCGGCTCGCCAATCGGGGCACCCACGCCAAGGTGCTGGTGACGCTCGAGGATGCGATCGTGGCACGGCCGGATGGCACGCCGCTCTTCAAGACGGGCAAGCAGTTCATCTGCCAGGGCGACCGTATCGTTCTGCTGGGCGCCAATGGCATGGGCAAGAGCCGGATGGTGACGATGCTGCGCCGTGCGATCCTGGAGGCCGAAGGAACTGTCGAGGGCATCAAGGCGACGCCGTCGCTGGTGCTCGGCTATGGCGATCAGGCGCTGAACGAGCTGATCGACGAGGAGACGCCGATGCGGATGATCCTCAGGCGCTTCGATGTCGGAGACGCCCGAGCCCGCGCTCTGCTTGCCGGCGCCGGCATGACGATCGAGATGCAGGGCAAACCGATCGGCCGCCTCTCGGGCGGGCAGAAGGCACGGCTGGGGATGCTTGCGCTGCGGCTGACCAACCCGAACTTCTACCTGCTGGACGAGCCGACCAACCATCTCGACATCGAGGGCCAGGAGGCGCTGGAGAGCGAGTTGATGGCGCAGCAGGCAAGCTGCCTGCTTGTCTCGCACGACCGCGACTTCATCCGCAACGTCGGCAACCGTTTCTGGCAGATCGACGGCCGGAAACTGGTGGAAGTGGAGAGCCCGGAAGGCTTCTTCGCCGCTGCCGCGACGGCCGGCTGATCGGGCGGCCGTTAGCTTAGGTCAGAGCGAGGTCGGGCGGCGGAATGCGATTTTCCGCCGCTCGGCCAGCAACGTTAGTCGATCGCGATCAGCCCTGCCGAAGCGCCGCCAGCTGTGCCTGCGCATTGGCGGAGCGTGCGGCGGCCATCAGCTCCTTGGTGACCACGCGCTTGCCAACGGGAAACAGCGAGATGCCCGCAAGCTTGAAGTCCTGGAGGCCGAGCGGAATGCCGATGATCGTCACGAACATCAGGCAGCCGTGCAGAACATGAGAGATCGCCAGGATGACGCCGAATGGCAGCCAGATGATGTTGGCGATCAATCGAAATAGTGTCAGCCCGGCGCTGCTTTTGCCGGTGAGTTCGGCATGCGACACGACATCCCGTCCGAAGGGCCACAGGCTCAGCAAGCCGATCTCCCAGCAGGCGCGCGCCCACGGCAAGCCGATAATTGAGATAGTCATCAGTGCGGCGGCGAACCACCACATCAGTGCCAATGCCCATCCGCCAAGTATGAACCATAGAAAATTCGCGCCAGTACGCATGATGAAATCCCCTCATATCTATAAGGCCAGATGAGCAATACATCGCGCCGCCGTCAATCTGTGCGCGAAGAATTTACATCTACAATTCACGCAAAGTTTATCCCGTCGCAGGCGAAGGCGAAGTGCTGTCCGCGTCAGGGAAATGTTGCTCGCTTCAGAACGAAGCCGGCGCTTGAGCCAGCACGTTGAGCTTGCCGCCGCCGATGGCGTAGAGGCTCAAGCGGCGCTCGACCTGGCCCGATGGCGACAGGCGAAAGAGGCCGGTGACGCCGCGGAAGCCGACCTTGCTGGTCAGCGTCTCGGCGTTGAGGCCCGTCGGACCCTTGGTGCGGATGATGCCCGACGCGATGGCGATGGCGTCATAGCCGTAGGCGGCATCGGCCGAGAGCGGGCGCTTGTAGTGGCGCTGGTAGCGCTCCGAGATCAGCGAGGTCGCCTCGGGCTCGACCATGGCGATAAGCGTGCCGTTCGCGGTCGGCTCGCGGTAGGTCTGCGGCGGCCAGGCGCTGGTGCCGACGAAATTGAGATTGCTCTGGCCGCCGGCCTTGATCGCCCCTTCGATGGTGGTGGTGATCGCCGTGCGGCCGAGGATGAGGACCGTATCGGCCTGCTGCAGCTGCGGCTTGGCCGTCTGAACGGCGGCAGCGGCAGCTGCATCCGTCAGGTCATATCTGGTGATACCAAGAAAGGTGCCGCCGGAGGCGCGGATGGCGTCGGCCAGCCTGAGATCGGCTGTCTGCGGGAGACTCCGCTCAGCAAAGACGACGACCTTCTTGTGGCCACTGGCAGCGGCTGTCCGCAGGCCTTCCAGCGCGCTGTCGGTCTCGCTCGATGCGAGATTGTAGACATTGCCTGATGTTGCCGGCACGGGCTGGCCGAGATTGAGGAGCGGCGGGCGCTGGTCGGACGGCATGGCGGCGACGGCGGCCGTGGTCGCCGGTGGCAGGTAGCTGATAAGGATCGCCGAGCTTCTGGACTTGGCGGCGGCCACCGCGGCAGGCGCGGCAGCGGGGCTCGCAACGTCGATCACCTTGACGAATGCCTGGTTGGCGCCGAGTTCGCCGATGCCGAGGGCCGCGGCATCTCTCACATCGCGCGACGGCCCTTCGAAGAGCCCGTTCGAGCCTTTCTGCATCAGCAAGGTGATCTCGGCGCCGTTTTCGCCGAAGCTTTCTTCGACATCGCTCGACGGCGGCTTGATGTCGTTGGTCTTGACGTTCCTGGCGATGCCGTCAACGTCGGACTGGCAGGCTGCCAGCGCCGTGCAGGAAAGGACGACGGAGAGAAGCAGGAGCGATCGGGCGGCTTGCGCCCCCTTGTGGGCTGCGCGACGGACGCCGCGTAAACCATGCGCGCTACGCGCCACATCCCTGCCCTTAACGATCACTGCTTCCCCCAAACCCTGTCAGGCCGTCTATAGCGGCCATTTCGCGGCTTCATATCTGCATAGGCATCTGGCGAAAGCAAACCCTTCCCCCAAACTTGGTTGACGGAAAAGCTAAAATTTTCAGCTTTTTTGAGCGGATAACTTCGTTCTAATTTATCCACGCTTCCAAACTCGATATTTATGGCTGATCGGTACATTTCTCCCAACAAGTGGAGAAATTAAGTCCCGTGACCAAAATAACAAAAACAAACAAAGTCGCTTTTATCGCACTTCTTTCGGCATTTTCTTCTTTTTCTTGCAATCAAGCATCGGCTTCTGTTCTGTATAATACAGAAGCATACGGCGCATCTTACTCCAGCTATATTTCGACAAGCATCGCCGAGCAGGCGGCAAGCGCTGTCAGCGTCGGTGGCATGGCGCGCCTCGCCACGCTCGCCGGACGCGGTCTCGCGCAGGCTTTCGGCTCGATCGATCTCGCGGCCCTGAAGACGCCGGCGCCGGTTGCGGCCGCCGCATTCAGCTCCGAGACCACCGCATCCGTGAAGCCGGCAACCCGCCCCTCGATCGCCGCGCGCCCCGATGATGGCGGCGTGTTCGGATCGGTGGCGATCCCCTTCAAGCGCCTGGCAGCCCTGAAGCGGCTGGCGCCTTCGCTGGACGAAATGACCAGCGGCACCGCCATTTCCTGCGGCGCTGGCAAGTGCACTGACGCCGTCACGGCGGTCAAGGCATCGTTCGCCAAGACCTCTCAGGCATCGCTGCGCGACAAGATGAACGCGATCAACACCACGATCAACCACACGATCCGCTATGCCCGCGACATCGACACCTACAAGGTCGCCGATTACTGGGCGACGCCTTCCGAGACGCTGAAGCGCCAGCAGGGCGATTGCGAGGATCTCGCGATCCTGAAGATGGCGGCACTCAATGCCGAGGGCGTCGACCTTAAGGACATGGCGGTCGTGGTTCTCTTCGACCAGAAGCGCCATTTCTACCACGCCGTTCTCTCCGTCTCGGCCGGCGGCAACCACTATATTCTCGACAACATGCGCGACGAGGTTCTCGCCGACAGCCGCCTGCCCGACTACATGCCGCTCTATTCGATCGCCGGCGGCAAGGGCTACCTGCATGGCTCGCGCGTTGGCGGCAGCCAGATGGCATCTGCCATGCCGATCGAAAAGGTCGCGCCTGGCGAAGGTGTTGCCTTCTGATTGGAAGGCAATGGCGAGGGCCGGGGCTGGCCTCCTCTCGCATCCCGCTTCGATACCGAGGCGAAATGAAGCCGCCGGCGCTGCATTGCCGGCGGCTTTTTCATGTCGGTCCCCTGACTTAGCCGAGATATTTGTCGAGTTCGCCGAGGATCGAGGTCCAGCCCTGGATATGGCCGTCGCGCGCGCCTTCGCTGCGGAATTTTACCTGCTTCAGGGTCAGCTCCGTCGTTTCGGGGCCGATCTCCTTGAGATCGATGGTGACGACGCTGTCATCCAGCGAATGCGGGGATTCCCAGGTGAAGGACAGGCGCGAATAGGGATCGACTTCGAGATAGGTGCCGGAATGCGGGATCTCGCGCTCCGGTGTGACCATCACGATCATGAAGCGGCCGCCCTTGACCGGATCGGTGGTGACATTTCGGGCATCGAAGTTGCCTGAAGGCGTCTTCATGAATTTGGCCAGTGCTGTCGGCGAGAGCCAAGCGTTGAAAATCTTCTCGCGCGAGGCGGCGATCTTGCGGTTTACCGTCAGTTCAAGTTCGGACATGACTTCACTCCTTTGAAACGAGTAACTCTTCCAACGCCGTCAGGCGCAGCTCCCATATCGACTTCAGTTGCGCGAACCAGTCTTCCGTCAGTCTCAGCGGTTCAAGCTCCGCGGCAATGAAATGCTCGCGGCCCAAAGTACGCCGGGTGACCAGCCCCGCCTCCTCCAGAACCTTGATGTGCTTGGAGACGGAATTCAGGGACATGTCGAAATGAGCAGCGAGCCCCGTCACCCTGAGAGGCCCCTCTTGCACGAGGAGCGTCAGGATCTGCCGCCGCGTGGTATCCCCCGCGGCCTTCAATATCCGTGACAGTGCGTCTTCATCCATTTCATTCACCCATGTGGTTGAATATATCCATATCCAAGCGATAGTCAACCACATGGGTGAATATCTTTACAGAGGTGAAAAGCGCCCTCCCCTGAAACTTTTTGCGGCATTTGAGAAACGGCCCGATTTTGTGTATCTTGTGCATGTTACGGAAAATGGAGGCCAGCATGCCACGTGTCCCTGCTTCGGAGTTTCAGAAGAATTTTGGCGAGTGGCACGACAAGGTCCAACAGGCACCGGTCGAGATCACCAAGTACGGCAGGCCAACGGCCTATCTCGTCTCGGCTGACATGTTTCATCAGCTTTGGGAGCGTTTCAGGGTTTCGCTTCCCGTGGGCGCGCTTTCGGAAAGCGAAGTGGATCAGATCATGCAGGCGCGCGTGGAGACCGACACGCCTTACAATCTGGATGACCTGCCCGATATCGAAGAGGAAGACGCGTCACCCAAGCTGAGGCGATGACGCGATGAAAATCCCCGCTCTGCCGCCCATTGGTCATGTCGTCGCCTACGAATATCTGTGGGCCAGCAAGGCCAGGACGCGGCAGGACGGCGAGAAGGTCTATCCGACGGCGCTTATCCTATCGACGCGTGACGAACTCGGGTCAACATTCGTCTATGCGCTCGGCATTTCCCATATGCGCCCACCGGAAGGCCGCAGAGCGCTCGAGGTGCCCGCGAAATTGCGCCACCACATCGGGCTCGATGCCAGACCGCAATGGATCTACACCGACGAGGTCAATGCTTTCGTCTGGCCCGGTCCGGATCTGCGCCCGGCACAATGGATATCCCAGCGCCGGATCGTGGAAGACACCTGCGTGCTCGGCGCATTGCCTGAAGACTGGTTCAATCTGGTCAAGAACCATTTCCATGAGAGCTACAGGCTCGATCGCATGAGGCTGACGAAGAGAACCTTGTAGCCAAGGCTTGTTGCTCGATTGCGAACTTTTGCGCGGCGACGCCGTTTGGCTTCCAGGATTAGCTGAGGGAGGAGAGACGCGATGAGCGAAGTTACCGGCGGATGCCTCTGCGGCCGCGTTCGTTTGACTGTATCCGGTGCACCCTATCGGGTCGGCATCTGTCATTGCATGGATTGCCGCAAGCATCATGGGGCGCCGTTTCATGCCTCGGCGATCTTTCCCGAAGATGCGGTGCGGGTCGAGGGGGAGACGGGGGAGTATAACGGGCGGTTTTTCTGCCCGCGCTGTGGCTCGCCGGTGTTTGGACGGAGCGGCGATGAGGTCGAGGTCAATCTCGGGTCACTTGATCAGAAGGATCAGTTTCAGCCGAGCTATGAGCTTTGGACCATTCGCCGCGAGGGGTGGCTTCCGGCGTTTCCGTTGAAGCATCGATACGAGCGTGACCGCGATGCGGCGGGGCGTTTCGAGGATTGAGGTGGGGTTCGCTTCAGTAGCGGGAGATATAGCCGATGAGCATCGACTTCTCGTGCGTCGGCGCCAAAGCCAGGTTGATCTGGCCCTTCATGGTCTGGGTGCCCACGGCGATGGTGAAGCCGGTGGCCAGCGTCTTGCCCTTGTTGCGCGACAGGGTGGCGATGGCTTCCTCGATCTGAGTGTCGATCGAGAAGCGCAGGCTCTTGGTCAGCTGCGCGAGATCGCCGAGCGGCAGGCGCTGGCGCAGCATCGACAGGAAGGCGTCGTTGAAGAGCTGCACCTTCTTCTCATGCGTCAAAAGGATCGCCGGCGATGGCGAGGCCTGGATGATGGCGTTGACGTTGGCGAGCGAGGAGATGTCCTCGACCGTATCCAGCCGGCGCAGCGCCCATTTCAAGCTCAGAACACGCAGAAGCGAGGCGAGATTGCCGGATTCCGGCATCTGCGAAGCGGTGTAATGCACGAGATCGGCGGTCGACATCTTGCCGGAGGCCGACATGCGGCTGAGGCCGTCCCAATAGATGCGCTCCAGCCGGATGCCGCGACGCTCGCCGCCACGACCCGCGACAGCCCGGAAACGCGGCTCGATCTCTTCGGCGTCGATCGCGGGCAGTTGCTCGTCGGTCGGTTCGAGATCGGTTGCGTCCTGAATTCCGGGCTTGACGATCAGCATGGTCAGCGCTCCGTCAGCGCTTCGGTGCGCGCCTTGTTGATCGGCTTCATGAGATAGCTGAGCACGGTCTTGCTGCCGGTCATGATCTCGACGGAGGCGACCATGCCCGGGATGATCGGATAGGTCTTGCCGTCGCGTGAAAGCTCCGACTTGTCGGTCTTGACCTGCACGAGATAGTAGGTCTCGCCCTTTTCCTTCTCCACCAGACTGTCGGCCGAGATGTTCTCGACGATACCTTCGAGGCCGCCGAAGATCGAGAAGTCGTAAGCGGTGATCTTGACGATGGCCGGCTGGCCACGGCGGATGAAGGCGACGTCTCGCGGCGAGATCTTGGCTTCGACGAGCAGTGTGTCGGCCGTCGGAACGATGCCGGCGATGACGCGGCCGGGATCGACATAGGCGCCGATCGTGTTGACCTCGAGCGTGTTGACGATGCCATCAACAGGCGAGCGGATGTCGGTGCGCTTGACGCGATCGGACGCGCCGCGCACGGTTTCGTCGACGACAGAGAGCTCGGCCAGCGCCTGCGCCTTGTCCGTCAGCGCCTGCTGGCGCAGTTCGAGCGCGAGATCGCCGAGCTGCAGCTTGGCTTCCTGCACGGCGGCCTGCAGGCGATCGATGCTTTCCTGATAGACCTTGAGCTGTCCCTGCTGATCGGTGAGATCGCGCTCGGTCTTCAAGACTTCGGTTTCTGCCACCAGCTTCTTCTTGGCGAGCGGGCTGATAAGGTCGTACTGACGCTGGGCGCCGTCAATGTTTTGCGTCAGGCGGTCGATATTGGCGTGCGCCTCGCTGAGCTCGTTTTCGCGCTGGCGGACGCGCTCTTTCAGCACGCCGAGCTTGTTGGTGTAGCTGGCGCGATCGGCGGCGAAAAGCTGGGCCTCGTTGGCGCAGACTTCCTTGGCGACGGCCAGAATATCCTCAGGGCAATTGTAGGGCTCGTCGTACTTGCCCTCTTCCTCGAGCTTCAGGCGCGCCACCTTGGCGCCGAGCGCGCGGGCCTTGGCGACCGATTCGCCGAGCGTCGAAGTGGTGGTGGTGTTGTCGAGCTGGACCAGGAGTTGGCCCTTGCGCACGACCTGGCCGAGAACGACGGCGATCTGCTGGACCACGCCTGGTTCGGACGACTGGATGATCTGGGTCTTCGAGACGGGAATGACCTTGCCCTCGCCGCGGGCGATCTCGTTGATCTTGGCGATGGCCGCCCAGGCAACGAAGCTGGCGATGACGAGCGCCACAAGGCCGAGAATGGCGCGGGCGAGAAAGGGCGGGTTGTCGTGCTTGTTCTTCATGACAGCTTAACCCCCGGTACGATGGGCGTCACGTTCGCAGCGGCCACCGGGCCGACAGGCGCGCCGGAGGCGACTGACGCGACCGGCATCGGATGGGCGTGGGTAGGAGCAGCCGTTGCCACCTGCGCGACCGGCATGGCGGCGGAGCCCGCGGGGGCCGGCGCGACCGAGGTGACCGGGGCGACGGACATGGCGACCGGCGTGACCGGAGCCTGCCTTGCGACCGGAGCAACCGCCTGCGGGGCCACGGCCTGCGGGGCCACGGCCGCCGCGGGTGCGCCGGGCTTGCGCTGCATGGCTTCGATGACGGCCTGCTTCGGACCATCGGCAATGATGCGGCCCTTGTCGATGACGATCAGACGGTCGACGAGATCCAGCATGCTGTAGCGATGGGTGGCGATGATCAGCGTCGTCTTGCGGTCGAAGGCCTTGGAGAGGCGGGCGATCAGGTTGCGCTCGGTCGCGAGGTCCATGGCGCCCGAGGGCTCGTCGAGGAACACGACCTTGGGGCGCGTGAGCAAGAGACGGGCGATGGTGAGCGCCTGCTTCTGGCCGCTCGACAGATTGCTGCCGCGCTCGCCAACCGGCATGTCGAAGCCGCGCGGATGGGTGCCGACGAACTCGTCGACGCCAGTCATGCGGGCGACTTCGAGCAGGTCCTCATCGGTGGCGTCGGCGCGGCCGAGCAGCAGGTTCTCCTTCACCGTCCCGGAGAACAGATCGGAGGACTGGCCGGCGACGGCGACGTTGGCGCGCACTTCGGCCATGTGATACTGGCGGATATCGACGCCATCGATCAGCACGCGGCCGCCCGACGGGGCAAACAGGCCGTCCAGCAGACGTCCCAGCGTGGTCTTGCCGGAGCCGATGCGGCCGATGATGCCGATGCGCTCGCCCGGATTGACGTTGAAGGACAGCTTGTTGATCACGGGATAATCCGAGCCCGGATACTGGAACGAGACATCCTGGAAAGAGAAGGCGCCGCGGGTGATCTCGCGATTGACGAAGCCGACCGTCGAGGGGCGGTCATCGGGCTGTTCCATGATCTTGTCGAGGATGCGCAGCGACATGGTGGCCTGGCGGAAGCGCGCCAGCGTCATGGCGATCTGGCCGAGCGGCGCGCCGGCGCGGCTTGCGAGCATGACGGTGGCGACGATCGCGCCCATGGCGATGCGGCCTTCCGAGAACTCATAGGTGCCGGCGATGACGATCAGGACACTCACCATCTGCTGCACGAACATGGTCATGTTGATGGCGTTGGTGGAGACGTGCTTGATCTCTTCGCTGGTGCGGCTGGAGTATTTCGTCAGCTCCTGCCAGCGGCGCAGCATGGTGGCTTCGGCGCGCAGGCTCTTCAGCGTCTCGATCGTCGAGATGGTTTCGACCAGCAGCGACTGGCGGCGCGAGGCCTCGTTGGCGGCGGTCGCCATGCGCTTGCCGATCGCGGCCTGGGCGTAGAGACCGATCACGACCGAGAGCACGAAGGCGACGGCGGGAATGACCACGAGCCAGCCGGAAATGAGATAGATGACAGCGAGGAAGATGAAGACGAAGAGGCTGTCGATGATGACGCCGATCGTGTTCGAGGTGAAGAATTCGCGGACGAACTCATACTGCGTGACGCGGTTGGCATATTCGCCCGTCGACATCGGGCGCGAGGCCAGTGTCGAGTTCAGTACCTTGTCGAAGAGCATCTGAGAGAGGCGCAGATCGGCCTTGCGGCCGGCATAATCGATCAGCGAGGAGCGCGCTGTTTTCAGCAGGAAATCAAAGAGATAGGCAAGCGTGATGCCGGCGGCGAGAACCCACAGCGTCGGGATCGCCTTGTTGGGCAGAACGCGGTCATAGACGTTCATCGTAAACAGCGGCGAGCCGAGCGCGATCAGATTAATGAAGAGCGCGGCCACCATGACGCGGACGTAGGTGCGCCAGTAAGGCGCGAGCGTCGTTGCCAGCCAGTGGCGCTTTTCGATCTCGACGGCATTACCAACAAGCGCCTCTTCCGAGGCGTTCTGATAATAGAGCGTGAAGGCGAAGGCCGTCTCGGGCTTCAGCGCAATCAGGTCCTCGCGCGACAGGCGCGAGGAAACGCCGGCGACGGGAACGATGTCGGTGATGTAGGAGCCGTCCTCGGCCATCTCCAAAAGCGGGAGAACGCCGCCATCGGCGAAGGCGACGATGGCGGGACAATCGAAATTGCCGAGCCGGCAATCGCGCTCCGGATGCTTGATGACCTGAAGGCCGATGCGCTCGGCCATCTGCTCGACATCATCGCCCTCAAGCGATTCGGTGATCTCATCCGGCAGGCCGGAGAAGAGCACCGTATCGGAGCTTGGTCGACCATAGAACGCTGCCACGGATTTGAACGCGGCCTTGAATGTTTGAAGCGGCATGCTGCCGTTCGTCTCAGATGCAACGTTCCGCATGTTCTATGGTCACCTGACTACTACTGCTGCCGGATCGGCGCCAGCAGGTCCATAGGCATGCCAGCCTTCTGATGAGAGTCGACTTCGGCATATCCGGGATTCTGAGCGGCCGCTGGAACAGCGAACTCTTCTCGTGCGTAAGGCTTTGCCTGGTCCAGCGGCTTCAGCTTCATGGTCTGAAGCAGATTGCCGGATGCGGCGAGGATCTTGTATTCCGCAAACAGCGAGGCAACGCGGGCCGTATCGGCCAGCACCTTGGTGTTGAAGCGGGTGTTCTGCGCGTCGAGCACGTCGAGCAGCGAGCGCTGGCCGACCTTGAACTGCTCGCGGTAGGAACCGACCAGCTGGTTGTTGATCGACGACTGCTTGGCAAGGATGCCCGACAGTTCGCCGCGGCTGACACGTTCGTTCCAGGCGGAGCTCACCGATTCCTTCACCTCGCGCTGCACCTGGGCGAGCGCGTAACGCTCTTCGCCGGCGCGGCGGATCTGTTCCTGCTCGCGAGCGACATCGATGCCGCCGCGATAAAGGTTCCAGCGGGCGACGACGCGCACCTGGTAATCGTTGGTGTTGCCTTCATCGCCATCGATGTCGTTACCGACGCGGGCCGTACCTTCGAGATTGACCTTCGGCAGGTAGTTGGCGCGCGCGCCGCGAACGCCGGCATCAGCCGCGTCAACATCGGCGTTGGCCGAGAATATGCGCGGGCTGTTCTTGTTGGCGACGAACAGTGCATCGTCGAGCGTCTTCGGGATATACTTGGCGACCGACGGCGGGGTCTGGGCATTGACGATCGGCTGGCCGACGGCCTTCATGAAGCGGATTTTCGTTGCTTCCAGCTCTTCGAGCGCTTCGCGCATGCGGGCCTTGGCGGCCTGCAGACGTTCGCTGCCCTGAAGACGGTCGGCATCGGTGAGCGCGCCGCCCTGGATGCTTTCATTGATATCGCCGACCATCGCCGTGTGGAAGGAGACGTTTTCCTTCGCGGCGGCAACGATCTGGTTTTGCAGCATATATTCCAGATAATCCTGGGTTACTTCGAGCGCCAGCGCTTCGGAGCGCTCGAGGACCCGGAAGGAGGCGCCATCGACGCGCGAAGCCTGCTGATCGACCTGCGACTTGCGCGCGCCGCCATCAAACAGCGTCTGCGTGACCGTGACACCGACATCGCCTGGCGACAGGTAGTCATGGTCGGAGCTCAGCGTGCCCGTCGAGGAATTCGACAACCGGCGACGGCCGATGCCGCTCTCCAGATCAACCGACGGTAAGTATAGCCCGCGCGCCTGACGAAGTTCAAACTCGATTGCTTCTTTGTCTTTCGCAGCCTGAAGTATCTGCGGATTGGTTTTCATCGTCGTTTCGATGGCTTGCTGCAACGACATGGCGTTGGCGTCGACGAAGAACGAGAAATTCAGAGCAACAGTGGCAGACAATGCTGCAATTATGCTTTTGGTTTTAAACAAGACGGATGCCCCTCAACATCTAAATTCACCGAGTGAACCCGTATACCGAACGCTTTCATTCGGCAAACAAGTAACACCTATTTTTCCACATTCCAATTCCGGTACAGGTCTTTCCTGCGGAGACGGTTAATTCCCAAGCATCTCCAGCTAAAGCTAGAATTTTACAGGGTTTTTTAACGCCAACTTTTCCCGTCCGTGATTATCTGCCGTTACTTCCACAGGGACCTGCCCCGCGATGAAATTCCGTCAGAGTTACCAATCCGCAACAAACCTTTCCGCTCTTCGCATCGCCGCGATCGTTTCGATCTGCTTCGCGGCCTGCTCGGTCGGTTTTTTACTTATCTTAAACCTTCTGATGCCGGAGCGACCATTTTTGGTTGGATTCGTCGGAGCCACCGCTATTTCGCTCTTTGTTGCATTTCCGCTGCTGATGATGCTGCAGATCAAGAATAACGAGCTCAGAAAACTGCAGGATGCCGTTAACTATTCTCAGCGGCACGACAGCGTTACCAAGACGCTCAACGGAACAGCCTTCGCGGCCGCCGTCGAACACTATATCGACCGCCGCAAGCGAATCTCTACTGACGCCGGCGGCGTGATGATCGCGGTCGTGATCGACACGCTCGACGCGATCAGCCGCCGCTACGGGCCGCAGTGGGCCGACACCGTGATGCAGTCGCTTGCCGCGATCACCCAGTCGTCGGTGCGCTCCGGCGATCTGGTCGCGCGGCTTGCGACCAACGAGCTCGGCGTGTTCCTGCCCGGCGCGACGATCGAAAACGCCCAGGATGTCGGCATGCGCATCCGCCGCCGCTGCGAACAGGCGGCATTCACCGCCGGCGACGCGCCGCTTTCGCTCGACATCCGTCTCGGCGGCGCGGTCTTCGACGGCCCGACCGACTTCAACCACATCCGCCAGCTGGCCGATGAAATGGCCATGGACCGTGGCGGCGAAGCGGACGACGCTGTGCCGATCTCGCGACTGCCTGCGGCCTGAGGGCTGACGCGGACAAGGTAGCAATCGCGACGTGATCTTGAGGCGCCATCGGGCGCCTCTTTTCGTTTGGAGTGATTGGTGCGTGGATCGCGGTTTCGGCCAGACCGTGGCATGACGGCGGACGCAGGTGTCAATACCGACGAACGCAGGCTTGAGGCTTGAGGCTTGAGGCTTGAGGCTTGAGGCTTGAGGCTTGAGGCTTGAGGCTTGAGGCTTGAGGCTTGAGGCGTATCGCAATCGCCGCGGCTTGCCACAACGGCGAAAACCTGCCGCACCAACAAGATCCGAAGTGCCTCATCAGCCACTGGTATCGCAACGCTTCTCGCCATCCGAAGCGAAACAGTCCACCTGGTTTCATTCGCTATCGACCGATGGCGCAATCAGGCTGGCCGCAACGACCGACCTGCCGACCATGCTCCGTATCTCGATCGCACGGCAATGGGGAGCCGGCCTCCCCTCACCCCGCGCATGCCCCTCAAAACGCGAAAAAGGCGCTCGCGCGCCTTTTCCCTTGTCATGTCAGGCGGAGCATTCCGCCTGTCGGTCACCCCTTAGCCGACATGCGGCGCGGTGGTGGTGTCGTGCTTGTCGTCGAACAGGATCTTGACCGCTTCCGTGGTGTTCTGGAGAACCGCCACGTCGTGCCAGCCGCCATTGGCGTTGACGCTGACCACCGTGTCGGCACCCTGGACCGTCGTCTTGACGCTCGATAGCGCCTCGGCTTCGGTGGCCTGGTGGCCGAGCAGGCTGTCGAGCAGCTTCGACACATCAAGCGTGTCGCCCTCGCCTGCCTTGTAGTCGGTGATCACGTCGGCGATCTTCACATCCGAAAGCGCGTCGGCATCGAGCACGAAGGTATCGGCGCCCGCTCCACCCGTCAGCGTATACATGCCGCCGGCGCCCGAGAGAACGTCGTCGCCATCGCTGCCGATCAGCGAGTAGGCATGGTTGTCGTCGGCACTGCCGAGCGTGGCATCGAAGGCAACCTCGACGAAGTGGCCGGTGGAGCCATCCGTCAGCGTGTAGCTGCCATCGGCCAGGATCGCCTGACCGTTGATGGCGCTGTCGGAAGCATGCGCATCGAGCGACAGGCTGGCGATCTGGTGATCGGCAAGGCTCGAAAGCTCGCCGGCATCGCTGATGCCATTGTGGTTCAGGTCCTGCCAGATGGTGAGCTTCGAGAAGGCCTCGTCATTGGCATCGATCTTGCCATCGTGGTTGCTGTCGAGCGTTGTCAGCGCCTGAAGACCATCGACATAATTGCCGCCGGCAAAGTGCGGCGAGAAGATCTCGCTGCCATTGTCGATCTTGCCGTTGCCATCCACGTCATAAGCCAAGATGCCATCGGTGCCCGCCGTCCAGGCGATCTTGTCCTGGTGACCATCGGCATTGATGTCGAAGGAGACGCCGTGCTCGAGGGTGGTGAGGGCAATGCCGTTGTGGTCGAGGTCGAGGATGATGGGGTCGATACCATTCGGCAACTTCGCGAAATTGTTGGCCGTCAGGCTTCCTACAGCCACGCCCGCAAGTGTCATGACGTGTTCGATGCTGAAGTCGCTCGCAACGAGATTGCCGTTGTTTCCGCTCTCGTTGTTAGTGACCGACATCGAATAGATCGCAGCTCCGGCTGCGCCATAAACGACCACGGTATAGGTCCCGATCCCGATCTTGCCGATGGCTCCCGCCACGGCCTGTTCGACAAGTCCGTTCGCGCCGTCAGCCGTGAAGTCGGTCACGTTCGCGGTAATCGCAATGATCTCCTTGCCGACGACGTTCGCATTGTTCGCGACGTTCGGTGCGAATGCGCCATCCGTAACAACGGCGTCGTCTACCTTGATCACGATTTTATCAACACTGACGTCGAAGTTCGAGACGTTTGCGATGGCATTGTCGCCGCTGCCTACGCTGCCGTGCTTGAACACGATCGTATCGGCGGCGCGATCCAGCCCGAGGTTGATGTCCCAGGTCTTGCCGGTGACGTTGGTCGCATCGATGACGACGCTGCCACCGCCCGAACCGGTATTGATCGTACCGCCGCCCTTGCCGGCAAAGATGTTGTCGACGCCGCTCGTGCCGTTGATCGTCAGGCTTTCCGACTGCCTGGAGACATCGAGCGTGCCGCTGGATGTCATGGTGATGTTTTCGATGCTGGTGATCTGGCTGTCGCTCGTGTTGATGAAACCGCCAGCAACCCTCAGCGTGTCGCCGGTGTTGGAACCGCCGACGAAGTTTTCGATGCCGGAGATCGAGTTGAAACCGGTCGCCGTGCCTGCGGCCAGATCAATGGTGATCGCTTCGGTCGTTCCGGCATAGCTCAGCGTGTCGGAGCCGTTTCCAAGATTGGCTGTCACGATCTCGACACCGCTTACCGTACCGCCTTCGAACTGCGTGATCACGCCGCCGGAGACGATGACATCAAGGGTATCGTTGGAAGAGGTTCCGGTGATCGCTAGCGTATCCGTGCCTGTTCCGCCAACCACGATGTCCTTGCCATCGCCGATGGTGTAGTTGAACGTGTCGTTGCCGGCGCCGCCAAGCAGAACGTCGTCACCCGAATCCCCTTCGATCGTGTCGTTGCCGTCACCACCGTCGATGAAGTCGTCACCCGACCCGCCGTAGAGCGTGTCATTGCCGGCCATGCCATAGATGGCATCATCGCCCGAACCACCGTCGATGGTGTTGCCGTCGCTATTGCCGATCACGACGTCGTGGCCGCCACCGGCAGAGAGCGTCTTGTCAGGAGCATGGGGGTCGATCGTGATCAGATCCCCAAAGTCGCTGTTTGCGTAGGCATAGGAGTTTTTATTGTTGCCGTTGCCGCTGGCATTGTTGGTGACGGTGATCGCCTCGCCGTAGCTGGCGATAGCGTTGAAGGCGACGTAGTTGGTTTGCGTCGCGCCGGTGCTGTCCGTCGCCGTGACCCGGTAGACGTAAAGGCCAGCATCGCCATCGGAATCAAGGAAGATGCCATCCAAGTTCCATTCACGCGGATTGCCAGTGACGGTCACGCCCTTGTTGAGCCAATCGTCGGAGTCGGTCGCAGAAACCTTCTCGAACGCATAGCTGAGCTGACCGCTCCCACCCGAGAACAATGACGATACCGCGAAGTTGATGACGTTCGGCAGATCGCTGTTGTCGGCGAATGCGTAACGACCGGTCGTCGGCACAGACTCCACCACCGAAAGCAACGAGACATCGGTCGCGCCGTCGATCCGGATGTTTACAGTCTGAGACGCTCCGTTCAGCGAGTACACTGTGAAGCTATCGCTCAGATGCTGGCCGTTGTTGAGCGCATTGACCGCGGGGTTGCCGTTGTCGAGCTGGTAGTGCCAATTGCCCTTGTCGTCGATCGTGAAGCTGCCATAGGCGGTCGCCTTGGCATCGGTGACGGGCTTCCAGACGTCGGCAGGGTTGTCGACATCCGTCAACTGGAGATTGCCCGTCGCAACCGGAATACCTGCATTAATGCCGTTCGCTTCCGTGACGGAGCCGTTGACGTCGCCCGTGATGACGGCCGGATCGTCAGTGCCGGTGATGTGGAAGGTCAGCGTCGAGCTGGATTCCGCACCGGAAAGATCCTTCGCCTTGTAGGTGAAGACGTCATCGGCGGTGGCGCCCTGAGCCAGCTTCTGCGCTTCGCCGTTGTTCGGCGAATAGCTGTAGCTGCCATCGGACTTGATGCTGAGATTGCCGTAGGTACCGTGGACGATCAACGCGACGTCGGAGGCGACACTGGCGAAGGTGCCGGCCGTGCCGGGAGCAACCGCGCTCACGACAAGCTTTGCGGTTTCGCCGTTGTCGACGTCGGTGTCGTTGCCAAGCACGCCGGCCGCGCGGTCAAGGGCGGCATACGTGGTGTCCTCGGTGACGTTGACCACATTGGCGACGGCTGTCGGCGCGTCGTTGGTGCCGGTGATGTGGAATGTCAGCGTAGAGCTCGATGTCGCGCCGCTGGGGTCCTTTGCGGTGTAGGTGAAGACGTCATCGGCAGTCGCGCCTTGCGCCAGCTTCTGCGCTTCGCCGTTGTTCGGCGAATAGCTGTAGCTGCCATCGGACTTGATGCTGAGATCGCCGTAGGTGCCATGGATGACCACCGCAGCAACGGAGGTGATGCTGGTCAATGCGGCATTGGACGTGCCTGCACCGACGGCGCTGACCACGAGAGCCGCCTTATCGCCGTTATCGACATCCGTGTCGTTGGCGAGAACTCCCGTCAAGGCAGACGCGGAGGCGGTCGCATCCTCGTTGACGTTGACGACATCGGCGGAGGCAACCGGCGCATCGTTGGTGCCGGTGATGGTGACGAGTACGTCCTTGCTGATCACGCCGCCATGGCCGTCGTCGATCTTGACAGTATACGTCTCGACGTGGGTTTCATTTGCCGCCAGCGCCTGCGCCGAGCTGTTCAGCGTATAGGTCCAGCCGACGCTGCCGCCTTCCGTCGTGGCGGCTTCGGTCACGGCGCCGAGCGTGAAGGTGCCGTAGGTCGGGCCCTGCGGCGCCGTTACGGTCGCGGCATGGGTGTCGATCAGGTCGGCATCGGTGAAGTTGATCGTGCCCGTTGCCGTCGGGCTCGTATCCTCGGTGACCGCTGCCGCGACGTTTCCGGTGATGTCGAAGACCGGCTTATCGTTGGTGCCGACCAGCGTGACGGTGATGTCGCGGGTCGTCATCGTGCCATGGCCGTCATCGACCGTGACGTGGAAGACTTCCGTGCGGGTCTCGCCTTCGGCGAGCTTGTTCAGCGTCGCGTCGTTGACGTGATACTTCCAATCGACCCAGCCGACGCCGTCATTGGCTGTTTCCTCGCCGACGGAAGCGACCAGCGTGCCGAGATAGCCGGTCCCGCCGGCGGTCACCGTCACGCTGTGCTTGTCTCCCTGATCATCATAAATCCAGAAGCCGCCGCCATTATAGCCGGCATGGCCAGCAGGCGCGTCGAACACGGTGCGATCCCCGGTCGAGCCGGCGCGGGCGTCGGTCGCCTGATACTCGGTGATCGTGCCGGTTTCCGGGAATCCCTCGGAGCTTCTGACGGCGTCGTTCGTGCCTGTCACCGTCAGCTGGTAAACAGCCGACTTGCTGTCGCCGTCGCCATCGGTGACGGTGAACGGGATGGTGATCTTGGCGACTTCGCCGGCGCTCAGGCCGTCGAAGCTGTAGCCGGGGTTGATCGTGAAGACGCCGGTCTTCTGATCGTAGCTGTAAGCGGTCTCAGGGAGTGTGATCGTCGTGCCCGATGGCGTGGAGATCGTGACATGCGACTTGTCGAAGTCCACGGACCCCTTTTCGTCGGCGCCGAAATTGAAGTCCGTGCCTGCATGCAGGTTGAACTTGATCTCGCCGCTGTCTTCGACGGTCGTACCGGTGAAGACCGGAACGGCTGCGCCATGCGTCAGGCTGATATTGGCAAGATAGGTGCCGGTGTTGTCATCTGCCTTGCCGACTTCCTTGAAGGTCAGCGTGTTTGCGCCGCCATTGGCCGTCACATCGAAGGTGACTGTCGTCATCTGGCCGGTCACCGGAATGGTGTAGACCTTGTCGTTCCAATGAACCTCGAGCGCCGCCGATTTGTAGTCCGAAGAGCCAACTTCGAAGCTGATCGTGTACTTGTCACCGGCGGTCAGGCCCGTCACGCTCTGCGAGATCGAGACGTTACCCGGCGAGGCACCGAGATCGACCATCGGGTGGCCGTTGGACGAGGCGAGACCGAAGTAGGTTCCGACGATCTTTTCGAGCTGAACGCCGGTCTGGCCGGGAGCGGTGCCCTCGATCTTCCAGCCGGTGGATTCGGTCGCCCATGCGCCCCAGCTTTCGGCGTGCGCCCAGGTGCCGCCGGTGAAGTCGCCGTTGGACAGCAGGTTCACGTTCTGCAGCGGGCCGGTGATGGTCGGCTGGCTGTCGGCCACTGCGACCGAGAACTTCTGATCGACGTAATCGCCGTCGCCGTCATAGACGCGAGCGACGAGGTTGAGCGTCAGCGTGTCGCTGCCCGGCGCGTGGTCGAGGTTCTGGTAAAGCGTTGCCGCGAAGCTGCCTTCGCGAACGACGGCGATGATGAAGACCGGGTTGTCGGCGCTGTCACCGTGCTTGAAGGCAACGATTTCCTGGTCGCCGCCATTGGTCGGACGAACGAGGTAGTCGAGCGCGACGCCGTCGGAGGTCAGGCCGGCATTGATGACGGGCTTGCCATCGGGGCCGAGACCGATCTCGACATGGGTTGCCTTGTTGTCGGCGCCGAGATTGACGTGCAGCGAACCGGCATCGACAGACACGAACGGCAGGCCGCTTTCGGCGAGGTGGCCGGTGTCTGCAGGCGCCGCGATGACGGGCTTGTCGTCGTTGATGCGGGTGGAGAGCGTCAGGTTGACGCTGTCGCCGTCACCATCGGTAGCGACAACGGTGAAGTTCAGCGACTGGCCTTCGCCACGGCCGGAGTCGCCCGGCTGGTGGTCGATATTGCCAAGCAGCGTGACCTTCCAGCCGGCGTCGCCCTGGTTGAGAACGGCGCGCAGGATGACTTCGCCGCTTGCGGTGCGGCCTTCGATCGTGTGCGCGTCGGCCGAGAGGCTGAAGAAGACGGTGCGACCATCGGAGGTGAGCCCGCTATCGGCGGTCCCGCCGCCGGCAATCAGCGAACCGCTCTTGCCGTTCGGAACATCGAACTTGCCGGAGAAGGCCGTGGAGCCGAAGCCGTCTGCGCCGAAGTTGACCAACAGGTTACCGGTCGCGACGTTGTCGTGGCCGGCATTGGTGCCTGCCGGCTGGCCACCGGCTGCCACGATGCCGCTTTCATCAACGCCGGCGTTGGATACGCCCGGCGCGATACCGGTGGGGTTGGATACGACCGGCTTGTCGTCGGCGACAGCCACCGCAAAGTGGCTCGAAGCCGGATCGCCATCGGCGTCGGTCGCGGTGAAGGCGAACTGCAGGCCGCCCTGCGGCACCGATTGATGATCGAGCGTGTCGAGAAGCGTGAGCTTGTATTCTCCCGTCACCTTCGACAGCTCCACCGTGAAGATGGTGCGGCCATCGGCGGAGATCGCCGTCAGAACCGTGTTGTTGGCGGAGAGCGTGTAGTGGATCGCATCGCCGTTCGAGGTCAGGCCCGTCGGCTGCTGGGTATCGAAGGTGACGCCGCGCAGGTCGACATTGTTGTCAGCACCCCAGCTGATGCCGAGCGAGCCGGTCGCGACCGACGGCGTGAACTGGCGCAGCTCGACGTCATCGATGAGGATCTGGTTGCCAGTGCCGCTCGTCTGGGTGATTTCAACGCGCAGCTGCCAGCCGGCATAGTCACTGCCGATGACGGGCGAGTTCAGGTCGATCGAACCCCACTTGCCGTCGGCCGGTTCCGTCAGGCTGATCTGCGAGAGCACGACCGTCTGGTTGCCATTGGTGGCGATCAGCTTGGCGATGCCGCCGCCAAAATCCTGGTCGGCGCGGTTGCCGACGTCGAAGTGCAGCGAGTAGACTTGGCCCGTGGCGAGCGTCGTGCCGGTGTCCCTGGCAAGCGTTGCACCTTCGCGCAGCCAGACGACGTTGCCGCCATCGTGACCTTCAGCCGAAACGATCGATGTTGCCGGTGCGAACAGGCCGCCGACGCCGCCGGTGATGGTCCAGCCGGTCGGGGCGCTGTAGCTGTAGTTGCCTCTGCCGTCTTCGACCACGCCGTTCTGGCCGGTCGCAAGGCTGTTCTGCTCGAAGGTGCCGTTGGCAAGGATCTGCGAGGAGCCGACTTCGGCGGCGTGGCCGAGCGTCGGAGACACGATGGTCGGGGTGTCGTCATTGACGCTGATCGTCAGCTTGCCGCCAGCAACATCGCCATCGCCGTCCTTCACATTATAGCTGATCTCGAAGGTCTGGTTGTTTTCGTCGGAACCCGCAGCGTGCTGGATCGCATGGTTCTGCGTCACCGTGTACTTGCCCGACGTCGTGTCTTCGAGCGTGACGGTGAGAACCGTGACGGCGCTGCCGTGCTGGATCTGCGAGATGACAAGCGTCTTGCCGTCGCTCGACAGGGACTGCGAGAAAGCGCCTTCGGTCGAAGCTGTCGTCGCAAGGCCGGCGCCGGTCAGGAGCAGCGAGCCGGCGCCATCTGCGCCGTAGGAGTGCGCCAGGATACCCTTGACGTTTGCAGCGTCGACATCGTCGCCCGTCCCGCCAGCATTGCCGCCGTTCAGGGCGTCGTCGTCGAGCTTGACGACGTCATTGGCTGCTACCGTCGGTGTGTCGTCGTTGACGCGGATCGTGATCTGGCCGGTTGCCTTGTCGGAATCGCCGTCAGTGACGATATAGCTGAGCTTGAAGTCGAGATTGTCTTCGATACCGGGATTGGAGCCGCGGTGGTCGATCGGGGCTTTCTGCTCGACCGAATAGGCGCCCGTCGTGGTGTTGGTGATGGTTGCAACCAGAACAACAACGGGTGTGGTGCCCTGCATCTGCGTCACGGTCAGGACCTTGCCATCAGTCGACGTCGTGGTCGTGAAGCCCGAGGGAAGATCAATCCTGGCGATGCTGCTTGCCCAAAGAACAGAGCCCGCGCCGTCGGCGCCATAGGAGTGCGCCAGGATGCCGGTGACGTTTACAGCATTTTCCGTGTCGCCGTTGCCGCCGGGGTTGCCGCCCGGGAAGGTGTCGTCATCGAGAACGACCATCGCGTTCGCAGACACCGTCGGCGTGTCGTCGTTGACGATGATGGACAGCGTGCCGTTGGCAGGATCGCCATCGCCGTCCTTCACCTGGTAGTTGATGGTGAATGTCGCATTGTTTTCGTCATTGCCGGCCGCATGCATGACAGCATGGTTCTGAACGACCGTGTAGCTGCCTGATGTGGTGTCGCTGAGCGTGACGGTCAGGACGGCGACCTTTTCGCCGTGCTGGATCTGCGAAATGACGAGCGTCTTGCCGCCGTTGGTGATTGACTGCGAGTAGTTGCCCTCTCCAGAAGCCGTGGTGCCGTAGCCGGCGCCCGTCAGCAGGACCGAACCGGCGCCGTCCGCACCGTAGGAATGAGCCAGCGTACCGGTGACGTTCTGTGCGTTCACGTCATCGCCGACGCCGTCAGGATTGCCGCCGGACAGCGCATCGTCGTCGAGCTTGACGGTGGCGTTTTCGGAGACGGTCGGCGTGTCGTCGTCGACGTTGATCGTCAGCGTGCCGTTTGCCGCGTCTCCATCGTCGTCTTTCACCTGGTAGTTGACGGTGAAGGTTGCATTATTTTCATCGTTGCCGGTTGCGTGCTGGACCGGGTTGTTCTGCACCACCGTATATTTGCCCGACGTCGTGTCGTCGAGCGTGATGGTCAGAACTTTCACGGAATGACCATCCTGGACCTGGAAGATCGCCAGGACCTTGCCGTTCTGGCTCAGCGACTGCGAGTAGCTGCCCTCGCCAGAGTTGCGGCCCTCGAAAGTGGCCCCCGTCAGCAGCGTCGAGCCGGCGCCGTCTGCACCATAGGAATGGGCCAGCGTACCGGTAACATTCTGCGAATTGACATCATCGCCCGTACCGCCGGCGTTACCGCCAGCCAGCGCGTCGTCGTCGAGCCTGACCGTGGGGTTGTTCGAAACCGTCGGTGTGTCGTCGTCGACGTTGATCGTCAGCGTGCCGTTTGCCGTGTCGCCGTCGCCGTCCTTCACCTGGTAGGTGACGGTGAAGATCTCGTTGTTTTCATTGCGGCCGCTGTCGTGCATGACCGGGTTGTTCTGCACGACCGTGTATTTGCCCGACGTCGTATCGTCGAGCATGATGGTCAGGACGGCCACCGAGGCGCCGTGCTGGATCTGCGAGATGACGAGCGTCTTGCCGTCGGCGCTGACCGACTGCGAATAGTTGCCCTCTCCACGAACCGACGTGCCGAAACCGGCGCCCGTCAGCAGGAGCGAGCCGACACCATCGGCGCCATAGGAGTGAGCCAACGTGCCGGTGACGTTGACGGCATTGGCATCGTCGCCGTTGCCGCCGGGGTTACCGCCCGGGAGTGCATCGTCGTCGAGCTGTACCGTGTTGTTGGATGAAACGATCGGGCTGTCATCGATGACGCCGATCGTGAAGTTGGTGGTGATCTTGTCGCCGTCGCTGTCGCGGACGATGGCGTTGAAGGAGAGCGAGAGGACATCTTCATTGCCCGCACCCGATGCCTTGACCGGATGGTCGAGCGTGCCTGACAGGACGAAGTTGTAGCCACCGCTACCCGTATCTGAGAGCGAGACAGTGAAGACCACGTCCTTGCCGGCATAGGCGGTTAGCACCGTTCCATTGGCCGACAGTGTATAGGTCAGATGCTCGCCGCCGGAGGTCAGGTTGGCGGGTGAGATCGTCTGGTTGCCGCTCTTGATCGAGAAAATCGCGGCCGCTTCGCTGTTCGTCAGATCCGTCGAGCCGACGACCGTACCGAAGACCACGGAGCGATCGCCGAGACCGCCGACGCCGCCATTGATCACGGCGTTGGCGCTGTCGGAGCCCCAGAAGATGTTGAGCGATCCACCAGCCGAATTGCCGGTGACGTCAACGTGGTGGCCGAAGAACTCGTAATCGCCATCAACGCCGGGCGAGGTATCCTCGTTGCCGCCCTTCAGCGCTTCTTCCTCTACGTAGCGGGTGATGATCTGGCCAATCGCCACCGGCACGTCGTCGACCACGGAGATCGAGAAATCGACATTCTTCGGGTCGCCGTCGGAATCGGTCGCAACCGTGTGGAAGGTTAGCTTCAGCGCGTCGTCGCCCTGAACGTTCTGGTCGAGCGAGCCCTGTAGCTCGAAATTATACTTGCCTGTGCCGTCATCGCTGATGGTGACGGTGAAGATGGTTTCGCCGTGGGCGGTTGCGACCAGCTTGGTGCCGCCATCGGTCAGGCGGTAGCTCAGCGCCTGCCCCTCGGAGGTGAGCGCAATCGCATTGCCGAGGCTGTCGACGGCCGAGACGACGCCTGCGTGGCTTTCGGCACCCGTCGTTGGGAAGACCAGCGAGCGGCCGGCACCATCATTGGCGCCCGGCTTGTCGTAGTTGTCCGCGCCCCAGGAAATGTTGAGATTGCCGGATACCTTGGTGGATTCCGGCCATGCATCGTTGCCGCCACGCAGGTCGTCTTCGTTGACGCTGGCGCTGTCGGACTTGGTCCAAGAGATAACGTCGTCCTTGACGTTGATGGTCAGCGAGCCATTGGCGGTGTCGCCGTCGCCATCCGTGACGCGGTAGCCGATCGTGAACGACTGGTCGGCCTCGCCGTTGCCGGCAGCATGCTGGACGGGGGCCAGCTGGGTGACGGTATACTTGCCGGAAGTCGTGTCTTCGAGCGCGACGCTCAGAACGTTGACCACCGTGCCGTGCTGGATCTGCGAAATCACGATGCGGCTGCCGTCTTCCGAGACCGTCTGGAAGAACGAACCCTCGCCGGAGGCCGACGCGGCGAAGCCTGCCGTCGTCAGGACGAGTGAGCCGACGCCGTCGGCACCGTAGGAGTGGCCGAGCGTGCCTGTGGTGTTGGCGATGGTAGGTTCGCCGTTGCCCTTGAAGGCGCCGTCGTCAAGCTGCACGGCGCCGTTCGCGGAGACGATCGGGCTGTCGTCGATGACGCCGATGGTGAAATGCGTGGTGATCTGGTCGCCATCGGCATCGCGCACGACGGCGTTGAAGGCGAGCGAGAGGACGTCCTCATTGCGGGCGCCCGATGCCGTGACCGGGTGATCAAGGACGCCAGACAGTACGAAGCTGTAGCCACCGGCACCGGTGTCGGTCAGCGTTACGGTGAAGATGGTCTTTTCGCCGGCGCTGGCGGTCAGAACCGTACCGTTCTCCGACAGCGTGTAGGTAAGCGTCTCGCCGCCAGACTTCAGGCTGCCGAGATCGAGCGTCGTTTCGCCGCTCTTGACCGTAAAGAGAGCCGAGGCCTCTTCCGTGGTCAGAACCTTCGAGCCATCGACCGCATCAAAAACAACCGAACGGTCGCCGAGACCGCCGACGCCGCCGTTGGCGACGGCGTTGCCGTTGTCGGAGCCCCAGGAGATGTGGAGCGAACCGCTCGTCTCGTTGGTCGTCGGGTTGAGGTGGCCGCGACCCGGATAATAGCCATCGGCATCCGGCGAGCCACGACCGGGACGGTCGTCCTCGTTGCCGCCGGCGAGTTCTTCTTCTTCGACATAGTGCGTGCGGATCTGGCCGAGCGCGGTGGGAACGTCGTCGGTAACCGAAACGGTGAAGTCGACGTTAGCCGGATCGCCGTCGGAATCGGTCGCGACGACATGGAAGCCGATGCCGAGGCTGTCCTGGCCGGCGGCCGGATGATCCAGCGGGCCCTGCAGGGTGAAGGTGTAGCTGCCGGTGCCATCGTCGTTGAGGCTGACCGTGAAGATGGTTTCCTTGCCTGCGCTTGCAGTCAGCGTGGTGCCGTCTTCCGACAGGGCGTAGGTTAGCGCGACGCCGTTCGACGTTAGCGGCAGGGCCGAGGTGACCGCGGATTCAGTCGAGGCGAAGACGAGCGAGCGGCCGACGCCATCATTGGCACCTTCGACGTCGTAGTTGTCGGCGCCCCAGGAGATGTGAAGATCGCCGGAAGCAGTCGTGGATGACGAGGAGACGGCCTCGCGCAGCGGAACCGGCGTTTCGCCGCCGTTGCCGAGATTGTGCTCGTTGACTGTCGTATTGCTGTCTTCGGAAGGGCTCCAGGCGATGACGTCGTCCTTGACGTTCAGTGTCAGTGTGCCGTTTGCCGCGTCGCCGTCCTTGTCCTTGACCTGGTACCCGATAGTGAAGGCCTGGGTGTTTTCGCCCTGGCCGAGCGCGTGCTGGATCGCGGCGTTCTGGACGATGGTGTAGATGCCGGAGGTGGTATCGCTCAGCGTGACGGTCAGAACGGTGACGTTCGTACCATGCTGGACCTGCGAGATCACGATGCTGCGGCCGTCGGCGCCCACAGTCTGGAAGAAGGAGCCTTCACCGGCAGCTGTGTTGGCGAGACCGGCGCCCGTCAGCAGAACGGAGCCGATACCATCGGCGCCAGAGAGAAAGCCGAGCGTGCCAGTGGTGTTCAAGAGCGTGGCTTCGCCGTTGCCACCAGGCAGCGAGCTGTCGTCGAGCAGAACCACGGCGTTGGCAAGCGCAGTCGGCACATCGTCGTTCAGATCGGGCGTGCGCTCGGGCGTCGCGTCCGCCTGCTGCGTATCCGCCAGCAGCGAAGCGAGCTGCGTCGGGTCGCCGGCGTTGCCCTGGATCGAGTCCTGGAAGTTGGCGCCGGAGCTCGAGGGCGAGGAGCTGGCGGAATAGGAGCCATCGGGGCCGGCGGCGACGTTGATGTTGCTCTGCTCGAGCGCGGCGATCACGGCCTGCTGGGGAAGCTCGACTTCGCCGAGCAGGAAGGTCGGGACGTGGAGCGCGCCGTTGATGATGACGATCTCGGTGCCATCGGCCTGGACGAGGACGAGGTCGTTGCCGCGGACGTGGATATCGTCGATGGCGGTGCCGGCCGGCAGATGGGCGATGTTGTTCTGATCCGGGACAACCTGGCCTGCCGGTGCGGCTGCAGCGGTCTCCTGGGCTGCGGGCAAGCGGCCGGTCGTTTCAGTCGACTGGGCACCCTGCTGGTCGCTCGGCTGAGTGGTTCCGGCCTGTGCGACCTCGACGCCATCACGGGCGGAAGTCTGCAGGCGGGCGTCCTGATGAATATCGGAGATCAAGTCATGCGATGCGTTTTCATTTTCAACGGCAGAGATGCGAGAATCTTCGATAGACATACAAAATACCCCAATGAGAAACTGAGGCCAAATAATTCCGCCGAAGATACAAAAGCAATACTGCCCTATAGGCGCCGATATAGCCGGTTATGCATCCACCCAGAAATGTTTAAGAACGGTTAACCGCAAAACCGCTTAGTCGGTAAAATTATAATAAAAATAGAACGATAGAGGCTATTCGGCCACAGCAAAGCGGCCCCGTTTCCGGGGCCGATTCGAGCGTGTTTCAGCTGCTTGCAAGTGGGCTTGCGAGGCCTCAGCGGGCCGGCGCCACGAGGCAGAAGAAGGCGCCCTGCGGGTCGATCGCCTGTATCACCCAGCTGCCGCCGGGCACCTCCATCGGACCGTTGACGACCTGGCCGCCGCCGGCCTTGACCCGCTCGATGGCGGAATCGATGGCGGGCACGTTGAAGTAATAGGCCCAGGCCGGCATCGGCACATTCTCAGGCTTCGTCATCATGCCGCCGACAGGCGTGCCGTGTTCGGCGAAGATGCGGTAGACGCCCATCGGGCCCATGTCGAAATCATGGTCCTTGGTCCAGCCGAAGAGCTTTTCGTAGAAGGTGAAGGCCTCACCGCCATCGCCGGCGTAGAGTTCGCTCCAGCCGAGCGTGCCGGGGGCGCCCATCGCCGGCTCGGGCGGCGGGCTTTCCATCGGCGCCGGCGTCATGATGCAGATCACGGCGCCATGCGGGTCGGCAACCACGGCGAAGCGGCCGATCTCTGGGATATCCTCCGGCGGACGACGGACGGAGCCGCCATTGGCGGCGAAATCCCGGGCACTCCGGTCGACATCGTCGACGGCGACATAGCCGGTCCAGTTCGGCGGGATGCCCGTGCCTTCGAGCTCGGCGGGAAAGACCATCATGCCGGCGCGGCCGACGCCATCGGCCTCGAAGATATTATAGGGCGGCATGCCGGGGACGGTCATTTCGCTCGCCGTCCAGCCGACGACCTTCGTGTAGAAATCCTTGGCGCCCTTGGTATCGGGCGTCATCAATTCGCACCAGATGAACTTGCCGTGGGTCTCCGACATCGTGATCTCCCTTTCACGTTCTTCGTTGCGTCGACGTGGGCGCTGATGATCTCAGGCGCCCATGATCTCGGGTACTGATGATCTCAGGCGTCAGTGGCAGCAGGATGACGTCTTGGGCGCCTCAGCATACTCGTCGTGGCGCTTGACGAAGTTCATCGTCGAATCCTCGTTGCGGCCCTTCGGCGCCCGGTCGAGGATCATCAGAGTGCCGATCAGCTCTTCCGGGCCGCGGGCATAGCTGGAGTAGGTGTGGAAGATCTCGCCCTTCTCATTTCTGTAGAAGGCGCTCAATCCCGGCAGTTCGTCATTGGCGTCTTCCGGCGGGATCGAAGTAAAGTTGTAGAATACCTTGTCCTTGCCGAGATCTTCCGGGCTGAACGACACGTGATAGTCGAAGTTGAAGTCGCTCGATGCCGAGGATACCCAGGGGAACTTCCAGCCCATCCTGGTCTTGTAGGCTTCGATCTTGGCGACGGGGGCGCGGGAAACGGCGACCCAGCTGACATCGTGGTTGTTCAGATGCGGCAGCGCGCCATCGACATGGTCGGACAGGAACGAGCAGCCGGGGCATCCGGCTTCCCAATCGGGACCGAGCATGAAATGGTAGATGATCAGCTGGCTGCGGCCATCGAAGAGCTCGCTGAGCGATCTCTTGCCATCGGGCGTGTCGAAGGCATAGTCCTTCTCGACCTTGACCCAGGGAAGCGCCATGCGCTCGGCATTGACCTTGTCCCTCAGATGCGTGGCTTCCTTCTCCTTGAGAAGCAGCGCGCGGCGGGCTTCGAGCCATTCTTCGCGGGAAACGACTTGGTTCTGCATCGTGTGCGCCCTCCTCCGGCGCGACCGAGACGGTCCATTTTCGTTCTTCTTGACTACATATATTGATATCAATAGAAATTAGACATGTCAAACGCTACCGAGATTCCTTTCGCGACGACGCTTCTGGTGCGCGACACGTGCCTGTGCCTGCATGCGCAACGGGCCGCCAGGGCCTTGGCGCGGCTGTTCGACGATGCGCTGAGGCCGGCGGGGCTGACCAATGGGCAATTCTCGCTGATGATGTCGCTGAACCGGCCGGAGCCGCCGCCCATGGGGCCAGTCGCCAAGCTGCTCGCCATGGACCAGACGACGCTGACGGCGGCGCTGAAGCCGCTACAGCGGCGCGGCTGGGTCGAGGTCTTTCCGAACCCGAGGGACAAGCGTGGACGGCTGCTGCGGCTGACGCCCGAGGGTATGCGCGTGCTGGCCGCCGCGCTGCCGATCTGGGAAAGCACGCATGCGGCGCTGGAACAGACGTTGCCCGAGGGCAATGCCGAGCGACTGCGGCAGGATCTTCAGGCGCTGGCCTAGCTCCGCGCCGCGATGCGCGGGTCACCGCCGAAATCGGCGCGGGTAAAGCCAATTCTTGCCTTCGGAAATTCGCAGAGCGCCTGGACGCCGGTTGCGGAAAGGCGCAGGCGCCATGTCTGGCGCTCGACGGGATCGCGCGCGGCGAAGGCCGAGGCGGTGAGCAGCGCGATGTTGCGGCGATGGCCGGGATCGCGCACCGATGCGTAGAGGATCGCCTGACAATC
The DNA here is from genome assembly GCF_056399145.1 of Rhizobium sp. 01N48. Classification (NCBI taxonomy): domain Bacteria; kingdom Pseudomonadati; phylum Pseudomonadota; class Alphaproteobacteria; order Hyphomicrobiales; family Rhizobiaceae; genus Rhizobium; species Rhizobium sp. 01N48. The sequence continues at coordinate 93,941 of NZ_JBFTQT010000009.1, forward strand.
GGCCTCACGGGCGGCATCGGCCAGCGCCTGGCAGGGCTCGTAGCTTACAGGATTGCTCCATATCGCATGGTCGCGGTCGAGCGGCGGCGTGGTGAGGTCGATCGCGCGCGGTGTCTCGATGGCCGCGGCAAAGGCGGTGTATTCGGCGGCGTTGGCGGGAAGCGGCGTATCGGGGGAATCGACGAAGAACAGCAGCCGGTAGAAGGCCATCTCCGATATCGCGGTCTCGACTGCTTCCGATGCGTAGTAGACGCCGAGCGTGCGCCCTGCCCGGCGGAAGCGCGAGCCGTGGGGATAGATGGCGCCATAACGGAAGGGTGTCGCCAGGAGATAGTCGAGGCCCTTGCATTCCGGCGGCAGGACCGGCTTGCTTTCTTCCAGCAGCGTTTCGAGCAGGGCCTGCTCTTCCAGCGTGTCGACGATCTTCAAGGTCGAGATCTGATGCTGCGCCTCCACCAATCGCCAGAAACGGCTGGCGACGGGTCGCGCTTCAGACGATAGCGCGGCGGGCGTCCAGGTAGGCGAGGACATCGGTCAATCCTGATATGCTGACGATCTTTTCGAGCGGCGTGGCGCCGAGCGCGGTGTTGGCGTTGCGCAGCCATGAGCGCGCAACCGCCTCGTCACCGCCGACGATGGCATCGAGCGAGCGGAACAGGCGTACGAGCAGGATGGCGAGTTCAAAGGATTTCGAGCCGCGCTCAAGCAGGTAGTCCTGCCGCTTCATGCGCGAAACGGTGGCTTCCGACAGGCCAAGCACTGATGACAGCGTGCGGGCGCTGATGCCGAGGCGCTCGGCGGCGGCAACGGCGGCCTTGGTGATGACGACGGCTTCCTGGGGATGCGTGCCTTGTAGCGAATGGGCGATGGCCATGGTGGAGTCCTTTCCCTGGAAACAATATAGCGACTTTATTTCTAATGGAAAGATGATTGGCGGGAATTCCGCCCGAAAAGAAAACAACCCGGCCTGCGAGTGCGGACCGGGTTGCCAATGGTTTTGACGGCTAGGCTTACTTCGCCGAGGGGTCCTTGATGGTCTTGCCGATCGAGAAGGCCAGAAGGGCCGAGATCAGCATCAGGGCGCCGACGATGAACATCGGCATCTCGTAGAGACCCGTGGCATCCTTGACGGCACCGGTGATGTAGGGTGCCGCGAAGCCCGCGATGTTGCCGACGGTGTTGATGAGCGCGATGCCTGCGGCAGCGGCTGCACCCGTGAGGAAGCGCGAGGGGAAGGACCAGAAGTTCGGCAGCGCCGAGAAGATCGCGCAAGCGGTCAGCGTGATGGCGATGACGGTTGCCTCAGGGGACGACATCAGCAGCGCGAGCGGGATGCTGATCGCGCCGACCAGAGCCGGGATGCCGACGTGCCAGGCGCGGACGCCACGCTTGGACGCATCGCGGCTCCAGAAGAACAGCGCGACGGCGGCCGGCAGATACGGGATCGCCGTGATCAGACCCTTGTCGAAGACGTTGAACTTGGTGCCGAACTTGGTCTCGAAGCCTGCGATGATGGTCGGCAGGAAGAAGGCCAGTGCATAAAGGCCGTAGATCAGGCCGAAGTAGATGACCGAAAGCAGCCAGACGCGCTTGTCCTTGAGAGCCTGCAGGGTCATCGAGCCGTGGCCGGAGAGCTTGCCTGCTTCTTCCTTGGCGAGTTCGCGGTTCAGCCAGTCACGCTCGTCCGAGGTCAGCCACTTGGCGGCGGTCGGGGTGTCGGGCAGGTAGAACCAGGTGATGATGCCGACGATGATCGCAGGAACGGCGACGCCGAAGAACATGATGCGCCAGCCTTCGTAGCCGAACAGGCCGTGTGCCTGGATGAGCAGCGAAGCGATCGGCGCACCGATAACTGTGGTCAGCGGCTGGGCCAGATAGAAGAGCGCCAGGATCTTGGCGCGATGGCGGCCGGGAACCCAGGTGCTGAGATAGAGGATGGCGCCGGGGAAGAAGCCTGCCTCGGCAACGCCGAGCAGGAAGCGCAGCGAATAGAGGCCGGTAACGCTGCTGACCCAGGTGAAGAGCATCGCAACGACGCCCCAGGTCACCATGATACGGGCGAGCCAGCGGCGGGCGCCATATTTGTGGAGCGCCAGGTTGCTGGGGATTTCCAGAATGATGTAGCCAACGAAGAAGATGCCGGCGGCAAAGCCGAACTGGGCCGCGGTCATGCCGAGGTCCTGCGTCATCCCGTTCGGGCCGGCAAAGGAGATTGCCGTACGATCGAGGAAGTTGATGAAGAACATCAATGCGATGAAGGGCACCAGGCGAATGGAGATCTTGCGAATCGCCGATTTTTCGACCTGCTGTTCCTGGTCTGATAGTTTAAACGTCGCGTTCACATAGTCCTCCCGACAAGACCGCTGCGGCCCATCGAGCCTACGAGTGCGACTTGCGCTATGCAGCCCCGCTGTGTCGGGAATGCTGGATGTTGATCTCTAGCCCTACCGCGAAAGTCGGTCTCCTATGTCCGTCACCTGTGCAGTTTATCGCGCCCCGTTACCGAATGCGCCTTCTTGCACGAGCCCCAACGGACATGCCTCCTCCCCTAGCGAGCAACATATTTCTGTCAAATTAGCCACCACTCGTCAACTGGTATGATGAGATAGTGAGCATTCTTTAACAGAATATTAGAACATGTTCAAAATCCAGCCACGCTGAATCGCGCCCGTAAACAGCAAAAAAAGCGCCGCACTCCGAAGAGCACGACGCCTTTGGCAATCGGTATCGGGTCCGGCCTGATCAGGCGACGGTCACCGGCACTTCCGTGGAGGTKCGCATGGCGTGGCTGTAGGGGCAGACGATGTGGGCGGCAGCGGCCAGCTTTTCGGCCGTCGGCTTGTCGAGGCCCGGAATGTTGACCGTCAGCGCCACTTCGATGCCGAAGCCGCCGCCATCTTCACGCGGGCCGATGCCGACGGTGGCCGATACGGTCGTGTCTTCTGGAATCTTGACCTTCTGCTGGCCCGCGACAAATTTCAGGGCACCGAGGAAGCAGGCCGAGTAGCCGGCCGCGAAGAGCTGTTCCGGATTGGTGCCGGTGGCGCCGTCGCCGCCAAGTTCCTTCGGAACCGTCAGCGTAACATCGAGAACGCCGTTTTCGGAAACGGCGCGGCCTGCGCGGCCACCGGTGGCGGAAGCTTTGGTTGTGTAGAGGATCGGCATGTGAGTCTCCTTCGTTGGGGTTGGATTTTGTATATTGCGCAATTAAATTGTACGCAAGTGAATTTTGCAAATTGCATTCGAAATCCGAAAAGACGACAATGCGGTATCGGGGAAAGACGATGACCAAAGCGCATATGGCCCAAACGGCGACAAAGACGATGAAAATTCCGGAAGAGGAAAAGCGGCTGGAGCGACAGCTCTGTTTCGCGGTCTATTCGACGGCGCATGCCTTCACGCGCGCCTACAAGCCGATCCTCGACAGAGTGGGCCTCACCTATCCGCAATATCTCGTCATGCTCGTTTTGTGGGAGAAATCGGCGCTGCCGGTGAAGACGATCGGCGAGCAGCTCAATCTCGATTCGGGCACGCTGTCTCCGCTTTTGAAGCGACTCGAGCAGAGCGGGCTCATCGTGCGCACCCGCGACCCCAAGGACGAGCGGCAGGTGATCGTGACGCTGACATCTAAGGGCGACGCGATGCGATCGCAGGTGGACGACATCATGGGCGAGATCGGCCAGGCGATCGGCTGCACGCTCGAAGAGATGGCCGACATTCGCGAGAAGCTGCAGGGCCTGCGCGGCAATCTGACCGAGACGCGCTGACGCCTCCGATCCCCTCACCCGAACCGACAGACGGGTTGACTCCGACGGTTAGTTTGCGAATTTTATAGCCGCGACGCCTGTTCGCGCAGTTCAGTCGGGAGGAATTGCGAGATGTCATGCCCAAACCACGCACCATGTGCCTCACACCCGATCTTGTCCAACTCTGCTATCGCGAAGAAGTCGATCCCGGCCCGGATCCGCGCCGCACGACGCTGACGGACGACGATTTCGCCTCGCTCACCGAGCGGCTGACGGAAGAGAGCGGCGACGAGCCGCTCTGGGTCTTCGCCTACGGATCGCTGATCTGGAAACCGGAATTCGAGTTCGTCGACCAGAGCCGCGCGACAGCTCTCGGCTGGCATCGCTCATTCTGTCTGGAGATCAAGAGCTGGCGCGGCTCGCCCGAGCAGGCCGGCCTGATGATGGCGCTCGATCGCGGCGGGCAGTGCGACGGCATGATGTACCAGCTGCCCAAGGAAGACCGGGCCGCGCAGATCTCTCGGCTGCTGCGCCGCGAGATCAGCGACCGCGAGCACATCGACACGATAAGGTGGCTGCCGGTGAAGACGCCGGAAGGCCGGGCCCGGGCGCTGGGTTTCTGGATCGGGCCAACAGGCAACCGCATCTACCGCAAGCAGCCCCTGCCCCTGGTGGCGGCCACGCTGGCGCGCGCCTGCGGCTATGTCGGCTCCTGCGCCGAATATCTCTACAACACCGTCACGCATCTGGAGAATTTCGGCATCCACGACCGAAACCTCTGGCGCCTGCAGGAGCTCGTCGCCGCCGAGATCCGCCAGATCCACGGGATCGCGGAGCCGACGGCATAGAGGCTTGCCGACGCCGGGCGATGCGAGTACCCGTAAGACGATAGGGTGGTCATCACCAACACCCGCAAGGAGGGCGCATGTCAAACGGTGGCCAGCCTGGACTGTATGATGATCCGGCACTTTTCTCCGCCTATGAAGCAATGCGCCAGCGTGCCGGCAGATTGAATGAAGTCGTTGAGGAACCCGCGGTTCTGTCCCTTCTTCCAGATGTCGCCGGAGCGGATGTGGCAGACCTCGGATGTGGCGCAGGCGCCATGGGCCGAAAGCTGGCGACACTCGGCGCGGTAAGTGTGCTCGGCATCGATTCCTCACAGCGCATGCTGGAACAGGCACGACAACACGGCGCCGCTCTCATGCAGTTGGCATTCAAACAGCAATCGCTTGAGGATCTGCAACTTCCGGAGCTTGGATTCGACGTCATTCTGAGCAGCTTGGCATTGCACTACGTTGGAAATTTCGAGCGGCTAGTCGATGTCATCTATCGAGCGCTGAAGCCCAAGGGTTGCCTGATCTTCTCAGTCGAACACCCAATCGTCACCTGTCATACTCGAGAATGGATAACCGGTGACGACGGTGTCAGGCAGGCATGGCCGGTCGACCGCTACGGTGAAGAGGGTCATCGGGACGCGCGTTGGCTTGAGCTGACCGTTCCGCGAGAACACCGAACGGTGGCGAGCTATATCAACGGATTGCTGGACAGCGGATTCTCGATTACCCGCCTGCTGGAGCCCATGCCTGATCAAGCCGATATCGATCGATGGCCGCGCCTTGCGGACCAGCGGCGCAGACCACCCTTTCTCGTCGTTCGCGCCGACAAGACCTGACGCTTTCACAAATCATGAGACCGACCTGCGTCTCACGACCCAGCCTCGCGCAGTGACTTCATCATTTCCCGCAGGCCCCGGCTCAGATGCTTGTCGCGGCGCACGACCATTCCGAGCTTGCGCACCAGCGGCGGGCTGACGGGTGCGGTTTCGAGGAAGCCGGCGCGGTCGCGCTTCAGCGCCAGGCCGGGCAGGATCGACCAGCCGAGGCCTGCCGCCACCAGTTCCTTGATGGCCTCGACGCTGCCGAACTCCATGACAGGGCGGGCGACCAGACCGGCCTGCCCCATCCATTCATCGATGGTCCGCCTCGTGTTGCCGCCGTCATAGAGCAGCAGCGGCTTGGTGTTGACGAAGGCCGCGTCCGGACCGCCATGCGGGATGACCGAGCCGCGCGGCGCAACCACCATCAGCTCGTCGTCATAGAATGCCTCGACCTCGAAGGAGCGGCCGGGCATCTTCTTCCTGGCGCGCGAGATTGCCAGCGGCAGCAGGTGGATGGAAGCGGTGGCGCCGCTGCCGATGCGCACGCGGCCACTCTCGCCATTCCTGTGCGGCGTCATCGCTTCCTCGGCATCGGCGAGTTCCCGCATGATCCGCCGCGCATGGTCAAGAAATTCGAGACCGGCCGCCGTCGGCTGCGCGCGGCGCCCGACGCGCTCGATCAGGCGGACGCCGAGGCGCTGTTCCAGGAGCTTGATCTGCAGGCTGACCGCCGGCTGGGTGACGCCCGCCTTGTCGGCGGCCGCCGTGAAGCTTCCGAGTTCGGCGACATGAATGAAGGTCTGCAGCTGATCGAAACCGAATGCCATGCGAAGTTTCTCTTATGGTTTGCATAAGACGCATAAGCTTCATTGCAGGATATATCCAGCGCATTGTCGGAACAGGCCAATACGGAGACAGAAGAGATGGCGACCGACACATCGGACGAAAGAGCAAGCCCGCCGCGTGTGCCGGCACTACTGGCAACGCTTGCTGAGATCGCGCGAAACCTTATCGAAAGCATCGAGACACGCTGCCGTAAGCGACGCGGCAGGGCGGCGCTCAGCGAACTCAGCGATGACGAACTCAAGGATATCGGCGTGTCACGCTCGGAAGCGATGACGGAAGCGGCGAAATCGGCATTCTGGGGATGAGGAGCGCTTGGGGCGCACAGCCAAGGAGCCTTGGGGCCAGCGCAAAAAGTCTCTCCCCTGATCGGGGAGAGACGAAGACAGTGACTTACTGCTTGACGACGATGGGCGCCTTGTTCGGCACGCGGTCGTAGAGGTCGATGATGTCCTGGTTGAGCAGGCGCACGCAGCCCGACGATACGGCTTTGCCGATCGAGCGCCAGTCCGGATTGCCGTGCAGGCGGTAGAGCGTGTCCTGGCCGCCCGAGAAGATGTAGAGCGCGCGGGCGCCGAGCGGGTTCTTCAGGCCCGGCTCCATGCCGCCGTTCTCGATCGAATACTTCACGAGTTCCGGCTGACGGGCGACCATCTCATTCGGTGGCTTCCAGCGCGGCCACTTCTGACGCCACTGGATGACGCCATCGCCCTGCCAGGCGAAGCCTTCGCGGCCGATGCCGACGCCGTAGCGCATTGCTGTCCCGCCCGGCTGGACGAGATAGAGGAAGCGCGAGGGGGTATCGACAACGATGGTGCCGGGGCGCTCGCCGGTCGGATCGATGACCTGCTGGCGATAGTAGCGGGGATCGATCTGCTGGTAGGGAACCGGCGGAATGAGGAAGCCGCCATCCTCGACCGGGCCGTACATGACAGCGAGCTCGGCATCGGTGGGCGCCGGCGTCGTCTGGAAGGCACGGATCGGATTCGGGAATGCCATTGGCTGGCCGTACGACGGGCTCGTGCCCGAAGTGGAGGCACACCCTGCCAGCGCCGATGCCGCAGTTACCGCTGAAAGCGATAGAAAGTTGCGGCGGGATATGGATTTGTCAAAGCTCATAACGAGGGTCAATTTTCCTTAAGCGCGGAAACGGCGAACGTCGTTTCCTGGAGGGTTGTTCAACGCTAGTCACAATTCAAGGAAACTATCCCGTTATGCTAAATAAACCAGAACCTCACGAAGACGTGTGCCCGCTTGCGGCGACGTTCTCACGTCGCCTGTTGCGCGGCTACATCACCACGATCTCGGACTTGGCGGAAACACGGTCGTAGAGATCGATGACGTCCTGGTTCATCATGCGCACGCAGCCCGACGAGGTGGACTTGCCGATCGACTCCCAATCGGGCGTTCCGTGGATTCGGTAGAGCGTATCCTCGCCGTTCTTGAAGATATACATGGCGCGCGCGCCGAGCGGATTTCCAAGGCCGGGGTTCATGCCGCCGTTTGCCGCCGAAAACGAGCGGACATCGGGCTGGCGCTTGACCATCTCATCGGGCGGCGTCCAGCGCGGCCACTTCTGCTTCCACTGGATGACACCACGGCCCGACCAGGCATAACCTTCGCGGCCGAGACCGACGCCATAGCGCATGGCCTTGCCATTGGGCTCGATGAAATAGAGGTGCTTGGTCTTGGTGTTGACGACGATGGTGCCCGGCTTTTCGGTCGAGGGGTAATCGACCTCCTGCCGCATATATTCCGGATCGACGCGGCTGACGGGAATGGCAGGCAGCGTGAAGTCGTTGTCCCTCACCTCGCCATACATCGCGGCGCTGACGGGATTGATCAACGGCATGCCGTAGGTGCGCATCTGGGTGGCGCCCGGGATGCCGTAAGTCTGGTTGTAGATCGTCGCCGGGACGCCGGGGCGTTGCGGGATCGGCGCATTGATCGGCCGGACGCGATCGGGATCGATGCCCGGCGGCTTGTAGAACACAGGATAGGTTTCCTGCACGAAACGGGCCGGATCGGTGGCGCCGGTATCGGGCACGAGAATGTTGCAGCCGCCAAGCGACAGGGCCGCCAACACAAGCCCCGACATGGCCGACAACCGGCTTAGACCCTTCATGAAACCACCCTCATCGATATCAGCGACATTTATAGCTGTCGCGAGGATGGCATGCGCGGCTGGCGCGAAGCTGGCGAAGACGGCCAGCCAGCGCCCTAACGCGACTGATTAAGCCGCCACGCCGTGGAAGAAGCGGATGCTCTGCTCGATCTCCTCGGGCAAGGCTGAGGTGTGGCCGCCCTTGGCCGTATCCGTCTCGATACGAACGCCGCCGGATCGCGCGCGGCTGGCGAGCAGGCCGGCGCGGTCGTTGAAATGCGATTCGTCGGTGCCGTGGACAACGCGCACCGGGCACTTGAAGCTCTGGGCGTAGCACAGCGCCGTGCGCACCTCGAACTCGTGCGTGTTGTCGTCGTCGAAGCGGATATCCTGCGGATAGCGATTGAAGAAGCGGAAGGCGTCGGGATTGCCGGAGATCGGGGCTGCCGCGCGGAACTTGTGGGTCGACATAGAAGCGAGCATGGTCAGCGTGCCGCCGATGCTGTGGCCGGCGATGAACAGCCGGTTCGCATCGACACCCGGCAGATGCGCAAGGCGATCAGCGGCAGACAGCACGTCGTCCACCTCGTCATAGAAGCCGGAGAAATTGCCCGCCTGGCCGTTTTCGCCGCGCACCGACGGCATCAGCACCACAAAGCCGGCATCGATATAAGGTCCCATCAGGTTCCAGTGGCCGACGCCCATGGCATTGCCGCCATGCAGGAAGAGAATGCCGGGCTTGGCCTTGCGCTCGCGCTTGTACTTCGACACCCAGGCGACCAGCTCCAGCTCGCCACCATAGCCGGAGCGATAGAAGATCTTCTCGGCATTGGCAGGCGCATCGAGCGGCTCGTACTTGTCGGGCGCCGGGCCCTTTTCGAGCAGCCGCGTGCGGAAGCGCTTGCGCACCTTGGCGTAATCACGGGTGATCAGGCGCGGCTCGGGCGGAACGTCGAAGGCATTGGCGACACCTGGAAGAGCCGGAAGAACGAGGGCGCCGGCGAGCCCGGTCAGCAGCAGGCGGCGCTGGCGCGAAAAGGATTGGTCGTTGTCTGATGTCATATCACTCTTCCGTCTTCCCCGGCATGATAGATGCTTGCACCCTCGACGCTTCAACGCCAAGACACATTCAGTTGAGGATGCACAGTCGGATGTATTTTGCATCAGGAAAATGCGAGATGGGCGAGAGATCATCGAGAAAACGGTGACTTGAGGACCGCCCCTACCCCGCCTTCGCATCAATCATCGCCACCAGCGTCGTCAGCCTGTCGGCCTCGTAGGACGGCTTGTCTTGCCGCAGGCGCGAGATGCGGGGGAAGCGCATGGCGACGCCTGATTTGTGGCGGTTGGAGCGGTTGATGCCTTCGAAAGCGACTTCCACCACGAAGCCGAAATCCTTATCGGCGCGCACGGCGCGCACCGGGCCGAAGCGTTCGGTGGTGTTGTTGCGCACGAACTTGTCGAGGATTTCCAGCTCGGCGTCGGTAAAGCCGAAATAGGCCTTGCCGACGGGCACCAGCTGCTCGCCATCGGGCGTTTCAGCCCAGACGCCGAAGGTGAAATCGGAATAGTAGCTCGAGCGCTTTCCATGGCCGCGCTGCGCGTACATCAGAACGGCGTCGACATTATAGGGGTTGCGCTTCCACTTGAACCACGGCCCCTTCAGCCGTCCAGCCTGATAGACGCTGTCGCGGCGCTTGATCATCACGCCTTCGATGACAGGATCGGGCGGGGTCGAGCGCAGGTCGTCGAGTTCTTCCCATGAGGAGAAATCTACCAGCGCGGAGAGGTCGAAGCGTTCGTGCGGGGCTTGTTCGACGATTTCGCTCAAGCGAGCGCGGCGTTCGAGATAGGTTTTGGCGCGGACATCCTCCTCGCCGTCGAACAACAGGTCGTAAGCCCTTATGAAGGCGGGGTAATCGTCCTGCATCTTCTGCGTCACGGTCTTGCGGTTGAGGCGCTGCTGCAGGTCGGAGAAGGTGCGGGTCGGGCTGTTGGAGCGGGCGGTACCGCCGACCAGAAGCTCGCCATCGATGACGCCGTCGAAGCTGATGGATTGGACGATATCGGGAAAGGCGGCGGAGATGTCGTCACCGGAGCGGGAGTAGATCTTGCGGGTCTCGCCGGCGCGCGACAGCTGCACGCGAATGCCGTCCCATTTCCACTCGGCGGCGTAGTCGACCGGGTCGAGCTGCGTGAGATCGCCCTCTTCCACCGGGTTCGCCAGCATCACCGAATGAAAGATCGCCGGCGTCGCCAGCACCGGCTTGCCACCCTTGCCCTCCAGCCAGGCAAACAGGCTCTCATAGGGCGGCTGCAGGCCGTGCCACAAGGTTTCGATCTCGGTCACATCGGGTTCACCGAGATCGGACAGCGCCTGCTTGGCGAGGCGTGCCGAGACGCCGATGCGCAGCGCGCCGGTCGCGAGCTTGATGAAGGCGAAGCGGCCGGAGGCGTCGAGCAGGTCGAGCAGGTCGCGGACATAGCCGCGCACCTCGGTGCGGCCGAGCGAGTTCATCTCAGCCACCACCTCGCCGAGCCTCGGTTGCGCCAGCGCCGAGCGCTCTATGTCGCGCTCTTTGTCCCAGACGAGCGAGATGGTCTCCGCCAGATCGCCGACGTAATCGTAGGAGTAGCGGAAGAGCACGTCGTCGATGCGCTCCAGCGCGAGTTCGCGCAGCATGGCGGGCTTGACGTTGCGGACATCGAGCGTGCCGGCGATGGCCGCGAGGCCGTAGCCGCGGTCGGGGTCGGGCGTGTCGCGGAAGTAGTCCGTCAGCAGCTTGAGCTTGCCGTTGCGGGATGGTGTCAGGACCAGGCGGTCGAGGAGGTCGGCGAAGGCTTTCATGGGTGGCTGCCCCGCTCTTCCCTTCGCCCCAGCGGGGAGAAGGTGGCCCGAAGGGTCGGATGAGGGGGTGGCGTGGCAGGACGGTTATGTCTTGGGTGGGGCTGTTGTTCGACGCTTGCGCGTCTCACCCCCCTCATCTGCCCTGACGGGCATCTTCTCCCCGCTGGGGCGAAGGGGGAGCAAGCGGCACGGGTCGGCGATGAAGACCCCTCCCCAACCCCTCCCCACAAGGGGGAGGGGCTAGCCTGGGGAAGCCTCTCGGGAAGAGCGGTAACCGCTCCGCAAGTTGCGAGGTTGCGATGTGCGCCGGCATTGCCGCCCCTAAGCCCCTCCCCCTTGTGGGGAGGGGTTGGGGAGGGGTTTTCGTGATCACGCATCATCATCACTCCGCCTCATCCTCATACCCCACCAGATGCAGCGGCTTGGCCTTGATGCCCTGCAATTCGCACCAGCGCACCAGCGCCTCCTCGCGGCCATGCGTCACCCAGACCTCGGCCGGATGAAGCTCGGAAATCGTATCCGTCAGCTCCGGCCAGTCGCAATGGTCGGAGATCACGAGCGGCAGTTCGACGCCGCCCTGCTTGGCGCGCTGGCGCACCATCATCCAGCCGGAGGCGAAGGCAGGCAGCGGGTCGTTGAAGCGGCGGGCCCAGCGGTCGGCGAAGGCCGACGAAGGGCCGACGACGACGGCGCCCTTGAAGGCCGACTTGTCGCGTCCCTCGACGGTTGCCGGGCGCAGTTCGCCGAGGTCGATGCCTTGGCTGACATAGTAGTCGCAGAGCCGCTCCATGGCGCCGTGGATGTAGATGGGCTGGTCGTAGCCGGTGTCGCGCAGGAGCCGGATGACGCGCTGCGCCTTGCCGAGCGCATAGGCGCCGATCATGTGGGTGCGCTCGGGAAACTGGCGCAGCGACGCATAGAGCTTGGCCATTTCGCCCGCGGGATCCGGGTGGTGGAAGACAGGCAGGCCGAAGGTCGCCTCGGTGATGAAGACGTCGCAGGCAACAGGTTCATAGGGCGCGCAGGTCGGGTCGGGGCGGCGCTTGTAATCGCCCGAGACGACGATGCGCGTCGCGTCCTTTTCGATGGCGATCTGGGCGGAGCCGAGCACATGGCCGGCGGGGTGGAAGCTCACCTTGACGCCGTTGACCGATATCTCCTCGCCGAAGGCGGCGGCCTGCTCCGAGCCGCAAAAATCCTCGCCGTAGCGGATGCGCATGATGTCGAGCGTCTGGCGGGTGGCGAGCACATGGCCGTGGCCGGAGCGGGCGTGATCGGAATGGCCATGCGTGATCAGCGCGCGCTCCACGGGCCTGACCGGATCGACATAAAATCGGCCCAGCGGGCAGTAGAGCCCCTCGGGCGCGGGATAAAGCAGCGCGTCAAATCTCATTGCCATAGAGATAGCGGCAAATGGCGGAAGAACCAGAGGGCAGCATTCGACATGCCGCGTTGAAGGCCGTGCCCGATGTCTCGTATCGCGATGGCCTTCCAGCGAGCCGGGAGCAACGCGGCGCCAACATGCTAACAAAGCGTAACCGCCGTGCGTCGACTGTCCCGAAACGGAACAGAGATCGCGGCACAGTTCCTGCATGTAGAAGCTCATGAACAAATCGCCTCTTCTGTCGTCCCTCCCCCATGCGTCCCGCCGCAACCTCTTGCGTCTTGCCGCCTGCTCCACGGTCGCCATGCTCGCGCCTCCCGCCTTCGCGGCGAGCCGACAGCCGGATCTGCGCGGGTCGATCGACGCGGTGAAATACAAGGCCGCGCCCGATCCCGGCGATCGCAAGAGCAGCAGCCTGCAGAAGATGATCGACGATGCCTCGGCGGAGAATGTTCCGGTGTTCCTGCCGCCGGGTGTCTACAAGGTGTCGAACCTGACCTTGCCCGACAATACGCGCATCACCGGCGTGCCGGGCGCATCGCGGATCGTCTATACCGGCGACGGACGGCTGTTTACCGCCGAGAACGTCAAGCGCATCGAGCTCTCCAATATCGTGATCGACGGGCAGAACCGATGGCTTGGCGATAATGCATCCGCGTTGGTGCAATTCACCGGCGTCGACGACGTCGTGATCGACAATTGCGAGATCTCGGGAAGCCGCAAGCATGGGCTGCAGCTGGAGCGCTGCGGCGGGCGGATCGAGCGCAGCCGCATATCGGGGGCCGCGCAATCAGGGCTCTACGCGGTGGAATCCTCGGGGCTATCGGTGACCAATAACGAGGTGTTCGATTGCGGCAATGGCGGCATCCTGATCCATCGCTGGAAGAAGGCGGCCGATGACAGCATCGTCAGCGGCAACCGGATCTACAGGATCGGTGCCACCGATAGAGGGACCGGGCAGAACGGCAACGGCATCAACCTGTTTCGCGCCGACAATGTCATGGTCGCCAACAACCACATCTCCGACTGCGCCTTCACCGCGATCCGCGCCAACTCGGCCTCCGACGTGCAGATATCAGGCAACCAGTGCCGGCGCTCGGGCGAGACGGCGATCTATGTCGAATTCGAGTTCGAGGGGGCCGTGGTCGCAAACAACATGATCGACGGAGCCGCCAACGGCATCTCGATCGCCAATTTCGACAAGGGCGGCAGGCTTGCCAGCGTTACGGGGAATGTCGTGCGCAATCTGAAGCTCGACGGCCCCTACAAGCCGGATGTGAGCTTCGGCATCGGCATTGCCGCCGAGGCCGATACGCTGGTTTCGAACAACATCATCGAGGGTGCGCCAAGATGGGGCATGCAGCTCGGCTGGGGCCCCTACATGCGCGATCTCGTGGTCACGGGCAATGTGGTGCGCAAGGCGCCGGTCGGCTGCGCGGTCTCGGTCGTCGATGGGGCTGGAACGGCCGTCATTACAGACAACGTGTTTCAGGATATGGCCGAGGGCGCGGTGGTCGGGTTCGAATGGGACAAGAAGGTGTCGGGAGAACTGGCGGATGGCGCCGGCGGCTACGCGCATCTGACGGTCGAGCGCAATCGCGTGTCGTGAAGCATGTCGCGCAAAAGTGTGCAGCGGTTTTGCGGCACCGACATGCGACGAGCCTTAAGTCACCATCAAAAGCTTTGATTGACCCATCAGCCCTGAAAGCTTCCGCTTGATCGCCCTACCCTCTAGGCTCGCGGCAGATTTTAAGAGGGGCACATCATCATGCTGACAATCTACGGCGTTTATCGCTCGCGCGCCTCGCGCGTCTACTGGATGGCGGAAGAGCTCGGACTGGAGTTCAAATCCGTCCCCGTGCTGCAGGCACGGCGCCTCGACAACCCGCTGGCATCCGATGCGCCGGTCAATACGCTGTCGCCGGATTTTGTCGCCATCAATCCGATGGCCATGATCCCGGCCATCAAGGACGGCGATCTCGTGATGCACGAATCGCTGGCGATCACGCTCTATCTCGCCCGCAAGCACGGCGGCTCGCTCGCCGGCGAGAGCGTGGAGGAAGACGGCCTTCTGACCATGTGGACGATGTGGGCGGCGACCGAGGTCGAGATCCACACGATCAAGCTGGTGATGACCTACGACAACGAGAAGGAAGACACCGACGAGGGCCGTGCGACCATCGCAGTGGCCAGCCGCTCGCTGAAGCGGCCGTTGGCGGTGCTCGAGAAGCATCTTGGTGCGACCGACTATCTCGTCGGCAACCGCTTCACCGCCGCCGATCTCAACCTTGCCGAAGTGCTGCGCTATGCTCAATCGGAGCAGGCACTGTTCGACGCGCACCCCAAGGTCGATGCCTGGATCAAGCGCTGCCAGGCCCGCCCGGCCTATATCGCCATGCAGGCGGCACGGTCCAAAGAGACGGTGTGATCAGATAAAGAGCTTCAAGGTCTCGGCCATCTCGGCGCGGATCCAGGCCTTGAAGTCCCTGACCTTCTTCGGTTCGCGCACCCTGTGCGCGGTCACGAAATAGTGGCCGAAGCCGGTTTTGGCGCGAATGCCGAAGGGCGCGACCAGCTGGCCCTGCTGCAGCGCATAGCCGGCCAGCGTCTGCCAGGCGAGCATCACCCCCTGCCCGGCGATGGCGGCGTCAAGGCAGAGCGAGGCGTCGTTGAAGACGTGGCGGGTTTCGAGCGCCGCCCCCTCAAGCCCCGCCGCGCGCATCCAGACGTCCCAGCCGAACATCGCGCGACCGTCGATGATCGCAGGCAGCGCCAGGAGGTCGGCGGGTTCGCGCAGGCTCTCGGCCATAGCGAGCGTGCAGACCGGGAACACCTCCTGCTCCAACAACAGTTCCGCCTTCACATCAGGCCAGCGCCCATCGCCGACGCGGATGCCGATATCGACATCGCAGAGCGCCGGATCGACCAGCTTCATGGTCGCATCCATCCGCAGATTGATGTCGGGGTGGTGTTCGGCGAAGCGATCGAGGCGATAGACCAGCCAGCGCGCGGCGAAGACCGGCGCCACCGAGATCGTCAGGATGCTGTCATCGCGGCGCTGCGCAAGCGCGACTGCCCGCGACAGATGCGCGAAGCCTTCATTCAGCGCTGCCAGCAGCGGAGCGCCCGCTTCGGTCGCCAACATGCCTTTTGGCGTGCGCTCGAAGATCGTTCGATCAAGCTGCGCTTCAGCCTTGATCACCTGCTGGCTGACCGCGCCGATCGACACGCCAAGCTCCTCGGCCGCCGCCTGCAGCGAGCCCAGCCGTCCGACCGCTTCAAGCGCGCGCAAGCCGTTCAGATGTACCGAGTTCAGGTTTCTCATATAGATTTTCTATATCAGAATTCCGTTATTCTCAATTGAATCCATCCCCGCTGCGGGAGGATATTGCCTAGCATCACGCATGCATCTTCCGTCTGCCAAGCGGCCACCCACCGCAGGCAGGGACCGAGAAAGCGAGGCATCCGATGCAATGGCTAAAGTTTTTCTTGAACGAAGAGACCGTCGAACCGTCTTATAGGGCGGACCCGGCAGGCGATCCGCTCTCCCATCCCGATCTTGCGCGGATGTCGCTGACGGAGTTGGCGGACCTGCCGCTTGAGCGTTGCGAGCAGTCCAACCAAAGCCTTAAGCGGCCCGAACTGGCGCTCTGCGCATAGGCTTCGAAATCTGCTAGTCTCTCCCTGACGAGGACGGGGAGGATGCATGGCCGAGGATATCGACGCGATCTTCAAGCGGCTGCTGCGGCTTGTGGCCGAGGCGAAACTGCCCGGCGTCGAGGAAGGTACGTCCTACGGCAATCACGCGCTGAAGGTCGGCGGCAAGTCCTTCGTGGCCGTGAAGGACAACGAGACGATCGTGATCTCGATTTCGCTCGACGAGAAAGAGGCGCTCCTTTCGATGGCGCCCGAGATCTATTTTCAGACACCGCATTATGTCGGCTGGCAGTATCTGCCCGTGCGCATCGACGTCATCGGCGATGCGGAACTGACGGATCGGCTGATCGGCGCGTGGCGACTGCGCGCGCCGAAGAAGCTTTCGGCAAATTACCAGCGTTGACGCGGCTTACGACTTTTCTTGGGCGAGCGCGCGCTGCACGGCCGGGCGCTCCAGCATGCGGGCGTAGTGGTCAGCCACCTTCGGGAAGCGCGCCGGGTCGACATCGTCGCTCGGCAGCCAGCCGGTCATGACGAAGAGATAGGGATCGGCGACGGAGTAGCGTTCGCCCATCACCCAGGGACCGGCGAACATGCCGTCTTCGATCAGCGCGAAGCTCTCTGCCATGGTCTCGGGCACCTTGGCCTTCATCGCCTCATGCGCCGCAACGTCACCGGCCCAGCGGCTGGCGCGGCGGCCGTGCGCGTGGTTCACATGCACCGTCGAGCAGATGTAGCTGTTGAAGGCCTGCAGGCGGGCGAATTCGAAGGGGTCGTCGAGCGGCGCGAGGCCGGCCGCCGGCGCGATGGCGGCGATATAGGCGAGGATCGCCGGCGTTTCGGTGAGCACGCCCTTTTCGGTCGCAAGCGCCGGAACGCGGCCCTTGGGATTGATTGCCCGATAGGCTTCGGAGCGCTGCTCGCCATTGGCGGTATCGACCCGCTTCGCTTCGAAGGGAAGGCCCGATTCCTCGAGCGCAATGAGGCTGGCGCGGGAACATGCGCCGGGCGCGAAATACAATGTCAGCATGACCACTCCTGTTTTGTCAGCATAGAGCGTGCACGACGGATTGCGAGAGAGAAAGAGAGACCGCATGCGCGGCCTCCCCGGTTTGTCTGGCGTAGCTTCAAGCGGCCTTGGCGCAGCCCGGCACGTCTTCCAGACGGTACCAGACGGGAATGCCGCGTTCGTTCGCGATGCGGACATCGTTGTCGGCGCCCTTGGATTCGCCTTCCAGCCGCAGCACGCCTTCGCACAGTTGCAGCAGGCGGCCGGCGGCGGGATGGAATATCCGCTCGTAGAGATCATCGCCCACGCTCTTGCCGCCGGCGGCATGCCAGACCGGCAGGGCGACCCATTCGCCGATCATCGGCACATGGCCGGCCTCGAACAAAGCGTGCGACGGCGCTTCCAGCCGCTGCAGGTTGGCCGCCATCTTCGCCGGATCGTCACCGGTTCCCGAACGATAGGGGCCCGCAATCAAGATCAACATGTCTCTTCTCCTCAACTCCCGGTCTCATGCACGGGATTGCGTGAAAATGCATGATATTTCTTGATTGTCGAATCATTTCGTGCAAACTCAAGAAAATTCATTCAACTTCGTGAGCCTTATGCTGACCTCCCAACGCAAGACATTGATCCTCGACCTGCTGCGCCGCGACGGCCAGGTGATCGCCAAGCGGGTGGCGGAGGACCTTTCGGTGTCGGAAGACACGATCCGTCGCGACCTTCGCGAGATGGCGGCCGAGGGGCTCTTGAAGCGCGTGCATGGCGGCGCGATGCCGCTCTCGCCGGAGCTGCCCGATTTTACGACCCGCAAGGATGTATCGCGGGACGCCAAGCAGCGGCTTGCGGCAAGAGCGATCGGCCTGATCAAGCCGGGCCAGCTGGTGTTTCTCGACGGCGGCACGACGACGGCCGAGATCGCCCGACAGCTGCCGCGCGGGCTATCGGTCACCATCGTCACCCACAGCCCGACGATCGCCGCAGAGCTCGAGCATCATCCGAGCGCCGAGGTGATCCTGATCGGCGGCAAGCTCTACAAGCATTCGATGGTGGCCGTCGGCGCCATCGCGATGGCCGCGATATCGCAGCTGCGGCCGGACCTGTTCTTTCTGGGCGTGACGGCGGCGCATCCGGTGCACGGGCTGTCGACGGGGGATTTCGAGGAGGCCGCGCTCAAGCGGCATATCGCGGGATGCGCGATCGAGACCTATGTGCTGCTGACGGCGGACAAGCTCGACCGGGCCTCCGCCTGCCAGGTTCTGCCGGTCGCTTCCGTCTCGGGATTGATCGTGCCTGATGATATCGACGAGGCGCAGCTTGCGCCCTATCGCAGCCTCAACGGCGCGATCCTTTCAGCATGAAGGGCGTCATCAGGCGGGCGCCAAGGGTCTCGATACGGGGGCCGAACAGGCTTGCCGCGAGTGCTGTCGAGAAGACGGCAAGGGCGAGATAGGCCAGCCGATCATCCAATGCGCCAAGCGTGAGCGCCGTCTCCAGCTTCGGCTGCCAGCTGGCCAGCAGGACCGAGAGCGCGGGCATGTCGAGCAGCCGGCCGGGCATCCAGGCGAAAGCGGGTGTCTGCGCGAGCGCTATCATGGCGCCATACAGGGCCGAGAGCCGGATCGCGACGCGCAGCCAGCGCCAGGGGCCGAGCGGCCTGCCCCCTCCATCCTCGAACGACCAGCCGATATAGGTGCAGAACACCACGAGGAAGGGGAAGGCCACCGGTAGGTTCTCCATCACCATTTCCGAGTTCATCTGACCGGTCCAGACATTGGCGAGCAGAAGCGGAAATGGCGCCGAGGCGCCAAAGAGGACGAGCACGAAGAGGCACCAGAGCCAGCTCATGCCGATGTGGCGAATGCGGGCGAAGGTGATGACGAGGATGATGCCGCCGGCGATGTAGTAGCCGATGGGCTTGATCGTGCCGGTCATCATGAGGATCAGCGGGCCGCAGGAGCCGGCCACCCGCGCGCAACTCGATGTCGCGACCGTTGCCCAGGTGACGTAATCGAAGCTCATGGCAAAGAACAGGAAGACCGCCAGAGCGATCAGCATCCACCAGAGATAGCGGCCTGCAAACATATCCTGCCCTCATGGCAATCGATGTACTGCGCCAAGAGTAGCTTAACCGGATAAAAGCGCACGCGCCGTCATCCGGTTCAGTTTCGCATATATTAGAGACGACTATCTTTGATATTTGGAATGTATCGTTCCGGCACGCTTTAGTCGGAGAGTACCGCCGCCGCGCGAATGTCGCCGACGTGAATACCATTCCAGTTGTGCATGCTTGAAGTCGCGAGATCGGCCAGACCGACGCCGATGGCGCTATCCTTGTCGAAGAAGCGGGCAAGGGCTGCGGCAACCATGCTTTCGGCGGCGCGCGCGTGGCCGTCGTCGCATTTGACGGCGATCGAGATGCCCTGGTCCGGAATGGCGGCGCAGAAGACGCCCTCGGCACCGGTCTTCGCGAAGATGTGGCCGGGGGCCAACTGCATCAGCTTCGTGCAGAAGCGGCCGGTGCCGGCGACATAGAAGGGCTCGGCCATGCAGGCATCGAAGAGCCGGCGCGAAGCTTTCGCGCGCAATGGTTCCAGGCCGTTGCCGGTCGCCATCCTGGCGAAGCCATGGGCCAGCCCCTTCAGCGGCACGGCGTAAGTCGGGATCGAGCAGCCGTCGGTGCCGCAATTGTCGTGGCCGAGCACGGCGCCGGTCAGGCTTTCCATGGTGGCGCGGATTTCGCGCTGCAGCGGGTGGTCGTAGCCGATATAGCCCTTGGGATCGACGCCCTGGTGGACGCAGGTGCAGACGAAGCCGGAGTGCTTGCCGGAGCAATTGTTGTGCAGCGCCGTCGGCTTCTCCATCGTGCGGGCCTGATGGATCAGCACTTTCTGGCTCGACGACCAGTGGCCGCCGCATTCGAGCGTTTCGACATCGCGGCCGGCGCGCGCCAGCATCGAGGCTGCGACCGCGACATGCTCGTCCTCGCCATTGTGCGAGGAGCAGGCGAGCGCCAGTTCCTTGTCGCCGAAACCGTAGGCCTCGGCGGCGCCGCTTTCGACCAGCGGCAGCGCCTGCATCGCCTTGCAGGCCGAACGCGGAAAGGTGGGCGCTTCGACATCACCAAGCGAGAAGACGACCTTGCCGTCGCCATCGACCGCGATGACGGCGCCGCGATGCCGGCTTTCGACGCGCGCGCCGCGGGTGACTTCAACGGTGACGGGATTGGTCATGAGCTCATCCTGATATTCTGAACAGGCTGTCACGCATAAATGATGGGCGCGATAAAGCAATCGGGTTCATGTTGAAAAAGAGCGGCGCAATTGCGCCATCTTGCTCGTCACATCCTTGACCGCAACCGCACGTCAGCAAAGGTCCCCGGCGTTTCATGCGTCATCTCAAACGGCTCCTTCTTCTCATCCTTGTCGTCTATCTGCTGCCGGCCCTGGCATCGGCCGGGTGGTGGTCGCTGCAGAACCATCCGAGCTCATGGCGGGAGGCCGAATGGGGCACGTCGGGCGTGCTGCCTAGGGCTGATGCCAATGGCGACGCCAAGATCTACATCATGTCGGCCAGCACCGGCGGGCTGAAAGGCGCGGTCGCCAGCCACTCGTGGATCGTCACCAAGGCCAAGGGCGACGCGACCTACAATCGCTACGACAAGGTAGGCTGGGGCTCGCCGATCCGCCGCAACAACTATGTCGCGGACGCCTACTGGTATTCCAACACGCCTCATATCGTGAAGGAAATCTCGGGCGACGAGGCCCAGAGGCTCATTCCGGCCGTCGAGGCCGCGATCCAGTCCTATCCCTATGCCGGCGTCGGCGACTACCGGATCTATCCGGGGCCGAATTCCAACAGCTTCGTCGCGCATGTGCTGCGCACGGTGCCCGATCTCGACACGGTGCTGCCGCCCGATGCGGTCGGGCGCGACTACCTCAGCGATGGGCGGATGTTTGCGATCGATGCCGACGGGCGCGACATGCATGCGACGCTCTACGGCCTGATCGGCATCGCCGCCGGCCGGCGCAGCGGCTTCGAAGTGCACTTCATGGGCCTGGTCGCCGGCATCGATGTTGCCAATCCCGGAGTGAAGATCCCGGCGATCGGGCGTATCGGGCTTTAGGGTCAAAACATCGATCACATAATTGAATGAACGCCATCGCGGACACGAGGTTGCAATCAGGTGGTGCGGGTCTAGACTTTCGGCAACTGGAGTCGCCGCATGTCATCCGCCTTCTCGTCCATTCTCCGCGATCAACGAATACGCATTCCGTCGCTGACGCTTGTGACGCTTGCCTTCACCTATGCCTCAACCATGCCGTATCAATCCATCATCGGAATTACCGAACTCGGCATGTCGGATCACGCCTATTCGATACTGATCTTCGCCGCCGCCCTTATCAATGTCGTGACCAGCCTGACGCTCGGCATCTGGTCCGACAAGCTCGGCGACCGCAGGCTGCTGGTGCTGGCACTGTCGGTAAGCGGCATGATCGGCTTCGGGATGATCTACGCGTTCCGCAACACGGCCGCCTTCATGATCGGCGTGCTGCTGTTCATCCCGATCAGCAACGCGACCTATTCGGTGCTTTTAGCGAGCATCCGCGCGGCAACAAACACCATGGATCGCGGCAAGGCGGCCGCGATCACTTCGACGGTACGGGCGCTGTTTTCCGGGTCATGGGCGCTGGCGCCGGGTTTGATCGGCCTCTATCTCGTCAGCGCGCACTCGATGACGCCGGCCTACGGCATTGCCGGGCTGGCAAGCCTCGTCTGCTTCTGCCTGTACCTCTTCCTGGCGAAGGCAGAGCCAAAGCGAGATGCGTTGTCCTCGCAACAGGTTGGCTTCTTCAGTTCGCTCGCGCGCGTCTTCTCGCCGCGCGTGCTGATGCGGGTCGGCATCTTGTCGATGATGCTGGGCCTGCAGCGGTTGAGCAGCGTGGTGTCGCCGCTGATCATCACTCATGATGCCGGCGGCAGCGTCGCGGATGTGGGCATCACAGCCGGCATGGTCGCGTTCCTGGAAATGCCCTTCATGCTGATGTGGGGCGCATTGCAGCGGCGTTTTCGCAGCGTCCATATCCTGGCTACCGGGACGCTGATCTATTGCGTCTATCTGGTGATGCTCAGCCTCGTTACCGCGCCGTGGCAAATCTATGCGCTCGTCGTCGTCAACGCCTGCGGTTGCGCGGCGATCCTGAGCGTGCCCATCACCTACCTACAGGACCTGATTGCCGATCGGCCAGGGCTCGGCACATCCCTCATCTCGGTCAATACCTTTGCGGCGAACGGCGTCAGCGCGGGAATTTTCGCCCTGGGAACAAGCTTCACAAGCTATTCCGGAACCGCCTTGCTGGCGGCCGGTGTCGGCGTTGCCGCGATATTGCTGCTGCTATTCGTGGAGGCTGAAAAGCAGCAGCTGCAGCAATCCGCTAGCCCCCGCTAATCCGATACGCACAGCGGCGGGCGCCGTGGAGGATGTGTTCCTCGCGCTCGACGTCCGCACCGAGGATGCTGCGGAAGGTTTCGAGTTCGGAGCGGCAGAAGCCGGCGCAGGCGGTGGCGGCGGCGCAGATCGGGCAGTGGTTTTCGATCAATAGCAGCGAGCCGTCCTCTTCCTGCCAGCTGTCGGCCATGTAGCCTTCGTCGGTGCGGATGCCTGCCAGCTGGCGGACGCGGGTGGGGAGATCTTCTGCCGTGATCTCGCTGCGATAGCGTGCCAACGTTTCGGCCTCGCGGGCGGCGATGACGGTGTCGAGCGCCTGGGGGCCGAGGCTCTGGACCATGGTTGCGAGAAGCGTCGCGGTCAGTTCGGCGTGGCGGTCCGGGAAGCGGGCGTTGCCTGATGGTGTCAGGTGCCAGAGCTGACGGGGGCGGCCCCTGCCCGGCGCGGGCTCGGAAACGGGTTCTACCAGTCCCTCCTCGGCCATCTTCGCCAGTTGCTGGCGCGCGGCCTCGCCGGAGATGGACAGCGCCTCGCCGATGGCCGATAGGAGTTGCGGCCCTTCGGTCTTGAGCAGCATCAGAATTCGGTTGGCTGATGATTGGCGCATAGGCTGATATTTTTCCAAGCTTGTTCTTGCTTTAATAACGCAGCCGTGTATTTTTTCCAAGCTATAACTTGTAAAAAACTTTCCCAAAAACGTTCCAGGAAACATTCAAGGCATTCCGCATGAGCAGCATCGACGACGTCGCGACGGAGCGCTCCTCCGTCTTCCATCTCTTTTCCAGACCGGTCTTGGCAGCCACGCTGATGCTCGGCGGCGGCGTGACGCTCTATGCGGTCGAGGCCTATATCATGGCGACCATCGCGCCATCGATCGTGCGCGATATCGGCGGGCTGGAGCTGCTCTCGTGGGTCACCACGCTGTTCGTCGCGGCTGCCGTGCTCGGATCCATCTTCGTCGCCATGCGGCCGCGCGGCATCGGCCTGCGCACGGTTTACGTGGCCGGCGCACTGATGTTTGCGGCCGGCAGCCTGATCTGCGCGCTGGCTCCCTCGATGCAGGTGATCCTGGCCGGACGCGCCGTGCAGGGATTTGGAGCCGGCGCACTCGGCGGGCTTGCCTATGCATTCATCCGCTTTGCCTATCCCGAACACCTGTGGCGCAAGGCCTCGACGCTCTATGCGGCGATCTGGGGCGTGGCGACGCTGCTCGGCCCGAGCCTTGGCGGCCTGTTCTCCGATGGCAGCACCTGGCGCCACGCATTCATGCTGCTCGTTCCCGTGAGCGTGCTCATGGCTATCCTTGCGCCCGTGCTGCTGCCGTCGGCGCATGACGACCGGGCTCCCGGGCGCACGCCGATCACGCAGATCGCGCTGCTCCTGGCGGCCGTGCTCCTGGTCAGCATCGCCGGCACAATCGAGGCGACGCAATCGAAAGCGCTGCTGGTTGCGGCATCGCTTATCGCCGTGGTCGCCATGCTTGGCATAGAGCGGCGAAGTGAGAACCGCCTGCTGCCGACAGGCGCCGTTACGCTCAGCATGCCGATTTCTCGCGTCTACCTGATGATGTTTCTGCTGATCCTGGTGCTGACCAGCGACATCTACATCCCCTACTTCCTGCAATCCCTGCACAATGTCAGCCCGCTGGAATCGGGATACCTCACGGCGCTCGTCGCGCTCGGCTGGACGGTGGCCGCGTTCCTCAGCGCCTCGTTCTCCGGTCCCCGCGCCGGCCGCGCGATCGTTATCGGCTGCGTGATCGAGACGGTTGCGGTCGCGGCGCTGGCGATCTTCCTGGCACGAGACAATCAGGCAGGCAGCATCGCACTGCTCGCGCCGGCCGTCGTCTTCATGTTCCTCATGGGGTTTGGGGTCGGGCTCGGCTGGGCACATCTGGTGACCAAGGTGCTGCGCCTCGTCGCGACATCGGAGCAGGACAAGGCCTCGGCGGCAATCACCACCGTGCAATCGCTCGGAAGCGCATTCGGCGCAGCCTTCGCGGGCGTCATCGTCAACAGCACCGGCCTGCTTGCGCCGGGCGGCGTTGCCGGCGGCATATCCGCGGCGCATTGGCTGTTCGTGCTGATGGCGCTGCCCGGGATCGTGACGATCCTGATCTCGCTGTCGATCCAGAAGTCCGGCAACGAGACGCAAGCGACACAAGCGGCGTGATCGTCAGACGCGCAGCATGATCTTGCCGATGTGGCTGCTCGATTCCATCAGCTTGTGGGCTTCGACGACATCCTCGAAGGCGAAGGTCTTGTGGATCACGGGGGCAAGCTTGCCCTCGTCGAGCAGCGGCCAGACCTGCGACAGGAGATCGTCGCGGATGGCGCGCTTTTCTTCCGGCGTGCGCGGGCGCAGCGTGGAGCCCGTCACCGTCAGCCGCTTGACCATGATCGGCGCGAGGTTGGCCGTTTCGGCAACCGCGCCGCCGAGGAAGGCGATGATCGAAAGGCAACCGTCCTTCGCCAGCGAGGCGAGGTTCTTCTCGAAATAGGCGGCGCCGATCATATCGAGGATGATGTCGACGCCCTGGCCGGTCTCGGCCTTGATCACCTCGGCGAAATCCTCGGTCTTGTAGTTGATGGCGCGCTTCGCGCCGAGCTTGACGCAGGCGTCGCATTTTTCCTGCGAGCCTGCGGTCGCATAGACCTCTGCGCCGAAGGCGCGGGCAAGCTGGATCGCGGTTGTGCCGATGCCGCTGGTGCCGCCGTGGATGAGCACCTTCTCACCTTCGGTCAGGCCCGCCATCTGGAACATGTTGGCCCAGACCGTGAAGTAGTTTTCGGGGAGTGCTGCCGCCTGGACGGCATCATAACCTCTCGGGAAGCGCAGTGCCTGGCCTGAGGGAATGAGGCAATATTCGGCATAGGCGCCGCCATTGGTGAGGCCGCAGACCTTGTCGCCGACTGTATAGCCGCTGACGCCGGGGCCGATCGCGACCACTTCGCCTGCGATTTCAAGGCCGAGGATCGGGCTTGCGTCCTTCGGTGGCGGATAGGTTCCCTGGCGCTGCGCGACATCGGGACGGTTGACGCCGATCGCCTGGGTGCGCACGAGGATCTGCCCCTCGCCCGCCACGGGCAACGGCCCGCTCGATAGGGTCATCACGTCAGGGGCGCCGAAGCGGGGCAAATCGACAAAACGCATATGCGCAGGCAAAGACATCACCGGTCTCCTCATTCGGATAGCAGTGAGATAGTTCAGCCCCGCCGCGTTGAGAAGGGCGGAAACGCCGTAGCGTCAATTCGCCTCGCCCAGCCGATGGAAGACCAGACCTTCCGCGCTTTCCTTGGCCAATGCCTTGATATGGGCAATGGCGGCGGAGACGCGGCTGATGTCGTCTATGACGAGGCCCTTGGGAAGTTCCAGAACGCCGATCGAGCAGCGCATCAGCGGGAAGAAGGCTTCGACGCCGGCGCGGTCGTGGCCGCGGATGCGGCCGGCGGCGCGGTCGATCTCGGAATAGAGATCCTGAGCATCGTCGTGGAAATCGCCGATCAACCGATCGAGAATTTCCGTGAGCTCCTCCTTGGTCCAGCCCTGCACGCCGATGAAGAAGTCATCGCCGCCGACATGGCCGAGGAAATGGCGCTCGGCGAAGAAGTAGCGCCGCATCAGCGCTGCGAAGAGCGAGATCGCGTGGTCGCCGAGGTGGAAGCCATAGGCATCGTTGAAGGGCTTGAAGTTGTCGAAATCGCAATAGCAGAAGTGACGGGTCTCGTCGCTGTCGCGGCTCGCCTCGCGCATGAAATCGCGGATGGCGTGGTTGCCGGGAATGCCGGTCAGCGGGTTCTGGTCCTGCGCCGTCTTCAGCTTCTTCTCGTTCATCACCTTGATCAGCGAGGCGGCGGAGACGACGCCGGCATAACGCATGTTTTCGGTGAGCAACAGGCAGTTGGCGCCTTCCATGTTGGCGAAGATGGTCATCAGCTGCTCGGCATCGGAATCCAGCCCGACGATCGGCGCCATTTCGACGAAGTGCGAGATGGTGCGCTCATAGACCTTGTTCTTCAGGAGGTCGCGGCCGAATGGCTGGTAGATATATTCCTTGAGATGGCGCTCGTGCAGGATGCCGCGCGGCTCGCCATTGGCGTTCAGAACCGGGAAGAAGGCATTCTGCGGATGGCGGCGGAAGACCTCGAAGACGCTGTCGATCGTGTCGTTCTCGTATACCGTCGGCAACACTTCGATCTGCTTGCGGATGAGGATTTCGTCGAGCGACTGGTTGTTGCGCTTGCTCTTGCCGAGTTCCTGAAGGTGCGGGAATGACGGCACCAGTTCGGAGACATGCGTGGTCGGGCGCGAGATGAACCAGCCCTGCACGAGATCCACACCATACTCGCGGCAGGTGATGAACTCGGCTTCGGTCTCGATGCCCTCGGCAATCACGCGGGTGCCAAGCACATGGGCGATGTGGACGATGTTCTTCAACAGGTGACGCTTGCGCGGGCTGCCATCGATATCGGCGATGAAGTAGCGGTCGATCTTCAGGTAATCCACCGGATGATCGCAGAGCAGCTTCATCTCGCCATGGCCGACGCCGAAATCGTCGATCGCCAGCTTGAAGCCGCGCTTGCGCAGCAGCGACACCAGTGCGGCGAATTCGGGAACCGAGGTGTTGTCGAAGCGCTCGGAGAATTCGAAGCAGATCGAGGATGGCGGGATATTGGCGAGCTTCAGATGCTGCAGCAGGTTTTCCACCAGCTGCTCGCCATGCGGAATGAGGCGGACATCGAGATTGAGGAACAGCGTCGCGGTGGCGAAATTCGGTAGTGACGCGAACTTGGCGAGCGCGCGGCTCGCCACCATCTGCTCGAGTTGCAGCAGCTGATCGCCGCGCTGGGCCTCGTCCAGAATTTCGAGCGGCGAATTGAAGCCCAGGCGCTCCTGGCCGCGCATCAGCGATTCATAGCCGAAGGCAACACCGGTGCTGGCTTCGACGATCGGCTGGAAGGCGTTTTCGATAACGAGTTTGGCGAGGGTAATGATTTGATCGCTGGTGTAGCGACGAATAAGGGCGGGTTCTACGGTGGCAGCCAAAGACATGCCATTCTCCACTATACGGCATTTATAATTATAATTTTTCGCGCGGAGACTATGGGCGAAGCGTCAACGAACACTTTCACCAATGTGAAGCTTTTGTGAAAACTGGCGTTTTATCAAATGCATGCCGCCACCGCCGCGCCAAGCGGCGGCGATGCACATGCCCGCCTTCAGGCGGAGCGGCGATGCTCGTGGTCGGCGAACATGTCGGCGACGCATCTGGCATCGGCGGGGGCGCAATCGCGCGTTTTCGGCAGGCCATCGACCTTGCGGGCGGCATCCCACAGCCGGAGGGCTTCACGCACAACCTCGCTGCTGGAAACATAAGTGCCATCGTCGATCGCCGCGCGGATATCGGCCGCCTGCAGCGGAGAGATGGAAACGGTTACCATCGGCATGACATCACTCCCATTGCCTCGTGGTCTCCCATCGCCTCGTCGGGCAGACGCCTGCCCGGTCGAGGAACGGATACACACTCGCTTCGGCCGCCCTTCCGGTCGCGGGTGCTGGGCTTCGAGCAGCGTCGCTTTCACACGTTTGCGACCTCTGCCATCTGTCTAATTTTAGTCCCCGCTCACATTCTTGTCAAAAAAGAAACAGTGCGTGATGAACAGGCTGTGAATAGCGGGCACAATCAGCGGCGGATGGCGAGGCCGAATGCGAGCATCGACCAGCCCTGCAGCAGCAGATCGCAGGCGAGGAACAGGCCGAGAATCCACAGGCTGTTGACCGGCCAGCCGAGCACGATGACGAAGCCCGCGAGCGCCGTGATCAGGCCGCTCAAGAGCACCCAGCCCCAACCCCTCGACGGGCGCATGCGCCAGCCGACGAAGACGCGGAAGATGCCCGCCACCAGCAAGGCCATGGCCAGAAACAACGTGAGCGCCGCCGATGCCAGAATGGGATTCATGAAGGCGAAGACGCCGGCCAGCACATAGAGAACACCGCTCAGCGCCCAGAACAAAAGCTGCTCCCACTCGCGCACCTGAAAGGCGTGGGCGAGATAGACGATGCCGCCGACCAGCATAAGCAGGCCGACGTAATAGACGGATACGACGGTAGCGAGGAAGACATTGGCGGCGGCGATGGCGCCGAAGACGATCAGCAGCGCGCCGAGCACCACGAACCAAACCCATTTCGACCGCAGCGCGGAGGACGAAGGCATTTCATTGGACATGTCTGTCATCATGCACCTCCCGGTTGTTCAATGAGTATGGCGCAGAAACGGCGGATGGAAAGAGATATCTTACGGAAAAGGCAATCAGATTTTTATTGATTGATCAGTCAATCAAAATTATGCTGGCCGTATTGCAGGAGAAAGACCGTGCCGAAAGTCGGAATGGAACCGATGCGCCGCAAGGCGCTCGTCGATGCAGCGCTGCGCGTGATCGGGGATCACGGCTCGCTCAGCGTCACCATGTCCGAAATCGCCAAGCAGGCCGGCGTTTCACCGGCCCTCGCGCACCACTATTTCGGCAGCAAGGAGCAGTTGCTGATCGAGACGATCCGCTCGCTTCTAAAGCAGTTGCGCGACGACGCGGTGACGGCTTTGAAGGCAGCCTGCACGCCCCGCGCGCGGCTTTCGGCGGTGATCCGCGTCAGCTTCCACGCCGACCAGTTCGCGCCGCAGACGATCGCCGCCTGGCTTGCCTTCTATGCCGAGGCGCAACGCTCGGAAGAAACGCGCCGCTTCCTCGTCATCTACTCGAGGCGCCTGCGCTCCAACCTCGTTGCCAATCTGAAGCCGCTCTGCCCAGCCGATGTCGCGGAACATATCGCCGAGGGCGTGGCCGCGATGATCGACGGGCTCTACATCCGCCAGAGTCTCGGCTCGACGCGTGTCGGCGCCGAGGCCTCGATCGCGCTGACGGAGGATTATGTGACGATACAGCTAAGAGGGACGGCGCGATGACCGCATCGATGCCCTCCCCCACTCTGCCGCAGCCAACCGCTAAAAGGATAGACCCATGAGAGCCCAGCCCACAGCATCGCACTTCATCGATGGCGAATATGTCGAGGACGATGCAGGCACCGTGATCGAAAGCCTTTATCCGGCGACCGGCGAGATCATCGCGCGCCTTTACGCGGCCACGCCCGCCATCGTCGAAAAGGCGATCGCCGCGGCCAAGCGCGCGCAGCCGGAATGGGCGGCGATGAGCCCGACGGCGCGCGGCCGTATCCTGAAGCGGGCCGCCGATATCATGCGGGAGCGCAACCGCGAACTCTCGGAGCTCGAAACGCTCGACACCGGCAAGCCGATCCAGGAAACCATCGTCGCCGACCCGACCTCGGGCGCCGATAGCTTCGAGTTCTTCGGCGGCGTGATCGCGGCGGCCCTCAACGGCTCCTACATCCCGCTCGGCGGCGATTTCGCCTATACCAAGCGCGTGCCGCTCGGCGTTTGCGTCGGCATCGGCGCCTGGAACTATCCGCAGCAGATCGCCTGCTGGAAGGCCGCACCAGCGCTTGCCGCAGGTAACGCCATGGTCTTCAAGCCCTCCGAGAACACGCCGCTCGGCGCGCTGAAGATCGCCGAGATCCTGATCGAGGCGGGCCTGCCCAAGGGGCTCTTCAACGTCATCCAGGGTGACCGCGATACCGGGCCGCTGCTGGTCAACCACCCAGATGCCGCCAAGGTGTCGCTGACCGGTTCGGTGCCGACCGGCCGCAAGGTGGCGGCGGCAGCGGCCGGCAATCTCAAGCATGTGACGATGGAGCTCGGCGGGAAATCGCCGCTGATCGTGTTCGACGACGCCGATATCGACAGTGCCGTCGGCGGCGCCATGCTCGGCAACTTCTATTCGACCGGCCAGGTCTGCTCCAACGGCACCCGCGTCTTCGTGCAGAAGGATATCAAAAGCGAATTCCTGAAGCGGCTGAAGGCGCGCACCGAGGCGATGGCGATCGGCGACCCCATGAACGAGGCGACGCAGATCGGCCCGATGGTCTCCTGGGCGCAGCGCGAGAAGGTTCTCCAATACATCGAGAAGGGCAAGGCCGAGGGCGCGACGCTGGTTGTCGGCGGCGGCATTCCGAACAATGTCTCGGGCGAAGGCTATTATGTGCAGCCGACGGTGTTTTCCGACGTGACCGACGAGATGACCATCGCCCGCGAGGAGATCTTCGGGCCTGTGATGTGCGTGCTCGATTTCGAGGACGAGGCGGAAGTCATCGCGCGCGGCAACGCCACGGAATTCGGCCTGGCGGCCGGCGTCTTCACCTCCGACATGAGCCGCGCCCACCGGGTGGTCGACCTTCTCGAAGCCGGCACGCTGTGGATCAACACCTATAATCTCTGCCCGGTCGAAATCCCCTTCGGCGGTTCCAAGCAGTCAGGCTTCGGCCGCGAGAACTCGATTGCTGCGCTGGAGCATTATTCGGAGCTGAAGACGGTTTATGTCGGCATGGGGCCGGTTCAGGCGCCTTATTGAGACTTTGAGATAAAGACCCCTCCCCAACCCCTCCCCACAAGGGGGAGGGGCTAGATTGCCGCAATCGCTCAGCGCTGAAACGGGCTGGGAAAGTGCAGCGGATTAAGCCCCTCCCCCTTGTGGGGAGGGGTTTGGGGCGGGGTCTTAAACACACCATCACGAGCTATGGAGCTCATCATGCAGCAGGCAGATTTCGTCATCATCGGTTCCGGCTCGGCGGGTTCGGCGCTTGCCTATCGTCTGTCGGAAGACGGCAAGA
Organism: Rhizobium sp. 01N48; assembly: GCF_056399145.1. Classification (NCBI taxonomy): domain Bacteria; kingdom Pseudomonadati; phylum Pseudomonadota; class Alphaproteobacteria; order Hyphomicrobiales; family Rhizobiaceae; genus Rhizobium; species Rhizobium sp. 01N48. Next base: position 125,374 of record NZ_JBFTQT010000009.1, read on the forward strand.
ACAGTGTTATCGTCATCGAGGCCGGCGGGTCGGATTTCGGGCCGTTTATCCAGATGCCGGCGGCTCTGGCCTGGCCGATGAGCATGAAGCGCTACAATTGGGGCTATCTTTCCGAGCCCGAGCCGAACCTCAACAACCGCCGCATCACCGCGCCACGCGGCAAGGTGATCGGCGGGTCTTCGTCGATCAACGGCATGGTCTATGTGCGCGGGCATGCGGAGGATTACAACCGCTGGGAGGCGCTCGGCGCCAATGGCTGGGCCTATGCCGACGTGCTCCCCTATTTCAAGCGGATGGAGCACAGCCACGGCGGCGAAGAGGGATGGCGCGGGACCGACGGGCCGCTGCATGTGCAGCGTGGCGGCTTCCGCAACCCGCTGTTCCACGCCTTCATCGAGGCCGGCAAGCAGGCGGGCTTCGAGGCGACGGACGATTATAACGGCTCGAAGCAGGAAGGCTTCGGGCTGATGGAGCAGACGATCTTTCAGGGGCGCCGGTGGTCGGCTGCGTCAGCATATCTGAAGCCGGCGCTGAAGCGGACGAATGTCGATCTGGTCTACGGCCTTGCCCGCAGGATCGTGATCGAAAACGGCCGGGCTGTTGGCGTCGAGATCGAGCGTGGCTGCAAGGTCGAGGTGATCAAGGCGAACCGCGAGGTGATCGTCTCGGCCTCGTCGTTCAATTCGCCGAAGCTGCTGATGCTCTCCGGCATCGGCCCGGCGGCGCATCTGAAGGAGATGGGGATCGAGGTGAAGGCCGACCGGCCTGGTGTTGGCGCCAACCTGCAGGACCATATGGAATTCTACTTCCAGCAGGTCTCGACCAAGCCGGTCTCGCTCTATTCCTGGCTTCCCTGGTTCTGGCAGGGCGTGGCCGGCGCGCAGTGGATGTTCACCAAGTCGGGTCTCGGCACCTCCAACCAGTTCGAGGCCTGCGCCTTCCTGCGCTCAGCCCCCGGCGTCAAGCAACCGGATATCCAGTATCACTTCCTGCCTGTCGCGATCAGCTATGACGGCAAGGCGGCGGCCAAGAGCCACGGTTTCCAGGTGCATGTCGGCTATAACCTGTCGAAATCGCGGGGGAACGTGACGCTCGCCTCATCCGACCCGAAGGCGGATCCCTTGATCCGCTTCAACTATATGAGCCATCCAGAGGATTGGGAGAAGTTCCGCCACTGCGTGCGTCTCACCCGCGAGATCTTCGGCCAGCAGGCTTTCGACCAGTATCGCGGCTCAGAGATCCAGCCGGGCGAGAACGTCCAGACCGACGAAGAGATCGACGCCTTCCTGCGCGAGCACCTGGAAAGCGCCTATCACCCCTGCGGCACCTGCAAGATGGGCGCCAAGGACGATCCGATGGCGGTGGTCGATCCGGAGACGCGGGTTATCGGCGTGGATGGTTTGCGCGTCGCAGACTCATCGATCTTCCCGCACGTGACCTATGGGAACCTGAACGGCCCCTCGATCATGACCGGCGAGAAGGCCGCCGATCACATTCTCGGCAAGCAGCCGCTGCCGCGCTCCAACCAGGAGCCGTGGATCAATCCGCGCTGGGAAGTGAGTGATCGGTAGGGGTTAGTGGTAATCGTCTTCGCGCTGGTGGCGGACGGCGAGGATGGTCACGGTTGTGCTGTCTTCGATTTCAAAAAGGATGACATAGCCACTATCCCCGAATGGGATCAGCATCTCCCGTAGAAAAGCGTCTCCAGCCTCACTAAGATCAGCCTTTCGGCAGCTGAACGGAAACTGGCTGAGGCTGACAATGCCTCTCTGGATAGCGGAATAGGCACGCTTGGCAGCGTGCTTATCTCGCTGCAGAAGAAACTCGTAGAGGCGCTTGATATTTTCCCTGGCCCTTCGCGTTAAGCGGACCGAGTAAGTCATTCCGCAGCATCTTTATCCAGAGCATCGTCCAGCATTTCCTTCAGTTCCGCGAGGACGAATTCCGCGCTGTAATACTCACCCGTCCGCTTGGCTTCCTCTCTCGACGCCAAACCCCGCGCAATGAACTCCGCCTGCGTTCTCCGATAATGAACGTGTCGACGCAGCGAATCTTCCATGAACGCGGATAGGGTTTCGCCTTCCTCAAGGACGCTTTCGGCGGCGGCACGTAGCTCTGGATCGACACGCAGAGACGGTAGCGTTGCGGATTTCATGATCGACCTCGCGCGTTGCAATTGCGATGCATCATACGGCAGCGCGCGACATGTAGCAAGTTGCGCCTCGGCGATCAGTAGACCGTCAGACGAAGTACGATATCCGCACCGTGCGCGGCGGAGAAAGCGTCACATCAGGAAGAGCCGGCCCACTAGGACCAGTGCGTGCCTCAGGCCAGCATCCGCGTGACTTCGGCACCGCGCGGCGCCACGGCGTCGGCGATGGTGGTGGAAAACAGCACCTTGCGGGTGGCGTCGGCCACCTTGGCGAAGACGTGGCGGATTTCGCAGTTCTGCTCGCCGTCGCAATCGTCGCACTTGCGGTAAGCGGTGATCGACAGGCAGGGCAGCGGGGCAATAGGGCCGTCGATGATGCGCAGCACTTCGCCGAAGGTGATCATGTCGGCCGGCTTCAGAAGCAGATAGCCGCCCTGCTTGCCGCGGCGGCTGACGACGATGCCCTGATGCTTTAGGTCGAGAAGGATCTGCTCGAGGAACTTCTTCGGGATCTTCTGCTGCGCCGCGATATCGGAGATCATCACAGGTTCGCCATCATCGGCCTCGGCCAGAACGGTGAGCGCCCTAAGCGCGTATTTCGCCTTCTGCGTAATCATTTTCAGCCATCGACACACAAGCGGCGGACACTAATTGCGCCCGGCGGAACTCTTCTTTTTCTTTCTATCTCACGCGCTGGATGAACATAGTTTGAACAAGCGCGTAAAACCCCTGAGAAACAGGCTTTTCAGCCTTGTTTTTGATCTCAATTCAGCAATTTCGAATTTAACCGAAAAAGCGGCGCTACAGGCATCAAATCACATTTCCGATTGACAGGCGACGTGTAACTCTACTAAATCAATAGAGATTAGGGCGCGACGCTGGCCATCCGTGCCGGCGCGGCTGCTTTTCTGCATTGCAGCGGCCGGGGAGAGATATTTGCTCCTTTCCAGCCCGCTTTCGAAACGCCTGTTTCTGTCCTCTCCATCCCCAAGCTGCGATACTCCTGTCAACATCTAGGACAGGATTCCCATGACTGTTGCTCATACAATCGAAGAAGCGGAAACGCTGAACACGAAGCTTGCAAGCCTATCTCTGGCGGAACGCCTGTCGTTCGTCGCCGGCCTTGGCGGGCGGGTGGTGTTCACCACGTCGCTTGGTATCGAAGACCAGGTTATCACCGCCGAGATCGGCAATCACCGACTGCCGATCGACGTCGTGACGTTGCAGACCGGCCGCCTCTTTGCCGAGACGCTGAACCTGATCGACGAGACGGAAAAGCAGTACGACATCCACATCAGCCGCTACGAGCCCGATCAGGCCGATATCGACGCCTATGCGGCGCAATACGGCCTCAACGGTTTCTACGAGAGCGTCGAAGCCCGGCATGCCTGTTGTGGCGTGCGCAAGCTGAAGCCGCTTGCGCGCGCGCTCAATGGGGCAACCATCTGGATCACCGGCCTGCGCCGCGGCCAATCGGCCAATCGCTCCGAAACGCCGTTTGCCGAATATGACGCCGATCGCCATCTCCTGAAGGTCAATCCGCTGGCCGATTGGGACATCGATGTCATCAAGGCTTATGTCGCCGACAACAGCGTGCCGATCAACCCGCTGCATGCGCGCGGTTACCCCTCGATCGGCTGCGAGCCGTGTACCCGCGCCATCAAGCCCGGCGAGCCCGAGCGCGCCGGCCGCTGGTGGTGGGAACAGGACCAGACGCGCGAATGCGGCCTGCACGTGGCTGAAGAGGCTTCGGCGGTGACGATCGCGCAGTAGAATTGACGATGGTGGCTTCGAGTGCGGAGCCCCCTCATCCGCCTGCCGGCACCTTCTCCCCGTTGGGGAGAAGAGACAAGCGGCGGGCACCCCAGCCCCTCTCCGACAGTTGATGGGACGACGATGCCAGCGACACGTCCCTTCTCCCCAACGGGGAGAAGGTGCCGGCAGGCGGATGAGGGGGCCGCACGGCAGGACATTGAAATTGGCGCCGCAGCGACGGATGCCGAAACGAAAACAGGGTGAGGTCCGCCTCCCCCGCCAAGGAATTGGAAGTCTGGAGTAAGACATGCCCGATAGCCGTCCGGATACGGAACTCAGCAATCCGCAGAGCACCAAGCCGCCGCTCGACCCTCATCTGAAGGCGCTCGAAAACGAATCCATTCATATCTTCCGCGAAGTGGCAGCCGAGTTCGAGCGTCCCGTGATGCTCTACTCGATCGGCAAGGATAGCTCGGTGCTGTTGCATCTGGCGCGCAAGGCCTTCTATCCCGGCCGCGTGCCCTTCCCGCTGCTCCACGTCAACACCGGCTGGAAGTTCGCGGAGATGATCACCTTCCGCGACAAAATCGTGAAGGAATATGATCTCGACCTGATCGAGCACATCAATCCGCGCGGTGCGGCCGAAAACATCACGCCGTTCACATACGGCTCGGCGCGCTACACCGACATCATGAAGACGGAAGCGCTGCGCAATGCGCTCGACGCCGGCAAGTTCGACGCGGCATTCGGCGGCGCGCGGCGCGACGAGGAAGCATCCCGCGCCAAGGAGCGCATCTACTCCTTCCGCACGCCCGACCACCGCTGGGATCCGCGCAACCAGCGGCCCGAGCTCTGGAACATCTATAACGGCCAGATCCGCAGCGGCGAGAGCGTGCGCGCCTTCCCGCTGTCGAACTGGACCGAGGTCGACATCTGGCGCTACATCCAGGCGGAAAACATTCCGATCGTGCCGCTCTACTTCGCCGCCAAGCGTCCCTATGTCGAGCGCGACGGCATGATGATCGATGCGACCGATCCGCGCCTGGAGCTGTTGCCCGGCGAGACGAAGCAGGAAGACTTCATCCGCTTCCGCACGCTCGGCTGCTTCCCGCTGACGGGCGCGATCAAGTCCACCGCAACGACGATGGACGACATTATCGCCGAACTTGAAATTGCCACTGTCTCCGAACGCCAGGGCCGCGCCATCGACCGCGACCAGTCCGGCTCCATGGAGAAAAAGAAGCGTGAAGGATATTTCTGAGATGACTGCAGCAGCAACAGCAAGCGCCATCGCCGCCCCCGCCGCCGAGCCCGCCCAGGCCGTGCGCGACACGCGACCGTTGCGCCTCATCACCTGCGGCAGCGTCGATGACGGAAAGTCCACGCTGATCGGCCGACTGCTCTGGGACACCAAGGCCGTCAAGGAAGACCAGGCAGCGACGCTGCGCCGCGATTCCACCGGCAAGCAGAACGATCTCGGCCTGCCCGACTTCGCGCTGCTTCTCGACGGCTTGCAGGCCGAGCGTGAACAGGGCATCACAATCGACGTCGCCTATCGCTATTTCGCGACCGACAAGCGCTCCTTCATCGTTGCCGACACGCCCGGCCACGAGCAGTACACCCGCAACATGGCGACCGGCGCCTCGACTGCCGACCTCGCCATCCTGCTGGTCGACGCCCGCGCCGGCATTCTCGAGCAGACGCGCCGTCACGCGACGATCGCCTCGCTGCTCGGGATCAAGCAATTCGTGCTCGCGGTCAACAAGATCGACCTCACGAACTATGATCGCGCCGGTTTCGACAAGATCGTCCACGAGTTCCGCGAATTCGCGCTCTCGCTCGGCGTCAAGCAGATCACCGCGATCCCGATGTCGGCGCTGAAGGGTGAGAACGTCGTCTACTCCGGCGAGGCTTCGATGCCATGGTATGCCGGCCCGACGCTGGTGGAAACGCTGGAGCTTGCCACCGTGCGCTCGTCGCAGACGGTCGGCTTCCGCCTCTCCGTGCAGCGCGTGTCGCGCCCGGGAGAAAGCTTCCGCGGCTATCAGGGCACGGTTGCCGGCGGCTCTGTGAAGCCGGGCGACAGTGTCATGATCCTGCCGTCGGGCATGGTCGCCAACGTCACCAAGATCGTCACCTTCGATCTCGTGCGCAACGCTGCGGTCGCGGGCGATGCGATCACGCTGGTGCTAGACCGCCAGGTGGACGTTGCGCGCGGCGACATGATCGTTTCGATCGACAGCCAGCCGCAGGTGGGTCTGTCCTTCGACGCCCAGATCGTCGCCTTGCAGCCCGAGGGCATCGAGGCTGGAAAGCGCTACTGGCTAAAAAGCGGCAGCCGCCGCCAGCGCGTTCAGGTTCAGCCCGTCGCGCAGCTTCAGCTGAAGACCGGCACTTGGACCTCGGCCGAGACGCTCTACATGAACGCCATCGGCAAGGTGCACCTGACCTTCGACGAAGCGGCGATCTTCGACCCCTATGAGCAGAACCGCTCCTCGGGCGCCTTCATCCTGATCGACCCGGAGACCAACAACACGGTGGCCGGCGGTATGGTGACGGGCAAGCGTTCGGAACTCGGCGGCCTTCACAGCGGCGACGGTCGCGTGATCCTGTCGCTACCAGCTGACCTTGCCGACCAGATCATGGCAAGCGAGCTGTTTTCCAGCCGCCGCGACGAGGCGGAGGTGCGCCGGATGACAGCGGCGGAGGCCGCCAACCTCTGGACCAACGCCGGCGGCGACATCTGAGATGACGAGTTGAGACGGGGCCGATTGGCCCCGTTTTCTTTTGGGGAGGCAAAGGGCATGCGTGGCATCGCAACACCGGAAAGGCCCGTCTCATCACACAGCATCGTCGTGCCTGCCACGGCGGGGCGCGCGATGTCCTCGCGCGATTGGAGCCGACTGCTGGTGCTCGGCGCGCTGTGGGGCGGTTCGTTCTTCATCGGGCGGATCGCCGTTTCCGAGATCTCGCCGCTGGCTCTCGTCTTCTACCGGGTGTCGATCGCGGCGCTGGCGCTGCATCTCTGGCTGAAGCTTCGTGGCCTGTCCTTCGCGCCGGCGCTGGCACACCCGGCCGGCTTCCTCGGCCTGGCGCTGCTGAACAACGTGATCCCCTTCTCGCTGATATTCGCCGGGCAGACCGAGATCGGCGCAGGCCTCGCCTCGATCTTCTACGCAACGACGCCGCTTTGGACGATCTTCGTCGCCACTCTGCTTGCGAAAGACGAGAGGCTGTCGATGGCGGCACTCGCTGGCATCGCACTCGGCATCGCCGGTGCTGCGGTGCTGATCGGCCCCGGCCTGATCTCCAATCTCGACGGGCCGCTATGGGCGAAGTTCGCCGTCATCGGCGCCTCCATCTCCTATGCGTTCGGCGTGGTGCTGGCGAGACGCTTCCGCAGCATCGGCGCCGAGGTGATCGCCACCGGCCAGCTGACGGTCTCGAGCCTGCTCATGCTGTCCGTCGTCGCGATCTTCTGCGCGCCTGATGACATCATCCCCGTAAGCGGCTCGACATGGCTGGCGATCGCGATCCTCGGCCTTCTGTGCACGGCGCTCGCCTTCATCCTCTACTTCAGCCTCATCGCCTCGGCCGGGGCCACCAACGCCTCGCTGGTGACGCTGCTGGTGCCGGCGAGCGCAACGCTCTTGGGCGCACTCTTTCTCGGCGAGCGGCTGCGGATGTTCGAGCTTGCGGGAATGGCGCTGATCATGAGCAGCCTTGTTGTGATCGATGGTCGGGTGTTGCGGCGGCTCGTCGGTGGCGGGGAGATCCGGCGGATGACGGCGGCGCAGGCTGTGCGGCGCTGGCCGTATGCGACGAGCGATATCTGATTTGGCGATGTGAGACGGGGGCGGTTCGGCCTTGCTTTTGCTTGGCTGGGCTCAGCTTACCACTCCCTCATCCCTGTACCCAGACTTCGTCCGGGCGATGTCACAGGGATCCAGCGCATTCACGTCCGTGAATGCAATAGAGTCCTTTCACGGCGCAGACGCGCCGTGGCTGGATTCCTGTCACAAGGACAGGAATGAGGGTGGAGAGGTTGGCCAGCGCTAGTTGGCGAACCGCGCAGTCACATCCCGTTCCATGAGGATATCCCTCTGCACATCATCGCCCACCGTGAAGGTGGTGCTGCCGACCGGCACGAAGCCGACCTTGTTGTAGAAGGCGATGGCGCGGGCGTTTTTCTCGTAGACCGTCAACTGCAGGCGCTCCACGCCCCGCGCCGCACATTCCGACACGACAGCGTCGAGCAGGCGGTTGGCGAGGCCCTGGCCGCGCCAGGCGGCGTCGATGTAGATGCGGCTGAGCAGGCTGGCATCGGCGATGGATGGCGAGACGACGAGATAGGCGTAGCCGGCAAGCGTGTCGCCATCCGTTGCCAGGAAGACGGCGGCCTCAGGGTCGGCGATCTCGTCGGCCTGAATGTCCGGCCGGAAGGCCTTGGTAACATAGGCTTCGAGATCGGCGGCCGGCGTATCCTCGCCATAGGTGGCGCGGAACAGGCGGGCGGCGAAATGGCTGAGTGCCGCCGCATCCGCCGCTTCGGCCCGCCTGATCTCGATCGATGCCGTCATCGACGCTGCCTCCCCAAACGTCGCACCGCCTAGAACAGCGGCATGTGCCGGTTGACGTCCTTGTAGAGCAGATAGCGGAAGCGGCCGGGGCCGCCGGCGTAGCAGGCCTGCGGGCAGAAGGCGCGCAGCCACATGTAATCGCCGGCCTCGACCTCGACCCAATCCTTGTTGAGCCGATAGACCGCCCTGCCCTCGAGCACGTAAAGACCGTGCTCCATGACATGGGTTTCCATGAAGGGGATCACGCCGCCGGGCTCGAGCGTGACGATGGTCACATGCATGTCGTAGCGCAGGTCGGACGGGTCGATGAAGCGGGTGGTCGCCCAGACGTCGTCGGTATCGGGCATCGACTGCGGCGGGTTCTGATCTTCATGGGTGAAAAGCGCCGGCGGCGGCTCCAGGCCTTCGACCGGCTGGAAGGCCTTGCGGATCCAGTGGAACTTGGCCGTAGCAGCACCCTTGTTCCAGAGCGTCCATTTCGAGCCGGCCGGCAGGAAGGCGAAGGAGCCGGGGCGCAGCACGTGGGTTGCGCCCTCGTGATCGACCGTGACCTCGCCATCGACGACGAAGAGCACGCCCTCGGCGCGCTTTTCCGGCTCCGGCCGGTCACTGCCGCCGCCCGGCTGCACTTCCATGATGTATTGCGAGAAGGTCTCGGAGAAGCCGGTCATCGGGCGCGAGATCACCCAGGCGCGCGTGCCCTGCCAATGGGGCAGATAGCTGGTGACGATATCGGTCATCACGCTGCGCGGGATGACGGCGTAGGCCGTCGTGAACACCGCCTTGCTCGACAAAAGATCGGTCTGCGGCGGCAGGCCGCCCATGCTGGAATAGTAATCTCTGCTCATCGGTCCGCTTCTCATGACATTTGTGACAACAAGCTTTAAGCGCGGGATTCGAACGAGGCAATATGCGGATTGGCGGAAGAGTTTTTCCAGATATCGACGATGGCGCGGCAGGGATGGCCGAAAACACACCCTCCCCCGATTGGCGATCAGGAGAGGTTGTCAGCTCGGCGGCGCACGCCACTCTGGCGCGATTTTCAGCGTCTAATCATTGAAAATGGCAATCAAAAACAATCAGTAATTGCTGAAAAATAAGCTATTAGCGGTAACGCCAATCTGCGAAGGGCGTAATTTCAAAACTGCTTTTCTCAAGATATCAGTTTCAGCGGGGCGTCTTTTGTAAGCGTCGGCAACGGGGATGCCGACGGACAATTCTTCTTTGCGTATGCAAACGACGCCTTTCGATGAGGCCCTGTCGCCCCGGCAGGACGTGGCCGGCTTTGATCGGCCAGAGCATCACGTGGACAAAGCATCACGTGGACAAGGCAAATTACAGCGAGGAAGATTCGGCCCGTGAAGAAAATCATCGGAACTGTCGTCTTTTGCCTGCTCGTCGCAGCCGCTGCGGTGGGCGTTTCCGCGGTATCGAAAGAGGAACCGCAGGTCGCTTCGACCTATCCGCTTCCCGGCTCGGTCAACGTTCCCGGCGTGCGCATCCAGATAGCCTTCAGCCAACCGGTCGATCCGGGAGCGATGGTGCTCGACGTATCTGCCCACAAACCCGACGGCTCGAAGACTGATATCGCCGGCGCCGTGGAGGTGAACGAGCAGCGCACCGCCGCGATCTTCCGCAGCTACCAACCGCTGCCGGAGGCCGACATCCAGGTGCGCAGTTCGCTGCAGGGCAAGGCCGCTCATGACTGGACATTCTCCGTTGTGGAAAAGGCGCCGCTCGACCAGGGTCGCGGGGGGCCAATCCTGCTCGTGCTTGGCGAGGATGCGCCCTTTGGACCTTATCTTTCCGAAATCCTGCGAGCCGAGGGGTTTACGAACTTCCTGACGATCGGCGCCTCATCGCTGCAGTCCACGGTCCTTGCCGAGCATCGGCTGGTGATGACCGCGGGCGTTGTGCCGGCCGCTGCGGCATCGGCGCTTGAGAGCTGGGTCAATGGCGGCGGACATCTGATCGCGATCCGGCCGTCCGCGGAACTCGCGGAGCTTGCTGGGCTCGAAACGACGGGCGCGTCGATCGCCGAGGGAGAGCTCTCGGTCGACACGCAGCAGCCGCCCGGACAGGGGCTCGTGGCGGATATCAGGTTTCACGGTCCTGCCGATCGCTACACCACCGGCGCCGACACGCAAACGCTCGCCACGCTTTCGAGCCATACCGACAAGAGCCCAATGCCGGCCCTGACGCTTCGAAGCGTCGGCACAGCGGGGGGAGAAGTTGCCGCATTCGCCTTCGACCTGCCGCAGTCGGTCGTTCTCACCCGGCAGGGAAATCCGCAATGGGCGGGACAGGAGCGCGACGGACTTGCGCCGATCCGGCCGAACGATCTCTTCTACGGCCAATCCGCCACCGACCCGCAGCCCGACTATATCGACATATCGCGCGTGCACGTTCCCCAGGCCGACGAGCAGATGCGATTGCTGACGAACCTGATCGAGCACCTGCAGCGCGACGGCGCGCCCATCCCCCGCTTCTGGTATTTCCCGAAGCGCCACAAGGCGGTGCTCGTCATGGCCGCCGACGACCACGGAACGGAACGCGGCACGCGCGATTCCTTCGAGCGCATGCTTTCTCTCGACGACAAGAACTGCGACGTGTCGAAATGGGAGTGCGCGCGTGCGACCTCCTGGCTCTACGCCGAATCGGGACTGACTGCGCATGCCGCCAAGGATTACGCGGCAGCGGGCTTCGATCTCGGCTCGCATGCCAGCACCTATTGCCAGAACTGGTCCAGGGCCTCTCTCGATCTTGCCTTTGCAAAAGACATACTGCGCTTCCGGGCCGCCTATCCCGATGTCCCGGTGCAAGAGGCGAGCCGGCTGCATTGCATCGTGTGGAGCGATTACACCTCCCAGGCCAAGATCGGCCGGGACTGGGGCATTCGCTTCGACATGAATTACTATTACTGGCCAAAGGCCTGGGTGAACGGCCGCACCGGCTTCCTGACAGGCTCGGGCATTCCCATGCGGTTCAGCACAGAGAAGGGCGAGCTGATCAATGTCTATCAGCAGGAAACGCATCTGGTGGACGAGATCTTCGACGACGATCGTGCTGCCGTCGAAGGGCTTATCCAGCGGGCGCTTGGGCCGGAACAGTTCTTCGGCGCCTTCGGAACCCACTACGACTTCCACAACGAGTTCGACAAATTCCTGATGGAACTGGCGCAGAAATACGAGGTCCCCATGGTCTCCGCGCGGCAGATGCTGGACTGGATGGACGGGAGGTCGCGGACGGACATTCTCAACCAGCAATGGGACGGCGAAAGCCTCGCCTTCACGATCGTCGGCGATCAGCGAACGCATGGCATGCTGACGGCGATGCTGCCATCGTCAACCGAACGCGGCCGACTTCAGGAACTCACCCACAACGGCGCGCCCGTTCCGCTCGAAACGGCGGTGGTGAAAGGCGTGGAATACGTGCTCTTCCCGGGAACTGACGGGATTTATCGCGCCAGCTACGGCAACAAGGTCGCCGACAATGTGGCGCCGGATGCTCGGCCCGTGCAGGTCACGCCGTAAGAGCCGGATACGAACGGGCTGATGCGGGCGGACGACGAAGCGGTCCGCAATCGGTCCGTTGCGATGGGGCGCGATATTCGGAAAATTCGGGATTGGATGGAAAATCCTGCAATGCCTGGATTTTCAGCTGGTCGGAGTGAGAGGATTCGAACCTCCGACCCCCACGTCCCGAACGTGGTGCGCTACCAGACTGCGCTACACTCCGTGACCAGCGGCGCCTCTATAGACCGGCCCAACGGCTTGCGCAAGCACCAAAATCCAAAGCGGGTTGCATTTTTATGACGGCGGCGGCGGCAAGCGCGCCCGGGCTTGCGCGCGAGCAAAAAGCCACACCCGCCGCAAATTTTGCAATCGCGAAAAAGAGCTGATTTTCTTTTGCCGGGTTCCGCGCTAAAGCGCTGGTCAGGACAGGCTGAAACGCTGCAGGGGCAGTGATTCCCGCCGCCGAATGCGCGACAAATCCAGGGACGACACCATGAAACTCCGCACTTTCGCAGCCGCAGCGCTGGCAATCACCTTGGCCGGCTGCACGACCATCCCAACGGCCGCCGATCCGATCTCCAGCCGCTGGGTCGGCCAGTCCGCCGGCAAGTTCTTCGCAGCCTTTGGCCCGCCGCTCACCGATGCCGACAATGGCAGCGGCAACGTCTACACCTGGAAGGGCGGCTACAAGACCGTGAGCGTTCCGGCGAAGTACGCCGATGGCGCAGAAGGCAAGCGCGGCAAGCAGATCTCGTCCGCCCGCAAGCAGTACCTGCGCTGCCAGGTTACCATTACCACCAGCTCGGACTACACGATCCGCAGCATCAAGGTCGCCGGCGACATCCCCGGCGTGAACGGCCCCTCCTACTGCGCCGAATTCCTGGCGCCTGCCCAGCCGGCCGCGCAGTAAGGCGCAGCGACGGCAAGAGACATGAAGGGCGGGACGCAGGTTCCGCCTTTTTTGTTTGGCGGAGACACGGTCGCCGCCACACAAACCAAACACGCTTGAAGCGCGATCGCGTTCAGGGATTTATTGGATGAAAACTATCTCAGTGGCTGGGGCGCCAGGATTCGAACCTGGGAATGCCGGTACCAAAAACCGGTGCCTTACCGCTTGGCGACGCCCCACCAGAGACTGGCAGCGAGAAACGCTTGCCAATTGCGTCGCCTGATTAGCAAAGGTCCGTGAACGTCACAATCATTAAGTTTCGGGGCGAGCATATTTCTGTGCGCTCTTCTCTGCGTGCTCTTTTTTGCACGCTTTGGCGGACGGCATGCTAGGTCTCTTCCAAGACCATAGCGCTTCGGAGTGACAATGAGCCAGTATCGTGCCCGCCCGCCTGCCCTTGCCACGCTTCTGCTCGACGACGCCGTCGTCAGGATCACGCGTTGGGACTTCGAGCCCGGTGCCGATACCGGCGTGCATACGCATGGGATGGGCTATGTCGTGGTGCCGATGACGGATTGCCAGTTCCTGATCGAGGAGAACGGCGATAGCCGGCGGGTGGATATCGCGGCGGGTGCCGCCTATCGGCGCGATGCGGGCACCGAACACAATGTCGTCAATGCCGGCGACAAGCCGATGTCCTTCATCGAGATCGAGTACAAGTAGGTCGTTACAGGATACGACCGAGTGGACGACCGCAGGAACGACATGGCCAATCCAGACTTCAATCGCGCCTTCGAGCCCGCCTATGGCCAGGCCGTGCCGGTGGCATCAGGTGTGCAGCGGATCACGGTCAACAATCCGAGCGCGTTCACCTTTCACGGCACCAACAGCTACATCGTCGGCGACCGCTCGGTCGCGGTGATAGATCCCGGCCCGGAGGACGACGCGCATTTTTCGGCACTGATGGCAGCACTTGAGGGTCGCGAGGTCACGCATATCCTCGTCTCCCATACGCATCGCGACCACTCGCCGCTCTCGCGCCGGCTCAAGGAGGCGACGGGGGCTATCGTCGTCGCCGAAGGGCCGCACCGGGCGGCGCGGCCGCTGCATGCGGGGGAGACCAATCCCTTCGCCGAGAGCTCCGACATGTCGTTCCGCCCCGATATCGCGCTTGCCGACGGCGAGACGATCGAGGGCGATGGCTGGCGGCTGACAGGCGTGCATACGCCTGGGCATGCGGCCAATCACATGGCGTTCGCGCTTGAAGACACCGGCATCCTGTTTTCGGCCGATCACGTCATGGCCTGGGCGACCTCGATCGTCGCGCCGCCGGATGGCTCGATGGCCGACTATATGACCTCGCTCGACAAGCTGATCGCAAGGCGCGACCGGCTGCTCTTGCCCGGCCATGGCGGCCCGGTGCGCAAGCCGATCTCATTCATGCGGGCGCTGAAGACGCATAGGCGGATGCGCGAGCGCGCGGTGCTGGGGCGCATCAGGGCCGGCGATACGAACATCCCCGACATGGTGAAAGTGATCTACCGCGATACGGATCCGCGGCTGCATGGCGCGGCAGCGCTTTCCGTGCTGGCGCATATCGAGGATCTGATCGAGCGCGGCGAGATCGAGACCGATGGTCCGCCGGCGCTTTTGGGGTCGTATCGGATGGCCGGGAGAGGATGAGACGATGCGGCCGGACTACAGCTATCGAAAGGATGCAGCCGTTCCCGATTTCCCCGACAACAGACCGCTGATCGTATTCGATGGCGAATGCGTGTTCTGCTCGGCCTGGGTGCAGTTCGCGCTGAAGCACGACAAGCGCCAGCGCTATCGCTTTCTTGCCGCGCAGACGCCGCTCGGCGAGGCGCTCTACCGGCATTATGGGCTCAACGAGCGCGACTACGAGACCAATATCCTGATCGAAGGCGGGCGGGCCTTCTTCAAGTCGGACGGCTCGATCCGCATGGTGGCCGGGCTCGGTGCGCCATGGTCGGCTGTGAGGATATTCCGGCTTTTGCCGCGAAAGCTTGCAGACCGGCTCTACGAATTCGTGGCGCGCAACCGACTGCGGATTGCCGGGCGGCGGGCAAGCTGCTTCGTGCCGACCAAGGCGCAACGGGATCGCTTTCTCGGATGACAGACCGACGCGGCAACGCCCAGCTTGAGCTCCGCGTCGGTACACCGCTCTATCGCCGCCTGCTCGGCGCGGATTGGCACCGGCTGCCGCCTTGCGTCGCCGCGCTGCATGATGTCTCCGATGAACTCACCGCGCACGGGCGCGCCGATATCGAGCGCGGTCGCGGTTGGCTTGCCCGGCTCGCCGCCACGCTTGCGGGTTTCCCGAGGACTGCGGCCGAGACGGATGTCGAGGTTCATTTTCTGGCGCGGGATGGCATCGAGATCTGGACGCGGCGTTTCGGCGGCAAGGTGTTTCGCAGCGTTCAGATGGCGGGCGGAAACGCCGAAGCTCCGCTGCTGGCGGAGGATCTCGGCCCGTTCCGGATCCTGATGGCGCTTGTCGTGGAGGATGGACGGCTGCTGCTGCAGGTGCGCGGCTGGCGGTTTCTGGGGTTGCCCATGCCGATGGCCCTGGCGCCGGGCGGCACGGTCCATGAGGAGGAACGCGACGGGCGTTTCCGCTTTCATGTCGAGGTCAGGGCGCCGCTGGTCGGCCTGATCGTTCGTTATCGTGGGTGGCTGGTGCCGACGGCTGCACTTTCACCGGAAACGGATCAGCTGCCGGCGATGCCGAGCAGTTCCGCGTCCAGCGCCTTCAGGTAATCCTCGGCGATATCGGCGCTGAAGCCGAGGTCGGAGGGGCCGTAGCGGGAGGCGACGCGGACGTCGACGAAGGTGGTCTCGGCCTCTTCGCGCAGCCGGATGATGACGTCGAAGCGCAGGCCGAGAACCAGCGTGCGCGTCTCGCCCTGCAGCGTCACGCCGTTGGCGCGGCGGATCAGCTGGGCGACGTCGTCGTCATAGGGGCGCGGCGTCGGGACGGGCACGACATCGGGGGCCTCGTCGGGCACGGCGGTGTTGTCAGCGGCTTGGTTCTGGGCTTGAGGCTGAGCCTGGGGCTTGGCCGCCGGTTTGTCCTCGGGGT
This sequence comes from Rhizobium sp. 01N48, assembly GCF_056399145.1. Taxonomy (NCBI): domain Bacteria; kingdom Pseudomonadati; phylum Pseudomonadota; class Alphaproteobacteria; order Hyphomicrobiales; family Rhizobiaceae; genus Rhizobium; species Rhizobium sp. 01N48. Next base: position 141,368 of record NZ_JBFTQT010000009.1, read on the forward strand.
CGCGGGTCGGCACGCTGTCGCCTTCAGCCCGCGTGATGCGGATGCCGTTCAACTTGGCGACCTTCTTGACGGCTTCCAGCACGCGGTCGATGGCGCCGTCGTATCGACGACCTGTCAGTTCCGGATAGGCTTCGAGCTGCTTTTCGCGATCCTCCGGCGTCACCGGAACCCGCTTCAGCCAGATCTGGTCGGCGCTTGGGGTCTTCAGCCAGTCCGGCACCGAGACGGGATCGGTGGAGACGTCATAGATGACCGGCATGCTGAGATAGCGCTCGACCGCCAGCCCGCCGATGACGAGCGGCAATGCCGCGAAGATCAGCGCCTTCAGCGCATCATGGCCGCCCTCGGCGCCCGTCAGCCACAGGCTACGCAGGCCGGCTGCGGCGAGCACGGCGGCCAGGATGCTGAAGCCGGTCGCGACGATGAGGATGAGCACGAGATAGGGCGTGGCGAGGCCGGCGAAGCGATGACCGATCAGCGCCGCCAGGCACAAGACCAGCGCAAAGGCCGCGAACCGCCTGGAAAAGCGGGCGGCACTGGAAATGGGGCGGTCGAAACGGATTGCCATCAAACTTACCGGTTAGTCGCAAGCGGCGCGTCCCGCATGAACGCGCAAATCGCCCAAGCACTTGTTTAGTGCAAGATTCGCCTAAATTGAAACTGTTGTCTTACGCGAGCGTGTCCAATCCACGATGAAGCCACGTTTTAGACCACCAAAGCGGGCATGGATTACGTGAGCATTTTCTGATATTGAGTTGATTTCCCGCAGTTGCAGCATGTTCATCGGTCACGGACGAACAGGAGAAAAGCAATGATCGCATCCGAGCTTGCAGTGGAAAGCCCCATGCCGACGCTATCAGGGGCCGATGCGAGCGATCCGCTTCTGCCGATGGAGCTTCTGGAGCTCGAGCTTTCGCTCGAAAGCTATGATGGCGACAGCGACTTCTGCGATGCGGTGCGCACGGCGGCGGGCAAGGGCGGCGGCGAATTCCTGTTCGATCTGCCGGCCGAAGGGCTGATCGATGATTGCAAGCGGATCGCGGTGCTGCGCATCCCGTCCGCTTCGACGGACATGCGGATCGTGCTCGCGGTGCTCGATCAGAACGGCACCGATATCCGCATGGAAAGCCCGGCGCCGGAGACCGCCCATATCGCGCAGTTCGCCGATGCGTTTATCGAGGTGCTTGAGCGGTTCTAGTCTCGTTTAGTCGCGGCCCGAGGCGGCTTCCGCCAGCGTGCGGAAGGCGAACTTGCGGCCGCATTCGCATTTGATCACACTGGTTTCCTGAAAATTGGTCTGGCGCTGGACGAAAAGTCCGCGCGGCAGCTGGTCGATGTTGAAGCCCGGATGCTTGCGCTTCGGATCGTCCGTCTCGGAGGCTTCGGCGAAGCCGCTATTGCCGCATTGCGGGCAGGTCAGCTTTTTCGAGAATCGATCACGCAGTGCCATCAGTCGCTTCCATTTCCGTGAGGCGTCTTCTTATAGCGGTTCTCATCCGGGCGAAAGCCGGAACCAAAGCTTGAGGGCATCGTTTTCCCTTGAAAGGAGACAATCATGCCCAATCGCGACCCAATCCCCGTGCCCACGCCAGAGACCCCGCGCGGCCCGACGCCGACACCCGGCATTCCCGACCGCGTGCAGGAAAAGCCGCCGCTGACGCCAGCCCAGGATCCCGGCGATAGCAAGAACCCGAACGACCCGACGCTCGATCCGGCGCTTTTGCCGATCGGCGATCCGGTCGGCGCCGCGTGACAAGTTTTGCGGCTGACGGAGTTTTGTGTTGACGGCCGGGCGGGCTTGGCGTCTGCTATTTCCAGCAAGATCAATCCGTTGAAGATGAAACCATGCGTATTCTCCCGCTGACGCTCACCATCGCCGCGATTGCGATCGGCCTTTCGGCCTGCCAGACGGTGACGCCGGAAGAGCGGCGCGCGGCCGATGAGCGGCAGTGCTTGGGTTATGGCTTCAAGCGCGGCACCGAAGGCTTTGCTACCTGCCTGCAACGCATCGATCTCAACCGGCAGGCGCAGATGCGGGCCGACAGCGACTACGTGATGCGGGACATGTCATGGCGCATGGGCGGCCCCTATTACGGCGGCCCCTACTATCGCTATCGATAAGCTCTACCGAAGCGACCTCTCCTTGATCGCCGCCTGCGCCGCCGCCAATCTGGCGATCGGCACGCGGAAGGGCGAGCAAGAGACGTAGTCGAGACCTATGCCCTCGCAGAAATGGATCGAGGCCGGATCGCCGCCGTGTTCACCGCAGATGCCGAGCTTCATGTCGGCGCGGGTTCGCCGGCCGCGCTCGGTGGCGATGCGGATGAGTTCGCCGACACCATCGAAATCCAGCGAGATGAAGGGGTCATGCTCGATGATGCCCTTGCGCTGGTAGGTCGGGATGAAGGCCGAGGCGTCGTCGCGCGAAATGCCGAAGGTGGTCTGCGTCAGGTCGTTGGTGCCGAAGGAAAAGAATTCGGCGGCTTCGGCGATGATGTGGGCGCGCAGTGCCGCGCGAGGGAGTTCGATCATCGTGCCGACCAAATAATCGATCTGCATCTCGGCTTCCGTCATTACGTCGCGGGCGATGGCATCGATGCGATCCTTGACGTAATCGAGCTCGGAGCGAAGGCCCACAAGCGGCACCATGATCTCCGGCACGACGGCGGCGCCCGTCTCGCGTGCCGCATGGACGGCTGCCTCGAAAATGGCGCGCGCCTGCATCTCGACGATCTCGGGATAGGAGATGGCCAGACGGCAGCCGCGATGGCCGAGCATCGGATTGAACTCGTGCAGCGCATCGACGCGCTGGCGAAGTGCTGTTGCGTCCATGTTCATGGCGGCCGCGACATCGGCGATTTCCTCGTCGGTCTTCGGCAGGAATTCGTGCAACGGCGGATCGAGCAGGCGGATCGTCACCGGCAGGCCGTGCATGACGTTGAAGAGGCTCTCGAAATCCTCGCGCTGCATGGGGAGCAGCCTGTCGAGCGCAGTGCGGCGGCCGGCCTCGTCTTCCGCCAGGATCATCTCGCGCATGACATGGATGCGCTCGCCCTCGAAAAACATGTGCTCGGTGCGGCAAAGGCCGATGCCCTCGGCGCCGAAGGAGCGAGCGGCGCGCGCATCCGCCGGCGTATCGGCGTTGGTGCGCACGGTCATGCGGCGAACGCGGTCGGCCCATTCCATGATGCGGCCGAAATCGCCGGAGAGCGCCGGCTGCACCATCGGCACCTCGCCCTTCAGCACCTGCCCGGCCGATCCGTCGATGGTGATGATATCGCCCTTCTTCAGCGTCACGCCCATGCCGATCAGCCGCTCGTTGCGCAGATCGATGCGCATGGTGCCGGCGCCGACGACGCAGGGGATGCCCATGCCGCGGGCAACGACGGCCGCATGGCTGGTCATGCCGCCACGTGTCGTGAGAATGCCTTCGGCGGCATGCATGCCGTGGATGTCCTCCGGGCTGGTCTCGACGCGCAGCAGAATGACCTTGCGCCCCTCCTCTTCCGCCATGACAGCCTCTTCGGCAGTAAAGACGATCTCGCCGGATGCCGCACCCGGCGATGCCGGAAGGCCGGTGCCGATCACCTCGCGCGCAACGCGGGGGTCGATGGTCGGATGCAGCAGCTGATCGAGCGAGGACGGCTCGATGCGCAGCACCGCCTGCTCCTCGGTGATCATCTTCTCATCCACCATATCGACGGCGATCTTCATCGCCGCGCGGGTCGAGCGCTTGCCTGATCGCGTCTGCAGCATCCACAGCGTGCCGCGCTCGATGGTGAACTCGATATCCTGCATGTCGAGATAATGCGCCTCGAGACGGTCACAGATCGCCACGAACTCCCTGAAGGCTTCCGGCATCAGCTTTTCCATCGACGGCCGGTCGGAGCCGGAGGAGATGCGGGCCTCTTCAGTGATGCTCTGCGGCGTGCGGATGCCGGCGACGACATCCTCGCCTTGGGCATTGACCAGAAACTCGCCGTAAAGCGACTTTTCGCCGGTCGACGGGTTGCGGGTGAAGGCCACGCCCGTGGCCGACGAATTGCCGAGATTGCCGAAGACCATGGCCTGGATATTGACGGCGGTGCCCCAGCTCTCGGGAATATTGTGGAGATGGCGATAGGTGACGGAGCGGGCGCTCATCCAGCTCGAAAACACCGCACCGACAGCGCCCCAGAGCTGCACCTGCGGATCCTGCGGGAACTCCTCGCCGAGTTCTTCTTCCAGCACCGCCTTGTAGAGATGGACGACGTGCTGCCATTCGCTCGCGGTCATCTCGGTATCGTATTCGTAGCCGTGGCGGGCCTTCTCGTCTTCCAGGATTTCCTCGAAGACCTCGTTGTCGAGCCCCATGACGACATCGGCGTACATCTGGATGAAGCGGCGGTAGCTATCCCAGGCAAAGCGCGCGTCGCCGGCATCGTGGCCGAGCGCCTGGACGGTCTCGTCGTTGAGCCCTAGGTTCAGCACCGTGTCCATCATGCCCGGCATCGACACGCGCGCGCCTGAGCGGACCGACAGCAGCAGTGGGCTAGCGCCAGCGCCGAAGCGGCGGCCGGTGACGGCCTCGATGCTCGATATGCCCGACAGCACCTGCTGGCGCACCTCTTCCGAGATACGGCGGCCGTCGCGATAATAGGCGGAACAGGCGTCGGCGGTGATGGTCAAGCCGGGGGGAACGGGCAGGCCGAGGCTGCACATCTCGGCGAGATTGGCTCCCTTGCCGCCCAGCATTTCATGGTCGAGCGCCCGCCCCTCCGCCGCGCCATTACCGAATGTATAGACCCACTTGGTCATGCTCTCCCCAACACCAAAATCGGGATCAGCTTAATCCCTTGGTGTTAAAATGAAAATCGCACAAATACGGCCAAAATGTTGCAGTGCACAACATCCGCGTATTCAAGCCGTTTGAATTTTCAGGAAGAGTAATAAAGCTTTGCGGGACCGCAACAAAGTCCCGCAAAGCCTTATTTCCGTCCGGCCAGGAAAACCGGACGGGGGGTTCAGCATGCCGATACAACGTGGAGGAAGCCTCAACACATGCGCACGGCAATCTGTACGCAAAACCGGTGGCGCGATCCTCGCGGACCGCACATACAGTTTCTTCTAATGCAAGATGGGTAAAAAGGCATCACCTTATTGGGTGAGAAAGCTACTCAGAGGCGACCTTTTTTGGGTGTTTCGCCTTGACCTCAGGCGATCTCGCGCAATTGTTCCGCAGTTTGCAGGTCGACAGAGACCAGCTGCGACACACCCTGTTCCGCCATCGTCACGCCGAAGAGGCGGTTCATGCGGGCCATGGTGATCGGGTTGTGGGTGATGATGACGAAGCGCGTCTCGGTGGAGGCCGCCATCTCGTCCATCAGGTTGCAGTAGCGCTCGACGTTGTGATCGTCGAGCGGTGCGTCCACTTCGTCGAGCACGCAGATCGGCGCCGGGTTGGTGAGAAACACCGCGAAGATCAGCGCCATCGCCGTCAGCGCCTGCTCGCCGCCCGAGAGCAGCGTCATGGTCTGCGGCTTCTTGCCCGGTGGGCGGGCGAGGATTTCGAGGCCCGCTTCCAGCGGATCGTCGGATTCGATCAGCTGCAGCTCGGCCGTGCCGCCACCGAACAGATGGGTGAAGAGGCGCTGGAACTGGGTGTTGACCACATCGAAGGCGGCGATCAGGCGCTCGCGACCCTCGCGGTTCAAGCTCTGGATGGCGCCGCGCAGCTTGCGGATCGCGTCGATGACGTCGTCGCGCTCCTTGATCAGCGCCGCCAGCCGGTCGCTCAGTTCCTTCTGCTCTTCCTCGGCGCGCAGGTTGACGGCGCCCAGCCGCTCGCGCTCCATCTTCAGCCGCTCAAGCTCACGCTCAACCTCGCGCAGATCAGGCATCGCCTGCATGGCGACGAGACCGGCCAACCTGAATGCTTCGTGCGGGGCAACGTTCAGCGCCTCGCGGATGCGCGCCTCGCCCTCCACGCGCTTTTCGCGGGCCGAAACCAGGCGCTCTTCGGCGCGGCCACGGCGTTCGCGGCTTTCGGCAAGCTCCGACAGCGCAATCGCCGCCTTGTGATCGACATCGCGCTGCATCAGCTCAGCCTCTGCCAACAGATCGGCGGCCGCGCGGCGTGCGTCGTCAGCCTTCTGAAGCTCGTTCAGCAGCCCACGGCGCTTGTCGTCGAATTCGTCCGGCGCCATTTCGAGATCGGCGGCTTCCTCGCGCGCCTCTTCCTCGCGGTCGCGCAGCGTCGCGATGTGGTCCTCGGCGCTTGCGGCGCGCTGGCGCCAGGTCTCGCGCTCCTGGCCGATTGCGATGATGCGGCGCTGGCGGGCGTCGTTTTCGCGGTTCAGGCTCTCGTGGCGGGCACGGGCTTCGGCAAGGGCGCCGCGATYGGTCGCCACATCGGCCTGCTGCAGTCGCAGGCGTTCGTCGAGTGCGGAGAGATCCGGCGCGTCGTCGAGCTCGATGCGGGCGTTTTCTTCCTGGATGGCGATGTCTTCAAGCTGGCTCTGCAGCTGGCTGACGGCTTCGGCTATGACATCGCGGCGACGGATGAGATCGCCGGAGGCGCGCTCGGCAGCAGCCAGCGCCTCGCGGGCTTCCGCCAGCTGGCGCGCCGCCATGCGCGCGGTATCGCGGGCTTCGGCCAGGCGATGTTCCTCGCCCGAAATGGCTTCGGCCGCGATCGCCAGTTGCTCTTCGGCCTCAGTGAGCACATCGCGAGCGATCGATGCTTCGCTCTCGAGCTCGGAGAGACGGTTCTTCTGTGCGAGACGGAGTGCTGCGGCACTCGGCGCATCGGCGCCGGTGACGTGGCCATCCCAGCGATAGACGGCGCCATCGCGGGTGACGAGGCGCTGGCCGGGCTTGAGGCTCGCCATCAGGCCCGGCGCATCGGCGTCGGAGACGAGGCCGATCTGCTTGAGGCGGCGAGCAAGAGCGGCCGGCGCGCGGACATGGGTGATCAGTGGCGTGACGCCAGAGGGCAGCGCCGGATCGGCCGCGCCATCGCCGTTCTCCGACCAATGGGCGGGCGCCTTCGGGTCGAGCGGGGATTCGAGATCGTCACCGAGTGCAGCGCCCACGGCGGTCTCGAAACCGCGATCGACCTTGAGATCATCGGCGACCGGCGCGAATTCGCCCGGGGTGGCGCCGGATGCCAGCATGCGGGAAATGGTGCGCGCTTCGGTCTCGATGGCGTTCAGCTGGGCGCGGGCCTGATCGACCGGCGCGCGCGACATCGCCTCCGTCTGGCGGGCAGCGGCCAGCGCCTGTTCGACCGCCTGGATGGCGGCTTCCGCCTCGGCGACAGCGCTTTCGCCTGCTTCGACCACCATGCGCTTCTCGTCGGGATCGGGCAGCGTCGCGATGCGCTCGCCGATGCCTGACAGCTCGCGATTGGCCTCGTCCATCTGGCGCTCGAGCCGCATCTTGCGATCGGAGAGATCGCGGATGGCGCGTTCGAGCTGGTTGCGGCCCGCGGCGGCCTCGGCGCGTTCCGATGTCAGGCCGGCGAAGATGCGCTCGCTGTCGGCGAGCTTGGCGGCGGCTTCCTCGAAGGCCTCGCGGGTCTCTTCCGCGTAACGGCCGGAATCGGCGAGGATCTCGTTGATCTCGGCTTCCTCGGCATCGAGGCGCTGCAGGATCTCGGCGTTGTCGGCGACGAGCCGTTCCTCGCGACGGATATCCTCCGAGAGCTGCGCCAGGCGGCGGGTGAGCTCGTCGCGGCGGCGCAGGATGCGGTTGGCGTCTTCTTCCAGTTGGGTCTTGGCGATCTGCAGGCGCTGCAGGGCGGCCGCGGCGCGGGCTTCGCCCTCGCGCAGTTCAGGGAGCTTGAGGCTCGATATGCCTTGCGACTTGGCGGCCTCCATCTGCATCTGCGCCTTTTCGGCGACGATGGAGGTGGCCTGGTTCAGCGCGCTGTCGGCCTCGGCTTCAGCCTCCTTGGCCTGCACCCAGCGGATGTGCAGGAGCATGGCCTCGCGAGCGCGAATATCGGCGGAGAGCGACTTGAAGCGATTGGCCTGACGGGCCTGCCGCTTCAGGCTCTCGATCTGGCTTTCGAGCTGCGACGTCACGTCGTCGAGACGTTCGAGATTGCTTTCGGCGGCGCGCAGGCGAAGCTCGGCCTCGTGGCGGCGCGAATGCAGGCCGGAAATGCCGGCTGCTTCTTCCAGCAACTGGCGGCGGGCCTGCGGCTTGGCCGAGATCAGCTCGCCGATACGCCCCTGCCCGACCATCGACGGTGAGCGGGCGCCGGTGGAGGCATCGGCAAAGAGCAGCTGCACATCCTTGGCGCGGCTTTCCTTGCCATTGATGCGATAGACCGAGCCCTGCTCGCGCTCGATGCGGCGCGTCACCTGGATCTCGTCGCTGTCGTTGAAGCCGGCAGGCGCCGTGCGGTCGGCATTGTCGAGATAGAGCGCCACCTCGGCGGTGTTGCGGGCGGGGCGATTGCCGGAGCCGGAAAAGATCACGTCGTCCATGCCCGACGCGCGCATGTTCTTGTACGAGTTCTCGCCCATCACCCAGCGAAGTGCCTCGACAAGATTGGACTTGCCGCAACCATTCGGCCCGACGACACCGGTCAGGCCGCGCTCGATGACGAATTCGGCGGGTTCGACGAAGGATTTGAAGCCGACGAGGCGGAGCTTGTTGAACTTCATGTGGTGGACCTCGGAGCGCGGAGCCCCCTCATCCGACCCTTCGGGCCACCTTCTCCCCGTGGGGGAGAAGGGAAAAGCAACGAAAAAACGGGCGCACGGCTTCCGCCGTCGCCCGTCTTATAGGAACGGCTCAGCTTAAAGCAGGCTGTCGATAAGGGCCGACATGATGTCAACCGACATGTCTCCAGAGTAGCGCTTCCCGTTGATGAGGAAAGTCGGCGTGGCGTTGACGCCGAAATCCTTGGAACCCCGTTCCCGCGTCGCGTTCACTTCATCCAGCAGCTTCTGGTTCGTCAAGCACTTCGTGAAGCTTTCCTCACTAAATCCAGCGAGTTTGGACATCTGGAGCAGTGCGGCGCGGCCATCTTCGGCGGCGGCCCAGGTCTGCTGCTGCTTGAAGAGCATCGAGACCATCGGGAAATACTGCTCCGGCGTGCTCAGATCTTCAGGCTTGGACGGATTGCAGCGAGCCAGCATGAAGGCTGCGGCGGCGCGCGGGTCGAAGGGGAATTCGCGGATGATGAAGCGAGCCTTGCCGGTGTCGACATACTTCTTCTTGATCTCGTCGAAAGTCGTCGTGTGGAAGTGCGCGCAGTGCGGGCAGGTCATCGACATGTATTCGACGATTGTGACCTTGGCGTCGTCCTTGCCCAGCACCATTTCCGGCAGAGCGCCCGGCTTCAACACGGCTTCCATGTCGACATCGCCGTCGGACTTCGGAATTTCCACAGCCGCATTGGCGCTGCTGAAAACCGCCATGCTGGCGGTCGCGGCAGCAACGCCGCCCAGGAGCTGGCGCTTGGTCAGTTGCATTTCGGACATCTGCATAATTTCCTCATAAACGAGAGTAGCGGCTGGAAGTGCGATATAACGGCTGACGGCCGCGAACAAGGCACGCGTGAACGAGTTTCTTCAAACAATTGTGACCTTGATGGGACGAAGGGGCGGGAGTGGCAAGCAACTGGTGATTTTATTTGGCACGGAAGGCGGCGTTTAGTCCTTGCCTTCGCGTCTCATGCGCTCAGCATGGCGACGCTCGATGCGATCGAAACCGACCTCGGCATCGATATCAGGCCTTGGGTCGTCGATTGCTTCGCGAATTTTTCTACGCATCACCTCATCCGAAAGAGGCGTAGTCTCGCCTGTTGTGCCAAATGACCGCTTGTTTGACATTCTTATCTCCTCGCCACGCTTGCAGCCGTAAAATGTCTACCGCCCCTTCTTCCCCAACACTGCCGTGCCCAACCGCTTCACCGCCTCGCGCAGCTTTTCATTGTCGATACCCTCCATCATCCCCTCCAGCCGGCGGGCCGCCTCGCCTTTCAGCGGTGGCGGGGTGCGGGAGCGTTTGAAGGCTTGGGAGACCGGCTTCTGGACGATGCGGATCTGGTGGACGGCGGAAAAGCCGAAGAAGCTGTTGATGCGCTGGATGAGTTCGCCCTGCGCATGTGTCAGAAACAGGGCTCGGGCGCCCTCGCAGGCGATGGTAAGCACGCCTGGGCGGAAGCTGCCGTCATCGCCGCCGCGCGCCCAGGCGATCTTTTCCGGGCGGGTGCAATCGGCGAAGTCCTCGCCGGCGATCTCATCCCAGGAGCCGAGCAGCGCCGTGTTGATGCCGGCGCGCTTGGCAAGCACGGGGTCGATCAGGCCGTTGGCCAGTTCGGAGATCTGTTTTTCACCTTTGCGTGGATAACTCATGGAAACCTTTGGATGCCGCCGCTATCGGGCGCCGCCGCCTTGATCGGGCGACAATGCTTCGCCAAGTATAGGGCACTTCCCCTCCGCACGGCAAATGATGACCTTAAAGACCCTCACCGCGCCCTCCGCAAAGCCCCTGCTCGACTGGTACGATCGCCATCATCGCGACCTGCCCTGGCGTGTTTCGCCGCCGATGGCAAAACGCGGGATCAAGGCCGATCCCTATCATGTGTGGCTTTCCGAGGTCATGCTGCAGCAGACCACGGTTCCAGCCGTCAAAGCCTATTTCCTGAAATTCCTCGCGCGCTGGCCGACGGTTGATGATCTCGCCGCCGCACCCAGCGAGGACGTGATGGCGGCATGGGCGGGGCTTGGTTACTACGCACGTGCCCGCAACCTGAAGAAATGCGCCGAGGCGGTGGCGTACGATCATGGCGGCGTGTTTCCCGATACCGAGGAAGGGCTGAAGGCGCTGCCGGGGATCGGCGATTATACCGCAGCCGCGGTGGCGGCGATCGCGTTCAACCGGCAGGCTGCCGTGATGGACGGCAACATCGAGCGGGTGATTTCGCGGCTCTATGCGATCTCGACGCCGCTGCCTGCAGCCAAGCCCTTGATGAAACAGAAGGTGGCGCTGCTGACGCCGGCGGACCGGCCCGGCGATTTCGCCCAAGCAATGATGGATCTCGGCGCCACGATCTGTACGCCGAAGCGGCCGGCATGCGCGCTCTGTCCCTTCAACGGATCGTGCGAGGCGCTGGCGCTTCACGATCCCGAGCATTTCCCGGTCAAGGCTGCCAAGAAGGCGAAGCCCGTTCGCGTCGGCGCGGCCTTCGTGGCGGTAACCGCTGATGGTGAGGTTCTGTTGCGGCGCAGGATCGAGAGCGGGTTGCTTGGTGGCATGACCGAGGTGCCGACGACGGGCTGGACGGCGCGGATCGACGGCGAGACCTCGGCGGACGCCGCCCCCTTCCCGGCCGACTGGCAACCCTCGGGCACCGTCACCCATGTGTTCACTCATTTCGAGCTCAGGCTTTCGATCTGGCGCGTGGCGATCCCCGCGAGGATCGAAGGGGATGACGGATGGTGGGAGCCGGTTACAAATCTTGACGCGCAGGCATTGCCCACAGTCATGAAAAAAGCGATCACATCGGCTATTCCACGCGCGTTTCAACAGTCCAAGGACGGATAAATGCCTATTGATCATATCGTTTTCGATATCGGAAAAGTTCTTATCCATTACGATCCTGATATTCCCTTCAGCCGCATCATTCCGGATGCGACCGAGCGGCAGTGGTTCTTCGACAATGTCTGCACCCACGACTGGAACATCGAGCAGGATCGCGGCCGGACATGGGCGGATGCCGAGGCGCTTTTGATCGAGACGCATCCCGATCGCGAAGAGCATATCCGCGCCTTCCGCAAGCACTGGCACGAGATGGTATCGCATTCCTACGACGACAGCGTCGCGATCATGGAAGGGCTGATCGCAGAAGGCCGCGACGTGACGATGCTAACGAACTTCGCTTCCGACACGTTCCGCGAGGCGCAGGTGCGCTTCCCCTTCCTGACCAAGCCGCGCGGCGTTACCGTCTCGGGCGATATCGGCCTGATCAAGCCCGACATCGCGATCTACGAAGCGCACACCGAGAGCTTCGGCCTCAATCCGGCAACGACGATCTTCATCGACGATTCGGCACCCAACATCGAAGGCGCCAAGAGGGCGGGATGGGACGCGGTGCTCTTCACCGGCGCCGAGCAGCTGCGAGCCGATCTTGCAGAACGTGGCGTGAGGGTCTGACCATGGCATTCGATCCAGTCAAGGAAATCACCCTGTTTCACGACGCGATCAACAGGCTCGATTATCAAATGATCGAGGACTATTTCGCCGAGGACGCGACCTATGTGTCCAACGGCGTCGGCAGTCTTTCGGGCCGCGACGCGATCATGACGGCGTTTCGCAAATATTTCGACGACTATCCTGACCAGACAGCCTTCAACAAGCTGGTTGAGCGCGTCAGCCCCTATGCCGGGCGCGCCGTATGGTCGGTACGCGCCACCCACAGCAAGACCGGCAAGCCGCTGGTGCGCGAGGGCGAGGAAACGATCACCTTCAACGAAGAGGGACGCGTGACGCGGGTGGACGTGAAGGACTATCAGGACTTCTAAGCCGGAGAAGCTGCCGGACCTCCCTCCCCCGCGAAGAGAAACCGTAAATCTCTCATCGCCTTAGGAACAATCAGCGCCGTTGACGGTTTTGTGAGGACCCGCGCATGACGCGGTTTCGAGCAAACGATAAGTCAGCCGTGCTGACGGGAGGTTATGATGGGTAGAGGTATCTTGCTGTGGTTTCTGGGCGTTCCGATCCCGCTGATCCTGATCATCCTGCTGTTCTGGCACTAGGGGGTCGGCGATGTCCTTTACCTCCTCCACCGTGGTGACAGATGCACCACTGGAATCATCGGCACCCGCCGTCAGCTGGGGGCCGATCATCGCCGGAACGCTGGCCGCCACCGCGATCTCGCTGGTCTTCATCCTGATCGGCTCCGGCCTTGGTCTGACCATGGTATCGCCCTGGTCGCATGACAACGCCTCGCTGACCACGATCGGCGCGACTGCCGCGATCTGGCTGATCGTCGTGCAATGGGTCTCGGCCGCACTCGGCGGCTATCTCACCGGCCGTTTGCGCACCAAATGGGTTGGCGTCCACACCTACGAGGTCTTCTTCCGCGATACCGCGCATGGCTTCCTCTCCTGGGCGCTGGCAACAGTGGTCGTTGCCGGATTGCTGGGATCGGCGCTGTCATCGGTGATCAGCACTGGTACGCAGGCCACCGCAACAGCGGTTGGAGCAGTCGGCGCCGCAGGTGCCGGGGCGGCTGTCAGCGCCAGCGATGGCACGAGCGGCTTCTCGCCGGCCTATTTCACCGACGCGTTGCTGCGCCCGGCCAATACGGCGCCGGCAGCGGGCAACCAGAGTGATGAGGCGGTCAATGCCCAGGTGACGCGCGTGCTTGTGAACGGCATTGTCGACGGCAAGCTTTCGGCCGACGACCAGGCCTTTGTCGAGCAGGTGGTTGCTGCCCGCACCGGCCTTTCCTCGACTGATGCCAAGGCACGCGTCGATGCCGTCATGAAGCGCATCGACGATGCCAAGCTTGCCGCCAAGGAGGCTGCGGATAGCGCCCGCAAGACGGCTTCTGCGGTTGCCCTGTTCGGTGCACTCTCGCTGTTCGTCGGCGCCTTCATCGCCAGTGTCGCCGCCGCGATCGGCGGACGCCAGCGCGACGAGGATGAAGAGCGGATGGCGTTACTGCGCCGCTAAGCGATAAAGCTGAAACTGAAAAGACGCTCGGAGCGATCCGGGCGTCTTTTGTTGTCTTGGAAGTCCAGAACTGAAGACGCCCGGGGTATGATCCCGGGCGCCTTTTGCCGTCTTCCGCAACTGGAGGTACAAAAACCGGTCGACGGCAGTCTCGATCGGGCCTTTCGCGGATCAGCCCGCGTTTGCCAGATCACTGCGGATGACGGCCCTGAGATCGTCGATCGGGCGCAGGGATTGCCCATCGTCGAAGTGCCAGAACGTCCATCCGTTGCATGCGTCGAAACCCTGGACCTTTGCGCCCATTCTGTGGATCGAGCCCGCCTCGCCGCCCGCCGTAACCGTGCCGTCGGCACGAACGATCGCGCTATAACGGCGCTTGGCGTCGGTCAGCACCTGGCCGGGCTTGATGAGGCCGCTTTCGACCAGCGTATTGAAGGCCACGCGGACCTCCTGCTTCTTGCCGGTCATAACAGTCAGTTCCGCCTTGCCGAGCGGCTCGACCGATTCGATGCGGGCAGACGCCGCGTCGATGTAATCCTGCTCGCGCTCGATGCCGACAAAGTGGCGGCCGAGGCGCTTGGCGACGGCGCCCGTGGTGCCCGAGCCGAAGAACGGATCGAGGATGATGTCGCCGGGCTTCGAAGAGGCCATGATGACGCGGGCGAGCAGCGCTTCCGGCTTCTGCGTCGGATGCACCTTCTTGCCGTCCTCGCCCTTCAGGCGCTCGTGGCCGTTGCAGATCGGGAACAGCCAGTCGGAGCGCATCTGCACGTCGTCGTTCGAGGCCTTCAGCGCATCGTAGTTGAAGGTGTAGCCCTTGGCCTTGGCGTTCGGGCTTGCCCAGATCATCGTCTCGTGCGCGTTCTGGAAACGACGGCCCTTGAAGTTCGGCATCGGGTTGGTCTTGCGCCAGACGATATCGTTCAAGATCCAGAAGTTCAGATCCTGCAGCGTGGCGCCGACGCGGAAGATATTGTGATAGGAACCGATGACCCAGAGCGTGCCCGTCGGCTTCAGCACGCGGCGGCAGGCGAGCAGCCAGGCGCGGGTGAAAGCATCATAGGCTTCGAAGGAAGCGAACTGGTCCCATTCGTCGTCGACCGCGTCGACCAGCGACTGATCGGGACGATGCAGATTGCCGCCGAGCTGCAGGTTATAGGGCGGATCGGCGAAAATGACGTCTACGGAATGGGTCGGAAGGGCTTCAAGAGCGGCAACGCAATCGCCCTTGATGATCGTGTCGATCCAGGAATCCGGCTTTGCGGAGGCCTTGAGATCGGCAAGCGGAAATACAGACGCCATGTTTTAACTCGCTCATACACATTACGCTCTTTACTGTCTGTTATGGTTACTCATCTTGGTTACCAAAGCCTGAACCGGGGAACGATTTCGGGAAAATAAAATCGCCGGGGCGCGCGTCACGTGGCACCCACTTGCCGCTTTGCAGGCTATTGCCTATGATTGAATTCTCAGGAGCGACCACGCGATGCGATCAACCAAGGCAGCCGAAAGCTCAGGCAAGCAACCCTCCCGGAAGAGCATCCTGGCGGGAGAGTTGACCGATGAAGAAATTCGGCTGATCCGCAGCGCGCGCATTGAAACCGACGCGCCTTATGAACTTGACGATCTTGATGAGGATGGAAAGCTCAGCCCTTCGAAACGGCCGGGCTGATCCCTTGAAGATACCGCCTCGTCCGCCTGTTGGATGCCTGGTCGCCTACGAATTCCTGTGGCGCTCCCAGAGCCAGTATCGGGAGGATGGCTTCGAGGTCTATCCGGCCGCGATCGTCTTTTCCCGCGATCAAGGCGACAACGAAATCCTGACCTACGTGCTAGGCATGTCACATAGCGCTCCTTTCGGCACACAACGCGCTGTGGAAGTGCCGATGAAGCTCAAGAGGCACCTTGGACTCGATGACAGCCCCTCCTGGATCTACACCGACCAGCTGAACGTCTTCGTGTGGGCGGGCGCCGATCTGCGCCCCGCCTCCTGGCTTTCGGACAGACCCAATCTCGACAGCTGCGTGATTGGCGTGCTGCCGAAAGGGTGGTTCCAAGATCTGCTGCGGCATCTCGAAGACAGCCGTCGGATGCAGCAATTGCAGGCCACCAAGCGCACGTAAATTATCCCACCACATCATGCACCGCCCGGCTATCCGCAGGCGCCTCGTCCCGCTCGTTCATCCCGTAGTCGCGCACGACATGGCCGATGCGCAGGCGGTAATCGGCGAAGATGCCGCCGCGGCCGGCGGCCTGGGCGGCGCGGTGGTGTTCGAGGTTGCGCCAGCGTTTGACCGCTTCCTCGTCGCGCCAGAAGGAGAGCGACAGCAGCTTGCCGCGCATCGTCAGGCTTTCGAAGCGCTCGATGGAGATGAAACCATCCATCTTCTCCAATTCGGCGCGCAGCTCGCCGGCGAGGTCGAGATAGGTGTGGCGCTCGCCCATATAGGGCAGGACTTCGAAGATGACGGCGATCATGGCAGCACCTTTGCGGCGTGGGGGAGCGAGACGTTCTTCAGGAAAATGCGGTCTTCCTTGAGGATGAAGCGTTCGCGTCTTGCGAATTCATAGTTCTCGCGGCCGAGCGGATCGGCGGCCAGGCGGGCGCGGTAGGCTTCGTAGGCGGTGAGGCTTTCGATGTTGTAGACGCCGTAGGCCGTGGTTGCGGAACCCTCGTGCGGGGCGAAATAGCCGATGAGGTCGGCTCCGTTGCGCGGGATGGCCTGGCCCCAGTTGCGCGCGTATTCGGCGAAGGCATCCTTCTTGAACGGGTCGATTTCGTAGCGGATGAAGCAGGTGATCATCTTTTTTCTCCTTGATTGCAGGGTGGTTTTGCCATGTTGCGGGACGGAGATGCTTCGGCTACGGTCGAAGTATGGAAGATGACATCCGTTGGAGGTAAGCCGTGAAGGAAGGACCTGATATTGCCCAGATCGGCGCGCTGATCGGCGATCCCGCCCGCGCCAACATGCTGGCCGCGCTGACGGGTGGTAAAGCGCTGACGGCGACCGAGCTCGCCGCTGTCGGCGGCATCACGCTGCAGACGGCGAGTGCGCATCTCGCCAAGCTCGAGGCCGGCGGGCTGCTCCTTCCACGCAAGCAGGGGCGGCACCGCTACTTCACGCTTGCCGACGAGACAGTGGCGCGGCTGATCGAAAGCATGATGGGTTTTGCGGCGAGCCGCGGTCATCTGCGTCACCAGCCGGGACCGAAGGAGCCGGCGCTGCGCAAGGCGCGGATCTGCTACGACCATCTGGCCGGCGATTATGGCGTGCGGATGCTGGATAGCCTCGTTGCCAGGGGCGCGATCGACGCCGTCGGCGATGCCTTGGCGCTGACCGCGAAGGGCGAGGAGACGTTCCAGTGCATCGGGATTGATGTCGCCGACCTCAAGGCATCGCGGCGGCCGCTCTGCCGATCCTGCCTCGACTGGAGCGAGCGGCGGGCGCATCTGGCGGGCAGTCTCGGCAAGGCGCTGCTTGCGAGCTTCTTCGACAGGGGATGGGCGCGGCGCACGGCGGGCAGCCGCTCGGTGATCTTTTCGCCTGATGGAGAGCGGCAGTTCCTGGCGCTGTTTCCGGTGGAGACGCCGGTCGCGGCCTGAAGCGCGGCGCGCTTCAGGCGCTTGTTTTTGCGCAGGTCTTTGTCCCGAAACCGGGAACCACTTTCGGGAGACATGCGTCAGCTTGGCGCGACCAGCACATCGGTGAAACCGCGCTCGGCGATATCGTTGCAGAGTTCGCTCCATTCGCACTCGTCGCAAGCCCTGCGGATCGTGCCGAGGGCGAAGTTGCGGCGCAGGCGTTTCAGCAGTGCCGCGTCGGGATAGATGCGGGTGCCCTTCCAGACCGCCATCCCCAACAGACGGCCGACGGCTTGCGCCGCCGCCCTGTCCCGCGCCACTACGCTTTCGTTGTGGCAATGCGCCGCCGTTCCTGAGAGCAGCGGCGCGCAGATATCGTCGGGGCCATCGACCAGCTCGATCTCCTCGCCCGACGACAGGCGCCGGGCGATGCGGATGTAGTTCTCGGTGAAGGCGGGCGTGTAGCCTTCACCGACGAAGGTCAGCATGCAGAGCAGGTGGTGGGCGCGCAGGCGAACTGTCATTTCAGCGGCCGGTATAGATCCTGATACCCTTCAGCACGGCTGCCGCCAGCGCCGATTTCAGCACCGCGCCGAGAATGAAGGGAGCGACGCCGAGCAGCCAGGCCTTTTCCATGCCGAGCAGGTTTGCGAGCCACAGGCCGCCGATCGCCAGGCACAGGATATTGGCGGCGAAGTGGGCGGCGAAGCTGCGGATCACAGCGTCGCCGGTCCAGCCGCGCGCGGCAAGYCAGCCAGCAAGGGCCGCGACGACAGGGAAGGGTGCGAGATAGCCTGCCGTCGGGCCGGCGAAGGGGGCGAGACCGCCGGCGCCACCGGCCAGAACCGGGAAGCCCATGGCTGCTTCAGCGAGCCAGGCGAGCACCGTCGCCGCGCCGAGACGCCAGCCATAGAGCGCGCCGATCATCGTCACCGCGAAAGTCTGCATGGTGATCGGCACCGGCACCATCGGCACCGAGATCTGCGAGGCGAGCGCCAGGATGAGCGTGCCCGCCAGCACGAAGACGGCCTTGATGGCGGCCGGGCGGGCGGCGAGGCGCAATGGGTCGAAACGGAAGTCGGACGATTGATCGAACAGGGACATGAACTCTCCTTCTAAAATTATAGATAATTTTTGATTCCCATCTATTTTATGCGAGAGATTTCTCGCGATGACAAGCGGCCACCATGCGATTGTGCGGTGGTCAAACGGGATCATGTGCACGATCAGCCATGAGAACAGGCGTAAAGGCGCGATTTTCCGGGCAAATCACACCGATTATAAATTATCTATAATTTTGGAAAATCAGCCGACGATGGCGAAGGCTTCGCCGTTTTCGCCAGCCTTGTTGGTGGATTTCGGCGCGCGGCCGATCCACTGGACGTGGCGTTCGAGGATGCCGGCCGCCTCTTCCGCCCTGCCCTGGCGCAAGGCCACGAGGATGGCGCGGTGGTCGTGGTCGGTGCGCTTCTCCCAGCCCGAACGCCAGGCGGAAAACAGAAAGCGAGCGCTGGCGGCGTGGAGATCGTCGATCGAGGCGAGCAGACGGCTCATGTTGCAGGGCGTCAGGATCAGGCGATGGAAGCGGCGGTTGGCCTCTTCCCAGGCGTGAACGTCTGCCGCCGCATCACCCTCGCGGGTCGCCTCCTCGGCGGCATCGAGGATCGCAGGCGTCAAATGCTTGGCGGCGTGGCGCAGCGCCAGGACTTCGAGTGCCGCCCGCATCTCGGCCACCTCGCGCACCTCCTTGATATCGAAGGAGGCGACGCGCACGCCGCGGCGTGGCTCGCTGATCGCCAGCCCCTGAGCCTCCAGGCGGCGGAAGGCTTCGCGCACGGGCACGTGGCTGGCGCCGAACTCCTCGGCGATATGATCCTGGCGCAGACGGAAGCCGGCCGGCAGTTCACCGCGAACGATGCGGTCGGCGAGCACGCGGCTGATGCGGCTTGCGATTGTGTCTTCCGGTTCCTTGGCCATATTCATCCATTAGAGGGCGAGCCGTGGCTTGTCGAGATGGCTTGTCGAGGCGACAAGCGCCTGCATCCGCAGGCAATTTCCTCGCGCGCAACCCTAGCCTCCCGGCCGCAGCAGACCAGCCATGACGCCCCGCCGGTTGAGATCGAACGAGGCATCGTGTAAAGCCGCAGCATCCCCCAACAAGGCTTGATAGACATGAATGGCTTCGACCTCATCCTTTTCGACTGCGACGGCGTTCTGGTCGATTCCGAAATCATCGCGGCGGACGTCGAGTCCAAGCTTCTGACGGAGGCAGGCTACCCGATCAGCATCGAGGAGATGGGCGAGCGATTCTCCGGCATGACCTGGCAGAACATCCTCATGGAAGTGGAGCGCGACGCCAGCATTCCGCTCTCTGCCTCGCTGCTCGACAAGTCCGAGAAGCTGCTCGACATGCGGCTCGCCTCCGACGTGCAGGCGATCGCCGGCGTCGAGGCGGCCATCAAGCGCATCGATCTGAAGCGCTGCATCTGTTCGAACTCGTCAAGCGCGCGGCTGACCATGATGCTCTCCAAGGTGGGGCTCAGCCAGTTCTTCGCGCCGAACATCTTCTCGGCCAAGGACCTCGGCGCCGATCGCGTCAAGCCGAAGCCCGATATCTTCCTGCACGGCGCCAAGCAGATGGGCGCTTCGCCGTCGCGCTGCGTGGTGGTCGAGGATTCCGTGCACGGCGTCCATGCGGCGCGCGCCGCCGGCATGCGTGTGATCGGCTTCACCGGCGCCTCGCACACCTACCCCTCGCATGCCGACCGGTTGACGGATGCGGGTGCCGAGACGGTGATTTCGCGGATGGTGGATCTGCCGGGTGTGGTTGCGGCGCTGGCGGAGTGGGAAGGCGTGGCGTGAGTTTGGATTGATATGTTTGAGGGAATGGGCTCAGGCGTTTTGCCGTGAAGCCCCCTCATCCCCGGTGCAGCAAGCTGCACCTGAACCCTTCGGGCCACCTTCTCCCCTATGGGGCGAAGGGAAGATGGAGCGAGCGGCCAGCCCCGAGTCTCTTCTCCCCTGCGGGGAGAAGGTGCCGGCAGGCGGATGAGGGGGCCACACGGCACCACCTCAAACTTTGAAATCGCGATACAACGGTAAACGCGATCCCCCTACCCCAAAAGCCCCGTTAGCTGGACTTCTTCTTGCCCTTGCCCTTGGCAGGCGCGCCCTGGTCGAAGCCGACGTTGACGCGGACCAGTGCGCCGGAGCCGACGGGCAGCTTGATGTCGTCCTTGCGGAACAGGACCTGGGTGGCGCCGGTCGGGTCGATCTGGGCGGGGAAGTTGGTGACTTCGGAATAGAGTGCGTCTTCGCCATCGAAGACGGAGATGCGGATCGGCAGCGTGACGTTGCCGCCGGTGCCGGCCGGGCCCGCGACGACGCGGACCTGCGCCACGACGGTCATGACGAGGTTCTGGTCGTTCAGCGTGCACTGGCGCGTGTAGTTGCCGATCGAGGCCTGGAAGGAGAGCTTGTCCGGTTCTCCGGTCTTGGCGCCGCCGGCGTAGCGGTAGAGGATCGCTTCGGAGTCCTTCATGTAGATGGTCGGGCAAGCGCCCTGGACGACGCGCGCCGTATTGCCGGATGCTGTCGTGGCGGTGCCGATCGACGGGTCGTTGGAGGACGGGTTGGCCGGCGACAGCGGCATGATCTGGCCGGTGGCGCCGGATGGTGCCGTTTCCGCCGTCTTCGTCTCGCCACCGCCCATCCCGAGCGAGTTGCAGCCGACCAGAACAGCCGCGAAGGATACGGAAGCGATAAGACGAGAGACCTTGCCGAGCACGATTATTCCACCCTCTTCACAAAGTTTTTTGCCAGGCCTGCTGAGTGAAAACAGGGCCTTTCGTGACAGTTTGCGATGGTCTATATCAGCGGCGCAAACAAAAATCGATTGGGTAAGCACTGTTTTGATGCACATTTCGGGATTGCAGCCGGCGAAGGCCAGAGCTGCGGCCAAAGGGCGGCGCGACACAGGTTTTCTCTTCAATCCGGATTTTATCTAGGCCGGCACATCAAGGATGACGACAGTGGAATATATCTCGACCCGCGGCAAAGCCCCTGCTCTCGGTTTCTGCGATGCATTGCTGGCGGGTCTGGCGCGTGACGGTGGCCTCTATGTGCCGCGCGAATGGCCGCAGTTCTCCAAGAAGGAGATCCGGGCCCTGCGCGGCAAGAGCTACCAGGATATCGCCTTCACCATCCTGTCGCCGTTCACCAACGGTGAAATTCCAGCCGACACGTTTCGGGCGATGATCGACGAAGCCTACGGCACCTTCCGCCATCCGGCGATCGCGCCCCTGGTGCAAACCGGCCCGAACAGCTTCGTGATGGAGCTCTTCCATGGCACGACGCTAGCCTTCAAGGATGTGGCGATGCAGCTTCTGGCGCGGCTGATGGACTATGCGCTGGAAAAGCGCGGCGAGCGCGCTACCATCGTCGGCGCTACCTCGGGCGACACGGGCGGGGCGGCGATCGACGCATTTGCCGGCCGCGAGCGCACCGACATCTTCATTCTCTTCCCGCATGGCAAGGTTTCGCCGGTTCAGCAGCGGCAGATGACGACGTCGACGGCGTCGAACGTGCATGCGCTCGCCGTCGAGGGCAATTTCGACGATTGCCAGAACCTCGTGAAGGCGATGTTCAACGACGGCGCGTTCCGCGACAAGGTGAAGCTCTCGGGCGTCAACTCGATCAACTGGGCGCGCATCATGGCGCAGATCGTCTATTACTTCACGACGGCGATCACGCTCGGCGCACCTGATCGCAAGGTCTCGTTCACGGTGCCGACCGGCAATTTCGGCGATATATTCGCCGGTTATTGCGCCAAGCGCATGGGCCTGCCGATCGGCAAGCTGGTCGTCGCCACCAACGAAAACGACATCATGGCGCGCACCATCAAGACCGGCCGCTACGAGATGAAGGACGTCAAGGCGACGACCTCGCCGTCGATGGACATCCAGATTTCGTCGAACTTCGAACGGCTGCTGTTCGAGGCCTATGGCCGCGACGCTTCGAAGGTCCGCGCCGCCATGGACAGCCTGAAGCAGTCGAACGGTTTCGATATTTCCGCCGATGCCATGTCCTTCATCAAGAAGGATTTCCGCGCCGGGCGCGCCAGCGAAAAGCAGGTGGCCGAGACGATCAAGACCACGCTCGAAAAGACCGGCTATCTGCTCGATCCGCATTCGGCGATCGGCGTTTTCGTCGCCGACAAGCATGAAAAGGCCAATTCGCCGATGGTGACGCTTGCCACCGCGCATCCGGCTAAGTTCCCCGCCGCCGTAAAATCCGCATCCGGTATTGACCCCGCGCTTCCGACGTGGCTTGCTGATTTGATGGACAAGGAGGAGCGCTTTCAGATCGTTAAGCCCGAGCTCAAAGAGGTAGAAACATTTATCGACGAGCATTCCCGGGCCTAATCGGCAGAAGGCGCAGAAAGATAGCCAATGACAGTTGAGTGCACCCGGCTCAAATCCGGGCTGACAGTAGTGACACAGACCATGCCGCATCTCGAAAGTGCAGCACTCGGGGTCTGGATCAAATCAGGTTCGCGCAACGAGACGACAGACGAGCATGGAATTGCCCACCTGCTCGAACACATGGCCTTCAAGGGAACCGCGCGCCGCAGCGCCCGCGAGATCGCCGAACAGATCGAGGATGTCGGTGGCGAAGTGAACGCCGCAACCTCGACCGAAACGACCTCCTATTACGCGCGCGTCCTGAAGGACCACGTGCCGCTCGCCGTCGATATCCTGGCTGACATCCTCACCGAATCTGCTTTCGAAGAGGAAGAGCTGGAGCGTGAGAAGCAGGTCATCCTGCAGGAAATCAACGCCGCCAACGACACGCCCGATGATGTGGTATTCGACCGGTTTTCGGAAGTCGCCTATCGCGACCAGACGCTCGGCCGCGCCATTCTCGGCACGCCGCAGACGGTGGTGTCGTTCACGCCGCAGCAGATTCGCGGCTATCTCAGCCGCAACTACACGACCGACCGCATGTTCGTGGTCGCCGCCGGCGCCGTGCAGCATGACGAATTCGTGCGCATGGTCGAGGAGCGATTCGCCTCGCTGCCGACCGCGCCGAGTGCCACGCCGGTCATGGACCCCGCCAAATATATCGGCGGCAACATCCGCGAGACGCGCGACCTGATGGACGCCCAGATCCTGCTCGGCTTCGAGGGCAAGGCCTATCACGCGCGCGACTTCTACTGTTCGCAGATCCTCGCCAACATCCTCGGCGGCGGCATGTCGTCCCGACTGTTTCAGGAAGTGCGCGAAATCCGCGGCCTCTGCTATTCGATCTATGCCTTCCATTGGGGCTTCTCCGACACCGGCATCTTCGGCATTCATGCCGCGACCGGCGGCGAGAACCTGCCGGAACTGGTGCCCGTCATCATCGACGAATTGCATAAGTCGGCCACCTCGATCGACCAAAAGGAAATCGAGCGCGCCCGCGCACAGATCCGCGCCCAGTTGCTGATGGGCCAGGAAAGCCCGGCGGCGCGTGCCGGCCAGGTGGCGCGGCAGATGATGCTTTACGGCCGGCCGATCTCCAATCCTGAAATGATGGAGCGGCTCGAAGGCATCACCATCGAACGCCTGACCGACCTTGCGGGCCGGCTGTTCTTCGACACCGTGCCGACGCTGTCGGCGATCGGCCCGCTGGAGCATCTGGCGCCGATGGAAGACATCGCCGCGTCGCTCACCTCGCCTGCCCCACAGGGCAAGCAAGCCGTACTTTGAACCTGCATTCGCGTTGCCGGGAGTGATCGATGCCAAAATCGGTGTTTCGGTTCCTGTCTCGGCAGCCGGAAGCAGTTGAAATCGAAGACGCCAATTATGTGCTGCGGCTGCCGCGCTATCAGGATTTCAACCAGTGGCACAAGCTGCGGTCGGCAAGCCGCGGCTTTCTCGAACGTTGGGAGCCGACCTGGCGCCGCGACGAGCTGACAGAAGGCTCGTACCGGGCGCGCGTCATTCGCGGCAAGCAGGAATACGCGTCGGGACAGGCCGTTCCGCTGCTGCTTTTCCACCGTGAAAACATGACGCTGCTTGGCGGCATCACCATCGGCTATATCAGGCGCGGGGCGGCACAGAGCTGCATGATCGGCTACTGGATGGGCGAAGCACATGCCGGCCAGGGCCATATGTTCGCCGCACTTCAATTGGTTATACCCTACATCTTCGCAGGCCTTGAGTTGCACCGTATCGAAGCAGCCTGTATTCCAGACAATGCTCGGAGCATCCGCCTGCTTGAAAAAGCCGGGTTTCAGCGGGAAGGCTATCTGCGCGGATACTTGAAGATCAACGGTCAGTGGCATGATCACGTGATGTTTTCACTGCTCGCCACCGATACGGATAAAGGCAGGATAACCGACAGCCGATGACCAACAAACGCATGCTGCACCCATCACCATCTGGACGTTTCGTCGCGGTGATCGCAGCGCTTTTCCTGTCGGCTTTGGCGCTGATGGCAGGGGTCGCGCAGGCGGCCGAACCGGTGAAGATTTCCCGCGACGACACCGCGCTCGATCTGACCAAGACCACCGAAATCTACGCAAACCAGGGTGAGGCCTTCCAGGTCTCGACCGCGGCCGGCGCCGACGGCATCCGCCGGCGCATCGAGGTGCGATCGAGCTCCGGCAACCACCAGGGCGACTGGGCGGTCTTCGCGCTCGCCAACGTTTCCGACGAACAGCTGGAGCGCGTCATCGTCGCACCGCATTTCCGTCTGGTGAATTCCAAGCTGTTCTGGCCCGATCTCGGCTCGCAGCGCATCATCGCGATCACGCCGAGCGAAGGCTTCGCGCTCGACCGGCAGCCGAGCGACGATTCCGACGTCTTCCGCATCACGCTCAACCCGGGCTCCGTCATCACCTTCGTCGCCGAGCTTTCGACGCCGGAACTGCCGCAGATCTATCTGTGGGAGCCTGACGCCTACAAGGACACGATCAACGCGTTCACGCTCTATCGCGGCATCGTGCTTGGGATTGCGGGCCTTCTGGCGGTGTTCCTCACCATCCTTTTCGTCGTCAAGGGCACCTCGATGCTGCCGGCAACCGCCGCGCTCGCCTGGGCAGTGCTCGGCTACATCTGCGTCGATTTCGGTTTTCTCGGTAAGCTCGTCAGCATCGCTTCGGCGGACCAGCGAATATGGCGCGCCTGCGCGGAAGTGGCGCTGGCATCGAGTTTCGTCATCTTCCTGTTCACCTATCTCAACCTCAACCGCTGGCATACGCATCTCGGCTACGTGACGCTCGCCTGGGTGCTCGGCCTGGCGCTGCTCTTCGGCGTCGCGATCTACGATCCCGCCATCGCCGCCGGTATCGCCCGCCTGTCCTTCGCGCTCACCGCGACGCTGGGCCTGCTGCTCATCATCTATCTCGGCCTCAACCGCTATGACCGCGCCATCCTGCTCGTGCCCGCCTGGGCGCTGATCCTGGTGTGGCTGTTCGGCGGCTGGCTGACGATCACCGGCCAGCTCGACAACGACATCATCCAGCCGGCGCTCGGCGGCGGCCTGGTGCTGATCGTGCTTCTGATCGGCTTCACCGTCATGCAGCACGCCTTTGCGGGCGGCACGTTCCAGCAGGGGCTGTTCTCCGATCTCGAGCGGCAATCGCTGGCGCTGACGGGCTCCGGCGACATGGTGTGGGACTGGGACGTGGCGCGTGACCGCGTCGTCACCATCCCCGATGTCTCGGTCAAGCTCGGCCTTTCGCCCGGCACGATGCATGGTGCGGCCCGCAACTGGCTGCCGCGCCTGCATCCTGACGATCGCGACCGCTTCCGCGCCACGCTCGACGTGCTGCTCGAACATCGCCGCGGCCGGCTGAACCACGAGTTCCGCATCCGCGCCGAGGACGGGCATTTCCACTGGCTCCTGATCCGCGCCCGGCCGGTGCTCGATTCCAACGGCGAAGTGATCCGCTGCGTCGGCACCGTCATCGACGTGACCGAGCAGAAGAACTCGATCGACCGGCTGCTGCAGGACGCGCTGCACGACAACCTGACCGGCCTTCCGAACCGCCAGCTGTTCCTCGACCGCCTGCAGGGCGTGCTGGCGCTGGCGCCGGGTGGCGATACGCTGCGGCCGACGGTGATGGTGATCGATATCGATCGCTACAAGCTGGTCAACGACGCGCTTGGCGTGGCCGCCGGCGACAACATCCTGATCGCGCTGACGCGCCGTCTCCGCCGGCTGCTGAAGCCGCAGGACACGCTGGCGCGTCTCTCCGGCGACCAGTTCGGCCTCATTCTGGTTTCCGAGCGCGACCCCGCCAAGATCGCCGACTTCGCCGACGCTATCAGCAAGGCGATCATGGTGCCGATCAACTTCGCCAACCGCGAGATCATCCTGACGGCCTCGATCGGGCTTGCCTCCTTCGTCGACCAGCAGGAGAACGCGACGGGGATGCTCAGCGATTCCGAGCTTGCGATGTACCGGGCGAAACGCGCCGGCGGCAATCGCGTCGAACCGTTCCAGCCCGCCTTCCGCGACTTCGGCGCCGACCGGCTGCAGCTGGAATCGGATCTCCGCCGTGCGCTGGAGCGCAAGGAACTGTCGATGGTCTACCAGCCGATCGCCGGCCTGGAAGATGTCGAGATCGCCGGTTTCGAGGCCTTGATGCGCTGGGAGCATCCGAAGCGCGGCAACATCCCGCCGTCGGAGTTCATTCCGATCGCCGAGGCTTCCGACATCATCAACATGCTCGGCGTCTTCGCGCTCGAACAGGCGACCAACGACCTGATGGCCTGGGAAAGCCAGACCGGCGAGCTGCCGATCTTCGTGTCGATCAATCTCTCGAGCGCCCAGCTTCTCAACAACGATCTCTATGACGACGTGCGCTCGGTTCTCGCCAAGACCCATTGCGATCCGACCCGGCTGAAGCTGGAGCTGACCGAGACGATGGTGATGGAAAACCCGGAACAGGCGCGCCTGGTGCTCGGCAAGCTCCGCGAGGTCGGGCTTGGGCTGGCGCTAGACGATTTCGGCACCGGCTACTCCTCGCTCTCATACCTCACCCGCTTCCCGTTCGACACGATCAAGCTCGACAAGACGCTGGTCTGCGACACCAGCGACCGCAAGTCGACCGTGCTGCGCTCGGTGATCTCGATGGCGCGGGAGCTGGAGATGAAGGTTGTGGCCGAAGGTATCGAGTCCAACGAGGATGCGATCGAGCTGGCGAAGATGGGTTGCACCTACGGACAGAGCTATCTCTTCGGCCCGCCGATGGCGTCGGAATCGGTGCTGCGGCTGCTGAAGGAGCGGTTTCCGCTGACCAGGCGCGCCTGAGGTCTCTCAGGCCGCCAAGGTTCAAGCACCTGATGTTCAGGCCGCGACTTGCCGTGGCTCGGCGACGCGATCCTGGATCAGCCGGTGCAGATATTCGAGCTTTTCGACGACAGCGTTCGACAGCACGAAGGGGTAGGAATCCGGCTGGCCCATGCTGCGCTGGATGGCGTTGATGGCTACCGATAGCGGCACCCAGGCGCTGACCAATTGCTCGGCGCTGGCTGCACGATAAGGGTTGAAATCCACCTCGGACGCCATTTCCTCATGGCCGCGCGGATCGATCGCGATGCCGAAGCCGCGCGCGGTCTCCAGCGTATCGACGATGTGCAGATAGTGCGCGAAGCACTCGGCGAAATCCTCCCAGGGGTGGGCCGCCGCATAGGCGCTGATGAAACTCTGCTGCCAGCCGAAGGGCGCGCCGTTCTGATAATGGTTCTGCAGCGCCTGGCCATAATCCTGGCGCTCATCGCCGAAGACGGCGCGGAAGCCATCGAAGGCGTCGCGGTCGCGGACCAGGCGGTTCCAGACGAAATGCCCGATCTCGTGGCGAAAATGGCCAAGAAGCGTTCTATAGGGCTCGTTCATCGAGGCGCGGGCCAGTTCGCGGGTGATGTCGTCGGCCTCGGCGGCGCGGATGGCGATGACGCCTTCGTCGTGGCCGGTCATGGCGGGGATGACGTTGCCGTCTAGCTGCACTTCATCCTCGAGGAAGTCGAAAACCAGCCCGCCTTGCGGATCCTCGATACGGTCCGGTGGCGGCAGGCGCCAGCGCAGCAGCGAATAGAAGAGATGGCGTTGCGCCTGGCTGATGCGGCGCCAGCGATCGATCCCTTCCTGCGTATGGGTGTTGGGCACCAGGCGATTGTAGCGGCAGGCGATGCAGAATGGATTTTCGTCATCCGCATTCACCAGCCAGTTGCAAATGTCGAGACCGGCATTGGCGCAGAAGCGCACCGCGCGCTGAGGGTCCGATGTCAGCTGCCACAGCGTCTCGTCGCGCGGCTCAAGCGCGCGCATCGAGAGATCATCGGGCAGGAAGCCGAGGCGATGGTTGCAGCGGACGCATTGCCGGTTGTCGAAGTGCACGACCTGATCGCAGTTATCGCAGGCGAAAAGCCGCATGGAACGCCCCATAGCGTGGTGTTGATACAAAACGACCCGCAGCGCGGATGCGCAACGGGCCATTGCAGGGATGCTTTCGATCACATGCGATCGACGACATCCTTGATCTTGCCTTTGGCATCGCCCTTGGCGGACTGGGCTTTACCCTTGGCTTCCTGGACGGCGCCCTTGGCGCGGGTGGAATTGTCGCCGGTCGCCTTGCCGACAGCCTGCTTCGCCTTGCCGGCGATTTCGTTGGCCTTGCCGGAAATCTTGTCGCTGGTGCTACCCATCTGATGTCTCCTTTTGGTACGGGCCTCGTGCCCGGTGCGAAAAGAGAACGTGGTTCGCAGCTATTCGTTCCGCGAATTTTTGCGTCTTCAGGCGTGGCCCGCTTCGGTGGAGAGCATGGCCGCAGAAATGCCCATGCCGGCCAGCGCGCGCTCGTATTTATCATCGAGATTGGGATCGAAGATGAGGGCGTCGTTGGCCGGGCAATTTAGCCAGCCATTGCTCGCGATCTCCGCCTCAAGCTGGCCGGCGCCCCAGCCGGCATAGCCGAGCAGCATGGTGGCGCGCTTCGGCCCTTCGCCCTTGGCAATGGCGCGGATGATGTCGAGCGTCGCCGTCATGCAGATATCGTCGCTGACGGGAATGCTGGAATCGCAGAGATAATCGTCGGAATGCAGAACGAAGCCACGGCCGCTTTCCACCGGGCCGCCCGTCTGGATCGACAGGTCGCCAGATGGCGGCGGCATGAGGATCGCCTCGTCGCTCTTGATCATGTCGAGATGCATGAGCACGTCGGTGAACGAAAGCTCCTGAGAGCGATTGATGATGAAACCCATGGCGCCGGCATCGGAATGGGCGCAGACGTAAATCACCGTGCGGGCGAAATTGCTGTCCGATACGCCGGGCATCGCGATCAGGAACTGGCCGTCGAAGAAGCCGCGTTCACGTCTGTTTTTCAGGGTCGACAGGGACATGATACCTCCTGATGCCAGACCGCTCGAGGCGCCGACAAGAGAAACATGGGCCAATGTCCTGTTTCAATCAACTGAAAATGAAAATTAAATCGGATGCGGCTGYTGGCGAAGGGCAGCGGATTTGAATAACCATTGCCGCATGACCCTTGCCCCATACACACGACGCCTCGTCCTCATCCTCGCCACGACCGCTGGCCTGTTCTTGCCGACCCTGTCCTCGGTGAACGCCGGGACCAGCGCCTGGGTCGACAATGCCGGCGGGCGGATGCGGCTGGTGGCGCTCTCACCCGATGAACACGGCAAGATCCGCGCCGGGCTGCAGATCGAACCCAATGCCGGATGGATCACCTATTGGCGCGAGCCGGGCAATAGCGGCATCCCCCCGCAGATCACGATCGCGCCCGAGACGGGCGTGACGCTCGACAAGATCGGCTACCCTATTCCAAAGCACATCAAGGACGACAGGCTCGACGACATCGGCTACGACGCGCCGGTGACGCTGCCGCTGACCCTGTCGGCAAAGCGCGACGCAACAGAGATCAGAGCCCAGGCTTTCATCGGCATCTGCAAGGATATCTGCGTGCCCTTCCAGGCCGACTTCACGCTCGCGCTTTCGTCGGCGGGGCAATCGCAGCCGGAGGAAAAGGCCATTCTTGACGCCGCCGACGCACGGCTGCCGGAGGCGCCCTCCTCCAAGTTCAAGGTGACCAAGCACACGCTGTCGGCCGACCAGAAGGAGCTGACGCTCAATATCACGCTCCCCGACATCGGCGACACGACACCCGACGTCGTCATTGCCGGCCCGAGCGGCTATGTCTTCACCAAGCAGCTGATGAGCAAGCGCGATGGCACGTCGCTGACGACGACGGTTGCGATCGGCAAGCTGCCGAAGAATTACGACATATCGGGCAAGAGCTGGAGCGCGCTTGTGATCGACGGCGCCCGCGCCATCGAAAGCCCGCTTGCTTTCAAATAGGCCGATCCTATCATTCACACCTGCCCTTGATCTCAACGTCTGCGCCCCACGGCGCCTCACAAACATAACCAGGAGATAGCCATGACCATTGCAATCGGCGACACGCTGCCTTCGGCAACCTTCAAGGAAAAGACGGCTGACGGTCCGGTCGAGACCACGACCGAGGCGCTGTTCAAGGGCAAGCGCGTGGTGCTCTTCGCCGTCCCTGGCGCTTTCACGCCAACCTGCTCGCTCAACCACCTGCCCGGCTATCTCGAAAACCGCGACACCATTCTCGGCAAGGGCGTCGATGACATCGCGGTCATTGCCGTCAACGACTGGCACGTGATGGGCGCCTGGGCGCAGTCGTCCGGCGGCATGGGCAAGATCCACTTCCTCCCCGACTGGGACGCCTCCTTCACCAAGGCCATCGGCCTCGACGCCGACCTCTCCGGCGGCGGCCTCGGCGTGCGCTCCAAGCGGTACTCGATGCTGGTCGAGGACGGCGTAGTGAAGTCGCTCAACGTCGAGGACAATCCTGGTCAGGCGACGGTTTCGAGCGCTGCGACGATGATCGAGCAGCTTTGATGTGATGTTTTCGGCGGGGCTGAGCGTGGTGGTTTCGGTCTGCGCTTGGCCGCGCTGACGCGCTGGCTTCCGTGGCGGGTTACGGCGCTTGGCGCCCTTCCGCTTTCGCTGCGCCGTTGCGTTCCGGGCGGCGTGCTTAGATCCTCGGCACCTTTGCCGATGATGACGTCAAAAACGCGGGAAGTGACGCCTTTTCAACGTGTTAGCGATGCAATAGGTTGCAGCGGCTCATCCCCACGACCGTCATACTCGGGCTTGTCCCGAGTATCTGCTGCGGGTGCAACTGGCTCGACGTGAATGGACGCTCCGAGAGCGTGGCAGCGTCCTCCCCCTTAATCCCCCAATCCTCTTCCCAATTTTCCACAAACCTCGTTCGATCATCCAAATTTTCGAACTCGGCCGCTTGCGTCACGGTCAAAATTATCGTTATAACGTTACTTGCGTAATGTTATTACATACTGAGTACCGACGAATGACTCTCCTGAACAATCTCGCCGCCGGCCTGCTGGGCACCTCGGCAATGAGCCGCGTGATCGGCGCCATTGTCGTCGCCGCCCTGCTCTGGACCACCATCGCATGGGCGGTGGTGCTGCCATGAGCGAAGAGCTGATCCGGCTTTCCAATCTCACCGTCGCCTATAACCGGCACCCGGCCGTGCACCACGTCTCCGGCGCGATCACGGCCGGCAGCCTGACGGCCATTGCCGGCCCGAATGGTGCCGGCAAGTCGACGCTGTTGAAGGCGATCATGGGTGAGCTTCGGCCGAGCGAGGGGCGTGTCGAGCATCGGCTGCAGCGCACCGATTTCGGCTATCTGCCGCAGGCGGCCGACATCAACAGGCGGTTTCCGATCTCGGTGCTCGATACTGTCCTGCTCGGCGCATGGCGGCAAGCGGGCGCGTTTCGGCGTGTGTCGGGCGCGGAGATGGTGAAGGCGCGTGAGGCGATTTCGGCGGTCGGGCTGGAGGGCTTCGAGCGGCGGCAGATCGGGTCGTTGTCATCAGGCCAATTGCAACGGGTGCTGTTTGCGCGGCTGTTGCTGCAGGATGCCAAGGTGATCCTGCTCGACGAACCGTTTACCGCGATCGACGCCCGCACCACCCGCGACCTGATCGAGATGATCCTGACCTGGCATGGCGACGGGCGCACTATCGTGGCGGTGCTGCACGACTTCGAGCAGATCCGTGCGCATTTCCCGCAGACGCTTCTGCTCGCCCGCGAGATGATCGACTGGGGGCCGACGGCCACCGCGATGTCGGCCGAGAACCTTTTGAAAGCAAGGGCGATGGCCGAGCGCTGGGATGAGGACGCAGACGCCTGCGCGCCCTCCGCATGACCATCTACGACCTCTTCTTCGCGCCCTTCGTCGATTACGGCTTCATGCGCCGGGCGCTGGTCGCGTGCCTCTGCCTCGGGCTCGGTTCCGGGCCGATCGGCGTGTTCCTGATGCTGCGACGCATGAGCCTGATGGGCGATGCGATGAGCCATGCGATCCTGCCGGGGGCCGCGATCGGCTATCTCGTCGCCGGCTCGCTCTCGCTGACGGCGATGGGGATCGGCGGGCTGGTGGCGGGGCTCGCGGTGGCGCTGCTGTCGGGTGCGGTCAGCCGGGTGACGGTGCTGCAGGAGGATGCGAGCTTTGCCAGCTTTTATCTCGCGTCGCTGGCGCTCGGCGTGCTGATCGTCTCGCTGAGGGGGTCCAATATCGACCTCTTACATGTGCTGTTCGGCACCATTCTCGCCATCGATCCCCCTGCCCTTTACCAGATCGGCGCGATCACAACGCTGACGCTGATCGTGCTTGCCGCGATTTACCGGCCGCTGATCGCGGAGTGCTTCGACCCGAGTTTTCTGAGGGCGATCGGCGGGCGCGGCCCGGTCTATCACTTCCTGTTCCTGCTGCTTGTCGTGCTCAATCTCGTCGCCAGCTTCCAGGCGCTCGGCACGCTGATGGCGGTGGGGCTGATGATGCTTCCGGCGGCGATCGCGCAGCTCTGGTCACGCAGCCTGCCCTCGATGATGCTGGTGGCGGCGGCGAGTGCCGCGGCATCCGGCTATTTCGGGCTGATCGCCTCCTACCATTTCGAGCTCGCCTCCGGGCCGACGATCATCATGACGGCGGCGGCGATCTACGGCTTTTCCATCTTCTTCGCACCGTCGGGCCTTGCCCGGCGTCTCTTCCCCCGCGCCCATCTCAAGGGCTAACCAAAGGATGCTTCTATGCCCCATAGAAGATTGCTTCTTGCCGCCTCGCTTCCCGCGTTGATGGCCTTTTCGGCCATGCCGGCTTCGGCCGAAACGCTTCATGTCGTGGCCTCGTTCACCGTGCTCGCCGATGTCGTCAGCCAAGTCGGCGGCGACCATGTCGAGGTCAAGAGCCTCGTCGGGCCGAACGGCGACCCCCATGAATTCGAGCCGTCGCCCACTGATGCCAAGAACTTGAAGGCCGCCAAGGTCACCTTTGTCAGCGGCGAAGGACTTGAGGGCTGGATGGACCGGCTGATCGCGGCATCGGGCTACAAGGGCACGCCGGTGACGGTTTCCGAGGGTGTGAAGACGCGCACCATGGAAGAGGACGGCAAGACAGTGACCGATCCGCATGTGTGGAACAGCCCCGTCAGCGTCAAGGTCTGGGTCGCCAACATCGAGAAGGCTCTGTCATCGGCCGATCCTGCCGATGCGGCGGCGTTCAAGGCCAATGCCGCGGCTTACACCAAGAAG
Source organism: Rhizobium sp. 01N48 (assembly GCF_056399145.1). Classification (NCBI taxonomy): domain Bacteria; kingdom Pseudomonadati; phylum Pseudomonadota; class Alphaproteobacteria; order Hyphomicrobiales; family Rhizobiaceae; genus Rhizobium; species Rhizobium sp. 01N48. Next base: position 175,280 of record NZ_JBFTQT010000009.1, read on the forward strand.
CTCGACGAGATGGACGCCTATGCCAAGGCGAAGTTCAAGGATATCCCCGAGGACCATCGCAAGGTGCTGACCAGCCATGACGCCTTCGGCTATTTCGGCCGGGAGTATCATGTGAGCTTCCTGGCGCCGCTCGGCGTCTCCACCGAAAGCGAGGCGTCGGCGGCTGAAGTGGCCAAGCTGATCGAGCAGATCAAGGCCGAGCACGTGAAGACCTACTTCTTCGAGAACTCCAACGATCCGCGCCTCGTCAAGCAGATCGCCAAGGCAACGGGGGCTGAGCCCGGCGGCGAGCTCTATGTGGAATCGCTGTCGGATGCCAAGGGCCCGGCATCCACCTATGAGAAGATGTTCCGCTATAATGTCGACCAGATCTCCGCCGCCATGCGCAAGGGCAGCTGACGACGGAAACCGAGACGTTCGACCTGCGGGATCAGACCTGCAGGTCGAAGACGATCAGGCCGCCGAGGCCGCCATCCAGCGACGAGACGATGCGCTCGCCGACAGCGACATGCTCGGGATGGACCAGATAGGCGTCGCGCGCCTCCGGGCTTTCGAAGGTGACGGCGAAGCCATCGACGAAGCCGGCATGCAGGCCCTCGGGCGATACGTTCGGGCCGTATTTGATATCCAGAATACCCGGAATGACCTGCTTCAGCGCGACGATCTGCTCGAATAGGGACTGCTTCTCTTCGCCCGTGATGGCCGATTTCAGCCGCATCAGCACTGAGTGCAGGATCATATGGTTGCCTCCCGACATATTGTTATCCGCAAAGCATAGTGGGAATGCGGCTGCGGGCAAGATGCAAAGATTAGCCCTCCCCGGTGCGCGCGCTCCTCTCCTCACTTCTTCGTCAGCGACCATTTCGGGCAAACAAACCGTCGTAAACGGGACGACGTGGGCGACATTCTCCTCTAAGCTGCGACGATAACCGCGAGGGAGAGGAGCCCGCGCGGAAATGAGCATTTTCAACGGAGGAGATGAAAATGAGCAAGAACCGTGGCGTCGTCTACATGCGGCCCGGCGTTGTCGAAATCCATGACATCGATGATCCGAAGCTCGAGGCACCCAATGGGCGCCGCATCGAGCATGGCGTGATCCTGAAGGTGATCTCGACCAATATCTGCGGATCGGACCAGCACATGGTGCGCGGCCGCACCACGGCGATGCCGGGGCTGGTTCTCGGCCATGAAATCACCGGCCAGATCATCGAAAAGGGCATCGACGTCGAGATGCTCGAGGTCGGCGACATCGTCTCCGTGCCGTTTAACGTCGCCTGCGGCCGCTGCCGCTGCTGCAAGTCGCAGGACACCGGCGTCTGCCTCACCGTCAACCCCTCGCGCGCTGGCGGCGCCTATGGCTATGTCGACATGGGCGGCTGGATCGGCGGCCAGGCCCGCTACGTGACCATTCCCTATGCCGACTTCAACCTCCTGAAAATCCCGGATCGCGACCGGGCGATGGAGAAGATCCGCGATCTCACCATGCTCTCCGACATCCTGCCGACCGGCTTCCATGGCGCGGTGCGCGCCGGCGTCGGCGTCGGCTCGACCGTCTATGTCGCGGGCGCCGGCCCGGTCGGGCTTGCGGCTGCGGCTTCTGCCCGGATCCTCGGTGCTGCCGTCGTGATGATCGGCGACTTCAACAAGGACCGCCTGGCGCATGCGGCCCGCGTCGGCTTCGAGCCGATCGATCTGTCGAAGAGCGACCGGCTGGGCGACATGATCGCGCAGGTGACAGGGAGCAACGAGGTGGACAGCGCGATCGACGCCGTCGGCTTCGAGGCGCGCGGCCATTCGGGCGGCGAGCAGCCGGCGATCGTGTTGAACCAGATGATGGACATCACCCGCGCCGCCGGCTCGATCGGCATTCCCGGCCTCTACGTGACCGAGGACCCCGGCGCCGTCGACAGCGCCGCCAAATCAGGCAACCTGTCGCTGCGCTTCGGGCTCGGCTGGGCGAAGGCGCAATCCTTCCACACCGGCCAGACGCCGGTGCTGAAGTATAACCGGCAGCTGATGCAGGCGATCCTCCACGACCGCCTGCCGATCGCCGATATCGTCAATGCCAAGGTGATCCCGCTCGAAGAGGCCGTTCAGGGCTATGAGAGCTTCGACCACGGGGCGGCGACGAAATTCGTGCTCGACCCGCATGGGGATGTGGCGAAGGCGGCTTGAGGGATATGGGGTGGCTAGCGTTTTAGCGTGTGGCCCCCTCACCCTACCCTCTCCCCGCTGGGGAGAGGGGAAGATCGCACAGAGGGTGCCGCTTTTCCCTTCTCCCCCGCGGGGAGAAGGTGGCCCGAAGGGTCGGATGAGGGGGCCGAGGGCGCTGTCGCTGGTCACTTCTTCCCCCTTACAAAACAACATGCCTCTACCCCGGCAGGGCTCATCCCCCCGGTTGATACGGCACTGGTTCGGACGGGGCGCCAAAAGCTGCCTCGTAAATAGTTTAGATTTATTGACACCTTCCGGCGCCCCGTTCGGCGGTCTGCAATCGTGTCCTGGTTCCTGTGGAGGCGAGGTTGCCCGGAGTAACGCTGGCATGCGCGACGTGATCGACTGGTGATGATCACTGCCGGGCCTAAGCGGCGATCAATTCATTGACGATCAAGCCGCCACGATCTCTAAATGCTGGGGATCGATGACATGCGAGGGACCTGAGATTTGCAACCTTTGACAATTCGCGTGGCGCGGCCAAGTGATGATTTGGAAGCCCTCCGCCAGTTCTACTGTGCCGGTCTTGGTCTTGAATTGCTCTATGAGTTTGCGGGACACGATGGCTTTGACGGTATAATGGTCGGCCAGCGTGGGGTTCCGTATCACTTCGAGTTCACGAAGAAGGTAGGGCACCCTGTCGGCCGTGCCCCGACCGAAGACAACTTGATCGTCTTCTATATACCTGATCCGATTGAATGGAATGCATCCGTCGACCGCATGGTCGCGTCTGGGTTCCCGCCTGTTCCCGCGTTTAATCCCTATTGGGATCGAAACGGGAAAACCTTCGAAGACCCAGACGGCTACAGAGTTGTTCTCCAAAACGCTGCTTGGGATTAGGCCTATGACAATGAGCCCGATTGACTGATCGTCGGTTCTAACGTGCGGCCCCCTCACCCTACCCTCTCCCCGAGGAGAGAGGGGGATGGCGCAAAGGGTGCCGCTTTTCCCTTCTCCCCCGCGGGGAGAAGGTGGCCCGAAGGGTTCAGGTGCAACAAGTTGCACCGGGGATGAGGGGGGCGGCTGGCGCGGAGTTAGCTGCTTGATCAAGTTCCCTCGGCGCGCTTGCCCACCCCATCCAACCTCTCCGCCACCTCAAACAGCGCCGGCACCGCCGGATTGCTCGACGCAGCCGAGGCGCAGAGCACGATGTCGAACTCCGGCGCATCCACAATCGGCCGGGAAACCAGCCCTTCCGCCAAGTCCGCGCACAAAGACTGTGGGATGAGCGCGATGCCCAGACCTTCGGCGACGAGGCGGATGATCGTGTGCTGCAGGCGGGGTTCGAGGGCGAAATGCGGGACGACGCCTGGGGAGGCGCAGTAGTTGCGGATGGCGTCGCGGAGCGTCGGCGTCACGCTTGCGGGGGCGGCAATCAGGCGTTCGGGGGCGAGATCGGTTGGGCCGGCGATGTCGAGTTCAGCCAGGCGGTGATCCCTCGGCACGATCAGGCGCAGGCGGTCGCGGGCGAGAAGCGTGGTACGCAGATGGGTGGCCGGGCTGCCGCCGAAGGTGACGGCGGCGTCGAGGCGGCCTTCGATCAGCATCTCCTCGATATCCGTCGGTATGCGCTCCTCAAGCACGAGGCGGACATCGGGGCGCGCCTCGGAATACAATCTCACCAGCGCCGGGACGACGCTGTAGGCGGCGTTCATCATGAAGCCGAGCTTCAATTCGCCCTTCACGCCGGATGCGACCAGCAGCACGTCGCGGCAGGCGGCGTCGAAATGGGCGAGCACCGCGCGGCACTCCTCGAGAAAATGCTTGCCCGCCGCCGTCAGCGCGACGTTGCGGGAATTGCGCTCGAAGAGGCGAGCGCCGAGCGTCTTCTCGATCGCGGCGATCTGCCGGCTGAAGGGCGGCTGGCTCATGTTCATGCGCGCCGCCGCGTGGCCGAAGTGCAGCGTCTCGGCGAGCGCCACGAAATAGCGCATGTGGCGCGTATCCATTTCATACCTCTGAGGTATCAATCAGCGATGATATCGACATTGGATTATATCGATCTCAGGGGTTAGACAATGGTCTTTGCAACTTGAGTTTCCCTGCTAATGCTGACCAATCTCCTCATCGTGCTCCCCATCTTCGCGCTGATCCTGACCGGATGGATCGCGCGCAAGACGGACGCGCTCGGCCCCAATGCGACGCGCGAAGTGAACCGGCTGGTGGTCTATCTGGCGCTGCCTGCCCTGCTCTTCGACATCATGGCGAATGCCAAGCTCACGCAGATCTGGCAGCCGGGCTTCATCCTCGCCTTCACGTCGGGCTGTGCCATCATCTTCTGCGCGACGCTCTGGTGGCGGATGGCGAAGGGGCGGCATCTGGCGGATGCGGCGATCGACAGCCTGAACGCCAGCTACGCCAATACGGGGTTCGTCGGCTTTCCGCTGGTGCTCTCAATCGTCGGCGACAACGGCATGGCGCCGACCCTGATCGCGACGATCGTCACCGTCTGCGTGCTCTTCGCCGTCGCCATCGTCTTGATCGAGGGCGGGCTGCAATCGGAGACGCGGCGGCGCGATATCGCGATGAAGACGTTCCTGTCGCTCGCCAAAAACCCGCTTCTGATCGCGCCGGTGGTGGGGGCGCTGTTCATGGTCTCGGGCGTGGCTCTGCCGGCGCCTGTGCATGCGTTTCTAAAACTTCTCGGCGGCGCGGCTTCGCCCTGCGCGCTGATTGCGCTCGGGCTGTTTCTGGCGGGATCGAAGGCCGGGGCTGCGACCGAGCGGGCGGCGACTGCGGGGATTCTGGTCGGGCTGAAGCTGGTTGCGCAGCCTTTGGTGACATGGGTGATCGCCGGGCCGCTGCTGCAGCTGCCGCCGGTTGCAGTCCATACCTGCGTTCTCTTGGCGGCGCTGCCGACGGGGACCGGGCCGTTCATGCTGGCGGAGTTTTATGGGCGCGAGGCGAGTTTGACGGGGCGGGTGGTGCTGGCCTCGACGGTGCTGTCGATTGGGACGATTTCGGCGTATCTGGCGGTTGCGGGGTGAGCGGCCGGTAAGAAATGTTTTGCCGTGTGGCCCCCTCATCCGCCCTTCGGGCACCTTCTCCCCTATGGGGCGAAGGGAAGATGGAGCGAGCGGCCCGCAACGAGTCCCTTCTCCCCACAGAGGAGAAGATGCCGGCAGGCAGATGAGGGGGCTGCATACGGGGTGTTTAAGATAATAAATTTAAATGGATAGCCGGGAGCCCGGAGCCCCCCTCATCCCCGGTGCAACTAGTTGCACCTGAACCCTTCGGGCCACCTTCTCCCCGCTGGGAGAAGGGAAGGTTGAGCAAGCCTACCGCTTCTTGAACGGCTCCATGCCCTTGCGAGCCAACTCGTCGGCGCGTTCGTTTTCCGGGTGGCCGGCGTGGCCCTTGACCCAGTGCCACTTGACCTTGTGGCGCTGGTTGGCGGCGTCGAGTGCCTGCCAGAGTTCGCCGTTCTTGACCGGCTTCTTGTCAGCCGTCTTCCAGCCGTTCTTCTTCCAGCCGAAGATCCACTTCGAAATGCCGTCCATGACGTATTTGCTGTCGGTGTGGAGGTCGACCTCGCAGGCGCTTTTCAGCGCCGTCAGCGCCGAAATGGCGGCCAAGAGTTCCATGCGGTTATTGGTGGTTTCCGCCTCGCCGCCGCAGAGTTCTTTCTCGACCTCGCCATAGCGCAGCACCGCGCCCCAGCCGCCGGGGCCGGGATTTCCGGAGCAGGCGCCATCGGTGTAGATGTCGACGTGCTTCATGGCGTGAGCCCGTATTCGGCGGCAGATTTGATCTGCCGGTGGAAGCGCAGCTTGCGCAGGTATTCGAGCGGGTCCTTCTTCGTCACCATCGCGCCCTCGGGCGTCATCAGCCAGTCGTAGAGGCGGGTCAGGAAGAAGCGCAGCGCCGAGCCGCGCGACAGGATCGGAAGTGCCTGAAGTTCGGCATCGCTGAGCGGCCGCACGCTGGTATAGCCCTCGAGCATGGCCATGCCCTTGGTGATGTTATAGGCGCCGTCCTTTTCGAAGCACCAGGCGTTGAGGATGATCGAGACGTCGTAGGCCAAGAGATCGTTGCAGGCGAAGTAGAAGTCGATCAGGCCCGAGAGATCGTCGCCCAGGAAGAAGACGTTGTCGGGGAAGAGATCGGCGTGGATGACGCCGGAGGGGAGATCCTTCGGCCAGTTCGCCGAGAGAAAATCGAGCTCGCCGCGGATTTCGGCCTGCAGGCCCTTCTCGACCTCGTCGGCGCGGGCTTCGGACTTGTCCCACAGCACCTGCCAGCCATCGACGGAGAGTGCGTTGCGGCGCTTGAGGTCGAAACCTTCGCCGGCGATGTGCATGCGGGCCAGCGCCTTGCCGACTTCGCGGCAGTGCCTGGCTTCCGGCTTGCGCAGCCACATGCCTTCGAGGAAGGAGATCAGCGCCGCGGGGCGATCCGACAGCTGGCCGAGCAGCGCGCCATCCTTGCGCGGCAAGGGCAGCGGGCAGGACAGGCCGCGGGCGGAAAGATGTTGCATCAGGCCGAGGAAGAACGGCAGGTCGGTCTTCTCGACGCGCTTTTCGTAGAGCGTCAGGATCAGCGGGTCCTTCGAGGTGTGCAGCAGGAAGTTGCTGTTTTCGACGCCCTCGGCGATGCCCTTGTAGGACAACAGCGTGCCGGCGTCATATTCCGTCAGGAACCACTTCAGATCGTCTTCGGAGATATCGGTGTAGACTGCCAAGGCGGGCTCTCGTTTTCGGTTTGATGCTTCGGTCGGCTTCGGGCGGCGCAGATGATACCCCCTCTGCCCTGCCGGGCATCTCCCCCACAAGGGGGGAGATTGATCCGTGGTGGGGGTTTCCCCAAACAATTGATCTTGCAGCGAGCGGTGGCCCCCAGCCAATCTCCCCCCTTGTGGGGGAGATGTCCGGCAGGACAGAGGGGGGTGGCCCACTCTCCGACCACCGATTACCCGTTCACGAACGCCATATCCGCCGTCGTCAGCTCGATGTCGCGCAGCTCGCGGTTGACGAGGAAGTGCTCGTTTTCCTGAACGGTCTCGGCAAGCTCGACCTTGGCATCGAACCGGGCGCGAAAAGCCTCGATGATCTCGTTGACGATGACCTCGGGGGCAGAAGCGCCGGCAGAGAGGCCGAGCGTGCCGACGTGGCCGATATCGTCCCAATCGAGCTCGGAGGCGCGTTGCACCAGGATCGATTTCTTCGCCCCTGCCCTCAGCGCCACTTCGACGAGGCGCTTGGAGTTGGACGAATTGGGCGCGCCGACGATGATGAAGAGATCGCAGCCGGGGGCCGCCTGCTTGACGACTTCCTGGCGGTTTGTCGTGGCATAGCAGATCGAATCGGCCGAGGGCGCCGTCAGGTTCGGGAAGCGCTCCTGCAGGCGGGCGATGACGCCGGCAGTGTCGTCGACCGAGAGCGTCGTCTGCGTGACATAGCCGAGATTGTCGGGATCGACGGGCTCGTAGAGATCGACGTCGGCGATGGTCTCGACCAGCGAGACGGCACCCTCTGGGAGCTGGCCCATAGTGCCGATCACCTCCGGGTGGCCGGCATGGCCGATCAGGACCACGTGGCGGCCGAGCTTGTTGTGGCGCATGGCCTGTTTGTGGACCTTGGAGACCAGCGGGCATGTGGCGTCGAGATAGAAGAGGTTACGTGTGGTCGCATCCTCGGGCACCGACTTCGGCACGCCGTGGGCGGAAAAGACCACCGGCTGGGCGCGATGCTCTTCCGGGATCTCGTTCAGCTCCTCGACGAAGACGGCGCCCTTGGCTTCGAGACCTTCGACGACATAGCGGTTATGAACGATCTCGTGCCTGACATAGACGGGTGCGCCATAGGATTTCAGCGCCAGAACGACGATCTGGATCGCCCGGTCGACGCCGGCGCAGAAGCCGCGCGGCCCGCAGAGCCTGATCGTCAGTGGAGGTTTCGCCGCAATATTCATCCTGTTCCTGTCTTACTTACCCAACGCCCTCATTCCTGTGCTTGTCACAGGAATCCAGCGCATTCACGTCCGTGAATGCAAGAGAGTCTTTTCACGGCGCAGACGCGCCGTAGCTGGATTCCTGTGACAAGCACAGGAATGAGGGAGAGGTTGTGATGCCTGCGCCTCAGATATCGATCCTCTAGCCCAATATAGGCACGAATTGAAGCGATACTATTGCGCTGGCGGATTGCCGCGCTTGCGCAAGCGCGCGACGACGACGATCACGACCAGCGTGGCGGCGAGACCATACCAGGTGAAAGCGTATTGCAGGTGGTTGTTGGGCAGGTCGACCTCGGTGACGCCGCCGATCGGCATTCCCTTGGGATTGGGCGTGTCGTCGGCATCGACGAAGAAAGGCACGACCGCGGCCTTGTCGAGCCCGGTGCTCGAGGCCATGACGTCGAGGTCCTTCCAGTAGAAGATGTTCTTCGCGACGTCGTTATCGGGCACGATCCAGGACGGCTTGCCTGATAGTTTGCTGCGGGCGAGACCGTTGACGGTCTGCTCGCCCGTCAACTGGCCCTGCATGCGCATTTCCGGTTCCTTGTTGTCGTAGGGAACGAAGCCGCGATTGACGAAGAGGAAGCGGCCGTCTGCAAGCTGCAGCGGCGTGTAGACGTAGAAACCGGTCTGGCCGCGCCAGGTGGCGAAGAAGTGGCGTTCGCGGCTGTTGTCGTAGACGCCTGTCGCGGTGACGCGGCGGTATTCGATATCCTCACCCTTGGCGGCCATGGCCTCGATATCGGAGAGCGGGACTACGGGGGCTGCGAGGCGCGTGGCGATATCGGCGAGCAGGCCTTCCTTCCAGTGCAGCCGCTCGACCTGCCAGGTGCCGAGCGCGATCAGGATGGCGAGTGCTACGAGGACCGCGATGGCGGTCAGAACGGATCGTGTGCGGCGGGGGGCAGCGGCTGTGGCATCAATCACGGGAGAGACGTCCTTCACGGGCATTGTGGCGGTATTGCATGGCGATGAGGATGCCCTTGCACCAACGCAGCGCCAGCAGCGAAAGGATGATCGTCAGCGGCGCGAAGAGCAGGATGTGCAGCCAGATCGGCGGCGCATAGTTCACTTCCAGCCACAGCACCGAGCCGATGACGATGAAGCCGACGATCAGGATGACGAAGACGGCCGGGCCATCGCCGGCGTCGGCAAAGGCATAATCGAGACCGCAGGCGGCGCAGCGCGGCTTCAAGTCCAGCAAGCCATTGAAAAGCTTGCCATTGCCGCAGCGCGGGCAGCAGCCGCGCAGACCTGTTTTCAAAGGATCCACAGGCGGGAAATGCGCGCTGTCCTCGTTCATGCTATCCTCCCGACGCGGTGAGTCACAGCCTGAAGTCACCGCCTTAAAGTCACCCATAATCTAATCGAAATGCGAAGTGAAATGCCTGCGCGATTTCGCCTCAGTGATTCGCGCCAAACAAAAGAAGAAAACACATGTCCGAGGAAAACCCAGCCGCTCAGATCGTCATTCTGAACGGCGCACCGCGCAGCGGAAAATCATCGATCGCCAAGGCGATCCAGGACGAATTCGACGGCCCGTGGATGAACCTCGGCGTCGATGCCTATAACGGCATGACGCCGGAGCGCTATCTGCCCGGCATCGGCCTGCGTCCCGGCGGCGAGCGGCCCGATCTCGAGGAGATGGTGCCGTTCTTCTACGCCGCACTCTACGAGACCATCGCCATCCATGTCGGCCTCGGCCTCAACGTCGTCGCCGATCTCGGGCACCATGATTTCTACTCGCAACCGCTCGGCATCCTCACCGACTGCGCCCGCCGGCTGGAAGGTTTTCCGGTTCTCTTCGTCGGCGTTCATTGTCCCCTCGATACGATCATGCGCCGCCGCGAGATCCGCATGCCGGGCCGCGAGGGGCTCTACGACCAGGCAAGCGCCGAGGACCCGATCCCCGATTCGGTGCAGCGCTGGCAGGACTACGTGCACCAGCCGGGCATCTACGATCTGGAAGTGGATACGTCGCTTTTGACGCCGCTGGAATGCGCCGAGATCATCCGGCAGACGCTCGACCTCGGGATACCCCGGCCGTCGGCGTTCGAGCGGATCGCGGAAGCGCGGTAGGGCACGCAAGCAGCCGCTCATTTGTGAAACGCTTTGACGGTGTTCAGCGATGTCCCTGCAGCTTCGGTTATCGGGGGCATCGCCCATGGCTGGAGACGTTTCGGAATGCATTGGCAGCTAAGCGCCGGAAGCGGTCATTTCACAACTGCTGCTACGGTTCCATCACTCGTAGGCGACGAACGAGATCACGTTCCCATCCGGGTCACGGACATGGAAGTCCGTTCCGCCCCAGGGCTGCCGGGTTGGCTCCTGCGCAAACTCCGCGCCGCGGCCGCGCAGCTCCTCAAACAACCCGTGCACGTCCGAAACCTCAATTGTAGCGAGAATAAGCGAGAGCTCGCGTGATGCCAGATCGGCAAAATTCGGTTTGCTGACACACCTAAGATGCAGGCAGGCCGCGCCGCGCGACACAGCGCCGTAAAACGGCGGCGTACCGTGGAGGAAATCGACGCCAAATCCGAGTTTCTCTTTGAAGAATCGGGCGCTCGCCGGCACATCACGCACGAAGAGGATCGGGACGATGGACGTCAGGGCTATTTCGCTCATGCAAGTCTCCGCTGCCTCGATATCCGCTGGCTGAGTGTACAGGTCGCTTCATGTGCCTGCAAAGGGGCCGAGCAAACGAGAGCGCATTGTCTGCAAAGCGCCAAAAGCGGACAAGGTGACTTAAAACTGTAAAAGACGGGCCATAGAGACGGGGGCATTTTACAAGAGGAATTTGCCTTGTCCCCTGCGACTCGCGACACCGTATTGAAATCATTTGCGAAAACAATTGCCTCAATACATTTAGCCCGACCAATCAGAGTTGCGATTGATGGGCGAACGGCCTCGGGGAAGACAACACTCGCGGATGAAATTGCCGAGCTTCTCAATGCAGAAGGCCGTGATGTAATTCGAACATCAATCGACGGCTTCCACAGGCCGAGGGCGGAGCGGTACGCCAGAGGGCGGCATTCGGCTGAAGGTTACTATTATGACGCGCGGAACCTCGACGCGATCAATTCTATGCTCCTATTGCCGCTCGGGGCGGGCGGAAGCCGTGAGTACCGGACAGCATCTTTTGATCTTCTGAACGATCATGCCATTGAACAGACTGCGAAAACGGCACCCTCAGACGCGATACTGATTGTGGATGGAACATTCTTGCAGCGACCGGAATTGGTTGAAAATTGGGATTTGACAATCTTCATCGAAACCACAGAGGCGACTTCCGAGCAGCGCGGCGTGGGACGAGACACGCAGCTTCTAGGCGGCATCGAGGCTGCTCGCCAGCTTTATGCAGTTCGATACCAGCCCGCATATAGGCTCTATGAAAGCCTATGTGCGCCTGCCGTCAGTGCCGACGCGGTTTTCAATAACGAAGACGTCGCCCACCCGGTCCTGACGATCAGATCAGATGGGAGATTGTCAGGGCGTCAGACGACCGGTTAGGGCCGACAGCCGACATCGGCCGGTCGGCCGCTTCGCGCCAGAAGCGGTCATTTACCGCCTATTACAAGGGCGGTGGGTGGTCGAGGTAACCCTTCGACCAGCTTCCTACAAGCTTGCGGAATGTTGAAGGGAAATATAGCAAATGCTCGCACCCGCGGCCACGGCCCCCAATAGCAGCGAGCCAATGACCGCGCCGAGAATGTGACGGGAGGACATGGCGAGCATCATACCCAAAATCCAAACGATAGCGACAGAGCATATTAGCTGGGCAGCGGGCCAAAAGGGGAGCCAACTCGCCCCGGGTAAAAAGAGGAAAAAGACGATGGACAAAGGAACACCCACGGTGACGGTGATTGCCCCTTTCCACCACGATCCTCCGGCTACTGCCGCGCCGAGGGTGCCACCGGGAAATGTAGCGACAAGGCTAATCAAGAAAATGCTCCACTGCTCCCAGACGCTCATGGAAGACGTTTAGCCGGGAGCTGGGCGGCCGAAGTGTGCCTTTCCAGGTAATACATTCGAACTGATGGCATTTGATCTCCGAAGAACAATTCGCGCTGGCAAGACATCCTACGCGTACGCCGGATATAGTTGCAAGACAGACGCTCCACGAAGAGGGCATCATAGATGGGATACTACGCCGCTTTCGACCGAGCCCATCCTTATGGCCGCTTCGATCCGACTGCGATCTTCCGCTTCGCGTGACAAGCGGTCATCCCTGCACTCGATATTGGCCGAAGAAGACCAAACCGGATACCGTGCTTTGCCCGACGGCGAGCCTCACTCCTTCGGCTTGGCCGTCGGGAAGGTCCAGGAACCGTCGAGCACGGTGGCGTCTGGCCGATAGAGGCGAACCATGTAGTTCCAGCCTTTTTCGATGGGCAGGCAGTTATCGGCTTCGGCGTTGCATCCTCCAAATTGGATCATCGTCGATCCATCCGCCTCCTTCTTGGCCGTCATGTTGTTGAAGGTATATGCGTCGAGCTTGTTCTTGTGAAAGTAGCCGTCCTCGCCGTAGCGGCTGATCGACCAGAAGCCATTGACCGGCACAGTCGCGGGCACTGTCAGGGCATAAACGGTTTTGCCGTCGTTCTTGGCGGGCGTCACGTTCAGGTAGAGCGCGTCCGTCTCCGGATTGCCGCCCCAGGCCGAAGCCGTGCCGATCAGATGCCGGATCGGGTCGACATGCTCCTTGTCGCCGAACATGCGTTTGGTGTCGGGAAGCGAGGAGGCAAGGATCAGGAGCGCGTTGTGCACTTCTTTCTGGCTCTTCGTATCCCATCGCGGCAGGTCAAGCTTTCCCGGCCCGCCCGGCTGCTCGATCTTGATCGCGCCCTGCAGTTCATGGACCTTTTTCACGTCGGCGGGGTCTTCCGGGTTCACCAGGGTCCGGACAGCCGCGAGCACGTAGCGGGTGCCGGCCTGCTCGCGTTCGATCTTGTAGGAGCCTGCTCCATAGTGGACGTTGCCGACGACGTAATGGTCCTGGTTGATCACCTGAAGGGACATGAAGCGACCTTCAGCCTCCGGCAGCGCGATCGTCGCCGGGCCGGCGTCGAGATCGAAAATCGCTGCCGAATAAAGCGTATCCCGGTTTGCGCGCACGACCGTCTGCTTGTCGATCGGCATCGCTTCCTGATAGTGGAAAAAACGGCCGACATTTCCGGCCTGTTTTGCCGCGACCGCAATGTAGGAGTCGGATTCGGCGCGAACGAAATTGTCAGCGGTCACCTTCACCGGTTCGTCCGCCGAAGCGGTCGTTTGACCGATTAGCACCAGAGACCCAGCAAAAGCGATGATGCGCGGCAATGTAGCGATGGTCATTCGTCTCTCCTGTCATCATCTATGGAACAGCGACCAGGTCCGGGAGCGCCCAGCTCTTTTCGAAGAACGGCTTTTCCGGGCCGTAGAGCCTGAACAGAACCTCGAAGCGCTGGTCCGGCTTTGTCGGAACCCAGTTGCTCTCCTGCCCTTGTGGGGCGGCCGGACCGAAGTAGACATCCACCGAACCATCGGTACTCGCCTTGATGTCTGGGCTGTTCGATGAACGGCTGAAGCGGTCCACCTCGCGGATGAAAGCATGCGTTTTGCTGTCGTAGACAGTGGCCGACCAATATTGCCTGGCCGGCGCGTGAGGCGGCACCGTCAACTCGTAAGCCTTGCTCCCTTCCAGCGGCGCACCAGCGGCGTCGGTCATCGACATCAGATAGAACTGGCCGGCACCGAGGCGCTTGATGCCGACATACCCCATTGAATAGGTGACGCCGTTCGCGTCCGTCGGATAGACGTCCTTGCGCGCGAAGTTGTCGGAATGCCCCTGGATTACATCCGGCAAGGCCGGAACGAACCATTTGGCGCCGCTGTAAAACGGCTCGAAGACGACGGTTCGCTGCCAATCGAGCCATTCGTGCGCGTCCTTGGCACCCTGCACAAGCGCTGCGGACATATCTTTGTCCGGCTGGAACTGTTTCCCCTTCTCTATGCCCAGCGACCGCACGGCATCCATCATGGCCCGGTCTCGCTCAAGCCAGGGCTCGGATTGGATGACGCGATCAAGGGATTGGAAGTAGGCCAGATCATAAGGGATCGTCGCATCGAACAGCGTATCGATGACATCAACGTATTTTGTTTCCTCCGGTCGCGCCGCCGACGAGAGCGGATAGAGCTTCACCCGCTTGCCGTAGGCAACGGCCTTGGCGACGTCCGCGTCGCTGCCCGTCTTCGGCGTTGAACGGATAAGGGCATAGCCTGCATAGGTGTCCGACTTCAGCGCTATGTAGCCTTTGGGTACCCGCTTGGAGTAGCCGGGCGGCAGAATGAGATATTTTCCGCCCTTACCCTTGTCGGCTCCCGATGGACCGGCATCCTCAAGTGCCACCTGCCACAAATTGTCGATGTTGGCGGTAAGCGAGCCCGTATCGGCCGGAGGGATTTCCAGCACCATCGGCCCCGCTTTGCTCGTATCGAAGAAGGGCATGAAATAAACAGTGTCGGGATTGGGCGTCAGCGTCTGGTTCTTCCACGATGGCAGGCGGGACCAATAGGCGATCTGGTTGGGAGCTCCACCGGCCTTCCTGAATGCCTGCAGCATTAGGTCGGCATTCACGGCGGGCATCGCCCAAATCACCACCTCCGCCGCGCGCCGCTCCGCACTTCGGCGCGCGATGTCATCCATCGAGAATGCGGCTTGGGTGCTGGCGAACATCATGGTCGCGGCAATCAGAAAGATTTGTGTTCTCATCGCGCTCTCCCGCCGACATCCGGCGAGAGTTTGGGATCGCGCGCGAGAGGAATACAAGTACGCAACGGTAAATGGTATCGTAAACAGATGTCAGCTTGGGGCCGCGAGCCGACCGCAAGCCGCTGCTACGGTCCAACGAAAGAGCCTACCACACCCGTCCTCAGCCCTTGCTAGACTCCACGCTAGCCGGTGGCTTCAGCAGGATGATCAGCAGCAGGCCGGCGACAATGAGGGCTGCGCCTTCGAGATGGTAGCGTTGCAGCTGCTCGCCGAGGATGAGGTAGGCGAGCACGGCGATGAAGATCGTCTGGATGTAAAGCAGCACGCCCGCCCTCGCCGCCCCCAGCGCCTCGATGCTGCGATTGAAGAGATAATACATGATCGCGCCGCCGGGGATCGCGACGTAGGCAAGCGCGATGAGGCCGCTGGCGTTCAGCGTCGAGCGTTCGTCGGATATAAGCTCGAACAGATAGAAGGGCAGCGCCGTCAGCGCCGCGGCACCCAGCAGCAGCACCAGCAGCGCAAGGCGGTTCACGTCGAATTTCGCCCGTCGGAGCAGGACCGTGTAGAGGCTGAAACAGAAGGCGCCGGCGACGATCCACAATTCGCCGGGATTGAAATCGAGACGCAAAAGTGCGGCCGGGCTGCCCTTGATGATGATGACCACGATGCCGGCAAAGGCGAGGATCGATCCGATCACCTGAAAGCGCCCCATCGGCTCGGCCAGAATGAAGCGGGCAAGGATCATGGTGATGATCGGGATGAGGGCGATGATGATGCCGGCGGTCGTGGCGTCGGCATGTTCGAGGCCGACGAAAATCAGGCCCTGGCAGATCGCGAGCCCGATGCCGCCGATAACAAGCAGTTCGAGACCGCGCGCCCGCACGAGCGCGACCATGGCGCCGAAATGCCTGAAGACGATCGGCATCAGGATCGCCCAGGCGATCAGCACGCGCCAGAAGCAAAGCGCCCAGGGCGGCATTTCAGGAGAGACCCATTTGGCGGCGATATAGACGCCTGATGATAGCAGCCAGCAGAAGATACCCACGGAATAGGCGGCTGCAAGCGAACCGCCCGCCCCCTTTTCCGCCCCGACCGTGTCGCGATGGACTGCCAAGACATGTATCGCCATGGGGCAACTATGCCACAATTCCCCTGCGCTGCACAGATGATGGCGGTGCCGGCCTAAGGTCGACCGCGGACAAAGATCGGCCCCGCGCGGCTCATCACTGCGCGGGGCCAAACAAGTACCGGGTTTTGTCAGCCTGCGGCGACCATCCTGCGGCGGCTGGCGACG
This sequence comes from Rhizobium sp. 01N48, assembly GCF_056399145.1. Classification (NCBI taxonomy): domain Bacteria; kingdom Pseudomonadati; phylum Pseudomonadota; class Alphaproteobacteria; order Hyphomicrobiales; family Rhizobiaceae; genus Rhizobium; species Rhizobium sp. 01N48. The sequence continues at coordinate 191,494 of NZ_JBFTQT010000009.1, forward strand.
CCAACCAGCGTGGCACCGAGCAGGGCCGCGACGCCCGCGAAGACAAAGACGCCGGCGGCACCCTGGACATCGACGATCAGCCCGCCAAGCACGGCACCGCTCGAAATCGCGACCTGAAACGTCGTCAGCATGAGGGCGCCGGCGCTTTCGGCCTCATCGGCGGCAGCCTCGGTGATGAAGCTTTGGACGCTGACCGGCAATGCGCCGAAGGCAAAGCCCCACAGGGCTGTGGCGACCGCAGCCAGCGCCGGCGCCTCGCCTGCGAAGGCAAGCAGGAAGGCGGTGATGGCAATGCCTGAGGCGGCAAGCGTCATGGCTAGCGTCGTGTTGCGCTCGGCGATCAGGCCGCCGGCGATATTGCCGATAAAGCCGCCAACGCCGAAGGCGAGAAGGATGCCGGAAATCGCCTCGACGCCGAAATGCGGCACCGTTTCAAGAAACGGGCGGATGAAGGTGAAGCCCGCGAAATGACCGGCGACGACAAAGAGTATGGTGACGAGGCCGAGCCGGATGGCCGGGCGGCGCAGGACCGCGGCCATCGTACCGAGGCCGCCCGAACTTGTCGGCGGCATGGCCGGAAGCGTGAACGCCTGGACGAGGAATGCGACGACGCCAAGCACCGAAGTGATCCAGAAGGCCGCGCGCCAGCCGAACGCCTCGCCGACCCAGGCGCCGACAGGCGCCGCACAGACGGTTGCAGCGGACACGCCGGTCATCACGATCGCCATGGCGCGCGGCATCAGCCGCTCCGGCACGAGACGCATGGCAAGCGCCAGCGACATCGCCCAGAAACCGCCAAGCCCGACGCCGAGCAGCGCGCGCGACAGGAGCAAGGTCACGAGCCCGTTTGCCGTGGCAGCGATCAGGCTTGAGATGATGAGCAGGCTTGTGAGCGCCAGAAGCGTGTAGCGGCGATCGAAGCGGGCTGTGCCGAGTACGATGCCGGGGCCCGCCAGCGCGCCGACCACGGCTGTCGCCGTCACCGATTGACCGGCCGCGCCGAGGCTGACGCCAAGGTCATGCGACATCGGCGTCAGAAGGCTTGCGGGTAGAAATTCCGCCGTCACGAGCCCAAATACACCAAGCGACAGCGAAACAACGCCTGCCCATGCGGCAGGTGTCTCGCTCTTTGCGGCTGGATGGTTGATCTCCGAGTGAATGTTCATATGCATCTCCGTCATTTCTGCGGCGAGGCTACGCTCAAGCATCTGGCGTTTCCATGCTGGAAAAGCTATAAAGCATAACAATTCGTCCAAACCTGCCGGAGGGCCATATGACCGATCCATTGACCGAGATGCTGCGCGGGCTGCGGCTCGATGGCGTCGAATATGGTCGCTGCCAGCCATCAGCGCCGTGGGCCACGGCTTATCCCGCGCAGGCGGAAGCGCGATTTCACTTCCTGGCGGCGGGCAGCGCCTATCTGCAGGCACCCGATGGCGAGTGGACGGAAATGCGCCCCGGCGACGCCGTGCTTTTGCCGCGCGGCGACGCGCATGTGCTGGCGAGCGAACCGGGAATTTCGCCGACCCCGGTCGACTGCCTGCCGCGCAAGCCGCTCTGCGATGGCATCGTCGACCTGCAATGTCCATGCACCGACAGCAATAACCTCATCTTTTTCGCGGTCATGCGCTTCAATGTCGACAAGCGGCATCCGCTCCTCAACCTGATGCCCGATGTCATGCGCACCAGCGATCTTGCGAAGAGCGAGCCGACGATCCCGCCGCTTCTCGACGCCATGATGCGGGAGGTCGAGATGAACCGCGTGGGCGCCGGCGGCATCCTGTCGCGCCTTGCCGACGTGCTGACGGCCACGATCATCCGCACATGGGTGGAGCATGGCTGCGGCGACGCAAGCGGCTGGCTTGCCGCCGTGCGCAACCCGGAAGTCGGGCGGGTGCTCGCCGCGATCCACCTCGATCCCGCGCACGACTGGAGCGTGAACGAACTGGCCCGCCACATGGGCGCGTCACGCTCCGGCTTTGCCCAGCGCTTCGTCAGCGTCGTCGGCGAAACGCCGGCGCGCTACGTGGCGCGGATGCGCATGCACCAGGCCCATGAATGGCTGCGCGAGGGGCAGCGGGTAGCGACCGTCGCCGAACGGCTCGGCTACGATTCCGAGGCGTCCTTCGGCCGCGCGTTCAAGCGGGTGATCGGCGCTTCGCCGAGCCATTTTCGCGAGAAGCGGAATGGTGCTGTTGCGCCGATTGCCGGCTGAGGTGCTTCCATGAGTCGATTTGACGATACCGAAAACGCCTTGATCGGACGGCTGCGCGCGCTCAAGGCCAAGCCTGACGTGACGATCAACCTGCTGGATGTGATCGACCGGCTGGGTGTTGATGGATATGCGCCCGGGGAGATCAAAGCGGTGTTGCGGGCGCTCGAGCAGGACGGAGCCATTGCCTTTGCGACTGCGAACCGGATTTTGATTCTCAAGGAATTGGCGTAGTTAGGCGTTTATTTGGCGCCGTGACGGAGGGTGATGGGCGGTTCGCAAGTGCGTGATCCGCCTTACCGTCTATTTTCAGAAAAATGCGAGATACCGCTGCTCGGTCAGGGTTTCGACATTCTTCTCGAAATACGGATAGTAGATGAAGTTGTTCAGCCGCTGCGCAACCTGTCGGAAGTCAGGACCCCACTTCTCCGGCTGTGCATCCCACTTCGCAAAGAATAGTCCTCTGCTTTGAACATGGTAGCGCATTGACTGAAGATGGGCTTCATCACGCCGCTGAAAGCCGGTCGCGTCCGGCCTTACGATCGAGGCAGCGTCGGAAATCGGGTTGTGTACTCGCCCATGTTGTATGCCGTCATTGATGGAAGCACGGTCGCCAAGGTAGATTGCGGCACGCAGAAAATAGTCGGCCTCCTGAAACCCGATATTGCAGAAACGCTCGTCCCAGAGGCCGATGCGTGCGATTGCATTCGGCGAATAGCTGACGCAGTTGTCGCCGATGCCATAGGTGACAAGGTCATACCTGGTGTGGAGCTCCAAGCATCGATCAACATAACCGGCTTCGAAAACACAGTCATTCTGGCTCAGGATGAGAAGGTCGGCATCCGGGGATTTGATATCGACAAAGCCGTTTATTATCGCCTGGTTCCAGTTTCGGGAGAGGTGACCTGTCGAGAAATCGGGACGTGTCGCATTACGCAAAACCGTCACAGGGTGCGGTCCGGTATATTCGTCCTTCGAATGGTTTGAAATCACGAAGACTGCTCTGTCGTGATCCGTTGCGGTCGCGAATATGCTTTCGATGGCTTTGTGCAGGAGAGCGTTGTTGTTGTAGGTGACAATGAAGTGCTTGATACGCATGGGTAGCCTCGCCGAACCTGTAGTGATGTGTGACCGTTCCCCCTGGTCGCCGTTGGTCTTTGCCGGCGCGTGTAGTTGGGGCTCCAAAGTGGCCGCGAAACCGCGTGCGCGTCGTATCTTGCCTTTTTTCAGCCAATTCAACGCTACCACCGCTAAGCCGGTTGCCTTGTGTGGAACTGTTGATCTCGCCGTCTCTTGCCGAGGCGTTCGGCAGGAGACGACGCTAACGGAAAAGTCTGCCGCCCCCTCCCCCCGAAAACAAAAAAAATGCGGAGCCATCTCTCGATGGCTCCGCATTTGCATCTGTGGCAGGCCTTGCGGCCGCCTTTTCAATCCAATCCCGCGGCTCTCACCCCGCCGCGAGCGGTGCGCCCCAGCCGCCCCAGACGTAGATCGAGAAGAACAGGAAGAGCCAGACGACGTCGACGAAGTGCCAGTACCAGGCGGCGGCTTCGAAGCCGAAGTGTTGCTTGGGGGTGAAATCGCCACGGAGCGCGCGGATCAGGCAGACGATCAGGAAGATCGTGCCGACGAGCACGTGGAAGCCGTGGAAGCCGGTCGCCATGAAGAAGGTGGCGCCGTAGATCGAGTTCTTGAAGGCAAACGGCGCGTGGGCGTATTCGTAAGCCTGGACGCTGGAGAACAGGACGCCGAGCAGCACCGTCAGCGTCAGGCCCTGGATGAGGCCCTTGCGGTCGTTGTGCAGCAGCGCGTGGTGCGCCCAGGTGACCGTGGTGCCCGAGAGCAGCAGGATGACGGTGTTGTAGATCGGCAGGTGCCAGGGGTCGAGCACCTCGATGCCCTTCGGCGGCCACTGACCGCCGGTGAAGGCCAGACGCGAGGCCTGGATGGCTTCGTGCGGATAGAGGCTGGCGTCGAAATAGGCCCAGAACCAGGCCACGAAGAACATCACCTCCGAGGCGATGAACATGATCATGCCGTAGCGCAGGTGCAGCGAGACGACGCGGGTGTGGGCGCCGTCATGGGCTTCCTTGACGGTATCGGCCCACCAGCCGAACATCACATAGAGCACTACGGCGAGGCCGATGAAGAACAGCCAGGGATGGGCCCATTCGATGCCGAAGATGTGCAGCGAGCCGCCATTGATGTAGCGCATGAAGCCGACGCCGCCAAAGGCCATGATGAAGGCGCCGATCGAGGCCAGAAGCGGCCACGGGCTCGGATCTATGATGTGATAATCGTGATGTTTCTGATGCGCTTCGGCCATTTGGACTCCCCCGGACCTATCCTCTCCGCTCCGGCTTAGCCGGAAACGAACCCAGTATCAAAGTTTCTTTTCAAGCGTTTGCGTTCCATCCTCGCGCGAAGCCACCGGCTTCGGTCCTTCCTTCGGATAGAACGTGTAAGACAAGGTGACCGTGTGGATATCCTTGGATTCCACGGCCTTGACGATATCGGCGTCGATGTAGAAGACGACAGGCATCTCCAGCTTCTCGCCCGGCTTGAGCTCGGTCTCGTTGAAGCAGAAGCACTGCACCTTGTTGAAATAGACACCCGCCTCGCCCGGCGTGACGTTGAACACGGCCTGGCCGCGCTGCGGCTTGTCTGACTTGTTGACGGCGGTGAAATTCACCTGGATCGTTTCCCCGATGCGCGGATTGACCTCGCGCTCCACCGGCTTGAACTCCCAATCCAGCCCCGGCGCGACATTGGCGTCGAAGGTGACGCGCATCTTGCGGTCGAGGATGACAGTCGAGGCCTGCTCGACGCGCTGCGTCGTGCCGTTATAGCCGGTCAGCTGACAGAACATGCGATAGAGCGGCACGGCGGCATAGCTTGCCGCGCCCATGCCGAAGACGAAGGCAAGGCACATGAAAACGACGGCGCCATTGTTGCGCGGCTTTCTCGGCGTGCTTTGCGCTTCGCTCATCTCATGCCCTCAAGTGAATTTCACGATGGTTATGGCGTAGAAAATGACGACAAGAGCGGCCAGCACGAGGCCGAGCGCAACGTTGCGGTTGCGGCGGGACTTGCGCTGGGCGTCGGTGAGCTTGACGGTCTCGATCAAAGGCCGGCTCCCCAATGCGTCATCAGGAACGACGCCAGGCGGTCAAACATCAGCGCCGAGAAGATGGCGAAGAGGTAGAAGATCGAATAGGCGAAGAGCTTCTTGGCCGGCACCATCTTCTCGTCGCCATCGGGCATGCGCCAGCAGATGACGGACCAGTAGACGAAGACGGCGCTGAGCAGGCCGGCGACGACGCCATAGCCGGTGCTGGCAAAGCCGAGGAAGGTCGGCGCGACGGCGCTGAACGCAGTCAGCACGGCATAGACGACGATCTGGTTCTTGGTGGTGCGCTCGCCCGAGACATTGGGCAGCATCGGCACGCCGACGGATTGATAATCGCGCATCTTGAACAGCGCCAGCGCCCAGAAATGAGCAGGCGTCCAGAGGAAGATGATGAGGAAGAGGACCGTGCTTTCGATGGTGACGCTATCGGTCACGCAGGCCCAGCCGATCATCGGGGGGAAAGCGCCGGCCGCACCGCCGATGACGATGTTTTGCGGCGTCGAGCGCTTCAGCCACATCGTGTAGACGACGGCGTAGAAGAAGATGGTGAAGGCGAGGATCGAGGCTGCGAGCCAATTGACGGCGAGCCCGAGGATCGACACGGAAAAGCAGGAGAGCACGAGGCCGAAGGCGAGCGCCTCGTTGGGCGCGATACGGCCGGCCGGGATCGGGCGCTTGGCGGTGCGGGTCATCACCGCATCGATATCGGCGTCATACCACATGTTGAGCGCGCCGGATGCGCCAGCGCCAACAGCAATGCAGAGCACCGCGATGATGCCGATGATCGGGTTGATGTGGCCGGGCGCCACGATCAGGCCGGCGAATGCGGTGAAGACCACAAGCGACATGACGCGCGGCTTGAGAAGCTCGAAGTAATCGCGTGCGCTGGCTTCCGACATGCGAAATTCGCTGTCGTCTCCTAGGCTGCTGCGATCGTCGATGACTGTCATTGGTATTGTCCTGAAAACTGAACGGTGACCGCCGCGCTCCTCCGGCGGCGGTCACGATGTCTCGCATCCATTTACTTGATGCGCGGGAGCTGTTCCCATTGGTGATAAGGGGGTGGCGAGGAAAGCTGCCACTCGAGGGTCGTAGCACCCTCACCCCACGGATTGTCTCCGGCGACGCGCTTCTTGGCGAAGGCTTCGAATACGCCGAAGAGGAAGATCAGAACGCCGAAGGCCGAAATGTAGGAGCCGATCGAGGACACGTAGTTCCAGCCGGCGAAGGCATCCGGATAGTCGATATAACGGCGCGGCATGCCGGCGAGGCCGAGGAAGTGCTGCGGGAAGAACACCAGGTTGACGCCGATGAACATGACCCAGAAGTGCAGCTTGCCGATGAGCTCGTTGTACATGTAGCCGGTCATCTTCGGGAACCAGTAGTACCAGCCGGCGAAGATGGCGAAGACGGCGCCGAGCGACAGAACGTAGTGGAAGTGCGCCACGACGTAATAGGTGTCGTGCAGCGAACGGTCGAGACCGGCGTTTGCCAGCTGCACGCCGGTGACGCCACCGACCGTGAACAGGAAGATGAAGCCGATCGCCCAGACCATCGGCGTCGAGAAGGTGATCGAGCCACCCCACATCGTCGCGATCCAGGAGAAGATCTTCACGCCCGTCGGAACGGCGATGACCATCGTTGCGAAGACGAAGTAGCGCTGCGCGTCGAGCGACAGACCGACCGTGTACATGTGGTGGGCCCAGACGACGAAGCCGACGGCGCCGATCGCGACCATGGCGTAGGCCATGCCGAGATAGCCGAAGATCGGCTTCTTGGAGAAGGTCGAGATGATGTGGCTCACAATGCCGAAGCCGGGCAGGATCAGGATGTAGACTTCAGGGTGACCGAAGAACCAGAACAGGTGCTGGTAAAGGATCGGGTCGCCGCCGCCCTCGGGCACGAAGAAGGAGGTGCCGAAGTTGCGGTCGGTCAGCATCATGGTGATGGCGCCGGCGAGAACCGGGAGCGACAGCAGCAGCAGGAAGGCGGTGATCAGAACCGACCAGGCAAAGAGCGGCATCTTGTGCAGCGTCATGCCCGGAGCGCGCATGTTCAGGATCGTGGTGATGAAGTTGATGGCACCCAAGATCGACGACGCGCCGGCGATGTGGAGCGCGAAGATCGCGAGATCGACCGCGGGACCCGGCGTACCAGTGCTGGAAAGCGGCGGATACATGGTCCAGCCGCCGCCGGCACCATAAGCGCCAGCCGGGCCTTCGACGAACATCGACATGATGAGCAGGATGAAGGCCGGAACGATGAGCCAGAAGGAGATGTTGTTCAGGCGCGGGAAGGCCATGTCAGGCGCGCCGATCATGATCGGCACCATCCAGTTGGCGAAACCGCCGATCATCGCCGGCATGACCATGAAGAAGATCATGATCAGCGCGTGCGCTGTGGTGAACATGTTGAACATCTGCTTGGCGCCGTCGATGGCGGCATCGCCCTCGTATCCGTAGACCATGGCGGCAAGGCCATGGAAGATCTGGATGCCGGGCTCCTGCAGCTCCATGCGCATGGCAACGGAGAGCGCACCGCCGACGATGCCCGCCATGATCGCGAAGATCAGGTACAGCGTGCCGATGTCCTTATGGTTGGTCGAAAAGAGCCAGCGATTGACGAAGCTCGGCTTGTGCGAGTGGTCGTGGTGGTCATCGTCATGGGCGTGCGCGCCATGATCGTGATCATGCGAATGATCGTGTGCGGAAGGTCCAGCCATGTCCCGTTCCTTTTCCTTTACTGAGCGACGTTTTCGGCGACATCGAGGGTCTTTGCGGGACCATCGGTTTCAGCCATGAGGTTCTTGTAAGCACCGGGCAGGTCGGAGGCGGCGGACGCCATCCACTGCTTGTACTTGTCCTCGGAAACGACGCGAATTGCGATCGGCATGAACGCATGGTCCTTGCCGCAGAGTTCGGAACACTGGCCATAGAACAGGCCCTCGCGCTCGGCGCGGAACCAGGTTTCGTTCAGGCGGCCGGGCACGGCATCGATCTTGACGCCGAAGGACGGCATCGCGAAGGCGTGAATGACGTCGGTCGGGGCCGCGGTCACGAGAACACGCACCGTCTTGTTGACCGGCAGCACGAGTTCGTTGTCAACGGCGAGAAGGCGCGGATACTTGGCCTTGTCTTCCTTGCCGGCGGCGGCGCGATCCTGATCCTTCAGCAGATAGCTGTCGAAGGCGAGCGGATTGTCGCCCGAGCCCTCGTATTCATAATTCCACTGCCACTGCGTCGCGGTCGCCTTGATGGTGACATCAGGGTTTTCCGGAAGCGTCAGCTGCGCGGTCAAAAGATTGAACGACGGAACCGCCAGGAAGAGCAGCACCAGGACCGGTCCCACGGTCCAGGCGATCTCGATGGCCGTGTTATGGCTTGTCTTGGAGGGCACCGGGTTCGCACTGGCCCGGAAGCGAAGACAGACGACGATAAGAAGAGCGAGCACGAAGAGTGTCACGGGAACAATAAACCACAGCGTATATTGTTCGAACCAGTGAATATCGCGCATGATCGGTGTCGCGGCGGGCTGCAAAGTGGCCTGCCACGGCATCGGTTGGTCGGCATAACTGCCGGAAGCAGAAAGCAGACAGACCATCGCGGTCATGCCTGCATAGGCCTTCTTAATCACGTTTCATCTCCCTCGAGCGCTGACCCGCGTGCACTGCACGCAGAATCCTTGCCATCCTCATGCGCTTCAAACCACAGTTTAACACTTGCCGCAACAATCCAAAGCATTTGGCCGTGCGGCATTTTCGCCCCGATGATCCCTCCTCCGGGCGCATCGAAACATGCCATGATTTTCCTTATGATACGGAAAATGTTGGCTTGAGCCAGCCACCCTTCCCAAGAATAATCAAGAAACGTCCCATTTCCGCCGTAGTCCCCGGCTTTTCAGCGGGTGGGGCTTTTCATTTTGGACGGCCCGCCCCAACTTAGCGGCACTGATTCGAACTGCAGAGGTTTTCATGGGTTTCCGTTCCCTAGTGCGGCCGTTCGTGCTGTCGGCTTGTGTTACCGCCGCGGCGATCGCTCCGGCTTTCGCGCAGACGCCGGCGCCGACACCAGCTCCGGCCGCGCCAGCACAGCCCGCCCCCGGCGCCCCTGCCGCGCAGGCGACACCAGGACAGACGCAACCGCAGGCGCCCGGCACCGTCCGCTCCAATCACGGCGCGTGGTCCGTGGTCTGCGACAAGCCGGCCGGCGCTTCGGCCGAGCAATGCGCGCTGATGCAGAACGTGATTGCCGAGGACCGCCCGGAAGTGGGCCTCTCGGTGGTCGTGCTGAAGACCGCCGACCGCAAGTCGAAGATTCTGCGCGTGCTCGCACCGCTCGGCGTGCTTTTGCCCAACGGTCTCGGCCTTAATGTCGACGGCAAGGATATCGGCCGCGCCTACTTCGTTCGCTGCTTCGCCGACGGCTGCTATGCCGAAGTCGTGCTCGAGGACGAACTGCTCAAGACCTTCCGCAGCGGCGCCAGCGCCACCTTCATCGTCTTCCAGACGCCTGAAGAGGGTATCGGCATTCCTGTCGACCTGAAGGGCTTCGCCGAAGGCTACGACGCGCTTCCCTGATAACAGGGGCCTGACAAGGGCTCCTGAGCTCCGCGTCTGATCGCTTTTGCGATCCTTACGAATTCGACACTTGCTCGAACCGTCCCCGGGACCTACATCGGCAGGAAGCATTTCCTGCCGCAGCGGAGCATAATGACATGAATACCGATCTCCTGACGCTTTTCGACGCCGACGAAGCGAAGATGCGTTCGCTTGTCGCCGAGGCCCTTTCCGGCGCCGACGACGGGGAGCTCTACATCGAGCACGCGCAGGCCGAATCGCTGATGTTCGACAATGGCCGGCTCAAGGGCGGCAGCTTCAACACCGAGCAGGGTTTTGGCCTGCGCGCGGTGGCCGGTGAAGCGGTCGGTTACGCGCATGCGGGCGATCTATCGGTTTCGGCGCTGAAGCGGGCTGCCGACGCAGTGAGCGCAGTGACGCGCGGCTATACCGGCAGCTATGCCGCGGCCCCGCAGGGCACCAACAAGAAGCTCTATAGCGACGAAAACCCGATCGGCTCGCCGACCTTCGAGGAGAAAGTGAAGGTTCTGCAGGACATCGACGCCTATCTCCGCGGGAAGGACGACAAGGTCAGGCAGGTGACGGCTTCGGTCGCCGCCAGTTGGCAGGTGGTCGATATTCTGCGCGCCGACGGTCACCGGGTCCGCGATATCCGCCCGATGACGCGCATCAACATCTCCGTCATGGTCGGCCAGGGCGACCGCCAGGAAAGCGGCTCCTATGGTAGCGGCGGACGCATCGGCTTCGGCGATTTCATCGCCGAGGGCAACTGGCAGTATGGCGCCGATGAAGCGCTGCGCCAGGCGCTGGTCAATCTCGAGGCGATCGATGCACCTGCGGGCACGATGGACGTGGTGCTCTCCTCCGGCTGGCCAGGCGTGATGCTGCACGAGGCTGTCGGCCACGGGCTGGAAGGCGATTTCAACCGCAAGAAGACGTCGGCCTTCGCCGGCCTGCTCGGCCAGATGGTCGCCGCCCCCGGCGTTACCGTGGTCGACGACGGCACGATCGACAGCCGTCGCGGCTCGATCACCATCGACGACGAAGGCACGCCTTCGGGCTACAACGTGCTGATCGAAAACGGCAAGCTGGTGGGCTACATGCAGGATCGGCAGAACGCCCGGCTGATGGGCATGAAACCGACAGGCAACGGCCGCCGGCAGGGCTACGCGCATGTGCCGATGCCGCGTATGACCAACACCTACATGCTGGGTGGCGACAAGACGCCGGAAGAAATCATCTCGTCGGTGAAGAAGGGCATCTATGCCGTCTCCTTCGGCGGCGGCCAGGTCGACATCACCTCCGGCAAGTTCGTGTTCGGCTGCACCGAGGCCTATCTGATCGAGAACGGAAAGATCGGCCCGGCCGTCAAGGGCGCCATGCTGATCGGCAACGGTCCGGATGCGATGCAGCGGATCTCCATGGTCGGCAATGACATGAAGCTCGACACCGGCATCGGCAATTGCGGCAAGGCCGGCCAGTGGGTTCCCGTCGGCGTCGGCCAGCCGCATCTGAGGATGGACCAGGTGACGGTGGGCGGCACGCAGGCGTAAGACGGCGCTGCCCGATGAGCGATATCAGCATTCGCCCCTTCACGCCGTCAGACAAGGACGGCGTGATCTCGACCATCCTTCCGATCCAGAGCGAGGAGTTCGGGATCGCGATCACCGCCGCCGATCAGCCGGATCTGGCCGCCATTCCCGATTTCTACCAGTCGGGCAAGGGCCAGTTCTGGGTGGCGACGTCGGGTGACACCGTGGTCGGTACGATCGGGCTGAAGGATATCGGCAACGACCGGGCGGCACTTCGCAAGATGTTCGTGGCGGCGGATTTTCGTGGCCGCGAACGTGGGGTTGCCACGGCGCTTCTTGCGGCGCTGGTGCGGCACGCAGAGGCGCAGGGGCTTGCCGATATCTATCTCGGCACAACGGACAAGTTTCTCGCGGCGCATCGCTTCTACGAGAAGAACGGCTTCGTCGAAGTCGAGAAGAGCACGCTGCCGCCAAGCTTCCCCATCATGGCCGTCGACAGCAAGTTCTACAGGCTGAGCCTCAGCGCCGCCTGAGGTTTAGAGAGCTTCATCCAGCGAAAACAGCCACTTGCGCTTGATCGCGGCCGCGAGATCGAGATCGTTTTGGTGCGCGAAAAGCAGGATGTGGCCGAGCACGTCGGCGGCCTCGTCTTCGAGGTCGCGGGCCATGTCTTCGCCGGAACGGCCCTTGGGGCGCCCTCGCCCGCTGACGCGGTTCCAAGCCTGGGTCAGTTCGCCCATCTCTTCCTGGAGCTTCAGCAGAAACCAGTCGGCATCGCGGGTGATGCCGTTTTCTCCGGCATAGGCACTCGAGGCCCGCTCGAACTTCAGGGCAAGATCATCCAGCATCATGTTCTCCTTTCGTTTACGTAGGAGAACCCTGATTCAGCAGCAATGTCCAATCGGAATGGCTGGCGGATCAGCCGCGGTCGCCGAGTAGCATGCAGTCGTAGGAGCGCTTCTTCAGCGCGTCGCAGGCTGAAGTCGCTGCGTCGCGGCTTTCGAAGCCGACGAAGCGGGCGCGGTAGACCTTGTTGGCGCCCTTGCCGACGGCTTCCGTATAGGGGTTGGCCGACTTCAGCGCGGCGCCGCCTTCGGACTTGGCCTGGGCGAGAAGCGCGCGGGCGGCTTCGTCGCTCGGGGCAGCCGAGATCTGGATCGACCAGTCGCCGGTCGAGGCGACGGACGCGAGTGGCTTTGCAGAGCCGATTTTTGCCGACGGCGTTACGGCGTCGAGCGCCGAGGGACGCTCCTGCGGAACGGTGTCGCTCAGATAGCCGAGCGCCTTCGGTGCAAGTTCGCTGCGGGCGATTTCGGGTGCTGCGACCGGGGCGACATCCTCGACACGCGGTGCGGATGCGGGAACCGGCAGGTCGCTGGCGTCGGCCGCGGAGGCGACTTCGACAGGCTCTCGCGAATTGACGCTTGCGACCAGACGGGCGCCACCCGAAGAGGATGCGCGGCCCATGGCCTTGTCGAGCAGGGCCGCCATCTTGTCGTCGCGGCTGCGGGCGGTGCGGCCACCGAGGACCACGCCGACGACACGGCGGTTGCCATCCTTGACGGCGCTGACGAGGTTGAAGCCCGAAGCGTTGGTATAGCCGGTCTTGATGCCGTCCATGCCCTGGTAGCGGTACATCAGGTTGTTGTGGCCACGAATCTGGCGGCCGCGGAAATTGAAGCTCGCGGTCGAGAACAGGCGATATTCGCGCGGATAATTCTTCATCAAGGCGACGGCGAGCGTCGACATATCGCGGGCGGTGGTGATCTGGCGGCCATCCGGCAGGCCCGACGCGTTGACGAAGGTGGTGCGGCTCATGCCAAGCTGGCGCGCCTTCTGCGTCATCAGCCTGGCGAAATTGCTTTCAGAGCCGCCGAGCTTTTCGCCCATGGCGGCAGCGGCGTCGTTGGCCGACTTTGTGATCATGCCGAGGATCGCGTCGCGCACGGTGATCGACGTTCCTGCCTTGGCGCCGAGCTTGGTCGGCGGGCGGGAGGCCGCGTATTTCGACATGACGATTGGGGTATCCCAGTTCATCTTGCCGCGATTAATGGCCTCAAAGGCCATGTAGATCGTCATCATCTTCGTAAGAGACGCGGGATGATTGAGGACATCGGCGTTTTCCGACGACAGAACCTTGCCGGTTCTCGCATCGAGGATGAGCGAAGCGCTGCCAGCCATAGCCGACAACGGCGCCGCAACGACCAACGTCGCGGTTATAATCGCGGCCAACAGCTTTCTCATGCACTTCCCCTCGATGAACAGCCGACCCTCGTCGCCCGAATTTTGTCCCGTTCTTAGACAGATGGACGCAATATGGCGCGACTTTGCGGCAACGTGGACCATTTTTGTCAAATTTTACCCTTTATGGTGAAAAAACCGTAAAACACGCCCTGCAATATTAGAATTCAGGCAAAGTCGGCATTCAGCAAGGCTTAACCTCGCGTTTGCTAGGGTCGCCCTCCTCACGACCCCGCAAACGGAGCGGAGATGATGAACGCCAGAATGCTGGCAAAGCGGATCGCGATAACTGGCGGGCTGGAGGTGGCCAACCTCCTGCGCTCGGTCGGGCTGATGCGCGGCGCACGCGGTATGGGCGCGATCTTCACGCTGCATCACGTTCGCCCCCACGAGCCCTCCGTCTTTTCGCCGAATGCGCATCTGGAGATCACACCGGACTTTCTCGACGCGGTGCTGACGCGGCTGAAGAGCGATGGCTACCGATTCGTGTCGCTTGCTGATGTTCCCGATGCGCTCGCCGAGCCCAAGTCATCACAGCCCTTCGCGGCCTTTACGCTCGACGACGGCTATCGCAACAATCTCGTCTACGCCATGCCCGTCTTCGAGCGGCATGAGGCGCCGTTCACGATCTTCGTGGCCAAGGGGCTGGTGGAGCGGACGCATACGATCTGGTGGGAGACGCTGACGGCGCTCTTGCGGCGCGAGGACAGGCTGCGCTTCGACTTCGGCGATGGCACCGAGACGATCGACACCGCGACGCCCGCTGACAAGCACCGCGCCTTTGCCCGCTTCGCACGCTATATTCATGCGCATGAGGAGACGTCTGCCGTAGAGGCCGTGGATGCGCTGGCGCGGTCGCACGGGATCGACCCCACCGAGATCGTCGACGATCTGGTGATGGGCGCCCCGGAGCTCAACCTCATGGACGCCAGCCCGCTCGCCTCGCTCGGCGCCCACACCGTCAGCCACCGTGCCGTCGCGCGGCTCTCCGACGCCGAGGTTCGCGATGAGATGACGCACTCCCAGGATTATGTCGAGGTCATCAGCGGCCACCGGCCTGATGCGTTTGCCTATCCATATGGAACGCGCGAGGCGGTGACGCAGCAGCAGGCGGCGATCGCCAGCGATCTCGGCTTTTCTCTGGCGGTGACGACGCAGCCCGGCGTGATCGGCCGGCAATCGCTTGAGCGCTCCACCTATCTGCCGCGCCTATCGATCAACGGGCTCTATCAGAAGCCGCGCTATGTCTCCGGCCTTGCTTCGGGAATTCCGTTGAAGCTGATGGGCAATCGCGGCTGAGGGCTGCCCCTCGACGCCAGATTATCCACCGATCACTTTCTTTTGAGGCGGCGTGCCATTTGCAGGTGACGCCAGCGCCTCGGGGGCACGATCTTTTCAACCTAGGATGAAAATTCGCGCGAGGAGCGCCGTGACTGCGCGGCGCTCCGTTTCGATGTCAGCAGCAACGGCCTCGTGGCGCCCTTGCACGGGCGATCGCAGACGCCACCGAGGCGATGCTTACGGATACATCCGCACCTTGTCCCAGCCGCCCTCGGGCGTGCCACGGCGGAACTCGATGCGGTCGTGGAGCCGGAACTTCTGGTCTTTCCAGAACTCGATCGAGGTCGGCTTAATGCGGAAGCCGGACCAGTGCTGCGGGCGCGGGATCTCACCGATGGCATAGCGCGCGGTGTATTCGGCGACGGCTTTCTCCAGCGCGAAGCGGCTTTCGAGCGGGCGCGACTGCTTGGACGCCCAGGCGCCGATGCGGCTGCCGCGGGCGCGGGTCTTGTAATAGGCGTCGGCCTCTTCGTCGCTCACCACTTCAACCGGGCCGCGCAGCCGAACCTGACGCCGCAGCGTCTTCCAGTGGAAGCACATGGCCGCTTTTTTCTGGCCGAGGATTTCGCGGCCTTTCTGACTTTCGAAATTCGTGTAGAACACAAATCCGTCTTGATCGAATCCCTTAAGGAGAACCATGCGGACATTGGGAAGGCCGTCTTCATCGACCGTCGCAAGCGCCACCGCATTCGGGTCATTGATCTCGGAAGCTTCGGCTTCCTTCAGCCAATCCGCAAAGAGCTGGAACGGCTCGTTTTGCTCGGTGAAGTCACTGGTTGTTAACTCATTTTCCGACATATTAGCTCAAATGCCCCGGGTTTATTCGATAATTGCCCAGCCCAAAACCACTGGACAGGACACAGGGTGGAAGTCATAGCAAAGTCAGTTCGTCATACAAAGGGCCTCATGCGCCAATGCGCGGCCATCTGCGTTGTCGGAACGGCAGTGCTTACTCTCTCGGGCTGCGTGGCCGGCGGGCTTGATATGTTCAGCAGCAACAAGGTCGACCGTTCGGTTGCCACAGGCACGGTGCCGCAGCCGGCGCCGACGAGCGACAGCATCTCGGACGAAATGACCGTGGGTAATGCCGTCACCTCGGCCGACATAAACGGCCTGCAGGGACGGCCCCTCCCCTGGGCGAACGCTTCCACCGGCAGCGCCGGCGTGATCGACACGATCGTCGAAAACAACGACACCGGCCAGGTCTGCCGTCAGTTCAAGACGACGCGCCACTCCTATGTCGGTATCTCGAAATTCTACGGCAAGACCTGCCTCGTCGGCGGCGGCAACTGGCAGCTTCTGAGCTTCCAGCCAGAGAGCTGAGCGGCCTTTTCAGGCAGTCGTTAACGGCGGCGCTCGGCTTCGTTTCCAGATTTAGCAAAAGATAACCATTCCGCATGAAACCGTGGCGTGTCCTGACGCCAAATAAGGACTGATTAGCAAGTTTGCGGGACTGTGGTTCGCATATGTGCGCAGATTTTCTGCACGCGAAGCGAACTTCGGCGCACCAAATGAGTTTAATCGGGGCTGCGGAGTGCCGGACAGGGCACCTCGCATTTGGACACCGGGCGGTTTGGAACATGCGCGATCCTTATAAGATATTGGGCGTCAGGCGCGATGCGGGGCAGGACGAGATCAAGGCAGCTTGGCGCAACTTGGCCAAGGTGGTGCACCCTGACCATAATCAGGGCGACCCGCTGGCCGGTGCGCGCTTCGCCGAGATCGGCCGTGCCTACGACACGCTGAAGGACCCGAAGAAGCGCAGTCTTTTCGACAGCGCGGCGCGGGCAGCCGAAGCCAAGCAGAATGAGAAGCAGAACGAAAACACCATCATGGCGCAGCGCCAGGCGGCGCGCGAAGCCGCGATCCGCGCCAAGCAGGCGCAGGAGAATGCCGAGCGGGTGATGGAAGAGCTGGCACGGGCTGCAGCACAGAAGGCGGCCGCCAAGCAGCCGCAGCCGCAACAACAGCAGCAGGCAGGTGCTGCCGAGCCCGCGGAAGAGATGATCGAGCGGATCTTCGGCAACCAGGCGCGCACGGCGAGCGGTGGCGGACGGACGCGCGGCTTTGCTTCCAGCCGGGCCAAGCGGCCGGAGCCCGAGAGCGCCGAGGCCGACAAGCAAACAGATAAGACTACCGAGAGCGCCAAGGCCGGCGACTTCGGCAAGACAGTAGACGACGAGCACGGCGCGGACGAGACAGGGGCGGCGAGCGCTGCCGTCCTGCAGCCGCTCAGCCTCCTCACCTCATTCGTACGCCGCTTTACCGGCGGCGCGGCCCCCGCGCCCGAGAAGGCGCCGGATCAGCTGGCAATCGCGACAGTGACCATCGAGGACATCTTGAAGGGCGCCTGGGTGAACGTTGATCTCGGCGATGGCCGCGATGCCGGCTTCGCGCTGACGCCGGGGACCACCGAGGGCCACACGGTGCGCCTCAAGGGCCAGGGTCACAAGCTGACGGGCATGCAGCGCGGCGACGCGGTCGTCAACATTCATATCGCCCCGCATGCCGACTTCACCGTCGACGGGTTCGACCTGCACACAGTGCTTCCCGTCACCATCGAAAACGCCGTGCTCGGCACCGACGCACGCATCGACGGACCGAACGGACCACTGACGGTGACCGTGCCGGCATGGTCGGGATCGGACAAATCAATCCGCTTCGAAGGTCAGGGATTGCCCAAATCGGACGGCGGAAAGGGCGATCTGGTGGTCGAACTGCGCATTATCCTGTGGGAAAAGCCCGACGATAAGGTCACGGATTTGATGAGAATTATGAAGAACGGCCTGTTTTTGTGAATTTTGGGTGACATTAGCACCCTTTGTTACGTTCCCTAACAGTTGATGATTGCTAGCAATCTTGAACCGGCTGGCCGGCTATGCCATAGGCAGGATCGATCAATTTACCTAAGGGGCGAAACATGGCTCAGGCACAAGGCCTCATGTCAGGCAAGCGCGGCGTCATCATGGGCGTTGCCAACAATCGTTCGATTGCGTGGGGCATTGCCAAAGCTATTCATGCACAGGGCGGCGAGGTTGCCTTTACTTATCAGGGCGATGCGCTGAAAAAGCGGGTCGAGCCGCTGGCAGCTGAACTCGGTGGCATTCTTGCTGGACACTGTGATGTCAGCGATGAAGCATCGATCGACGAGGTTTTCGACAACATCGAGAAGACCTGGGGCAAGATCGACTTCATCGTGCATGCGATCGGCTTTTCGGACAAGGACGAGCTCACCGGCCGTTACGTCGACACCTCGGCGGACAACTTCGCCAAGACGATGCAGATCTCCGTCTATTCCTTCACCTCGGTCGCACGCCGCGCCGAGAAGCTGATGACGGATGGCGGCTCGATGCTGACGCTGACCTATTACGGCGCCGAAAAGGTCATGCCGAACTATAACGTCATGGGCGTTGCCAAGGCAGCTCTTGAAGCCAGCGTGAAGTATCTGGCGGTCGATCTCGGACCGAAGAACATCCGCGTCAACGCGATCTCGGCCGGCCCGATCAAGACGCTTGCAGCGTCGGGCATTGGCGACTTCCGCTACATTCTCAAGTGGAACGAATACAACGCGCCGCTGCGCCGCACCGTCACCATCGAAGAAGTCGGCGATGTCGGCCTCTACATGCTTTCGGACCTGTCGCGCTCCGTCACCGGCGAAGTGCATCACGCCGACAGCGGTTATCATGTTATCGGCATGAAGGCTGTGGACGCGCCGGATATTTCCGTCATAAAAGACTGATCGTACTCTCTTATGAGTCATGCTCGCGGCCCCTCCTCGCGGAAGCGATCAGGGGCCGTTTGCAATATGGAGCCGATCATTGCTTATCTACGTCATTCGTCACGGCCAGACAGACTGGAACGCGGAACGTCGCCTGCAGGGGCAAAAGGATATTCCGCTCAATGCCATCGGTCGTGAGCAGGCGCGCCAGAACGGCATCAACCTCGCGGAAATCCTGAAAGTCGAAGGCATCGAATTCGATTTCATCGCGAGCCCGCTTGGGCGCACGCGGGCGACGATGGAGATAGCCCGCGAAGCAATGAACCTCCCGCCCAAGGACTACCGCACCGACGAGCGCCTGGTCGAAGTGTCGTTCGGTGACTGGGAAGGCTTTACGGTCAAGGAACTGAAGGCGACAGCCAAGGACCGGATCGTCGAGCGCAATCTGAACAAGTGGGATTTCATTCCGCCGGGTGCCGATGCCGAGAGCTACGAGATCATGTCGTGGCGGGTGGCTTCCTGGCTGAACGAGGTGGACCGGCCGACGGTCTGCGTCACGCATGGCGGCGTCATTCGCAGCCTGTTCAGGACGATTGCCAACGTGCCGAAGGATGAAGCGGCCGAGGGCGAGATTCCGCAGGATCGGATTCTCAAGATCGAGACCGACACGAAGCAGATCG
Organism: Rhizobium sp. 01N48; assembly: GCF_056399145.1. Taxonomy (NCBI): domain Bacteria; kingdom Pseudomonadati; phylum Pseudomonadota; class Alphaproteobacteria; order Hyphomicrobiales; family Rhizobiaceae; genus Rhizobium; species Rhizobium sp. 01N48. The sequence goes on from NZ_JBFTQT010000009.1 coordinate 210,924, forward strand.
CCTGGATCTAAGCCTGCTTCGCGCCAGCCGAATTACTGTACGATATCGAGATCGTTGATGACGCGCTTTCCGTCGACTTCCGTGTAGAAGACGATGACCTTCACGCCTGCCTTCAAGCCTTCGAAATTGAATTCTTCCGACGCCTGATAGGTCTTGCCGTCATCGAGCGTGAGGCTGAGATTGCTCATGTCGATGTTCTTGATCGTCGCTTCCACGTCCGCGCTCTCGGCAAAGCCGCTGATCGGCGACAGAAAACTCGCTGTGGCCAAAAGTGTAGCAACTACGAAGCGCATAACGGCATTCCTTCGAAAACACGACTCAAACATCCAATTGTGCATAGATAGCCTCCCGAATATGGCGAAATTTGCCCTGAACCGTGACCATTCCCGCCCAATTGATGAAGCGCATTTTAACAACAATCAAGAGGGTTTGTTAATATAGCCATACACTTAAAACGTGTTCCCAATACTACCTGTAAGAAATCGTAAATTAACACCCGCTACTTACAGTCATAGGGAAACGGGGAGACTGGGGTTTTGCTATTCCGCAGGAAACATAACGAGGCAACGCGGAGTTCTTTGCGGAATACCCATATCTCGTTTCTGGTTTCCTGCCTGGTCGCTGTCGTCGTCATCATCGTCGGTTTCAGCCTGGATCGCGCCAATACGGCGACTAATCTTCGCGAATTGACGATCCGCACGGAAAACGAGACCAGCCTTATTCGCGCGCGCGTGACCGCCCAGATCAACATGGACATCACTATCGTGCGCGACCTCTCCAACATGGTCGCGATCAGCTCGAAGGTGAATGCCGAGGAGATGGAGCGGCAGATCAACTGGCTGCTGATACAGAACCCGCATTTCGTGCATATCGCCGTTGCCCCCGATTTCATCGTGCAGTCGGTATTTCCGGCGACGGAGGGCAAGGATCGGCTTGGTCACGACGTGCGCGAATTCCTGATGGATCGCCAGTCGGTGGCGCGCACCACCGGCAACCAGCAGGCGCGGTTCTATGGCCCGATCCGGACGCTCGACGGCAAGGACACTTTCGCGATCTTCTTTCCCGTCTTCGTCAAGGAGAACGGCCAGCGGCGGGTCTGGGGCGCGGTTGAGGCAGTCATTGACGCCGACATGTTCTACGAGAATACCGGCCTGAAGCCGGCGCGCGACAGCGAGAACCGCGAGAAATATCCACATCTCGACCACCTCTCCATCGCGCTGCGCGATCTCGGAACCACGGGTGCCGCGGTCTCGCCGTTCTTCGGCTCGCCGGAGGTGCTGGGACAGCGGCCGCTGACGCGCAAGATCACATTCGCGGGCGGGCGCTGGGAGATCGCGGCGGCGCCAAAGACCGGCTGGACCGCCCCTCCAGAGAATCAGCAGACGTTGCGGTTCATCATCTTGGCCGCCGCCTGCCTCACCATCATTCCCGTGTTCTTCGCGACCCTTCTGCTTGGCGAGCGCAACAAGAATATCAGGCAGCTGGAAAAGCGCGAGGAGACGCTGCTGGAGCTGTCGCAGCGGCTCAACCTGGCGCTGGAAACTTCCAACATCGGCATCTGGGAATTGAGGAATGGTGGCCAGAGCCTGTTTTGGGATGGGCGCGCCGCCGCACTTCACGGCAAGCAAGCGATCGAGGGCAGCTACTCGCTCGACGACTGGCTGGAAACGATCGTTCCCGACGATCGCCGGGTGGCGAAGATCCACCTCTTGAAGGATGGCCGATCCGGCTCTTCCTACACGACGCAATACCGGATCGAGCTTTCGGACGGCAGCACGCGCTATCTGCGCTCGGTGGGCTCGGTCTATCACGACGCAGCCGGCACCATCCGCACGATCGGCATCGTCTGGGATGTGACCGCCGATGCGGTTGCCGCCGAGACGCTGCGTCGCGCGAAAGACAGCAGCGACATCAAGAACGCCGAGCTGGAACTTGCGCTCGACGAACTCTCGCATCGCGAGGCCGAACTCGCCGAGCTCTCCGGCAAGCTCGATCTGGCGCTCGATTCCTACCAGTGCGGCATCTGGGAGGCCACGCTCGGCAAGGCCGGCTCCTTCTGGGACGACCGGATGCACGAGCTCTACGGGCTGGAGCCCCGCGCCGGCTTCATGAACGAGGAGACGTGGCTCTCCTGCGTGCTCGAGGAAGACCGTCCATTGGCGATCGAAAGCGCGCGGTACTTCAAGAAGGTCGGCGATACCCATACCGTCGTCTGTCGCGTGCCGACTGAGGACGGGACGATGCGCTATGTGCGCTCGACCGGAAAGGTGCATGCGACATCGAACGGCCAGCTGAAGATCATCGGCGTTGCCTTCGACATCACCGAAGACGCGCTCATGACGGCGGAGCTGAAGGCGGCGAAGGACGAGGCGATCGGCAAGAACATCGAGCTCGAACTCGCCAACAACCGCATCGAGCACAATTCGCTGCACGATCCGCTGACGGGGCTCGCCAACCGCCGCAAGCTCGACAAGGCGCTGGAGCAGCTGACCGAGGCCGGCCAGCACGCCAGGCAAAAGTTCGCGATCCTGCACATCGACCTCGACCGCTTCAAGGAGATCAACGACACGCTGGGCCACGCGGCGGGCGACGCCATGCTGGTGCATGCCTCCCGCGTGCTCTCGCGCAGCATTCGGCCGAGCGACATCGTGGCGCGCATCGGCGGCGACGAATTCGTCATCCTGGCGCTCAATGCCAATGACGCAGAGATGTCGGCGCTCTCGGGCCGGATCGTCGAGGAGATGCGCCAGCCGATCGACTTCCAGGGGTTTGCCTGCCGCTGCGGGGTGTCGATCGGGATTGCGCTGGCAAGCGGGATGCGCGTCGATGCCCGCAAGGTGCTGATCAACGCCGACATCGCGCTCTACCGCGCCAAGAGCCAGGGCCGCAATCGGTTCCAGTTCTTCAATCACAATCTGCAGGCCGACATCATCAACAACAAGCGGCTGGCCGACGAGATCCTCTCGGGCATCGAGAACGGCGAGTTCACCACCTGGTACCAGCCGCAGTTCAGCGCCCGCACCATGCAGCTGACCGGCGTCGAGGCGCTGGTGCGCTGGCAGCATCCGTCCCGCGGTCTGCTGACGCCTGACAAGTTCCTGAAGATCGCGGAAGAGATCAACGTCGTGCAGACGCTCGACCGCATCGTTCTCGAAACCGCGCTGAAGGACAAGATGCGGTGGGCGGCGCTTGGCGTTTCCGTTCCCAAGGTCTCGGTCAACGTATCTGCCCGGCGCCTGCATGACGATGCGCTGGCCGATTCGCTGCGCATGCTGCAGATCCGGCCGGGCGAGATCTCGTTCGAGCTGGTGGAATCGATCTTCCTCGACGAGAGCGAGGACGTCGCCGCCGAGAACCTCGATAAGATCAAGGCGCTCGGGATCGATATCGAGATCGACGATTTCGGCACGGGGCACACCTCAATCGTCAGCCTTCTGAAGCTGAAGCCGAAGCGGCTGAAGATTGACCGGCAGCTGGTGCAGCCGATCATCACCTCTGCGCAGGAACGCGCGCTGGTGCGCTCGATCATCGACATCGCCCGCTCGCTCGGCGTCGAGACCGTGGCCGAGGGCGTCGAGACCGTCGCGCATGCCAGCCTGCTTCTCGAACTCGGCTGCGACCTGCTGCAGGGCTACGCCTTCTCGCGCCCCCTCTCCTTCGACGATTTCACCGAAGCGGCCACCCATACGGCGTGGCGCATCGCTTCGTAGTATGGCATTGCGCGGTTGTTCTCGGATTTGAGGAAACACCGTTTCCCAATGGAGACGGTTTGGCGCAAAGAAAGCCTTTTGCCCTCTCGGCTTTTGGCCTATGAGTGTCGCGCCTTTTTAAAGAATGGCGCGGCCCGGGGACGCCCGGCGGCGCGATCCGGTCGGAGCATATGTCACACAATACATTCGGTCACCTCTTCCGCGTAACCACCTGGGGCGAAAGCCACGGACCGGCGCTTGGCTGCGTCGTCGACGGCTGCCCTCCCGGCCTGCGTTTCAAGCTTGCAGACCTTCAGGTGTGGCTCGACAAGCGCAAGCCCGGCCAGTCGCGCTTCGTGACGCAGCGCCGCGAGGATGACCTCGTCAAGGTGCTCTCCGGCGTGATGTTCGATGCCGACGGCGAGACGATGATCTCGACCGGCACGCCGATTTCGATGCTGATCGAGAATACCGACCAGCGCTCCAAGGATTACGGCGAGATCGCCCGCCAGTACCGGCCGGGCCATGCCGACTACACCTATGATCTGAAATACGGGATTCGCGACTATCGCGGCGGCGGGCGTTCGTCTGCGCGCGAGACAGCGGCACGCGTTGCGGCCGGCGGCATCGCGCGGCTGGTCGTTCCCGGCGTTCGCGTGCGCGGCGCGCTGGTGCAGATCGGCAAACACAAGATCAACCGCGACAATTGGGATTGGGACCAGGTCGACCAGAACCCGTTCTTCGCGCCGGATCCCGAGATCGTGCCCGTCTGGGAAGAGTATCTCGACGGTATCCGCAAGAAGGGCTCGTCGATCGGCGCCGTGGTCGAGGTGGTCGCCGACGGCGTTCCGGCCGGTTTGGGCGCGCCGATCTACGGCAAGCTCGACCAGGACATCGCGTCGCTTCTGATGTCGATCAACGCCGTCAAGGGCGTCGAGATCGGCAACGGCTTCGAGGCGGCCGAAATCACCGGTGAAGAAAACGCCGACGAAATGCGCATGGGCAATGACGGCCAGCCGATTTTCCTGTCCAATCATGCCGGCGGCATTCTTGGCGGCATTTCGACCGGTCAGCCTGTCATTGCCCGCTTCGCGATCAAGCCGACCTCGTCGATCCTGACCGAGCGCCAGTCGATCGATGCCGACGGCAAGAATGTCGATATCCGCACCAAGGGTCGCCACGACCCCTGCGTCGGCATCCGCGCCGTGCCGATCGGCGAAGCGATGATCGCCTGCGCTATCGCCGACCACTACCTTCGAGACCGCGGCCAGACCGGCCGGCTGAAATAGGAACGTTCCCATGCCTTACGATCAGAAGCGCGTCGTAGACGCTATCCGGGCCTTCGAGGCCGGCGAAATCGTTGTCGTCGTCGATGACGACGGCCGCGAGAACGAAGGCGATCTTATCGTTGCCGCTGTTCACTGTACGCCGGAAAAGATGGCCTTCATCGTGCGCCATACCTCGGGCATCGTCTGCACGCCGATGCCGAAGGAAGAAGCCAAGCGCCTCGGCCTCAACGCCATGGTCGCGGAGAACGATAGCGCGCATACGACGGCCTTCACCGTCACCGTCGATTTCAAGCACGGCACGACCACGGGCATTTCCGCCGACGACCGCACGCTGACGGTGCGCAACCTCGCCAACCCGAATGTCGGCGCCTCCGACTTCGTGCGTCCCGGCCACATCTTCCCGCTGGTCGCCCGCGAGGGTGGCGTGCTGATGCGCTCGGGCCATACCGAGGCCGCCGTCGATCTCTGCAAGCTCGCCGGCCTGCCGCCGATCGGCGTGATCTGCGAGTTGGTCAACGACACCGGCAGCGTGATGCGCGGCCCGCAGGTATCGAGCTTTGCCGAAGAGCACGGCCTGAAACTGGTCTCCGTCGCCGACCTCATCGCCTATCGCCAGCGCAAGGAAACGCTGATCCAGCTGCAGGCGAGCTTCGATGTCGAGACGCCGTTCGGCAAGGCCAAGGCGCACAGCTACTCCCTGCCCTGGGATCCGATGCAGCATCTCGCCGTCGTCTTCGGCGATATCCGCGATGGCATCGACATTCCGGTGCGCCTGCACACGGAAAGCGTGGTGGATGACCTGTTCGGCAAGCGCTCCGTCGATCACTACATGAAGAAGATCGCCGAGAAGGGTCGCGGCGTCATCGTCTATCTGCGCGAAGGTTCTGTTGGCGTCGGTCACCAGGACAATGGCCGCAAGGCGCTGGGCCAGGGCCGCGAAGCCCATGCGGAAGCGCAGAACCGTGAAAGCGAATGGCTGGAAATCGGTCTCGGCGCGCAGATCCTGAAGGATCTTGGCGTCAGCTCGATCAAGCTCTTGACCCGCAGCGAGCGCCACTATGTCGGCCTCGAAGGCTTCGGCATCAAGATCGCGGAAACAGAGATCTGCTGAGCCTGATAATATCGTCAGCCGGCGGGTAAGGCCCGCCGGTTTGAACCGTCATCAGGCGGCGATGCGCTTGAAGCGGGTCCGGACGTTCTGCATGTAATATTTGCCTGGCGATTCAGACGTCACCATGGCGATGACATGGGCTTCGGCCACGCCTTCGAACATGCGTTCCTCGCCATTGTTCAGGCAGACACGCAATCTGCCGTCTTCCTGGCTGAAATAGACCGCATCGATCAGGGCGGACTTGACGGTAACGGGCTTCATCCGCGCACGCTGTTCGCTCAACGAAACGATCGAACCTGTCGCCGCGGCGCGGGCGTCGCGACGGTTACGCATCAGTGCTCTGACCCTGCGGGCGAGGCTGTTCCATGCCGTCCATGCGGCGTATCTGATCGCTCGTGTTTTCATGCTCCAATCGTAGGCGAACGGTCCTTAAGAAGTTCGCGAAGAAGCATGGTAAACCCCCGTCAAGATTAACAGGCGGTAATCATCTAAAATACGAACTATCTCAACGATGACAATCGCTTAGCCGCGCCAACCATCCAGCATCTCGACCCGCTCCACGCCGGCGAACCGGGCGACGCGATCGAGCTCTGCGGCGAGCTTTTCAAGGCGGCCGGCGGAGGGTTTTACGCCCGGCTCCAGCCACAGGCGCTTGACGTCGAGCGAGCCCTTCTTGCGGTCCGCCTTCATGTCGATGCGGCCGATCAGGCGATCGCCTTCCAGCAGCGGAAAGACGTAATAGCCGTACTCCCGCTTGGGCTCGGGCACAAAGATCTCGATGCGGTAGAAGAAGCCGAACAGGCGTTCGGTGCGGTTGCGATCGCGGATCATCGGATCGAAGGGGCTGAGCACCCGGATGCGCGGCGGTGCTGCTGCGTATTCGTCGAGCGTATCGAGGAAATCCGTAAAGGCCCATGAGGGGCGCGGCTTGCCGCCCAGTGCCGGCTCGATCAGGATCTCGGTCAGTTCATCGCGGTGGGCGACGACCCAGCCCTTGGCCTCATCCGGCGAGACCAGCGCCCAGAAGGCCGCTATCTCGCCATGGGTGGCAAAGCCCAGCCTCGTCAGCGCGCTGCGGCAGGCCCAATCCACGAATTCCTCGCGGCTGACCTCGGGCTCGTGGAACTCGGCCGGGATGACGCGCTCGACCAGATCATAGACCTTCTGGAAATTCGAGCGGCCGGAGATGGCGAACTTGCCGGTGCGCCAGAAATATTCGAGCGCCGTCTTGTTGGGGTGCCAGTTCCACCAGCCTCCGGAGACGTGGCCATCGGCCTTGATCTCGCGCGCCATGATGGCGCCGTCGCGGCTCACCCGCTCGTAGGTCTCGTCGAAGGCGTCCTCGAAGCCCTCGCCGCGCCATTTGCGCCAGCGATCCACCAGGACCTCCTCCTCGCGGCGGAACTTGTGCTTCCAATAGCGGAAGTAGCTGCTCGGCAGGATGGACGCGTCGTGCGTCCAGTGCTCGAACAGCGCGCCATCCTTTTCGAGCAGTGCCGTCAGATGCTCGCGCTTGTAGGTCTGGTTGCGCGAGAAGAGGATCTGGTGATGGGCGCGCTCCACCCACTGGATGCTGTCGATCTGCACGAAGCCGAGATCGTGGATCAGCTGCAGCAGGCCGGATTTGGTGAGCACGCGATTGGGCGGGGCACTCAGGCCCTGCTTGGCCAGAAAGATGCGGCGGGCGTCGGCATTGGAGATCAGCTTCGTCATGGCAGCGATGATAATCCGGAAAATGTTCCTAGCCACCCGAATATGGCGGGTTCGGGCGAGGATGCAATGGGCTTCCAACAGCCCACGTTTTGATCTTCCCTCCGGCCGCATTCGTTTATAGAACGGCGCTTCACCTCAGGGGGACGCAGTGAATATCCGTTTCGAAAGCGCCGGCGTCAGCTACGGGTCGCGGACTGCGCTGCAGCCGCTGACGCTCGAGCTCACCGAAAAGCGCATCGCCATCATCGGGCTGAACGGCTCCGGCAAGACGACCTTCGCGCGGCTGATCAACGGGCTGACCAAGCCGACGTCAGGCCGCGTCATCGTCAACGGGCGCGACACGTCGGACGAGAAGGCAGCGCTCGGCGATGTCGGCTTCATCTTCCAATCGCCGCAGAACCAGATCATCCTGCCTGTCGTGCGCGATGATATCGCCTTCGGGCTGAAGAGCCGCGGGCTTGCGAAGGCCGCGATCGAGGCCAGGGTGACCGAGGTGCTCGATCGCTTCAACGCCGGGCATCTGGCCGAGCGGCGCGCGCACGAGCTTTCCGGTGGCGAACTGCAGATGGCGGCCCTATGTTCGGTTCTCGCCACCGGGCCCGACATCCTCATTCTCGACGAACCGACCAACCAGCTCGACCTGCGCAACCGCGGCCTCGTGCAGGGGCTGATCGAGAGCCTGCACGAAAGCGCCATCGTCATCACCCACGATCTGGAGCTGATCGCCGATTATCCGCGCGTGCTGGTGTTTCACCAGGGGCAACTGGCAGCCGATGCGCCGGCCGCCGCGGCGATCGCCCGCTACCGGGAGCTCGCGGCCTGATGCAATCGCTCTATGTCGAGGGCAATAGCCGGCTGCACCTGATCTCGGCGCGGGTGAAGCTCATCGTGCTTGCCGTGCTCGGCATCGCGCTGTTTACCACCGCCAACATAGCGCTGCTGGCCGTGGCCGTCGTCGCCACCGGCGCCGTCTATTTCGGCATCGGCATGCCGGTTCGCGCAGCCCTTGCGCGCTTGAAGCCGATCCTTCTCACCATTCTCATCGTCGCCGTTTTCAGCCTCGCCTTCAATCCCTGGCATGGCGCGGTCGTGGCGCTGCTTCGGCTGACGGCGCTGATGCTGTTTGCCGCGAGCGTCACCGCGACCACAACGATCGCCGCCTTCATGGACGAGATCACGCTGGCCGCCCGACCGCTGGAGCGGCTTGGCCTGGTGCGGGCCGACGATGTCGGGCTTGCCGTCGGGCTGGTGGTGCGCTTCGTGCCTGAAATCATCGGCCGTTACCACGCAATTGCCGAGGCGCACCATGCGCGCGGGCTGAAGGTGCGGCCGGCGACCGTGCTGGTGCCGCTGATCATCCTGACGCTGAAGGATGCTGATAACATCGCGGCTGCGATTGACGCGCGCGGTATTCGGCGGCATGTGAATTAGCACCTATTGAACCACGGAGCCATCATGAGCACCCGAGACCTCGTTCTGTCCGCCCTGTTTGCCGCCATCATCGTCGCGCTCGGCATTCTGCCGCCGATCACGCTCGGCTTCATTCCGGTGCCGATCACGGCGCAGTCGCTTGGCGTGATGATGGCCGGCGTGGTGCTCGGCGCCCGGCGCGGCACGGTGGCGGTGTTGATCGTGCTGGTGCTTGTCGCCATCGGCCTGCCAGTCCTCTCCGGCGGTCGCGGCGGGCTGGCGGCATTTGCGGCACCCACCACGGGCTTCCTGATCGGCTGGGTCTTCGCCGCCTTCACGACCGGTTATATCAGCGAACGGCTGGTGAAGCACGGCCAGGCGGCCGGGATGCAGCTGACCGGCTTCTTCTTCGCGGCCATGATGGGCGGGATCGTCGTGCTCTATGCCTTCGGCATCGTCTATCTCGCCTTTGCCGCGCAGATCGGCCTCAAGGCTGCGTTTACCGGCTCGATGGCGTTCATTCCCGGTGACGTGATCAAGGCCTTCGTTGCGGCACTGGTCGGCCGCGCGGTCATGGCCGGCTATCCGCTGCTGCCCGTCAAGAACTAAAGCTAGTTCATGAAACCGTAGAGCCAGTCCCGCGTCACCTCAGGCAGCGGGACCGGCGCCTTGTCATCGCGCGTCTGCGCCTGCCAGACGATCTCGACCTCGGCAGCGCGCTCTTCGCCCGTATCCACCGCGATGATGAAGCCGACGGAGCGCACGCCGATCTTGTCGACGGCAGTGGTAAACAGCACCATTTCGTCGTAGCGCAGAGGCCGATGCAGGATGCAGGTGATCTTGCTCGCCACATAGAGTGGCTCGTCCGCCAAGTCGGGTCGCTCGGACCAGAATTTCGCCAGCGCGGATTCGGCATAGGAGATATAGGAGCCGAGGAACATCTGGCCGTTCATGTCCACATCGCGGAACGGCACGTGGATCTGCACAATGTTGGAGCGCATCGCAGCGTTCATCGATTTCCCCCAGTCTCAGCCTTTGCTATTGCGCAATTCCGGACGAAAAACCGCGCTACACTTTTGCTGGAATTGCTTTAGTCCCCCAAGAATAATCGCCTGCTAATATTATGTAAATGAACGCGAAAGGCGTATGACAGCGCACGATTGTTGAAATCGCGAGCCCCTACCCCATCTGCTGTGGAACATGACGAGGCCGGCAGATAGAGTGATTGCATGAGCACCCGCCTTTACGAACATCCGATCTTTCTGGAACACATCACGCCCGAGGGCCACCCCGAGCGATCCGACCGGCTGCGGGCGCTGAACGTGGCGCTGGGGCATCCGCATTTCGACCGGCTGGACCGCCAGCAGGCGCCGCAGGCATCGGAAGACGCCGTGCTTCTGGCGCATCCGGAAGAGCATCTCTTTTCCGTCATGCGGCAGGTGCCGGAGGAAGAAGGCGAGATCAACCAACTCGAGGCCGACACCTATGCCAGCCCGAAAAGCCTGCAGGCGGCGTTGACGGGGATCGGCGGCGCGATGGCGGCGGTCGACGACGTCTTCACAGGCAAGGCGGACAATGTCTTCGTCGCTTCAAGGCCACCCGGCCACCACGCCGAAAAGTCCAAGGCGATGGGCTTCTGCTTCTTCAACAACGCCGCCATCGCCGCCCGCCACGCCCAGCTTAGGCACGGCGCCGAGCGCGTCGCGATTGTCGATTGGGACGTGCACCACGGCAACGGCACGCAGGACATCTTCTGGGACGATCCGTCCGTGTTGTTCTGCTCTACGCACCAGATGCCGCTCTATCCCGGCAGCGGCGCCAAGAACGAAACCGGCGCACACGACACGATCGTCAACGCGCCGCTTTCGCCCAATGTCGGCAGCGAGCATTTCCGCGAGGCGTTCAAATCCCGAGTGCTGCCGGCGCTCAACGACTTCCGCCCCGACCTCATCATCATTTCGGCCGGCTTCGACGCGCATCACCGCGACCCGCTGGCGCAGATCAACCTTGTCGGCGAGGACTTCGACTGGGCGACCGGGCGGCTGCTCGAAGTGGCCGACAAAAGTGCCGGCAACCGGGTCGTCAGCCTTCTGGAAGGCGGCTATGATCTGGAGGGCCTGGCCGAATCGGCCGGGCTGCATGTTTTGAGAATGATGAAGGGTTGAGCATGACCGACAACGCCAAGCCGGAGGTTTCCGGCCTCTCTTTCGAAAAGGCTGTCGCCGAACTCGAAAGCATCGTCGCCCGGCTGGAACGCGGCGACGTGGCGCTGGACGAGTCCATCGAGATCTACGAGCGCGGCGAAGCGCTGAAGAAGCATTGCGAGACGCTGCTCTCGGCTGCAGAGAACCGGATTGAGAAGATCAGGCTCGACCGCGCGGGAAAACCGCAGGGGGTGGAGCCGCTGGACGGGGCTTGAGCGCGTATAGCGGTAGTGCGCGGCCCCAACTCCGCCCTCATCCCTGTGCTCGTCACAGGGATCCAGCGCGATCAAGTCCTTGATCGCAATAGGCTCTCTTCGCCGCGCGGACGCGCGTCGGCTGGATTCCTGTGACAAGCACAGGAATGAGGGAGGTAAGTGTGATGCCCGCGAACCTGACTTTGTTCGACTGCGTGCGCCTCGCTAAAATGGCAATGGCACCCTCCCTGTTCACACCCCATTAAACCCCTTGGCCATCCGCCAAATGGCGGTCTATCATCCCCGAAACACCAGAGGGGACGAGACGGCATGACGGATAGATTGAAGGGCAAGATCGCGATTATTTCGGGCGGGGCGACCGGCATGGGCGGAGCGGCGTCGAAGCTGTTTGCGGCCGAGGGCGCGAAGGTTGCGATCATCGACCGCAATGGCGACGCGGCGGCTGAGACGGTGCGTGATATCCGCGCCGCAGGTGGCGAGGCCGATTTCTGGACGGCGGATGTGTCCGACGAGACGGCGGTGAACGCGACGGTCGCGGACATCGAAGCGCGGTACGGCGCGGTGACCGTGCTCTTCAACCATGCCGGCACGATCGTCATCAAGCCGTTCCTTGAGACCACGCTTGAGGAATGGGACTGGCTGCATGCCGTCAACGTGCGCTCGATGTTCCTGATGACCAAGGCGGTGCTGCCGAAGATGATTGCGGCCGGCGGTGGATCGATCGTCTGCACCTCGTCGATCTCGGCAGTCGCCGCGACGCCGATGGAAGTGCTCTACGACACGACCAAGGGCGCCGTGCATATGTTCGCGCGGGCGATCGCCGTCGAATTCCGCGACCGCAACATCCGCTGCAACGCGGTCTGCCCCGGCTTCATCCGCACGCCGCACGGCCTGCGCGAAGTGGCCGACCTGCAGAAACTCGGTGTCGATGTCTCGGATGCCGCGATTGCGGCGCAGCAGGGGCGGATCGGCGAGCCGGAGGATGTGGCACGCGCGGCGCTTTATTTGGCGAGCGATGAGTCGAGCTTCGTCAACGGCGCGCATCTGTTCGTCGACAACGGGTTTACGGCGATGTGATCGCTGCGGGCGGCTCGGCCGGTTACGGCGGCGTCTCGACCAAGTCGCAGAGGTCGATTATATTGGCGGCATGGACAAGGACCAGGTCATCGCGATCATTCGCAAGCATGAGGACGCGCTCAGGGCTGAGGGCGTTCTCGGGCTTTCGCTGTTTGGCTCGGTCGCCCGCGGCGAAGCGACTGCGGAGTCCGACATCGATGTCATCGTTGAGCTTACGGACGAGGTGCTGCATTCCGGCTTTGGATATTTCGGGACACTGTATCGTCTCAAAGAAAGACTTGAAGATATCACCGGCCGGCCTGTCGACGTCATCTCGGAACCGATCGAGAAGCCTCGCCTCGCCAAAGAGATCGAAAGAGACCGCCAAGTTGCCTTCTAGCAAACCATGGCTCCGTCTGGCCGACATCACCGACAATAGTCGAAAGATATTGGCCTATACCGAAGGCATGACCTACGCTGAGTTCGTTGCCAACGAGATGGCTGCGGACGCAAGCGAGCGCTGTATCTCGCGCATTTCGGAGGCTGCGGTCAAACTCGGCAGCTTCGCCGAAGAGCTGCTTCCCGGCCACGACTGGCAAGCGATACGCGGCATAGGCAATATCCTTCGCCACGACTATGAAGACGTCATGCTGCCGCGTATCTGGGAACTGATTGAAAAGAATATTCACCCACTTCTCAGAGATATAGAATTGGTGATCGAAGCTCACGAAGCGGCCGACAAATAAGCTCACCACTTTCGCCAACGGAGACACCCATGTCCTTCTTCCCCGGCAAAGACCCCCTCCCCGGCGATGCCTTTGCCTGCGACGCCATCGAGAACCTGATCATCCCCCGTACCAGCGATATCGGCGGGTTTCAGGTGCGCCGCGCATTGCCGACAAGGCAGCGGCGGCTGGTGGGGCCGTTTATCTTTTTCGATCGCATGGGGCCGGCGATCCTGAAGCCGGACGAGGCGCTCGATGTGAAGCCGCATCCGCATATCGGGCTGTCGACGGTGACCTATCTGTTTGACGGCGAGATCCGGCATCTCGACAGCCTTGGGACCGAGAAGGTGATCCGGCCCGGCGATATCAACCTGATGACGGCGGGGCGCGGTATCGTGCATTCGGAGCGGACGCCCGATAATCTGCGCGGCCATCCGCTCCTGATGTCCGGGCTGCAGACGTGGCTGGCGCTGCCTGATGACAAGGAGGAGATCGATCCCTCCTTCGCGCATACGGAAAAGAGCGAGATGCCCGTGATCGACGAACGCGGGGTGCGCGGGCGGGTGGTGATCGGCGCGTTCGAGGGCATGACCTCGCCGGTGAGCGTGTTTTCCGACACGCTTTATGCCGATATCAATCTCGATGCCGGCGCGAAATTCCCGTTCGCCGCCGTGCATGAGGAGCGGGCGATCTATGTGCTGTCGGGCGAGGTGGTGATCGCGGGCGACCGATTCGCGGCCGATCAGCTGCTGGTCTTCCGTCCGGGGGACGCGATCACGCTTGAGGGCGGGAGCCAGGACTGTCATCTCATGCTGTTCGGCGGGGCGGCGCTGAACTCGAAGCGCTACATCTGGTGGAACTTCGTTTCCTCGTCGAAAGAGCGGATCGAAAAGGCCAAGGAAGAGTGGCGCACCGGCCGTTTCGACATCGTTCCGGGGGATGAAGAGGAATTCGTCCCTTTGCCGGAGTAGCGTTCTCCTCTAGAAAGGATCCTTGCGGTTCTTGAAATCGACTTCTTTCACCGCAACTTATGGCCTAAAGGCTATGTGCCCCAAAACGCCTGGAAAAGACGACAAGAACAAGAACGACAAGAAAGAGTGCCTCCCGTGACACAACCGCCGAAGACGCTGCTGCTGGACAAGGTCATTTATCCGGCCGACCTCCGAAAGCTGGAGGATCGCGACCTGCCGCAGCTTGCGCGCGAGGTGCGCGACGAGATGATCGATGCGGTGTCGAAGACGGGCGGACATCTGGGCGCCGGCCTCGGCGTCGTCGAATTGACGATCGCCATCCACAATGTCTTCAACACGCCCGACGACAAGCTGATCTTCGATGTCGGGCACCAGTGTTATCCGCACAAGATTCTGACCGGCCGTCGCGATCGCATCCGCACGCTGCGCCAGGAAGGCGGGCTCTCGGGCTTTACCCGCCGCGCCGAAAGCGAATACGACCCGTTTGGCGCAGCACACTCCTCAACCTCGATCTCGGCCGGCCTTGGCATGGCGGTGGCGGCGGATCTTTCCGGCTCGAAGCGCAATGTCATCGCGGTGATCGGCGACGGCGCGATGTCGGCGGGCATGGCCTATGAGGCGCTCAACAATGCCGGCGCGCTCGATGCGCGGCTGATCGTCATCCTCAACGACAACGACATGTCGATCGCGCCGCCGACCGGCGCCATGAGCGCCTACCTGGCGCGCCTGGCCTCTGGCCGCACCTATATGGGCATGCGCGAGGTCGGCAAGAAACTGACCAGCTATCTCGGCAAATCGGTCGATCGCGCCATCACCCGCGCCGTCGAGCATGCGCGCGGTTACGTGACCGGCGGCACCATGTTCGAGGAGATGGGTTTCTATCATATCGGGCCGATCGACGGCCACTCCTTCGAGCACCTGCTGCCTGTGCTGCGCAATGTGCGAGACAATGCGCATGGGCCGGTGCTGATCCATGTGGTCACGCAGAAGGGCAAGGGCTACGCGCCGGCGGAAGCCGCCGCCGACAAGTATCACGGCGTCAACAAGTTCGACGTCATCACCGGCGCGCAGGCGAAGGTGAAGCCGAATGCGCCGAGCTACACCAATGTGTTTGCCGAGGCGCTGGTGCAGGAAGCGGAGCTCGACGACAAGATCGTCGGCATCACCGCCGCCATGCCGAGCGGCACGGGTCTCGACAAGCTGGCAAGCGTGTTTCCGTCGCGCTGTTTCGACGTCGGCATTGCCGAGCAACATGCCGTGACCTTCGCAGCCGGACTTGCCGCCGAAGGTTACAAGCCGTTTACAGCACTTTACTCGACCTTCCTGCAGCGCGCCTTCGACCAGGTGGTGCACGATGTGGCGATCCAGGGCTTGCCGGTGCGCTTCCCGATCGACCGCGCCGGCTTCGTCGGCGCCGACGGCCCGACGCATGCGGGCTCGTTCGACACGACCTTCCTGGCCACGTTGCCTGGCTTCGTCGTCATGGCCGCCGCCGACGAGGCGGAGCTGAAGCACATGGTGCGTACCGCAGCCGCCTATGATGCCGGCCCGATCTCCTTCCGCTATCCGCGCGGTGAAGGCGTGGGCGTCGAGATGCCGGTTCGCGGCGAAATCCTGCAGATCGGCAAGGGCCGTATCGTCAAGGAAGGCACCAAGGTGGCGCTGCTCTCCTTCGGCACCCGCCTGGCGGACTGCATGCTGGCGGCCGAAGACCTCGACGCCGCGGGCCTTTCGACCACGGTCGCCGATGCGCGCTTCGCCAAGCCGCTCGACCACGACCTGATCCGCCAGCTGGCGCGTCACCACGAGATGCTGATCACCGTTGAAGAAGGTGCCGTCGGCGGCTTCGGCAGCCATGTGCTGCAGTTCCTGGCGACCGAGGGTCTGCTCGACAACGGGCTGAAGGCTCGCTCGCTCGTGATGCCCGATCTCTGGGTGGAGCAGGCAAAGCCCGAGGTGATGAATGCGCAAGCCGGGCTCGACCGAGCTGGGATTGTGGGCACCGTGTTCAAGGCGCTTGGGCGGCCGGCGGCTGTTGGGTTTGCTGGGTAAGCGGATTGGTTGATGGGTTGGGTGAACGCTCGGCCGTCTTGATTTGCTGAACTAGCTGACTTGGCGCCAGCATTACCCCCCTTGTAACTTGACGATTGCCGCATCGGATCTAGCTCCTCCCTGCGGTGACGGACCGGAGCCCGCTACCCCCTTGGGCGTTAAAGCCCGCGTCAGAGCCGGGGCCAGGTCCGTCGTTCCATCGAACCCGAACAGTCGCCAGGG
>NZ_JBFTQT010000010.1:0-210690 GCF_056399145.1 Rhizobium sp. 01N48
CGTTTCTGATGAAACGGGAACCAGATGATGAGCATTGGCAATGAGAACGATTAAGTGTCGTAAGGGCATTTGGTGGATGCCTTGGCATGCACAGGCGATGAAGGACGTGATACGCTGCGAAAAGCCGTGGGGAGCTGCGAATAAGCTTTGATCCATGGATATCCGAATGGGGAAACCCACCTTAAATACCTAGAAAATCTGTTTTGTAGGCTTTGATCCTTCGAGGGACTTCCTTCGTAGGGCAAGGCCCGTCGGTCCTTTTGGGCCGCGCCGTCCGCAGGCCTTTGGCCGTGAGGACAAAACAGGTTTCTAGGTATTGTGATAAGGTATCTACACCTGAATAAAATAGGGTGTAAGAAGCGAACTCGGGGAACTGAAACATCTAAGTACCCGAAGGAAAGGACATCAACCGAGACTCCGCAAGTAGTGGCGAGCGAACGCGGACCAGGCCAGTGGCAATGAGGAATAAAGCGGAACCTTCTGGAAAGTTGGGCCGTAGCGGGTGATAGCCCCGTACGCGTAGAACACTCATTGTCCTAGAGTAGGGCGGGGCACGTGAAACCCTGTCTGAACATGGGTAGACCACTATCCAAGCCTAAGTACTCGTGCATGACCGATAGCGAACAAGTACCGTGAGGGAAAGGTGAAAAGCACCCCGACAAGGGGAGTGAAATAGAACCTGAAACCGGATGCCTACAAACAGTCGGAGCCTGAAAGGGTGACGGCGTACCTTTTGTATAATGGGTCAACGACTTAGTGTAACAAGCAAGCTTAAGCCGGTAGGTGTAGGCGAAGCGAAAGCGAGTCTGAATAGGGCGATTTAGTTTGTTGCATTAGACCCGAAACCGAGTGATCTAGCCATGAGCAGGTTGAAGGTTGGGTAACACCAACTGGAGGACCGAACCCGCATCTGTTGCAATAGATTGGGATGACTTGTGGTTAGGGGTGAAAGGCCAATCAAACTCGGAAATAGCTGGTTCTCCGCGAAATCTATTTAGGTAGAGCGTCGAGCGAATACCCCGGGGGGTAGAGCACTGGATGGGCTATGGGGACTCACCGTCTTACTGATCCTAACCAAACTCCGAATACCCGGGAGTACTACTCGGCAGACACACGGCGGGTGCTAACGTCCGTCGTGAAAAGGGCAACAACCCTAACCTCCAGCTAAGGTCCCCAAGTCATGGCTAAGTGGGAAAGGATGTGAGGATCCCAAAACAACCAGGATGTTGGCTTAGAAGCAGCCATCATTTAAAGAAAGCGTAACAGCTCACTGGTCTAAATAAGGGTCTTTGCGCCGAAAATGTAACGGGGCTGAAGCCATGCACCGAAGCTGAGGATTTGCAGTAATGCAAGTGGTAGCGGAGCGTTCCGTAAGCCTGTGAAGGGACAGTCGTGAGACATCCTGGAGGTATCGGAAGTGCGAATGTTGACATGAGTAACGATAAAGAGGGTGAGAGACCCTCTCGCCGAAAGACCAAGGGTTCCTGCTTAAAGTTAATCTGAGCAGGGTTAGCCGGCCCCTAAGGCGAGGCGGAAACGCGTAGTCGATGGGAACCACGTTAATATTCGTGGGCCTGGTGGTAGTGACGGATTGCGTAACTTGTATTCACTTATTGGATTGTGGGTGCAGGGAAGCGGTTCCAGGAAATAGCTCCATCATTATAGACCGTACCCGAAACCGACACAGGTGGTCAGGTAGAGTATACCAAGGCGCTTGAGAGAACTATGTTGAAGGAACTCGGCAAATTGCACGCGTAACTTCGGAAGAAGCGTGACCCCATTTTAGGCAACTGAGATGGGGTGGCACAGACCAGGGGGTAGCGACTGTTTATCAAAAACACAGGGCTCTGCGAAGTCGCAAGACGACGTATAGGGTCTGACGCCTGCCCGGTGCTGGAAGGTTAAAGGGAGAGGTGCAAGCTTTGAACTGAAGCCCCAGTAAACGGCGGCCGTAACTATAACGGTCCTAAGGTAGCGAAATTCCTTGTCGGGTAAGTTCCGACCTGCACGAATGGCGTAACGACTTCCCCGCTGTCTCCAACATAGACTCAGTGAAATTGAATTCCCCGTGAAGATGCGGGGTTCCTGCGGTCAGACGGAAAGACCCCGTGCACCTTTACTATAGCTTTACACTGGCATTCGTGTCGGCATGTGTAGGATAGGTGGTAGGCTTTGAAGCAGGGACGCCAGTTTCTGTGGAGCCATCCTTGAAATACCACCCTTATCGTCATGGATGTCTAACCGCGGTCCGTTATCCGGATCCGGGACAGTGTATGGTGGGTAGTTTGACTGGGGCGGTCGCCTCCGAAAGAGTAACGGAGGCGCGCGATGGTGGGCTCAGACCGGTCGGAAATCGGTCGTCGAGTGCAATGGCATAAGCCCGCCTGACTGCGAGACTGACAAGTCGAGCAGAGACGAAAGTCGGTCATAGTGATCCGGTGGTCCCGCGTGGAAGGGCCATCGCTCAACGGATAAAAGGTACGCCGGGGATAACAGGCTGATGACCCCCAAGAGTCCATATCGACGGGGTTGTTTGGCACCTCGATGTCGGCTCATCGCATCCTGGGGCTGGAGCAGGTCCCAAGGGTTTGGCTGTTCGCCAATTAAAGCGGTACGTGAGCTGGGTTCAGAACGTCGTGAGACAGTTCGGTCCCTATCTGCCGTGGGTGTAGGAATATTGACAGGATCTGTCCCTAGTACGAGAGGACCGGGATGGACATATCTCTGGTGGACCTGTTGTCGTGCCAACGGCATAGCAGGGTAGCTACATATGGAATGGATAACCGCTGAAGGCATCTAAGCGGGAAACCAACCTGAAAACGAGTATTCCCTATCAGAGCCGTGGAAGACGACCACGTTGATAGGACGGGTGTGGAAGCGCAGCAATGTGTGAAGCTTACCGTTACTAATAGCTCGATCGGCTTAATTGTTCTCATTGCTTATGCTCATCAAACAGATGACGCCAAGGCGTGTTCAAGACTAAAACTTCGCTGACCTGGTGGTTATGGCGGGGCGGCTGCACCCGTTCCCATTCCGAACACGGCCGTGAAACGCCCCTGCGCCTATGGTACTTCGTCTTAAGACGCGGGAGAGTCGGTCGCTGCCAGGTCTGCTAAACGCAACAACAAATCTTCTCATCACGACAAACGGCCAAGGCCGAAACAAAAGGGCCGCCTAAAGCGGTCCTTTCTGCTTTCCAAAGGCCGAAATGCAGAGCAAAATGAATGGCGATGCACCTGAAACAATGGTGCGTCCCTTACAGGAACAAAACCCATAGGGTTTTGCTCCGGCATGACGACGGAAACGTCGTACGGGCGCAACCGCTTCGCAGTTGCCCCGGCAGAACGACAAACCGCTAAGCGGTTCGTCGATGTCAGGATGAGGCGCAAGCGCCTCACCTTGAGGACGCGGGGTGGAGCAGCCCGGTAGCTCGTCAGGCTCATAACCTGAAGGCCGCAGGTTCAAATCCTGCCCCCGCAACCAAATCCTTCTTTCCCAAAACAAACACTAAAGATCTATCGACCCACCTTCGGACGCCGGTTTTCGCGGATCTGCAGCAGGATGCTGCGGCCGGCGGCGAGCAGTTCCATCAGGAAGGCAATGAGCGAGAGCATTAGGGCGACGATGGCGCTGCCGAAGAACCAGACGAGGTTCAGCGGGCGGATGCGGATGGCAAGCGCGCCGGATAACAAATTGAGGATCGCGCAGCAGGTGCAGATGCCGGCGATGACGCCGAGGATGACGGCGATTTCGAGCACCAGCGTGCGCCGGCGCAGATAGATCAGCTGCCGCTCTCGCTTATCGTCGGGCTCGTTCTTCTCGACGACCTCGTTCAGCCGGTCGGAGACGCGCCCGAGGCGGGTGGCGTAGATGCCGACGAAGGCTGCTGTGCCTGCCAGCAGAAAGACCGGCGCCAGCGAGGTCTGGATGATCCCGGCATAGTCGATGACGATTGTCGGGGTGTCCATCGGCGTCTCCTCGCAAGCCACGTGCCCATCGGCGCGATACTCTTGAGAGGCCTTTCATGGCGCAAGGATCGCTGAGATGGTCGGCTGAGACTAACGCTGACGACCCCGAGAGGGCAAGCCGCAACGAGATTGCCGAAGCCGACGCCCGGTTGTTGTCGGCGGAGGGCGGAGGTTGGTGCAGTGCGCGGGGTAGGGCGGAGCGCGGCATAGAGAGAAGCAGCTCGAGCGCATCATGGACGCCGGCGCTGGTCGCGACGCGGCGGCTTGAGAGGCGCGGAAGCCCTGTGGCTAGGATCGCTTGGCCGGCATCATTTTGATGGCATCACTTGGCCGACATCACTTAGCTCCTGTCACTTGGCTCGCGTCACAGGGCTGTTCTCACTGCGGCTTCAAATCATAGGCCTGATGGGCAGCCCTGAGATCCGCGAGCGTCTTGCCGACGCAATTGCCGCCGCCTTCGCCGCCGACGACTGCCTTGGCCTGGCCGTCGAGCGAGATGGTGCCGGCGATGCGGTCGGAGGCGACGTAGGTTGCGAGACCTGCGTCGGTGACCCTGGAGAGGTAGAAGATGTGGGTCGTATCCTTCTGCTGGCAGTGGATGACGATGGGGAAGCTCTTCAAGGGATCATCCGCGGCGTAAGCCGTGGCTGTGCCGGCGAGATAGGGCAGGGCGATCATGGCGGCGCCCATCGCCAGGGTCGGACCCAGCCGTTCGGCCGAATGTCGAAGCGCAACATCTGTCATCGAGATCTCCTGTTTTTCCGGTGCGATATCGTTTGCGATCTGGCCTAGAGCGTGAGGGCGGCGAGCGCGTCTCTGTCCATCAGTTGCACGCGTCGCTGCAGCTTGCCCTTGAGGCGGATGATGTGCCTCTCGCGCAGCTTGGTGAAGGAGCGGGCCACGGTTTCGATGGTCAGGCCGAGATAGTCGGCGACGTCGCTGCGGCACATCATCAGGTCGAACTCACTCTCTCCGGGGTGGCGCTCGGCCATCTCCTCGATGAAGACGGCGACGCGCTTCAAGGCGCTTTGCTCGATCATCGCCAGCTGCCGCGACTGCGCCTTTGCCAGATTGGCGAGCGCGATGTTGAGCAGGCTGCCCGTGGGGGCTGTGTTTGCCGTCGTCGCGAAAGGGCGGATCCTTGCTTCGCAGACGGCCTCGGCGAAGTCGGCGCGGCAGTCGCCCTGTTCGAGGCCGAACCAATCGCCCTTGGCGCAGAAGGACAAGATGTGCCGGTGCCCGTCAGGCATCAGCCGGTAGATCCTGATCGCGCCGGCTTCCACCTGGTAGAAGGCGAGCACCTTCTGGCCCTCGCTATAGACGATCTGGTCCTGTTTCAGCCTGATCGTCTGGTCGGCAGGCTCGAAGGCGCGTGGGCGCGTGGGGACTTGGATAGGCTCCTGTCGCAGATCGTGAACATGCAACATCGTATCTCCCTCCATTCCCCACAGAATAGGCAAATCGGGTGGCGCGGCACATTCGAAATTCCCCTTACGTAGTGCTACGGAAGCTCTCCTCGCGCCCGGGGTGTATAACCGCCCAAGGTGAAAATCCAAGCCCCACAAAACGACCGGGTCTTTCCGCAGGAGGGATCGATGGCAGCGAGCGACGGCGAGAACCGCGACGCCGAACAGAACCGTGCCGAGATCATCGAGCAGCTCGAGCGGATCTTGAGAAGTCGCGAGTTCCAGGCGCCGGATCGCGGTCGTCGTTTCCTGCGATACGTTGTCGAAGAGGCGGTCGATGGTCGGGCCGAGCGGCTGACGGCCTATAATATCGCGCAGGCGGTGTTCGGCCGCGGCGCGGATTTCGATGCGCAGAGCGATCCTGTTGTCAGGATCGAGGCCGGCCGCATCCGGCGTGCGCTGGAGCGATATTACCTCGTCTGCGGAAGCGGCGACCCCGTGCATATCACCATTCCGAAGGGACATTACGCGCCGCGTTTCGAGCGGCGGCCCGTGGACCAGGGAGCGGTGAACGGGCCGGCCACGGGTTCCGGCGAGGCGAGCGGCTCGGCGCGGCCGGGGCGGAGTGGGCGCAAGCTCGGCTATCGCGATCTTCTGGTGCCGGTCGGCGTTCCCGCCGTCTTCGCGGCGCTTGCCATGCTGGCGCTCATTCGTCCGCTTGAGGAGTATCTTGCGCCGGCGCCCAACCGACCGCCGGCGGCGCGGGATCAGGCAGGCGGTGCGCGTGTTATCGTCGAGCCGCTTGCTGTCCTCGGCGCTCCGTCGGGTGGGGCGGAGATTGCCAGGGGATTGAACGACCAGATCATCTCGCAGCTGACGAAGCTCGATGGCGTCGTTGTCATGACACCCGCCAGTTCTTCCCCCGCGGACGCGGTGGGGAACGCGGTGTTTGCGTTGCAGGGCAATGTCACCTTCGAGGACGATGCGCTGCATGTGCAGCTGCGGTTGATCCGCAGCGCCGACGGGCGGGTGATATGGGCCAAGCGGTTCGATCACGACACCACCGGGCAGAACGTCTTCGATCTGCAGGACGCGATCGGGACGCGTGTCGTCAAGGATATCGCTGCGATCAGCGAAATCAAGGATGCGTCGCAGCGGCGCTAGCAATGTCCGGCTGGTCGGCCGCGCTTTTGTCGGTTCACTTTGGGCCGTTCACTTTCGGGCGTTCGGCGCTGAGGCCGGCCATCTCGTTGCCGACGCCCACCGCGCGCAGCCCGGTCAGCATCCGCTCAAGATCTTCCGGGCGCTGCAGACGCCGGGATACTTCCTCACGGACGTTCTTCATCATCTCGGGCGCGTGGGCGTTCAGCCAGTCTCTCAGTTGCGCGGCTTCTTCGGTCTTGCCTTCCGCTCCAAGGATGGAGAGCAGAACGAGGCGGTGCATCGGGTTGTATTCCAGGTCAGACATGCGCGACCAAAGCTCGGCGGCCTGCAGGTCCCCACGCATATATGCGCAGAGCGCCATGCCGACTTCGTAATATCCCTTGGGGCCGGCATCCTTGTTGACGGCGCGGGAGACGAGTTCGCAGCCGGATTGCCACTTGCCGGACATGGCGAGCCTCAAGCCGTATTCGCCGGCGACCTCGGTGTCGTTGGCGTTGGCGGCATAGGCGGCGGCGCCGAGTTTCAGCGCCTTGTCGATATCGTTGGTGAAGAAGCTCACCAGCATCGCCGCCTGCAGCGCACGGGTATTGCTTGGAGCGATTGTCGTTGCGCGCTCGGCTGCCTTGGTCGCCAGCGTCATGGTCTCGGGTGATGGCTGCGCGCCGAGCTTGTAGCGGAACCGGATTTCATCGAGATAGACGAGCGACAGCAGTGCCCAGGAGGTGGCGTTATCAGGGAAGCGCTCGGTTGCGCGAAGAAGACAATCGCGGGCGGCGGCATGGCTTTTTGCATCCATTGCCCGGCGATAGCTGTAATAGGCGAGCGTGCAGTCGTAGGCGCCGCCCATTTCGCTCAAGGACGGTTCGGCGATCTTGTCGGTATCGGTGACGAAGATCGCGCCGTAGGGCTGGGCCACCGACACCGCGATATCCTGTCCGATATCGGCCTGAATCTGCAGGATGCTCTTGGCACCAAGATCGGCGTCGTAATTGTTCGCCCAGATGACAGCCGCATCCGAGCGGCGGATCAGCCTCGATATGGAGCGCAGCCTGTTGCCGTCGCGCTGAACGCTGCCCTGCAAGGCAAAGCCGTGCAGGTTGCCGTCCTTGGCCCTCGATGGGTCGGCGACGACGATGATGTCGTCGAAGGTTGCGAGCTGGCCGATGATCTCATCCCTCAACCCCTGGGCGATATCGGCGGTCGCGCCTTCCTCCCCATCCGATTGGAAGTTTTCGACGACGATCATCGGGCTGGAGGTTTCGGCGACCGGCGAATGCTGCGTTCCGGCCCGGCCGTTCAGCAAGCCCGCCGGCCAAAGGAGGTAACCGGCGGTCGCGGCGATCAGGAGTGTTGCGCCAACGGCAAGCGCGGCGAATGATCTGGTATCTCGTGTCTTGCGATCGGCCGGTGCGCGTGTCGTCGCTGGCTCGGAACGAGGGGCCGGATCGGCGGATGGATGCGATGGTTCGACATAATCGAAATGCGGGACGTAGCCGCCCTTGGGTATGGTGATCACGATCGGATCGGACTGCCCGGCGACGAGATAATAGCGCTCGAGGCCACGGCGAATGCGGCCGGCTTCTATCCTGACGACGGGGTCATTCTGGGCGTCGAAGGAACTCTGCCTGCCGAAGATTTCATTGGCGATGGTGAAGGCCTTGAGGAACTGGGCGCGTCCCTCGAGGGTTTCGGTGACCACGAAGCGCAGGAACTTCCGGCCACGCTCGGGGGAGTGAAACTCGTCGCTGGCGAGAACACGCTCGAGTTGCTGGAGGATATCGTCCGGTTTAGGTCCTGGTTCGCCCGAAAACTCGACCTTTGCGCTACTCATGATGCCCCTCCGACACGATCACGCAATCATCTTTAGTCCCTACTAATAGAGCATATCCCATATCCATGTGTGGTTTCAATGGCTTTGTCGAACGCAGCTTAAAGTAGCCTGACCGGTACCGCTGGTAGAGCCGGGCCGCGAGGTGCTGCGGGTTGCGGCATGCCGCCTGACGTCAAGACCATGCGCAGCAGTTCCGCCAAGTTGCGCGCCTCCATTTTCGCCATGACGTTGGCGCGATGAACCTCGACGGTGCGGGCGCTGATGCCGAGGTTGAAGGCGATCATCTTGTTCTGCAGACCATCAAGAACAGCGGCCAGAACCTGGTGTTCCCGGTCTGTCAGCTGCCGCATCCTGTTGGCGACCGTTTCGGTATCGACAGGCGTCGGCGCGGGAGGCGTTCGCCGCGATGTGGCCTGGTTTATCGCGGCGATCAGCGCCTGGTCCTCGAACGGCTTCTTGATGAAATCGGCCGCGCCCGCCTTCATCGCCTGCACCGCCGTCTCCACGTCTCCGTCGCCGCCGACGAGGATCGTGGGGATGTTTGCGTTGAGCGCATTCAGCCGCTCCAGCAGTTGCAGCCCGTCCGTGCAGGACATGCGCGTGACCTTGACGAGGCATGCCCTGCCGGAGACGGGCAACTGATCCAGAAACGCCGACGCGCTCTCATAGGCGCGAACCGCGAAGCCCGAGGATATCAGCAGGAACGTCAGGGATCGCCGCGGTATCTCCTGGTCGTCGACGAGGTGCACGGTCAGGTCATTCGCCATCGAGTAAACTCTCCCAATCCACCCTCTACCTAACTGTATATTACCACTACACCGCGCTCTTCAGGCGTAGCATCGCGTAACATCTGTGGTAGCCGACACGTTGAAAACATTGGTGTCGGAGGTCCCAAGCGCTTGGATGCGTTGATCCGGCTCAATGCCTCTTCCCACCGAACGGCCTATTGTCGCGCGACTTTCCCCAATTCGCGCCCCTAATTCTCAATGGAGCCCCTACGATGAGAAAGCTGGTTCTTGCGACAGGCATTGCGATCGCCGCCGTGATGGCGGCACCTGTCGGTGCGCAGCAGGATCGCAAGGAATATCGCCGCATGAACTGGGCCGAAAACCTGCCCGATGCGGTGAAGGCCTATCACGGCAAGCGGTTCTCGGTCGTGAGCTATCGCACGGCGATCGAAACCGGCGCGCTGCATCAGCCGGGCAAGCCGGATGAGGTGAAAGCCGTTCGGGCGGCTGCGCGGTCCAACAAGTGGCTGGTCGAACAGCTAAGGGCGAAGAAGCTGACGCCTGATGATATCGAGTGGGTCACGCGGGCGCGCAACGGCAATCTGGTCTTCTACGTGGAATGATCGTGGCCTTCGCGATGGCCTGCTGACCAGCAATACCGCTTCGCGCATTGCTTGCGATCAATGACACGGCCGAACCCGTCCCGTTAGGCTGATCTCATCCGTGGGTAGCAGGGCGATCGCTATCCCAGGCAGCTTGGAGGAGAGCGCGATGCGCGGTTTTGGGGTTCATTCGGAAGTCGGGAAGCTCAGAACGGTGATGGTCTGCCGACCGTCGCTCGCCCACCAGCGGCTGACGCCGGGCAATTGCCATGATCTTCTCTTCGACGACGTGCTTTGGGTTCACGAGGCGCAGAAGGATCACTACGACTTCGTGCTCAAGATGCAGGAGCGCGGCGTCGAGGTTCTCGAGTTGCACGACATGCTGGCGCAGACGCTCGCCGACAAGCCGGCGCGCGACTTCGTGCTCGATCGCCGTATCACCCCGAATGTGCTCGGCTCGCAGATCGCCGAGGCGGTGCGGCCCTGGCTCGACGAGATGCCGGCGACACAGCTCGCGGCCTTCATGATCGGCGGTATCGCCATCTCCGACCTTCCCGACGTCAAGGCGAAGACGCTGATGCTGAGCGCGCTGTCGGAGACCGAGTTCGTCATTCCGCCCATCCCGAACACGCTCTTCCAGCGCGATCCCTCCTGCTGGATCTATAATGGCGTGACCTGCAATCCGATGTTCTGGCCGGCGCGGCAGCCCGAGACGCTGATCCAGCGCGCGGTCTACAAGTTTCACCCGACGTTTCGCGACGGCGATTTCAAGATCTGGTGGGGCGATAGCGACGAGGATTTCGCCAATGCCTCGATCGAGGGCGGCGATGTGATGCCGATCGGCAATGGAACCGTGCTGATCGGCATGGGCGAGCGCACCACCTATCAGGCGGTCGGCCAGGTCGCGCGCGCGCTGTTCAAGAACAAGGCGGTCACCAGGGTTATCGGCTGCCTGATGCCGAAGAGCCGGGCGGCGATGCACCTCGACACGGTCTTCAGCTTCTGCGACCGCGATGTGGTGACACTGTTTGCCGAGGTCGTCGATCAGATCCGTTGCTACAGCATGGTGCAGACGGATGACGACGGCAATTTCGACATTCATCCCGAGACGGAGCCGATGCTCGATATCGTCGCCAAGGCGCTCGGTGTCGGCAAGCTCAGGGTCGTGGAAACAGGCGGGAACGCTTACCAGGCCGAGCGCGAGCAATGGGATGACGGCAACAACGTTGTCGCCCTCGAGCCCGGCGTCGTGGTTGGCTACGACCGCAACACCTACACCAACACGCTTCTTCGCAAGGCGGGCATCGAGGTCATCACCGTTCGCGGTTCAGAACTCGGCCGCGGTCGTGGCGGCGGGCATTGCATGACATGCCCGATCTGGCGCGACCCCGCCTATTGACAGCAGACATCCTGAAACAGCCCTACGGAGCAAGACCATGAGCTTCAATCTGCGCAACCGTTCGCTTCTGACCGTGCAGGATTATACGCCACGTGAATTCCGTTATCTTCTCGATCTCGCGCGCGATCTGAAGCGGGCCAAATATGCCCGCACCGAGCAGCAGCACCTGAAGGGCAAGGAGATCTGCCTGATCTTCGAAAAGACCTCGACGCGCACCCGGTGCGCCTTCGAGGTCGCCTGCTCGGACCAGGGCGCGAATGTCACCTATCTCGACCCGTCCGGCTCGCAGATCGGCCACAAGGAATCCTTCAAGGACACGGCGCGCGTGCTTGGCCGCATGTATGACGCGATCGAATATCGCGGTTCGGCGCAGCATGGGGTGGAGACGCTGGCGCGCTATGCCGGCGTGCCCGTCTATAACGGCCTGACGGACGAATATCATCCGACGCAGATGATCGCCGACGTCATGACCATGCGCGAACATGCCGACAAGCCGATCGCCGACATTAAGTACGCCTATATCGGCGACACGCGCTCGAACATGGGCCATTCGCTGCTGATCGTTGGCTGCCTGATGGGCATGGATGTCCGGATCTGCGGGCCGAAATCGCTTTGGCCGGCCGAGGAATACATCAAGATCGCGAGGGAATTGCAGGAGCGATCCGGCGCGCGGCTTCTAATCACCGACGATCCGAAGGAGGCGGTGAAGGGCGTCGATTTCATCCACACTGATGTCTGGGTGTCGATGGGCGAGCCGAAGGACGTCTGGCGCGAGCGCATCAAGCTGTTGACGCCCTATCAGGTCAACGAAGAACTGATGAAGGCGAGCGGCAATCCGCAGACCAAGTTCATGCACTGCCTGCCGGCCTTCCACGACACGGAAACGACACTGGGCAAGCAGATCGCCGAAGATTACGGCATGAGCAACGGCCTGGAAGTGACCGGCGAAGTGTTCGAATCTGAGGCCAATGTGGCCTTCGAGCAGGCGGAAAACCGGCTGCACACGATCAAGGCGCTGCTTGTCGCGACATTGGGAGACTAGGATGCGGATCGTCATCGCGCTTGGCGGCAACGCTCTTCTCCGGCGCGGGGAAGCGATGACCGCGGATGTCCAGAGACGCAATACGCGGGTGGCGGCCGAGGCGATCGCGCCGCTGGCCGCCGAGCATCAGCTGATCATCACCCATGGCAACGGGCCGCAGGTCGGCTTGCTTGCGCTGCAGGGTGCTGCCTACAAGCCGGATGAGGCCTATCCGCTCGACGTGCTCGGCGCCGAGACGGAGGGAATGATTGGCTACATGCTGGAACAGGAACTCGGCAACGTGTTGCCCTTCGAGCAGCCACTGGCGACGCTGCTCACCATGGTCGAGGTCGATGCCGATGATCCGGGCTTCACGAACCCAACCAAGTTCGTCGGCCCTGTTTACGAGAAGGCGGATGCCGATCGTATCCGTTCGGAAAAGAACTGGGTGTTCAAGCAGGATGGCGACAAGTGGCGACGGGTCGTTGCCTCACCGCTTCCCAAGCGCATCTTCGAGATCCGGCCGGTGCGCTGGCTGCTCGAGCAGCGCACCATCGTCATCTGCGCCGGTGGCGGCGGGATACCGACCATGTACGATAAGGGCAAGGAGCGTCACCTGGTTGGCGTCGAAGCTGTCATCGACAAGGATCTCTGCTCTGAATTGTTGGCGCGCGAGATCGGCGCTGATCTGTTGATCATGGCGACCGATGCGCCCGCCGTCTGCCTCGACTGGGGCAAGCCGTCGCAAAAGGCGATCCACAAGGCCCGCCCTGGCGACATGAAGCAGTTCGATTTTCCGGCGGGCTCCATGGGCCCGAAGGTCGATGCCGCCTGCCATTTCGCCGAGACGACAGGCAAGGCTGCGGCGATCGGGGCGCTTGCGGATATCGCAGGCATGGTGCGGGGCGAATTGGGCACGATCATCGATGGCCGCTTCGGTGGGCTCAGCTGGCACGGCTGAGCGGTCGGGACCGGAAGAGGCAGAGATCAGAGAGAGGCAGCGGGGCGTATCGGCGCCCCGTTTTGCGTTTCGACGGCTTGCGTGCGCGCGACATCGCCGTTTCGCCTTTGCCAGACATAGACGGGAATGCCGAGCATCAGGAGGACCATGCCATAAAGCACCGGCTCGGCGCCCGAGCCATAGAGCGTGAACATGGCGAAGAGGAAGGCGATCAATTCGATGATGGTGACGCGAGGCGTCTTCTGACCGTTGCTCAGCCGCGATGCGACAAGGGTGCCGGCGAGCGCGCAGAAGGCGTAGGGGACGACCGCCGTCATCGTGCTCAGCCCGACCATCAGCCGGTAGACCGCCGCAAAGCTATCGGAGCCGACCGCCTGGACGAGGACGAGCAGGGTCGCGAAGGTGGCCGAGACGACCATGCCGATGGCAGGAACGCCACGGCGGGAGAGGCGGGCGAAAAGCGGCGGAAAGAGGCCGTCGCGGGCGGCGGCCATCGGCACCTGTCCCATCAGCAGCGTCCAGCCGTTCAGCGCGCCGATCGAGGAGATCACCACCGCGATCGAGATCGCCAATTCGCCGCCACGCCCCCACATCAGCCCCGCCGCTTCCGAGAAGGGGGCGACGGAGTGGATGAGTTGCGGGCGCGGCACGACGCCCATCACGACGACGGTGCCAAGCACATAAAGAGCCGCGGCGATGGAGATACCGAGCACGGTCGAACGGGGGATTGTTCGGCGCGCGTCTCGGACATCGCCAGCGGGAACAGTGGCCGATTCCAGACCCAGATAAGCAAACATGGTCAGCGGCGCCAGGGCCGCGAAGGATTGCAGCAGCGACTGGCCACTCGGGTTGAACTCAGCGAAATGCGAGGTGTCGATATAGAGGAGACCAATGATGGCGACGGCGCCGAAGGGGATGAGCTTGGCATAGGTCGTCACCTGCGCGAAGAGCCCGGCCGCATGGACGCCGCGCAGGTTGACGAGCACGATCGCCCAGATGACGCCGAGTGTCAGGATGGTTGCGGTGAGCCGATTGCCGAACGTGGGGAAGAGATCGATCATCACGCCGGTAAAGGCGATGGCGATGACGGGGAGCGACGACCAGATCGAGATCCAGTAGCCCCAGGCGATGAGGAAGCCGGCGAAATCGCCATAGGCAAGCCGCGTATAGGCATAGGGCCCCCCGACGGCCGGCACCATGCCGGCAAGCCGCGCGAAGGTGAGGCCAAGGCAGATGGCGCCTGCGCCCATGATCATCCACACCAGGATCGCCAGATTGCCATAGGGCGCGACGGCGGCCGGCGACAGATAAAAGCCGGACCCGACCATGTTGCCGACGACGATGGCGGTACAGGCGGCGAGCCCGAGGCTTTTGCCGTTCTGCGAGGTTGCCATGAAATCCCTCCCGAAGATCGGTTTACCGCTGTGGACGATAGCCGTCGGACGGTCCGGGGTTGCGTCCCGGTTTGTGCGGCCATCGGCATCCTCTTCCCAATCCGCAAGGCTCGCAATCCGGATCAATGCGTAGTACGTCGCCACGCCTGAAGCCTTCACCATTCGTGTGAACGCGCTAAAATGAGATGGAAGCCAGCGGAGACAAGGATGCGGAACGAGCAGCGCTTTTTGACCATATCGATCGTGGCGACCGTCGTGGTGGCGGCTCTTGGCATCGTCTTCGGCATCATCTCGGGCTCATTTTCCATCGCCTTCGATGGCGTCTATTCGCTGGCCGATGCGGCGATGACCGGGCTTGCGCTCTGGGTGTCGAGCCTGATCGTGCGGTCGGCGGAGAACAATGCCAAGTCCGGCCGCATCCGCAATCGCTTCACCATGGGCTTCTGGCATCTGGAGCCCATCGTGCTTCTGCTCAACGGTTGCCTGCTGATGACCGTCGCCGTCTACGCGCTGATCAATGCGGTCATCAGCGTCATCAATGGCGGGCACGAGCTGCATTTCGGCGCCGCGATCGTCTATTCCGGCGCCACGCTTGTCGTCTGTGTGGTCATGGCGTCGATCGGCATTGCGTTGAACCGCAGCCTGAAGTCCGATTTCATCGCGCTCGATATCAAGGCCTGGATCATGTCCGGCGGTATCGCGTTCGCACTGCTTGTGGCCTTCGTGATCGGTCTTGCGGTGCTGCCGACGCCGATGGCCTGGATCGCCCGATATGTCGACCCCGTGGTGCTCGGCCTCGTCTGCCTTGTAATGATCCCGCTGCCGATCGGCACGATCTGGAAGGCGCTCAGCGAGGTGCTGCTAATCGCGCCCGTCGATCTGCAGGAG
This sequence comes from Rhizobium sp. 01N48, assembly GCF_056399145.1. Lineage (NCBI taxonomy): Bacteria > Pseudomonadati > Pseudomonadota > Alphaproteobacteria > Hyphomicrobiales > Rhizobiaceae > Rhizobium > Rhizobium sp. 01N48. The sequence continues at coordinate 15,363 of NZ_JBFTQT010000010.1, forward strand.
CATGTCGACCAGGTGGCGTCGGAGACCGTCAAGCGCCTTGGCTTCCTCTCCTACCGCGCCTATGTCGCGCGCGTCGGAAGGGCGACCGAGGTCGAGCTCTACTTCATCGTGCCCGAGGGGCTGCCCGCCAAGACGATCGAGGAATGGGACGCGCTGCGCGACGATATCGGAGACCGGATCGGCGGCGAGGGGGCCAATCGCTGGCTGACCATCGCCTTCACCGCCGATGCCGAATGGGCCGAGTAGGCATCGTTTCTCCCGCTTGACGCTTTTGCCTTCACGTTGACTGCAATCAACGACGGTCCGCAACCTGCCGTGTACCATCCGCCCAATCTCAGACGCACGCAGCGGCATGACAGCCGCTGTCCAAACTTGGGTTCTGGAGGGGCGCATGGAATTCCACAAGTCATTTCCGATCGCAGTCATCGATGAGGATTTCGACGGCAAGAGTGCTGCCGGCCGCGGGGTGCGCGATCTGGCGGCCGCCATCGAGGCGGAGGGTTTTCGTGTCGTCTCCGGCGTCGCTTACGAGGATGCGCGGCGGCTGGTGCATATCTTCAACACGGAGTCCGCCTGGCTGGTTTCCGTCGACGGGACGGAGGACAAGGCGTCGCGCTGGCAGGTGCTGGAAGAGGTTCTAAGCGCCAAGCGCCGCAAGAACGACCGGCTTCCGATCTTCCTGTTCGGCGATGACACCACGGCCGAAGACGTGCCGGCCAGCGTGCTGCGCCACGCCAACGCCTTCCTGCGGCTCTTTGAGGATTCCGCCGAGTTCATGGCGCGCGCCATCGTGCAGGCGGCGCGCAATTATCTCGACCGACTGCCGCCGCCGATGTTCAAGGCGCTGATGGATTACACGCTGGAGGGGGCGTATTCCTGGCATACGCCAGGCCACGGCGGCGGCGTCGCCTTCCGCAAGAGCCCGGTCGGGCAGCTCTTCTACACCTTCTTCGGCGAGAACACGTTGCGGTCGGATATCTCGGTCTCGGTCGGCAGCGTCGGGTCGCTTCTGGATCATGTCGGGCCGATCGCCGAGGGGGAGCGCAACGCGGCGCGCATCTTCGGCACGGATGAGACGCTGTTCGTCGTCGGCGGCACCTCGACGGCCAACAAGATCATCTGGCACGGCATGGTGGGGCGCGGTGATCTCGTGCTCTGCGACCGCAACTGCCACAAGTCGATCCTGCATTCGCTGATCATGACCGGCGCGACGCCGATCTATCTCATCCCCTCGCGTAACGGGCTCGGCATCATCGGGCCGATCTCCAAGGATCAGTTCACGCCAGAGGCGATTGCAAAGAAGATAGCGGCCAGCCCATTCGCAGGCGAGACGAGCGGCAAGGTCCGGCTGATGGTGATCACCAACTCCACCTATGACGGCCTTTGCTACAATGTCGACGCCATCAAGGTGTCGCTGAAGGATTCCGTCGAGGTGCTGCACTTCGACGAGGCCTGGTACGCCTACGCGAACTTCCACGAGTTCTACGACGGCTTCCACGGCATCTCGTCGACGCAGCCGGCGCGCTCGCAAAATGCCATCACCTTCGCCACGCATTCGACGCACAAGCTTCTCGCCGCCTTCTCGCAGGCGTCGATGATCCATATCCAGCACGCCGAGAACAAGAAGCTCGACGTCACGCGCTTCAACGAAGCCTTCATGATGCACACCTCGACCTCGCCGCAATACGGCATCATCGCGTCCTGCGATGTCGCTGCGGCGATGATGGAGCAGCCGGCCGGCCGCGCGCTGGTGCAGGAGACGATCGACGAGGCGATCAGCTTCCGCCGGGCGATGAACGCGGTGCGCGCCCAGATGGGGCAGAGCTGGTGGTTCGACGTGTGGGAGCCCACGATCGCCGAGGAGACGCCAAGCGATACGCATGCGGAGTGGGTGCTGAAGCCCGGCGACGCCTGGCACGGCTTTGCCGGGCTTGCCGAAAACCATGTGATGGTCGATCCGATCAAGGTCACCATCCTGTCGCCGGGGCTTTCGGCGGATGGGACGATGCAGGAGCACGGGATACCGGCGGCCGTCATCACCAAGTTCCTCTCCTCACGCCGGATCGAGATCGAGAAGACCGGGCTCTACTCCTTCCTCGTGCTGTTCTCGATGGGGATCACGCGCGGCAAGTGGAGCACGCTCGTCACCGAGCTCATCAATTTCAAGGATCTCTACGACAGCAACGCGCCATTGACGCGCGCACTGCCGGCGCTGGCCGCCGCTCATCCGGAGGCTTACGGCAATATGGGCCTGCGCGATCTCTGCGAGCAGATCCACGCCATCTACCGCAAGGACGACGTGCCGAAGGCGCAGCGCGAGATGTATACGGTGCTGCCCGAGATGGCGCTGCGGCCGGCCGATGCCTACGACCATCTCGTCAAGGGACGGATCGAGAGCGTCGAGATCGACAATCTGATGAACCGCATCCTGGCGGTGATGATCGTTCCCTATCCGCCGGGCATCCCGCTGATCATGCCCGGCGAGCGGATCACCGAAACGACGAAGTCCATCCAGGATTACCTGCTTTACGCTCGCGACTTCGACCGCAAGTTCCCGGGCTTCGAGACCGATATTCACGGCCTGCGCTTCGAGGCCGGCAGCAACGGGCGCCGCTACCTCGTCGATTGTGTGGCGGAGGGGGCGGTCCAATGATCCCGCGCGACGTGAAATCCCCGACGGTTGCGATACAGTTCAACAAGATGCTGAAGATCGTCGCCGTCGTCGATCGCGACAACCGCCAAGTGCAGGAGCTGCTGTCGCAGCTCGCCGCCGACAATTTCGAGGTCGAACTCCGCGATGACTACACGGCCGACGTTTCGGAAGACGCGTCGGTGGGCGCCTATATCGGCTCCGTGGAAGGCGGGTTGCTTCCCTATGCGCGCGGCTTTCTCCGCTCGCTGCGCGAGGCGGGTTTCCGCACGCCGGTCTGGGCGATGGCGGATACGCTCAGCATCTCGGACATGGATGTCGTGGAGATGGCGGGCGAGGTGGATGGCTTCGTCTATCTCGGCCAGCAGACGCCGGCCTTCTACGCCAAGCAGATCGTCTCCAGCCTGATCAACTACGGCAAGTCGCTGCTGCCGCCGTTCTTCGGGGGCATGATGGCCTATGACGGCGAGGCCAATATCGCCTTCGATTGCCCTGGCCACCAGGGCGGGCAGTTCTATCGCAAGTCTCCGGCCGGCCAGCTGTTCTTCAAGTATTTCGGCGAAAGCATCTTCCGCAATGATCTGTGCAACGCCGACGTCGATCTTGGCGACCTGCTGATCCATGAAGGCCCCGCCGTCGAGGCGCAGAAGCAGGCGGCGCGGATCTTCGGGGCGGATCGCACCTATTTCATCCTGAACGGGACCAGCACCTCCAACAAGGTGGTGACCAACGCGGTGCTGCGCGCCGGCGATCTCGTGCTGTTCGATCGCAACAATCACAAGTCGCTGCACCAGGGCGCGCTCGTGCAGGCGGGGGCTATCCCGATCTATCTGCCGACGGCGCGCAATTCCTTCGGCATGATCGGCGCCGTCGATTGGGCGGCGTGGGACGAGGGCTGGCTGCGCCAGCAGATCGCGGCCCATCCGCTTCTTGCTGACAAGAGCCGAGCCAATGCCGAGCGGCCCTTCCGGCTCGCCTGCATCCAGCTCGCCACCTATGACGGCACGATCTACAATGTCCGCCAGGTGATGGAGAAGATCGGCCATCTCTGCGACTACGTGCTCTGGGACGAAGCCTGGATCGGCTACAACGCGTTCCATCCGCTGTTCGAGGGCCATAGCCCGATGCGGCTCAAGGACCTCAAGCCCGACATGCCCGGCCTGTTTTCGACGCAGTCGGTGCACAAGCAGGGGGCGGGCTTTTCGCAGGCGTCGCAGATCCACAAGCGCGACGAACATATCAGCGACCAGCGTCGCTTCATCGAGCACAAGCGCTTCAATGAATCGCTGCTGATGCATGTCTCGACATCGCCCTTCTATCCGCTGTTCGCCTCGCTCGACGTCAATGCGAAGGTGCACGAAGGCAAGGCCGGCGAGATGCTCTGGGACCGCTGCATCGGTCTCGGCATCGAGGTGCGCAAGAAGCTGCGCGGCTTCGTCCAGCATTACGAGAGCAAGGCGACAAGCGCCGAGGAGCAATGGTTCTTCGATCCCTTCGTGCCGGACAAGATCTCCGTCACCGGCTCGAAACATACGGGCGATCTTGCGGGCATCCGCTGGGAGGACGTGCCGACCGATGTGTTGAAGCGCGAGCAGCAGTGCTGGCGGTTCGACCCCGAGGCGACGTGGCATGGCTATGCCGGTTACGCGCCCGGCTACACGATGGTCGATCCCAACAAGCTCACGCTGTTGACGCCGGGTATCGACCGGAAGACGGGCGAGTATCGCGAGTTCGGCATCCCGGCGACTGTCGTTGCCAATTATCTGCGCGAGCAGCGCGTCGTGCCGGAGAAGTGCGATCTGAACAGCCTGCTCTTCCTGCTGACGCCGGCCGAAGACGAGAGCAAGCTCAACACGCTGGTCGCCAAGCTGGTGAAGTTCAAGAACCTGTGGGATCGCGACGCGCCGCTGCAGGATGTGTTGCCGACGGTCTTTGCCGCCAATCGCGAGCGCTATCAGGGCTATACGGTGCGGCAGGTCTGCAAGGAGATGCACAACTTCTACCGCTCTGCCGGCGTAAAGGAGCTGCAGCGCCTGTGCTTCCGCTCGGAGAGCTTTCCGGAGCCGGCGATCTCGTCGAAGCAGGCCTATGAGGCGCTGGTCGCCAACAATGTCGACTACGTGCCGCTGTCGGAAGCCGCCGGGCGCATCTCGGCGACGCTGGCGCTGATCTATCCGCCCGGCATCGGCGTGATCGTGCCCGGAGAGCGCTGGGACGAAAGGGCGCGGCCGATGCGCGATTATTTCCTGGCCTTCGAGGAGTCCTTCAACCGCTTCCCGGGCTTCAACTACGAAGTCCAGGGCGTGTTCCAGGAACGGATCGATGGGCGCATCAAGTTCCACACATATGTCGTGCGCGAGTAGGGCGAGGGGAGAGTGCCATCATGACCGATCACACAATGCATGCTGCGGCCGATACCACGGCCAAGAAGAAGATGAACCTGATGCAGCTGACCTTCATCGTTGCCGTCAACATGATGGGGTCTGGCATCATCATGCTGCCGGCGAACATGGCGCAGGTCGGCGCCATCTCGCTGCTCTCCTGGATCGTTACCGCGCTCGGTTCGATGGCGATCGCCTACGGTTTCGCGCAGGCCGGACTGTTCAACCAGCGCCCCGGCGGCATGTCTGCCTATGCAGAGGATGCCTACGGCAAGGATGGCTATTTCCTGGTTTTCTTCCTGTATTTCCTGTCGCTGGCGATCGGCAATGTCGCGATCGGCATCTCGGCGGTGGGCTATCTCGCCGGTTTCTTTCCGATGCTGACCTCGACGCCGGTCATGACCTGTGTCGCGCTGATCGCTCTCCTGTGGATCACCACGGCCGCCAATTTCGGCGGCCCACGCATCACCGGGCGGATCGGGTCGATCACCGTGTGGGGCGTCATCATCCCTGTCGGATTGCTCTCGATCATCGGCTGGTTCTGGTTCAGTTCGAGCACGTTTGGTGCTGCCTGGAACCCGAAGGGGCTGACGCTGGCGCAGGGGATGGGATCCAGCATCTCGCTGACGCTCTGGGCTTTCCTCGGCATGGAGTCCGCGGCGCAGAATTCCGATGCCGTCGAAAATCCGAAGCGTGACGTGCCGCTTGCCTGCATGTTCGGCACGCTCGGCGCCGCCGTCATCTACATCCTGTCGACGACCGTGATCCAGGGCATCGTGCCGAATGCCGATCTCGCGGCCTCGACCGGTCCCTTCGCGCTTGCCTATGCGACCATGTTCAATCCGACGATCGGCTCGATCATCATGGCGCTCGCGGTGCTTGCCTGTGTCGGGTCGCTGCTCGGCTGGCAGTTCACCATCGCGCAGACGGCGCGCACGGCGGCGCAGGAGCGGATGTTCCCGGCGATCTTCTCTCGGGTGAACCAGATGGGCGCGCCGGTCCAGGGCATGATCATCCTCGGCATCGTGCAGACGGGGCTTGCCCTGATGACGATCTCGCCGACGCTCAACGAGCAGTTTTCCGCGCTCGTCAATCTCGCGGTCGTCACCAACGTGCTGCCCTATATCGTGGCGCTTTCGGCTCTCTTCGTGATGATGAAGAAGGCGGGCGTGCCGCCGGCGAAGTACCGGCTGAACTCCATCATCGCCACGCTCGGCATGCTCTACAGCGTGTTCGCGATCTATGCCTCGGGCAAGGACGCGGTGCTTGGCGGCATGCTGGTGACGGGTATCAGCTTTATCATCTACGGCCGGATCGCGCCGCGCTTTGCCAGCGGCCTGAACCGTGTCGCGGCGGCAGAATAGTTCCGGGGAGGATGTGTCATGCAACAGAAGAAGCGCTTGAAGACATTGCTGACCGCGTCGATCCTCGCCGGCGCGGCCGCCTCTACGGCGCTGTCGTCCGCCGAAGCGCAGACGCTCGACCGGATCAAGACGAGCAGTTCGCTGAAGCTCGGTTATGAGCCGGATGCTCGGCCATTCTCGTTCAAGACCGAGCAGGCGGCACCCGGCGGCTACGCGGTCGCGCTGTGCGGCAAGATCGCCGACAGCCTGAAGACGGCGCTGAACCTGCCGCAGCTGAATGTCGAATGGGTGCCGCTGACGGACAAGGGGCGGGAGCCGGCGATAAAGGATGGGACGGTGGATCTCGTCTGCGGGGCCGAGCCGATCACGCTCACTCGTCGCGCCGAGGTGTCTTTCTCGCTGCCGATCTTTCCGAGCGGCACGGGCGTGGTCCTGAGCAAGAGCGCACCGCTGGCGTTGACCGAGGTGCTGGCCTATGGGCAGCCCACCAGCCGGCCGATCTGGCGCGGCTCTCCTGCTCGTACCATCCTCGAGCACAAGACCTTCTCGTCGATCGCGGGCACGACCAGCGAGCGCTGGCTGGCTGACCGGATCAAGACCTTCCAGCTGGCGGCGACATCGGTGCCGGTGGAAAGCTATGCGATCGGTATCGAGCGTGTCGTCGACGGCAGTTCGGCAGCACTCTTCGGCGACATGCCGCTCCTGATGGATGCGGCCGCCCGCAGCGACAATGCCGGCAATCTCGTGGTGCTGAGGCGGCATTTCACCTATGAGCCGCTGGGGCTGGAACTGGCGCGTGGTGACGAAGACTTCCGGCTCGCTGTCGATCGCGCGCTCAGCCAGACTTATGCGTCGGCCGATTTCGTGGACCTCTTCACGACATGGTTCGGCGTGCCCGACGAGGCGATCGTCACCTTCTTCCGGCAGACCGCACTGCCGGAGTAATCCAGTGCCTGCCTGCATCATCATGGCTGTTAGTCGATAAAAAGCGATATTTGTTGCATCGCGGAACAATCCGACACCCTCCAGGATTCGTACAAGGAGTAGCGAATGCGGAGGTAAGCCATGAACCGGGAGCGCGGACGGAGGAGGCTGATGCTCAGACTGCCGGATCTTCGGCATGTGCTGGCAGGCGTGCCCACGGAAGCGCTCGGGGACATGTTCGAGTCCTACGCATTGGCTGCAGACGCGCTCGACCGGTTTCGCAGCGAGCTGCCGCTGAAGGAGAGCCTGATCGCGGAATATTCCGAGCTGTGTCATGAGATTGAGCAGGAGGTTATCCTCTATTGCTCCGGCGGGCTCAGATCTCAGGGGTGAGATCGTTCTGCCATCCTGCGTCCTTGCTCAATCAACGGGCATAGGCGGCTTTGTTTCCGTGATTTCGCGTGGTGGCCAGGCCCAGGCGCGCAGCAGTTCGTAGAACACGCTGAGCACGATCGGCCCGAGAAACAGGCCCAGCAGCCCATAGGATAGCGTGCCGCCGATAACGCCGATCAGGATCACCAGCATCGGCGTCGAGAGACCCTTCGCCATCAGGATCGGCTTCAGGACGTTGTCGACCAGCATGATCGGCACCGCCACGACGGTCAGCGCCAGGGCGACCGATGTCGGCCATGAGAGCCAGCCCCAGATGATCGCCGGTACGAGGACCAGCCCCGGGCCCAGCTGCATCACGCAGAGCATGAAGATGATGAAGGTCAGCGCGCCCCGCGCGGGCAGATCGAAGAAGGCGAAGCACAGGCCGCACATCAGCGTCTGCAGGAAGGCAACGCCGATGACGCCGCGCGAGACATTCCTGACCGTCGTTCCCGCGAGCTTCGCGAAGCCGACGCCTCGGTCTCCGGCGATACGGCTTGCCAGAACCTGGATGGTTTCGGCGAGCCGCGTCGACTGCGTGAGGAAGAAGCCGGAGAGGATGACGGAGGCGACGAAGCTCAGCACGCCGCCGCTGATCGAGGCGAGCTTGGCGACCACGATGCCCATCACATGCAGGATCGGCTTTTGATACTCGATGATGTTGGAGGCGAGATCGCCCGCCACCTTGTTCCAGCCGGCATAGAGGCGTTCGCCGATGACGGGCCATGCGCGAATGCTTTCGGGTGCTGCCGGCAGCGCGAAGCTCTCCGCCTGGAGCTTGCCGACCAGCCCTTCCACCGCGTCGGCGAAGTTGACCGCCACAAGCGCCACGGGCGCGATGATCAGCACGAGGCAGGCGACGACGATGACCGTCGCGGCAATCACCGGCCGGTTGCCGATCAGGCGCGAGAGCGCGTTGAACATCGGGTAGAGCGCGACGGCAAGGATGGCCGACCAGACGACGATCAGCGCGAAGGGCGCGATGAGAAGCACCGTCCAATAGGCGAAAAGGCCGATGATCCCAAGGCGGACAAGGTCGCTGACCCTTGCCTCGATCGAGATCTGTCCGGCGTCCTTCGCCGCCATGCCCACGTCGTTCGTCTGGTCCATCGTCATAACCCGCGCCGCGAGCCCCCTTGCGCGTCTGGTTACTGCGTCGTGTCGGGCACGACGTGGCGGACACTGCCGTCCTCGATGAAGTCCGATGGCCGCTTCTGGCGCTTGCCGAGATCGGGCTCCTCGAACTTGATGCGCTCGTAGGGGATGGACTGCAGAATGTGCGAGATGCAGTTGATCCGCGCGCGCTTCTTGTCGTCCGAGGGCACGATCCACCACGGGGCGTGGTTGCTGTCGGTCATCCGGAGCATCTCGTCATAGGCGCGGGTATAGTCCCACCAGCGCTGGTAGGACTCGACATCCATCGGGCTGAGCTTCCACTGCCGGACGGGATCGTCGATGCGGCGCCGGAAGCGGCGCTCCTGCTCCTCCTCGCTGACGGTCAGGAAGTATTTGAGCAGCGTCACGCCACTTTCGACGATCGCCGCCTCGAAGCGCGGCGCGAGCTCGAGGAAGCGCTGCACCTTCTTCTCGCTGCAGAACCCCATGACGCGATCGACGCCGGCGCGGTTGTACCAGCTGCGGTCGAAGATCACGACTTCGCCGGCCGCCGGCAGGTAGTTGATGTAGCGCTGCATGTAGATTTGCGATTTCTCGCGTTCGGTGGGGGCGGGCAGCGCGATGACGCGGAAGACGCGCGGGCTAACCTTCTCGGTGATCCGCTTGATCATGCCGCCCTTGCCGGCGGCATCGCGGCCTTCGAAGACGATGACCACCCGGGCGCCCGATTTCTTGACCCACGCCTGGAGATGCGCCAGCTCCACCTGCAGGCGGGCGATCTGCTTGTCGTAATCCCACGCCTTCTTTTTCTTCTTGTCCTTGCCGTTGGATTTTGCCGATGGCTCCGGGTCGTGGCCCTTGGTTTCCAGTATCTCGTCCATGGTTCTCCCTCCGTGCTCTCAAACCGTGCTGTCTGCCGACCTCGCGTCCGGCTGGTCGTAATTTCCGATCAGCGCGCGCAGCGCTTCTTCCCTGCCGTTGAAGATGTTGTCCGGGCCGATCGTCCTGATGACGCCGGCGCGGCTCAGAATGCCGCGGCTCTCCTCGCTGAGATCGGCGATGGCGAAGGTGATGCTTCGCTTGGCGAGGATCTCGGCCACGGCCTCGAGCGCGGTGGCGCCCGTGCTGTCGATATGGGTGATCGCGCTGGCATCGAGGACGAGGCAGCGGGTCTCGGCGGGCAGATTGCGCGCCACCGAGGTCAGGCGGTTTCTGATGTAATCGGCGTTGTAGAAGAGAATGCTGCCCTGGACGGCGAAGACGGCGGCGCCGTCGACAGGGCGCGCGTCGGGGTGGCGGGCAAGGTCGAAGAAGCCGTGTCGGCCTTCGATGCGGCCGAGCAGGCCGTCGCGCGGAAACATCGTCTGGCGCAGCAGATAGACCAGCGTGGCGGCGACCGCGACGATGACGCCGTTGAGCACGCCGAAGCTGATGGCGCCCCACATGGCGATCAGCGCGAAGATGAACTCCATGCGGCTGATGCGCCAGATCTTGCGTAGTTCGTGGACGTCGATGAGGCTGATCGCCGCCATGGCGAGGATCGCGGCCAGCGCCGGAATGGGAAGGATGCGCAGCGCGCTGTGCAGGAAGACGAGGGCCGCGATCAGCGTTGCCGCCGAGACGAGGCCGGCCGCCTGCGAGACGCCGCCGGTCGACAGGTTGATTGCCGTGCGGGAATCCGAAACGCTGATCGGAAACGAGCCGAACAGCCCCGGCGCGATGTTGGCCGCGCCGAGGCCTATCAGCTCCTGGTTCGCATCGACCTCTTCGCCGGTGCGCGAGCCGAAGCTGCGGGCCGCCACGATGCCCGCGCCGAAGCTCACCAGAAAGATCGCGGCGGAGCCGAGTATGATCTTGTCGAGTGGCATCTGGTGGAGCGCGGGCAGCGAGAAGCTTGGCAGGCCGCTCGGTATGTCGCCGACGACGGCGATGCCGCGCCCCTGAAAATCGAAGATGGCCGAAAGTACCACCGAGAGGACGACGACCAGCACCGGGCCAGGGATCTTCAATTGGAAGGCCCGGACGAGCCACAGCAGCGCGAACATCGCAAGGCCGAGAACCAGCGAGGGCCAATGGATCAAGCCGCTCTTGCCGGCGATCTCGACCAGCGGCGGGATGAGCCCGTCGGATTCGATCCTCACGCCGGTGAAGCGACCGATCTGGCCGACGAGGATCGACAGAGACACGCCGGCGAAGAAGCCGACGAGAATGGGGCGCGAGAGGAAGCTTGCGAGAACGCCGAGGCGCAGCAGCTTGGCGGCGATGCAGCAGATGCCGACGCCGAGCGCGAGTGCCGCCGCGATGGCGACCCGATCGACCGGCGTGCCGGCGGGGTAGGCGGCGACGATCGTTCCCATGGCCGCCGCGAGCACCGTCATGGTAGCCGCATCGGGGCCGACGACGAGGAGCCGCGAGGGGCCGAAGATCGCATAGGCGATCGGCGCGACGATGCTGGCATAGATGCCCGTCTCCGGCGGTAGGCCGGCAATGGCGGGATAGGCGATGGCGCTCGGCAGGCCGACGGCCGCGATCGACAACCCGGCCGGGATATCGCTCTTCAGCCAATCCCTGCTGAAACCGCTCAAGCCTCGCAACATCGGAAGACTGCCTATCACCGCGGGCTCCTTATCACTTCGTCATCGGCATTCCCATGTTCGTGCCGGCCCCACCCATAAGAGCGGGACCGGCCTTCTCCCCTCAGTGTTCCAGGAAGACGTAGTTCATCCAGCTGCTCATTCTGAGCAGCACCTTTCTCAAGACCGCGACGTGGTGCCAGTGATGGGTGTAGACGGCGACCTCGGCGACGACACCGCCGGGTAGCTGGTAGCCCTCGGTGCTCTCGAGGAGCTCGATGCTGGCGATCGTCTGGCCGGGCGCGGCGCGTTCGGGCGATTGCGGGTCGATCAGCGCGCCTGATGGTTGCAGCTGGCCTTGCGCCATCACGTCGATGATCCCCTGCACGCGGGCCTTGAAGATTTTGCCGGGGACGGCCTTGAAGGCCACCTCGGCATCGTCGCCGACGTTGACGCGCTGCAGCGAGTTCTGGATGAAGGCGGCGCCCAGCATCTGGTCCTGGCTGTCGATGAAGACCATGACCGGGCGCAGCGGCAGCGGGTTCGCCATCATGCCAGGGCGGAGGAAGACCTGGGTGACGTAGCCGTCGCTGGGGGCGCGGACCGTCGTCTGATCGAGCTCGTATTCAGCGTTGGCAAGCTCGGCCTGCAGGCGGGCGACGGTGGGGTTCGTGCCGTTGATTTCCGATTCATAAGCCAGTTTTGCCTGCGTGGCCTGGGCGCGGGCGGTATCGACCGCGGCCTCGGCCGTCAGGTAGAGGCCCCTGCGGTTTTCGACTTCGAGTTCGGAGTAGACGGCGCCACGACCGCTCGACTTGGCGTTTTCGTTGGAGGCCTGGAATTTCTCGAAGGCCTGCAGCGAACGATCCCTGGAGGCTTCGGCGCCGGTGACGGCCGCGTTGGCGGCGTCGAGTGCTGCTTTCAATTGCAGCACCGTCTGCTTGGCCTCGGCGAGCGCCGCCGTCTTCTGGTCGACCGTGAATTGATAGGGGCGGGGATCGATGCGGAAGAGGACGTCGCCCTTCTTGAGCGGCGCATTGGGCGTGACCGGCACCTCGATCACCTGGCCGCCGACCGTCGGGATGACGGGCGCCGAAGTGAAGTAGATGCGGGCGTCGCTGGTGTAGGGATGATTGTAGCTCATCAAAAGCAGCAGCGTCCCGATCAGGAAGATGCCGCCGAGCACCGATGTCGCCAGCGTCCACTGGTTCACCGGGATGCGGAAGATCTTGAAGATCGCGTAGCAGAGCGCCGCGTAGGTCAGTATGAGAAGCAGGTCCATCAGGCGTTCTCCCTCTCCGATGTCTGGCCTTCCGACTGGCCTTCGAGTTCCGCGATGCGCGCATGCAGGCGTGCGATTTCAGCGTTGGCCTCCTGCGCCGGCGACAGTTTCCCATCGCTGCGAATGCCCCAGCCGCGGTCCTCGCGGTAGATCGTTGCCCAGATGAACAGGAACGGCCAGATGGCGTGGAGGGTGAACAGGCTCACCCATCCCGCAACATGGATCGCATCCTGATGCGGATGGTTTCTGGCCTTTGCCATCAGGTGCGGGATGTCGTGGATCGCGATCACCGCGTAGAACAGCGTGATCACGACGAAGAACAGAACGCCCAGTGCGAAATAGTCGAGGAACACGGTTTTTGCCTTTCGACAACGAATGGTCGACCTCAGCGGGTGCGGGGAATACGCAAAAACAATAGACCTGCGTGGGCGGCGATGCCCGTAGCATCACGTAACATCTATCGGATCGAGGACGGGCGAAGGGCTTTTCGCTGCCATGCGAGACATCGCCGATCGTCGACCTTGGCGCGCGAATTGACGTGGTCCGCGTCCATCAATCGTCAACCGCACGGATCGCGGATGCCGCGTATCTTCGCGTATCTTACGTCTGCGCCCGCGCTCAACCACCCTATAATCAGCTGGTCTTCCTGGGGGGAGATCGGCGGTGGGGTGTGCGATGAGCTGGAGAGAAAGCAATGTACCGCGACTGTCCGCTCTCGCCGTCGCCGAGGTCCATTTCCCTGAGAAGGCCAAGAGGGTCCGGCACCTCTACCAAGTGAGCGAAACGTTCCGCAGCATGTGCGAGGACCTCGCGGTGATACTGGAGACGCTGACCCACCTCGACGATCTTCCGCGCACGGAGCGGGAGGCGCGTCGGCAGGAATACAAGGAACTGGAGAAGGCGCTTCTTACCGAAATCAGCGAGGCGCTGTCGCAATCGAACGTCGTATCGCTCAAGCGCTCCTGAGTGCTCGGACATGGAGCGCGCCAAGAGCAGCATTCATCGCCATTTGCACGGAAAGGTCGACGCGTCATGAAATCAAGATCGTTCAGACTAACCGCTGGCCTGACAACTGGTTTGACGGCGCTGGCGCTCATCTCCATGCAGGAGCCATCCTTCGTGTTCGCGCAAACGGCGGCTCCCGCTGCCGCGCCGGCGCCTGCCGCGCCTGCTGCCGCGACCGACCTCTTGTCCGAGGATGAGCTGGAGGTACTAGTCGCCCGCATCGCGCTCTATCCGGACGAGCTGGTCGCCGCGATTTCGGCGGCGTCGCTTTTCCCGCTGCAGATCATCGAGGCGCAGCGCTTCCTGGACTCCAAGAAAAAGAACGCCGATCTCAAGCCCAAGGACGATTGGGACGGCAGCGTCATCTCGCTGCTCAACTACCCCGACATCGTAAAGATGATGAGCGACGATCTCGACTGGACGCAAAAGCTCGGCGATGCGCTGACCAACCAGCAGAAGGATGTGCTCGTTGCCATCCAGCAGCTGCGCGACGAGGCGGTGGCGAAGAACATCATCAAGACGGACGACAAGGTAACCGTCGTCACCGAAAACAACAACGTGGTGATCCGCCCGACCGATCCTCAGAAGGTCTATATCCCGCAATACGAGCCGCAGATGCTCTACGAGCCCGGCTACGCGGCCGAGCCGATCTCCTATTATCCAAGTTCCTACGACAACTATTATTATCCGGGCGCCGCGTTCTTCGCGGGTGCTGTCACCGGCGTCGCCTGGGCGGCGATCGTCAACTGGGACGATTGGGGTGTCTGGGGCGGCCGGTGGAACGGCGACGTCGATATCGATTGCAACAATTGCTTCAACGACCGGAATTTCAACGGCAAGGTCAAGTGGAATGATGTCGACTGGACGAAGGTCGACCGCAGCAAGCTCAGCATCGACAAGAGCCAGTTCGCCAACCTGGATCGCACGGCGATCAAGTCCGGCCTTGAGGGCGACAAGCGCAACCAGCTGAAGAACCAGGTCGGCGATCGCCGGGCGGATATCGGGGCAGGCGGACGCAACGCGGCGGCCCGCGCCGACGATATCCGCAAGGGAACCGTCAACGGCTTGAAGGCCAACGGCAAGCCGGGCATTGCCAACAGACCGGCGGACCGGCCGAATGCCGGGAACCGTCCCGCGAATGCATCGCGGCCGGATGCGCGTCCCGGCAATGCCGGCGCCAATCGTCCGTCGAAGGGCAATGTGAAGAAGAATTCCGGCGCACCGAAGATGGCGGCGAGGCCGGACAACCGCTCACGGCCCAATGCGCTCGGCAACCCGCAATCATCCGGCCGGCGCGAAGCGATCGCGTCCCAGCGTGGCGGCCAGAGCATGGGCGGCGGCCATCGCGGCGCGCCGCGGGCGCAGAGCCGCCCGGCGCCGAGGTCTTATGCCGGTGGAGCCGGACGTGGCGGTGGCGGTCATTCGCGTCCGCCGCCACGGCGCGGCGGTGGCGGCGGCGGAAGACGATAGGATCTGACCGGGTTTCCAGAGCCAATGGAGGCAACCATGGCATTGCGACTGAAGTTGATGCGTTTGCTGGTTGGTGTGGTCCTGCCCTTGACGTTCGCAAGTTCGTCCATGGCGCAGACTGGCCTGTCGGCGTACATCGGCAAGGCGCCGCAACCGTCCTTCGACACGCCTGACATGGCGCTCGACAAGCTGAAGGCGGTGCTTGCGGCGAACGATCTGAACGGGCTTGCGGAACTGCTCGGGCTGAAGGCCGACAAGCTCAAGGACAACAACGCGGCCATGGTCAGCTATGCGCTGATCCGCGAGGGCGCGTCGCGGCTGATGAAGCTTGAGGATCTCGATGGGCGCAAGGTCGTCGCCATCGGCGACAGGCTCTGGCCGCTGCCGTTTCCACTGACAAAGGGCGCCGACGACAAGTGGACGTTCGACACGCGCACCGGACTGGAGGAGATCGTCAACCGCCGTATCGGCGAGAACGAGCTCGCGACGATCGAGACCATCCATAATTTCGTGATTGCCCAGCACATCTATGCCTCGGAAGATCGGACTGGTTCTGGCATCTACGAGTATGCGCAGAAGCTGATCAGCTCGCCCGGCAAGCGGGACGGTCTGTACTGGCAGGCGGCCCCCGGCGACGAAGATAGCCCGGCCGGTCCGCTGATCGAGACCGCCGCCTTCGGCAAGGCCAAGCGCGGCGAAGGCTATTTCGGATATCGCTACCGGATACTGACCGGGCAGGGCGACAACGTGCTTGGCGGCAAGCAGAGCTACATCGTCAACGGTCACATGACGGCGGGCTTCGCGGTGATCGCCTGGCCGGTCAAGTACAGGGAGACAGGTGTGCAGACATTCATCGCCAATGGCATGAGCGTGATCTACCAGCGCGACCTCGGGCCGGAGACGGAGAAGAAGGCGGCGGCGATCAAGACCTTCAATCCCGATAACAACTGGTCGGTCGTGTCCGAATAGGCTCAAACGCATCGGGTGGCGGTTGTCCGAAACAACCGCCACCCGTGAAATCGATGCGCTCCTGCTGCCCCTCCCGGGGCTCTATTTGACCGGGGGTTCCCAGGTCAGGAACAGGCCGACATCGCCGGGCATGCCACCTGGGAAGTCGATGATCATGGCCTTCAGGCCATAGCCTTGGGGCTTCGCCAGCTGTTCGAACAGGTCGAGAAGCTCTTTCGCCTTCCCCTGAAGCGTCTTCTGCCATCCTGGAAGGCTGTTGTTGATGGCGCGGCCGCCGTCGTCGCAGAAGCTCGAGGGGAAGCTGTAGATCATCGCTTCGTACTTGCCATCCGCCGCGGCCTTCATGACGAGGCGCTTGATCATCGCGCGTTCCTTCTCGTCGATATGCTTGCGGAAGAAGTCCTCGACGAACTCGGCATGCTTTTCAGCTTCTCGCGCCTTGATCTTCTCGTCGCGCTCCATTTCGGCGATCTGGAGTTCAAGGGCGCGTTTGCGCAGTTCTTCGGCGCTGGCCATGGAATGGGGTGCGGATGTCTGCGTCGATGTCATCTCTACGTCCTCCAAGTTCATCCTCAGGGGATGATAGGGCGGATGGAGAAGCGAAGGCAGTATGATACGCGGGGGTGGCTGTAAGATACGGTATGTTACGGCTGCGGCCTGGAATGGCTCGGAAAAGGCTTCAAATGCTGGCCGTCGAGATCGATCCGGGCCTCCTTACGATCACGTGACGGCTTCAATTGCGGCCCGCCGGGGCCGATGTGCGTTACGGTAATATACGCTCCATTCGCGCGACATCATGCCATCGTCCCGCCCGTCGATGTGACCAGTCAGGGACGGATAGGATGAAAAGATCAAGACGAGGGATTCTGATAACGGCCGTTGCGTGTGTCTCCATGGGCCTTGCCTGGGGAGCGTCCGCGCAGACCTTGAGCTACGCGGATGCGGTGACGAAGCTCGCGAGCGATTGCGGCACCGACATCCAGAAACTGTGCAAGGGACTGAACCTCGGCAGCGGCCGCATCGCCGACTGCCTGCAGCAAAACGCGGCCAAGGTTTCGCCGAGCTGCAAGGCTTCGCTCGGCACCGTCTTCCAATCGATCACGACGCGCGAACAGGCACAGACGGCCTATGAGCGCGTCTGCCAGCGCGACATGTCGAAGAGCTGCAACGGCATCAAGGGCGATGGCTTCGTGCTTGCCTGCCTGATCAAGAAACAGCCGCGCGTCAGCGACGAATGCAATCAGACGATCACCAATGCCGGATGGAGATGAGACGATGAAGCGGGTTCTTTCGAAAGCAGTCATTGTCGCGGCGGCGATCCTCGTTCCTGCCCTGGCATCCGCGCAGGAAGTGTCGCAGGAGCGCATCGTCAAGGGGCTCGGCAAGCTGACCTCCGCTGCGCCAGCCATCGATCTCGAAATCCTGCGGCAGGAGGCGATCAGCGGCGGCAGCAAGCAGATGTCGGAGCTGCCGAACTGGAAGCGTATCGCCAAGCTGCCGCAGATGGTGGTCGAGATCAATTTCGAGAATGATTCCGTTGCGATCCAGCCGAGTTCCTACCGCACGCTTGGCCTGCTTGCCGACGCGCTGCACCACCCGAACCTCTGGGACTATAAGTTCCTGGTGGTCGGGCACTCGAGCTCGACGGGCGACGAGAAACACAATCTCGATCTCAGCGAGCAGAGGGCGGCCGCCATCAAGGAGGCCCTGTCCACGACCTTCGCGGTCGATCCGCAGCGGCTCTATGCGGTCGGCGTCGGCGAATACATGCCGATCCCGGGCACGGATACAACGGGATCGAACAACCGGCGGGTACAGCTGATCAATCTCGGCGTCTTCACGAAGAAATCCTGAGATCGTCTTCAAGCAAGCCGGAAGCTCGTGAAATATTTCCCGCATGCGTCTGGCAGACACTGAATAAAAATACATGAAACGACCCGCGCGGAGTGATCCGCGCGGGTCGTTTCATTTCGGGCAAGTTTCTTTGCTCAGCCGGGCATCCGGCCCATCTGGGACAGCGTGACGCCAGCTTCGACCGCTATGGGTCGCCTCACGGTGTAAGCTGATACAATTCGGGATATACGCAATGTTGAACATCGTCGTACCAATGGCAGGGCATGGAAGCCGCTTCGCCAAGGCCGGCTATACTCTCCCCAAGCCACTTCTGCCTGTGCACGGCGTGCCGATGATCCGGCTGGTGATCGAAAATCTTCGCCCGTCCATCGAGCATCGCTTCATCTTCATCTGCCAGGCCGCGCATGTCAGGGGGCATGGGCTGGGCGAGAACCTGCGCGCCTGGGCGCCGGGCTGCGAGATCTTTCTCGTCGAGCAGGTGACCGAAGGTGCTGCCTGCACGGTGCTGCTTGCCCGCGACGAGATCGACAACGATCAGCCGATGATGATCGCCAATTGCGACCAGTATATCGACGTCGATATCGACGATTATCTTCGGGCCATGGACGATCTCGACGGGATGATCATGACCATGACGGCGGATGACCCGAAGTGGAGCTTCGTTTCCTTCGGCGCCGATGGCTATATCGACAACGTCGTCGAGAAGCAGGTGATTTCCGAACACGCGACCGTCGGGATCTACAATTTCCGCAAGGGCTCGGACTTCGTTTCCTATGCGGACCGGATGATCGAGCGCGACTTCCGCGTCAATGGCGAGTTCTACGTGGCGCCGGTCTATAATTTCATGATCGAGGACGGCTCGAAGATCGGCGCCTATTCGATCGGCTCGGTGGATGCGGGGATGTACGGTCTCGGCGTTCCGGAGGACCTCACCCATTTCCAGAGCCTGCCCTTGTCCGTCGATGTGACGCGTTCGCTGGGTGCCTCCCTATGATCGAGGTTCTGAGCCATCGCGGCTACTGGAAGACGCCTGAGGAGAAGAACTCGGTCGAGGCCTTCGTTCGTTCCTTCTCGCTCGGCTTCGGCACGGAGACCGATGTGCGCGACAGCCAGGCGGACGGCGCGCCTTCGATCGTCATCTCGCACGACATTCCGCGCGGGGGAGAGATCTCCTTTGCCGAACTGCTCAGGATCGCCAAGCAACACGGCTCGCCGCTGCTGGCGCTGAACATCAAGGCCGATGGCCTGCAAGACATGCTGGCGGAGGTTCTGTCGAGCGAAGGCTACAGCAACTATTTCCTGTTCGATGCATCGGTTCCCGATCTCATCCAGGGCGTGAAGCGCAAGATGGTCTCCTTCACGCGTCTCAGCGAGTATGAGCGCGAGGCCTCGCTTTACGACGACCCTGGCGTGACCGGCGTGTGGATCGACAACTTCCTGCCGGGGCGCTGGTATGACGCGGCGCTGATCGAGCGCATTCTCGCCGACGGCAAGTCGGCCACGCTGGTGGCGCCGGATCTTCACGGTCGCCACGACGAATATGAACCATTTCTCCAGTGGCTGGTGTCTTCGGGGCTCAACGAGCGGGACGGGCTTTCCGTCTGCACCGACTTTCCGGAGCGCGCGCAACTGATTTTGACAGGCCGGGACGCAGCATGACCACGCTTAAGGCGATTATCTTCGACATGGACGGCGTGCTGATCGACGCACGCGAATGGCACTATGAGGCGCTCAACCGGGCGCTCGAGCTCTTCGGATACACCATTCCGCTGCACGAGCACTTGACGATCTTCGACGGCCTGCCGACACGGCGCAAGCTCGAGATCCTGACGACGACGCGCGGGCTTCCCGAGGCGCTGCACGGCTTCATCAACGAGATGAAGCAGCTCTACACGACCGAGATGATCCATACCAAGTGCAAGCCGACCTTCAAGCAGGAATACGCGCTGGCGCGGCTGCGGGAGGACGGATACCGGCTCGCCGTGGCGTCGAACTCGATCAAGAGCACGGTGTCGCTGATGATGTCGAGGGCAGCACTCGACGGTTACCTCGAGTTCCAGCTCAGCAATGAAGACGTCAAGCACGGCAAGCCGAGCCCGGAAATCTATGTGAAGGCGATCACCATGATGGGCCTGACGCCCGAGGAATGCCTGATCGTCGAGGACAACGAAAACGGTATCAAGGCGGCCAAGGGTTCCGGCGCGCATGTCATGGTGGTGAACGATATCGCGGATGTGAACTATCCTGCGATCACCGAGACCATTCGAAAAATCCACGGTTGATGAGCTTGCGATGAATATTCTGATCCTGATAGCCGGCGAGCCTCGCATCCAGGCGATGGAAGCCTATCCGACCGCGCTGGTGGAAATCAACGGCGTACCCCTGGTGCAGCGGCAGCTGGCCGAATGCGCCAAGATCCCCGGCCACCGCATTATCGTGGCGATGCAGAAGAAGGATCTGGCGCGCTACCACCTCGACGAGGTCGTGCGCCTGCTATCGCCGGAGGCCGCGGTGGTCTCGGTCGAGGACGGCACGGAGGGAGCCGCCTGCACGGCGCTGCTCGCCGCCGGTTATATCGACAACGACCAGCCGCTGCTGATCCTCAACGGCGACGAATTCCTGACGGTTCCCTTCGACGGCGTGATCCAGAACTTCGTGGAGCGCGAGCTCGACGGCGGCACGATGACCTTCAAGTCGGTGCATCCGCGCTACTCCTTCGTCCGGCTCGACGAGCAGAACATGGTGGTCGAGGCGGCCGAGAAGCATCCGATCAGCGACAACGCGACGGCCGGCTTCTACTATTTCCGGCAGGGACGGGACTTCGTGCGCGCGGCGAAGAACGCGATCCGCAAGGACGCCCGGCACAACAACATGTTCTATGTCTGCCCCGTCTATAACGAGATGGTGCTCGAGGGGAAGAAGATCGGGATCTTCCCGATCAACGCCAAGGACTTCCATCCCATCAAGTCGGATCGCCAGCTGATCGAGCTGTCCGTGACCGAAGGTGACAAATGAGCGATAAGCCACTCACCCTCAACGACATGATCGGCGGCTGGTTCATCGGTGATTTCGACCCAACCGTCGTCAAGACGGATGCGTTCGAGGTCGGCGTGAAGCATTACGTGGCCGGCGACAAGGATGCGGCGCACTACCACAAGATCGCCCGCGAGATCACGCTCGTCGTCTCCGGGACGGTGCGGATGATCGACCAGGTGTGGGAAGCGGGAAGCATCATCGATATCGAGCCCGGCAAGGTCAACCAGTTCGAGGCGCTGACCGATGCGACGGTGACGGTCGTGAAGATCCCGAGCGCCAAGAACGACAAGTATCTCGTCTGATCTACCTGGAGGAGGGAGTTCGCGGATGGTTTCGCGGGCGCTATACTTTCAAGGCAGTCCTATAAAGCAGAACGCCCGCATCGATGATCTCGATGCGGGCGTTCTTGTTTGACTGCTTGCTTGTTATTCCGCGCGGATTTCGTGCAGAACCATTCCGGTGCTGCCGGCCATGCTGGTCAGCCGCGGACGGTTGAAGACCGTATAGAGCGGATTGACGCATTCCGGGTTGGCGAACAGCGTGTTGGTGTCGAAGTAACCGTCCTCGATGAACTTCAGATTGTCGTGCATCGTGCGGAGGTAATAGTACATCATGTGCAGGTGGCCGCGGCCGGCCAGCTGGTTCATGATCAGCGCGTTATGGAAGGCTGGAATGGCGGCCTTGCCGATCACGTGGATTGCATCGCCGACGCGGCGGTGATCGCGCCAATAGTCGCGATACTCTCTCCAGGTGAAGTGGATGCTGTTGATGTCGATCTTCAGGTTCCAGGCGTCGAACGGCTTCTTGAAAGCCAGATCGAAGCGGACGACGACAAGCGCGTCGTATTCGGTCTTCTCGAAGACGTGCTTCAGCGCTTCCTTGTAGGTCTCGGCCTGCGAGCTGCCGTTGGGGTCGAGCAGGATCAGTTCGCATGGCGCGAATTTTTCCTGCAGCTCGGCAAGCGCCGGGCTTTCATATGTCGCCAGATAGACGATCGCATCCGGGTTCCTGGCGCGGATAGGCGCGATCACGTTCTCAAGCAAGGACGTGGCGTTGTCCCGCCCGTCCATCGGCAGGCCGAAACGATCCTTTTCAAGAAAGTTATGGCCTCTAATCAATATAGACAGTCGCATTCTGGTCGTCCCTATCACCCATATAGCTCCATGAACGCTATTTTACTTGTGCCGGGCTTGCCGCGGGGGTGAGCCCGTGTGCGCTGCAGCATTCTTACCGCTCGCCCGGGTCCGATTGGCGGGAATGGCCCAAAGATGGTCGGAAATTGTTGACGGCGGGCGGGGCTATGCTGCTGGAGCAATGCGCCGACATTTATTATCCGACGCTTCGAATCATCATGTAACTTGCTGCTTTATGATGATTTTGCGTTATTTCTATAATATTTCTAATAGCTCATCTTGCCATTAATGAAGCAAAACATGTTTGGGGAGGGTTTTTTCTCCTTCCTGTTCTATCATTTTGATGGGATGCGGTAAGTCCTGTTTGGTGTGGGCGATCATTGTTGCAATCGCCAGTCGACTGTCCGGTTTCGGCTTAAAAAATTACGTAGTGTGCCAATTGCATCTAAAAAAATGGCGATTTAAACTTCCGGCGACCGAATCTGTAACAAGAGTGCAGCTCAGCTACAGTCGACGTTAACTCGAAATTAAAGACTGCCGAATAAGAGTTTTACTGCTCGCGATAGCTCTGCCGAGGGGCGCGGTTGGCCGGTGGGTCCATGATGGACGCTGGTAAATGGTGCCGGGGGTTAAGAATTTCGCGTTCACTGGCGTAGGGATCAGAGCCGCTTTGGCTCTGGGCGCATGATGCCCTCCTTTTGCGCTGGCTCGTCCGAGCCATGTTTAGTTTGACCCAATTTTGTTCCGACAGGAAACCCGGATCGTCGATGCCGACGACGCCGTGTGGCTGGCTTAAGTGCGGCTGCGCGCGTCTGACCGACGAAGCGGGATGATGTCTTTTGATCAGCTAACGCGAGGGGCGCTCGTCCATGACTTCCATTGTAACTTCTCTGACCGTCAATCAGATCCGGGCGCTGTCGACGACCGCGATCGCGAACCTGACATCCGATGACGTGGCACAGCTCACGACAACGCAGATCAAGGCACTGAGCTCCACGCAGCTCGGCGCGATCGAAACCCAGGACTTCGTTGCTCTTTCCTCCCAGCAGATGAGCGCCGTAACGGCGACCGCGCTGGTTGGCCTCAAGCTCGAGCAGCTGGCAGTTCTTTCCACGGCACAGCTCGGCGGCTTCTCCACCGCGCAGGTCGCCGCTCTCTCCACCACTGAAGTCGCGAACCTCTCGTCCGAGCAGATCGGCGCTCTTTCGACCGGCCAGGTTGCCGCTCTTACCTCCAAGCAGATCGCTGCGATGGGTACGGAAGACGTCGCTGCCTTCACGACCGGCCAGATCGCCGTTTTGAAGACCACGCAGCTCGGCGCGCTCTCCTCCGCACAGATCGCCAACCTCTCCACGGACCAGGTCGCTGCGTTCACCTCCTCGCAGGCCGCTGCACTGACCTCGGTTCAGCTTGGCGCCATCTCCTCCGACGGCATCGCTCTGTTCTCGACCGACGAGATCGCGGCCATCAGCACCAAGGCTCTTAGCGGCCTTACCACCGATAGCATGGCAGCGCTCAACAGCGACCAGATCATCGCGCTCAAGACCAGCCAGATCGCTCTTCTCAGCAGCTCCCAGTTCGGCGCGCTGAATTCCGATCTTCTCGGTGTTCTCACCGGCGCACAGATTGGCGCTCTCGGCTCCAAGCAGCTTGCCTCGCTCTCCACCGACGTCATCGCATCGCTCTCGACCGACCAGATCGTCGCGCTGAAGACGACACAGGTCGCGGCCCTCACCACCGACCAGCTCGCAGCACTCGACGTCAACCAGGTCGGCGCATTCAGCTCCTCGCAGACCGCTGTTCTCTCTTCCGCACAGTTCGGCGCGCTGACCACCGAAGACATCGCGACCTTCACCACCGACGAGATCGCCGCCATCAGCACCAAGACGCTGGCCGGCCTCTCGACCGCGACGCTCGCAGCCCTCGACACCACGCAGTTCGCAGCGCTCAAGTCCAGCCAGATCGCTCTCTTGACCACCTCACAGGTCGCATCGCTGGGTTCGGAAAAGGTCGCAGCGCTCAAGAGCGATCAGGTCGTCGCCCTGACCTCGAAGCAGCTTGCAGCTCTCACCACCGATGATGTCGCCGCTCTCAGCACCGACAACGTTGCCGCCATGAAGACGGGCCAGATCGCCGCTCTGAACAACGGCCAGATCGGCGCGATGTCTTCCGAGCAGATCTCCGCACTCACCAGCGCCCAGATCGGTGCGATGACCTCGTCGGAACTCGCTGCCCTCAGCACCGACGACATCGCGACCTTCACGACCGACGAAATCGCAGCGATCAGCACCAAGGCTCTCTCCGGCCTGTCGGCCGACGCGATCGGCGCTCTGAAAAGCGACCAGGCTATCGCCCTGAAGTCGAGCCAGATCGCTCTGCTCAGCACCGGCCAGATCGCCGCGCTCAGCACCGACAACGTCGCTCTCCTGACCAGCGACCAGGTCGGCGCCCTGAACTCCAAGCAGATCGGAGCGCTCACCGCTGACGAAATCGGCGCGCTCACGACCGACAATATCGCTATCCTCAAGACCACGCAGGTCGCGGCGCTCAGCTCGGCACAGATCACTGCGATGTCGTCCGACCAGGTCAAGGCCCTGACCAGCAGCCAGATCGGCGTTCTCAGCTCCGCACAGCTCGGCGCAATGTCGACGGATGGCGTCGGCTCGTTCACCACGGATGAAATCGCCTCCATCAGCTCCAAGGCTCTGACGGGTCTCTCCACCGACGACGTTGCTGCACTGAGCAGCGACCAGATCGTCGCGCTGAAGTCCAGCCAGATCGCCCTTCTGAGCAGCGCTCAGCTCGGTGCCATCTCCACCGACAACATCGCTCTCCTGAAGAGCGACCAGGTCGGCGCCCTGACCTCCAAGCAGATCTCCGGTCTCTCCAGCGACGCCGTTGCCGCTATCTCGACCGACAACGTCGCAATTCTGAAGACGGCACAGATCGCCTTCCTGACGACGGCTCAGATCGGCTACCTGTCCACCGACCAGGTTAAGGCCCTGACGAGCGTACAGGTCGGCTCCCTGACCGCAGGCCAGGTCGGCGCGATGTCGAGCGACGACATCAAGACGTTCACGACCGACGAAATCGGCGCGATCAGCACCAAGGCCATCGCACAGCTGTCCACCGACAGCCTCGCTGCGCTGGATAGCGATCAGGTCAAGGCTCTGAAGTCGACCCAGATCGCGCTTCTGACCACCAGCCAGGTTGCATCGCTGACGACGGATCAGGTGGCTGCTCTCGGCAGCGACCAGGTCGGTGCCCTGAACTCCAAGCAGATCGCCGCTCTCTCGACGGATGAGCTTGCTGCCCTGACGACCGACAATGTCGCCATCCTGAAGACGACGCAGATTGCCTCGCTGAGCAGCCTGCAGATCGACGCGATGACGTCCGACCAGGTCAAGGCTCTGACCAGCACGCAGGTCGGCGCACTGACCTCCGGTCAGCTGCATGCTCTGTCGAGCGAGGACATCGCGACCTTCAGCACCGACGAAATCGCTGCAATCAGCACGAAGGCTTTCTCGGGTCTCACCACGGATGCCGTCAACGCTCTCGACAGCAACCAGGTCGTTGCCCTTAAGTCCAGCCAGATCGCCGCCATGGGTACGATCCAGCTGAACGCGCTGACGACCGACAACATCACCAAGCTGCTGAGCGACCAGATCCTGGCGCTGAGCACCAGCCAGCTCGCTTCGCTGTCGACGGATGACGTTGCCGCGATCTCGACCGACAATGTCGGTCTCTTGAAGAGCACGCAGGTAGCGGCACTGACGACGGCTCAGATCGATGCCATGTCCACCGATCAGGTCAAGGCACTGACGACCGGTCAGGTCGCGGTTCTGACGGCTGCCCAGATCGGTGCAATGTCGAGCGACGACATCCAGACGTTCTCGACCGACGAAGTCGGCGCGATCAGCACGAAGGTCATCGCACAGCTCTCCACCGACAGCCTCGAAGCTTTGGATACGGTGCAGTTCGCCGCCCTGAAGTCGAGCCAGGTGGCGCTGCTCACCACCAGCCAGGTCGCATCGCTTTCGACCGACAAGATGGTTGCAATGGGTAGCGATCAGCTCGGCGCCCTGAGCTCCAAGCAGATCGCCGCTCTGACCACGGATGACATCGCCGTCATCTCCACGGATAACGTCGCTCTTCTGAAGACCGGCCAGATCGCGGCCATGACCACCGACCAGCTCAATGCGCTGACGGCTGATCAGGTCACGGCACTGACCGCCGACCAGATCGGTGCAATGTCCTCGACCCAGCTCGCGGTCATGACCACCGACGACATCACCTCGTTCTCGACCGACGAAATCGCGGCCATCAGCACCAAGGCACTTGCCGGTCTGAGCACCGCCGATGTCAACGCGCTGACGAGCGACCAGGTGAAGGCTCTGAAGTCGAGCCAGATCGCTCTGCTCAGCACCGGCCAGATCGCCGCGCTGTCCACCGACAACGTCGCTCTTCTGAGCAGCGAACAGGTCGGCGCCCTGAACTCAAAGCAGATCGCGGCACTGTCCACGGACGAAGTCGCGGCACTCAGCACCGACAACATCGCCCTGCTGAGCTCGGGCCAGGTTTCCGCTCTGAACAACACGCAGATCGGCGCCATGACCTCCGACCAGATCAAGGCCCTGACCAGCGGTCAGGTCGGTGTTCTGACCGCCGACGAGTTCGCTGCAATGTCCACCGATGACATCGCGACCTTCTCGACCGACGAAATCGCGGCGATCAACACCAAGATCATCGCGGCTCTGTCGACAGACACGCTTGAGGCGCTTGACACCAACCAGTTCGCTGCGCTCACCACCGGTCAGGTGGCACTGCTCAGCACCTCTCAGATCGCGTCGCTCACGACCGATAAGGCAGGTGCCCTCAGCAGCGACCAGATCGGCGCTCTGACAGCAAAGCAGATCGCGGCAATCAGCGCTGCTGACGTTGCGGTTCTGTCCACCGACAATGTGGCGCTGCTGAAGACCGACCAGGTGGCCGCTCTCACCACGGCGCAGATCACGGCGATGTCGTCGGATCAGATCAAGGCCCTGACCAGCACCCAGATCGGCGTGCTGAACTCGGCCCAGCTCGGCGCCATGTCGACTGATGGTGTCTCGTCCTTCACGACAGACGAGATCGCCTCGATCAGCACCAAGGCGCTAACCGGCCTGAGCACTGACGATATCAGCGTACTGAGCAGCGATCAGTTCAAGGCTCTGAAGACCGGCCAGATCGCCCTTTTGACGACCGGCCAGCTTGCCGCGATCAAGACCGACAACATCGCTCTCCTGTCTTCGGATCAGGTCGGTGCGCTGACGGCGGTCCAGGTCAAGGGACTGACCACCGACGAAGTCGCGGCTCTCACCACCGACAACGTCGCTGCGCTCAAGTCGACCCAGGTCTCTTCGTTGACCACAGACCAGATCACCGCCATGACGTCGGATCAGGTCAAGGCACTGACGAGCGGTCAGATCGCGGTTCTCACCGCCGCCCAGATCGGCGCGATGGATACGGACGATATCGGTTCGTTCTCCACCGACGAGATCGCGGCCATCAGCACCAAGGCTATCACGGAACTCTCCGCGGCCAGCATTGAGGCAATGAGCACCGATCAGTTCAAGGCTCTGACGACGAACCAGATCGCGCTTCTGACCACCAGCCAGATCGCCTCGCTGTCGACCGACAAGATGGTCGCCATGAGCACCGATCAGCTCGGTGTCCTGACCGCCAAGCAGGTTGCGGCGCTCAGCACCGACGATATCGCGGTCCTGACCACGGATCAGGTCGCTGGCCTGAAGACCGGCCAGGTGGTTTCGCTGACGACGGCCCAGATCGAGGCAATGACCTCCGATCAGGTTCAGGCCTTCACCAGCAGCCAGATCGCGGTGATGAGCTCGGCTGAGATTGCCGCGATGTCCAGCGAGGACATCTCGACCTTCACGACCGACGAAATCGCGGCGATCAGCAACAAGGCTCTGGCCGGACTGCAGACCGAAGACATCGCGGCCATGAACAGCGATCAGCTGGGCGCCTTCACCTCGACGCAGGTGCCGGCTCTGAACTCGGCCCAGGTCGACGCGGTTCTCGCAGCCTACGCAGCGCTGAACCCGTAAGCCGGAACCAAACCGAAATAAGGACGCCGCCCGATCACATCGGGCGGCGTGTTGCGTTTTGGCAGATTGAGCCAGACAGCCTTGTCATCAGGCGTTCTGCATAGTTTCGCGGGCCAATCAGCCAGCCCGACGCAAGCTCTATCCGATAGCAAGGAGCCCGACGCTTTCCGGCGTCTGTTGACACCAGGCCATCCGGCCGCCTTGCCGTAGGACGTCCATGAACGCGAACACCGCCATTGCATCGAGCCAAGTCTCTCCAATCGCAAACATTTTGGAGCAGGCACGCCATCAACGCCTGTCGCTTGGCGACCTGATCGCCGTCGCGGAAGGTCTCGCGAACGCCGATCAGAGGCAGCAGGCGGCCGAGCTCTACAAGACATGGATCGCGTTCAACGACAGCAATCCGTTGCTGCATCTCGCCTATTTCAACTATTCCGTGGTGTCGCGTAATGCCGGCGACGTGGCCGGCGCGATCAGTGCGCTGCGTGCCTGCCTGAAGATCGATCCCCGCTTCGGTCCCGCGCATATCAACCTCGGCCGCGCGCTCGAGGATTGCGGTCTCGGCCATCAGGCTGTCGAGCAATGGCGCGCTTATGTCGAGATGACCAGCGACATCACCAGCGAGCGCATCGAGCATCGCCTGATGACGCTGCAGCATATCGGCCGCGTTCTCGAAGGCGGCAACGTGCTGGAGGCGGCCGAAACCACGCTGTGGCAGGCGATCGAGCTGCAGCCGAACCGGCCGGAAGCCGGGCAGCACTGGACGTCGCTGCGCCAGCGGCAGTGCAAGTGGCCGATCCTGACGCCGTCGATTCACGTCAGCGCCCGCCAGCTGCTCGATGCCATGTCGACGCTGACGCTTTCCTGCTACGCCGACGACCCGCTCTATCAGCTGGCCAAGGCCTATCGCTACAACAAGACGCTCGTCGGCCGCCCGAACCTCTCGGCATTCCCGCGCAAGCCCGCGCGCGTGAAGACCGGCACTGGCCAGCGCCTGCGCGTCGGTTATGTCTCGTCGGATCTGCGCGATCACGCCGTCGGCTTCGCGCTCAGCGAAGTGCTGGAGCTGCACGACAAGACGACGGTCGAGATCTTCGGCTATTACTGCGGCGAGCTGCGCACCGGTGACGCGACGCAGGAGCGTATCAAGGCGGCCGTCGATGGCTGGCGCGATATCAGCGCGCTCAGCGATACCGACGCGGCCAACCTGATCCGCAAGGACGAAATCGATATCCTGATCGACGTCAACGGTTACACGAAGCATGCCCGCACGAAGCTGTTTGCCTATCGTCCGGCGCCTGTGATCGTCAATTTCTGCGGCTATCCCGGTTCGATGGGCAGCCCCGTGCACCAGTACATGATCGCCGACGAGACGATCGTGCCTGTTGAAAACGAGATCTACTATACCGAGAAGGTTCTGCGGATCGCCTGCAACCAGCCGATCGACCGCAAGCGACAGATCGCCGCGCAGCCGACGCGCACGCAGGCTGGTCTCCCTGAAGATGCTTTCGTTTACGCTTGCTTCAACGGCATGCAGAAGATCAGCGAGCCGTGCTTTGCCCGCTGGATGACGATCCTGGCTGCGACGCCGGGCAGCGTGCTGTGGCTCCTCGCGGCAGACGATGCCGTGAACGACCGCCTCGTGCAGGCCGCCGTCAAGGCCGGTATCGATGCCCAGCGGATCATCTTCGCGCCGAAGGCGGCGAACGCGCATCACCTGGCGCGCATCGCGCTTGCCGATCTCTTCCTCGACACCTTCCCCTACGGCGCGCATTCGACCGCGGGCGACGCGATCACCATGGGCCTTCCGGTTCTGACGGTTCCGGGCAAGAGCTTTGCCTCGCGCTTCTGCAACAGCATCGTGGCCGCCGCCGGCGTGCCGGAGCTCGCCTGCAGCGGGCCGGACGATTACGTCGCGCGCGCTATCGGCTTCTTCAAGGATCGTGCGAGCCTGGCCGCTATCCGCCAGTCGCTGAAGGACAAGCGCGAGGGCAGCGCGCTCCGCGATATTCCGGGTCTCGCCCGTCGTCTGGAACAGCTGTTCTGGCAGATGCAGGGCGAAGCCGAGCGCGGCGAAACGCCGGTGCCTGACCTCAGCAATCTCGAGGCCTATTACGAGATCGGCGCCGAGCTCGTGCAGACCCTCAGCGAGTTCGAGGATGATGCGAGCTATCGCCGCCACTACCGCGAGAAGCTCGCGCAGTGGAACGACTACGCGCCGCTTGCCATCGACACGCGCCTGTGGACGGAGCCGACGGCTTAAAGCCGCCGGTCGATCGCTCAAGGGGTTTCAACTTGCCGCAAGGCCACAGGCAACGGGTGCTTTAGAGAATGCAGGGGAATGGAAAGATCGTGATCGTCGGCGCCGGACTGTCGGGCGCCGTGATCGGGCGGGAACTGGCGCTGGCGGGGCACAAGGTCGAGATCCTTGATGCCCGCGACCATATCGCCGGCAACTGCCACACCGAGCGCGACGCCGATACCGGCGTGATGGTCCACGTCTACGGACCGCACATCTTCCATACCGACGATGCCGAGGTCTGGGACTACGTCAACGGTTTCCAGACCTTCATGCCTTACAAGAACCGGGTGAAGACGACGAGCAAGGAACGCGTCTATTCGCTGCCGGTCAATCTGCACACGATCAACCAGTTCTTCGGCAAGACGCTGCGCCCGGATGAGGCGAAGGCGTTCATCGAGGAGCAGGCCGACAAGACGATCACCGATCCGCAGACCTTCGAAGAGCAGGCCATGCGCTTCGTCGGCAAGGATCTCTACGAGGCCTTCTTCAAGGGTTACACCGAGAAGCAGTGGGGCTGCTCGCCGACTGAGCTGCCAGCCTCGATCCTGAAGCGGCTGCCGGTGCGCTTCAACTACGACGACAACTACTTCTTCCATAAATTCCAGGGCATGCCCGAGAACGGCTACACCGACATGATCGGCCGCATTCTCGACCATCCCAATATCAGCGTGAAACTGAGCACGCGGTTCGAGCGCGCCGAGCATGCCGATGCCAGCCACATCTTCTATTCCGGCCAGCTCGACGGCTATTTCGCCTACGAGGCCGGGCGGCTGGGTTACCGGACGCTGGATTTCGAGCGCTTCAGCTATGATGGCGACTATCAGGGCTGCGCTGTCATGAACTACGGTGATGCCTCGGTGCCGTTTACCCGCATAACCGAGCACAAGCATTTCTCTCCGTGGGAGGAGCATCAGGGTTCGGTCTGCTACCGCGAGTTCTCGCGTGCCTGCGGGCCTGATGATATTCCCTACTATCCGATCCGGATGGTCGAGGAGAAAGAACAGCTGGCGCAATATGTTACGCGTGCCGAGAAGGAAGAGGGCGTCACCTTCGTCGGCCGCCTTGGTACCTATCGCTATCTCGACATGGACGTGACGATCCGCGAGGCGCTCGACACGGCGCGGCTCTATCTTTCGACGCTGTCTGAGCGCGCCCGCATGCCGGCTTTCCTGCATCGTCCGGTCTGACCGGAACATCATCGTCGCTATTGCGAAAGGCGCTGGCTGCAAGGCTGGCGCCTTTCTCGTTTCTCGTCTCGGATTTCGCCCACGCAGCGTTCGATCCGACAAGACGCGCGTCCATCAGACAATCACATATTGGTGAATTGGCAGTCGCAGCTTGTCCGGAAGGCGGGTTTGGCTTTCGTATAGCGTTGTATTCGCTTGAATATATTGCTCTGCTGATGCGCCCGCCGGCGCTTTGGCGAGAGCGAGGTATTTCGAGTGTGGCGCGTAACAAAATGGCTGCGCCGCCCGTACTTGTTGTCAGACACACTTCATACCGTCGAGGAGACCACGAGATGATGAATAGACGCAGACTGCTCTTCAGTGCCGGCCTTGCCGCGATCGGCCTGCCGCTTGTGCTGGGTCGTTCGAAGGTTTCGGCCGCGGAGACCTTTGCCGTCACCCATACGGATGCCGAGTGGAAGAAGATGCTGACAGCGGATCAATATGCCGTTCTGCGCGAGGAGGGGACCGAGCGCCCCTTCACCAGCGCCCTGCTTCACGAAGAGCGCAAGGGGAACTTCGCCTGCGCCGGCTGCGGACAGGACGGCTTTGCATCCGCGACCAAATTCGACAGCGGCACGGGATGGCCGAGCTTCTGGGCGCCGCTTGACGCCAAGGTCGTCGGCACGACGCGCGATACGCAGTTCGGCATGGTGCGCGAGGCGGTTCACTGCGGCCGCTGCGGCGGTCATCTCGGGCATGTCTTCGACGACGGGCCGCAACCGACCGGCCTGCGCTACTGCCTGAACGGTGTCGCTTTGACATTTCATCCGGCTTCGGCCTGATCAACGAGACCTGACATGATCCTCTTCATTCTCGCTTATCTCGGGGGCGTGCTGACCATCGTCAGCCCTTGCATCCTGCCGGTGCTGCCGTTCGTCTTCGCGCGCGCCGGCCAGCCGTTTCTGCGCAGCACGCTGCCGATGCTTGTCGGCATGGCGGCGACCTTTGCGGCCGTTGCGACGCTGGCGGCGCTCGGCGGCGGCTGGGCGGTGCAGGCCAACGAGTATGGCCGCTATGCGGCGCTTGTGTTGCTCGCCGTCTTCGGCGTCATCCTGCTTTTCCCGGCCCTGTCGGACTATCTGACGCGGCCACTGGTGTCGCTCGGAGCGCGGCTGTCGCAATCGGCCGATCGCGGTACCCGAAGCGGCGGATCGACCGTCGCGGCGTCGGCTTTGTTGGGTGTAGCGACGGGGCTGCTCTGGGCGCCTTGTGCCGGCCCGGTTCTCGGCCTGATCCTGACGGGTGCGGCGTTGCAGGGGGCGAGCGTCGGCACGACCTTGCTGCTGCTCGCCTACGCTCTT
Organism: Rhizobium sp. 01N48; assembly: GCF_056399145.1. Taxonomy (NCBI): domain Bacteria; kingdom Pseudomonadati; phylum Pseudomonadota; class Alphaproteobacteria; order Hyphomicrobiales; family Rhizobiaceae; genus Rhizobium; species Rhizobium sp. 01N48. Next base: position 48,491 of record NZ_JBFTQT010000010.1, read on the forward strand.
GGTGCGGCGACGTCGCTGGCGCTGGCGCTTTTGATCGGTGGCCGGGTGTACCAAGCGATGAAACGGTCGCTTGGCGTCGGCGAATGGGTGCGTCGCGGGCTTGGCGTTGCCGTTCTGGCCGCTGTGGTGGCGATCGGTCTCGGCCTCGACACCGGTTTCCTTACGCAGGCGTCACTGGCCAGCACCGGCACGCTGGAGCAGAGCCTGATCGACAAGCTGCATCCGCAGCAGCAGGCGGCAGAGAATGCCGGCTCAGTCGTCATGAAGGGCGACGCGATGACTGGTGGCAGCAACCAGATGATGATGTCCGGCAACGCTCCGGCCATGATCTCAGGCAACAATGCGATGATGGCCGGCTCGAACGCGATGATGATGAAGGGCGGGCCGAAGAAGGCTGCCACTGAAGCGCTTCCGGTCGAAGGAATGATGCCGTCGCTGGATGGCGCCGTACAGTGGCTTAATTCGCCGCCGCTCTCGGCGGAGTCGCTCAAGGGTAAGGTCGTTCTCGTCGATTTCTGGACCTATTCCTGCATCAACTGCCTGCGCGCCATTCCCTATGTCCGCGCCTGGGCGGAAAAGTACAAGGATCAGGGGCTGGTGGTGATCGGCGTTCATGCGCCGGAGTTCGCATTCGAGAAGAACATCGACAACGTCAAGAAGGCGATCGGCGATCTCAAGATCACCTATCCCGTCGCCATCGATAACGACTATGCCATCTGGCGCGCCTTCGAAAACCAGTATTGGCCGGCGCATTATTTCATCGATGCCGAGGGACGGGTGCGCCATCATCACTTCGGCGAGGGGGACTATGACGGCTCCGAGCGGGTGATCCAGCAGCTTCTGGCGGAGGCCGGCAAGGCCAACGTCGCAGCCGACATGGTTCAGGTCAAGGCGACTGGTGCGGAAGCCGCATCGAACCAGGCGGATGTGCAATCGCCGGAGACCTATGTCGGCTGGCAGCGCTCCGAAAACTTCGTCGACCAGAAAGGCACGGTCAACGACGCCGCCCATACCTATGTCGCGGCGACGCCGCGGCTCAACGAATGGGGCCTGACGGGCAACTGGACCGTTGGTTCCGAGCAGGCCGCGCTGAACGACAAGGACGGCAGCATCTACTACCGCTTCCATGCCCGTGATCTGCATCTGGTGCTCGGTCCTGGCGCCAATGGCAAGCCGGTGCGCTTCCAGGTGACCGTCGATGGCAAGCCGCCCGGTGACGGGCATGGGGCCGATACCGATGCCGATGGCAACGGCACCGTGACCGCACAGCGGCTCTACCAGCTCATCCGCGAGCCGGGCGCTGTTGGCGATCACACATTCGAAATCCGATTTCTTGATCCCGGCGTACAAGCCTACGCCTTCACCTTCGGTTGATAGGAGACCATCATGACTGATTATAAGGGCATGACCGATCATAAGGGTTCGATCACACGGCGCTCGATGCGCATCGTCGCCTTTGGTGCGGCGGGCGTGCTGGCCGCGGGTATGGCGATGTATTTCACGCCGTCATCCGCCGAAGAGGCGCGGGTCATTCCGGCGCCCGTTCTGGACGAGCCGGCCGGCGGCGGCAGCGAGACGGCGACCTTTGCTGGCGGTTGCTTCTGGGGCGTGCAGGGTGTGTTCCAGCACGTGAACGGGGTGAAGAGCGCGACGTCGGGCTATGCCGGCGGCTCCAAGAATACCGCGCAGTACGAAACGGTCAGCGGCGGCGATACGGGCCATGCGGAATCGGTCAAGGTCGTGTTCGATCCGAGCAAGGTCAGTTACGGCCGGCTGCTGCAGATCTACTTCTCCGTTGCGCACGATCCGACGCAGCTAAACCGCCAGGGGCCCGATACCGGCACGCAGTATCGCTCGGCGATCTTCCCCGCCAATGACGAGCAGGCCAAGGTCGCGAAGGCCTATATCGGCCAGCTGAACCAGGCACGGGTTTTCGATGCGGCCATCGTGACGAAGATCGAGCCGGGCAAGAGCTTCTATCCCGCGGAGGGGTATCATCAGGACTTCCTGACGAACAATCCGACCTACCCCTATATCGTCATCAACGACCTGCCGAAGGTCGCGGCGCTGAAGCAGCTGTTCCCTAGAGATTACAGCGAAAAGCCGGTTCTGGTGGCGGCCTCCGGGTCGAACTAAGGATCGCCTGACGCGAACAGCAAACGCCCGCTCGGTTTCGAGCGGGCGTTTTGCGTTCAACCGCGCCTCGTCATCTCATTATACCTGAGTAGAAAATTCCAGAAATACCGAATTTTACGCGCTAAATATCGCGCCAAAGTTTGCACATGTGCAAAATAGTTCTCGCTTTCATCTAAAATGGAACCAGTTTTCACCTCAGGGCGCTTGTCACCTGAGGCAAGCGGGCGTACGGCGCTAGCGTCACATTGCCCTGCGCTGAATTGACGCTTCAGCAACACTCGGTGGCTGCCTCCCACAGCCACAAAGGAGCCAATCATGAGAGACCTCCCGGGCCTGCCGTCCCGCAGAAGCTTCCTGAAAGCTTCCGCGGCGACCGCGGCTATTGCCGGTATCGCCGTTGGAGCGAAAGCCGAACAGAAACCCGAACCCGTCGCACTCACCGAATACAAGCCGGACTGTCTTCAGCCCACGGAGTGGGCCTTCGTCATGGCTGCGGTCGCCAGGCTGATTCCGTCGGAGGGCGATGGCCCCGGCGCGATCGAGACGCGCGTTCCCGTTTTCATCGACAAGCAGCTCGCCGGCGACTACGGCAAGGCGTCGGACTGGTATATGGTCGGCCCCTATGAGCCGGCGGCGAGCCCGCTGCGCGGCTGGCAGACCCCGCTCAACCCGCTGGAGATCTACCAGCAGGCGATCCCGCTGTTCGACGAATGGTGCAAGACCACCCACGGCAAGATCTTCGCCGAACTCGACCCGGCAACGCAGGACAAGGCGCTCACCTCGCTCCAGAAGGACGAGATGAAGATCAAGCCTGAATTGCGCGAGTTCTTCTCGATCCTGCTCGCCAACACCAAGGAAGGTTACTTCTCCGACCCCATGTATGGCGGCAACCATGGCATGGCTGCCTGGAAGTATATCGGCTTCCCGGGCGCGCGCGGCTCCTACAAGGAGTGGGTCGGAAAGCACAACGTCAAGTACCCGCTTGGCCCCGTCTCGATCTCCGGCGAAAGGGGCTAACGATCATGGCACGCACAGAAAAGAAAAAAGACGTCGTTCTCGTCGGCTTCGGCTGGACCGGCGCGATCATGGGCATCGAGCTTGCCAATGAAGGCCTCGAGGTTCTGGCGCTGGAGCGCGGTCACGACCAGGCGACCGTTCCCGACTTCCAGTACCCGAACATGATCGACGAGCTGAAATACGGCATTCGTTACGGCATGATGGAAAAGCCGGCGAACACGACGGTCACCATCCGCCGTTCGCTGGATGAGACCGCGCTGCCTTACCGCAGCCTCGGCACCTTCCTGCTCGGCACCGGCGTCGGCGGCGCCGGCACGCACTGGAACGGCCTCAACTGGCGTCCGATGCAGTCGGAATACCGCCTGAAGTCCTACGTGACCGAGAAGTTCGGCGCCGGCGTCATGACCGAGGACATGACGATCCAGGACTATCCGATGACCTACGAAGAGCTCGAGCCGCATTTCGATCGCTTCGAGAAGGTAGCCGGCATCTCCGGCCAGGCCGGTAACGTCAACGGCAAGATCGTCGAGGGCGGCAATCCGTTCGAGGCGCCGCGTTCCAACGACTATCCGATGCCGGCCATGCCGTCGACCTGGGATGGCGTGAAGTTCCGCGATGCGGCGAAGGCTGCGGGCTATCACCCGTTCCCGAGCCCGGGCGGTATCGCTTCCAAGGACTACGTCAACGAATACAACATGCAGATGGGCCCATGTAACCATTGCGGTTTCTGCGAGCGCTACGGCTGCTACAACTATTCGAAGTCTTCCCCGCAGACGGCGATCATCGACGCCCTGAAGCGCAAGAAGAACTTCGAGTATCGCGTCAACTCGGAAGTGCTGCGCGTCGAGAAGGCGGAAGACGGCAAGACCGCGACCGGCGTCACCTATTTCGACCACAAGACCGGCGAAGAAGTCTTCCAGCCGGCCGACCTGGTGATCCTGACCGCCTTTGCGCTGAACAACGTGCACCTGATGCTCGTCTCCGGCATCGGCAAGCCTTACGATCCGGTCACCAACGAAGGTGTCGTCGGCCGTAACTATGCCTACCAGATCACCGGCGGCTACACGCTGTTCTTCAAGGACGAGAACTTCAACCCCTTCATCGGCACGGGCGCCAACGGCTTCTGCATCGACGATTTCGGCATCGACAATATCGACTTCGCCAAGGAAGGCTTCGTCGGCGGCGCTTACTGGCGTGCCGGCCAGACCAACGGCCAGCCGGGCCACACCATGCCGCTGCCGGCAGGTACCCCGGGTTGGGGCGCAGGCTGGAAGAAGGGCATCGGCGAATGGTACGGCCACTCGATGAACATCGGCGCCCACGGCTCCGTCATGTCCTATCGCGGCCACTATCTCGATCTCGACCCGACCTACAAGGACCGCCACGGCCGTCCGATGATGCGCATGACCTACAACTGGCATGAGAACGAAATCCGCCAGACGCAGTTCATGAAGTCGAAGATGGAGCCGATCGCCAAGTCGATGAACCCGACCACGATGCAGGAAGGTTTCAAGAAGGAAGGCGCCATGTTCGACGTCCGGCCTTACCAGACCACCCACAACACGGGCGGCACGGTCACCGGCGACGATCCGAAGACCTCGGTTCTCAACCGTTATCTGCAGTCCTGGGATTGCCATAACGTCTTCGTCATGGGAGCCAACGTCTTCCCGCAGAACACGCAGTACAACCCGACCGGCATGGTCGGCGGTCTGGCCTACTGGGCGGCACATCACATCCGCAAGGATTACCTGCCCAACCCGCGGCCGCTGGCATAAGGAGAACAGAGATGAAAACCTTTCTCCGCATCATCGGAACGCTCGTCGTTCTTGGTGTCATCGCCCTTATTGCCTTCATCTTCGTGCCGGTGCAGCGTACCGGCCCGACCGCTCAGCTCGCAGCCGACTTCAAGCCGGCCAAGGGGCAGGGTGAATATGTCATGCGCGCCGGCGACTGCATGGCCTGCCACACCAGCGAAGGCGGCAAGCCCTTCGCCGGCGGCCGCGCCATCCAGAGCCCGATGGGCACGATCTGGACCACCAACATCACGCCCGACAAGGACACCGGCATCGGCAACTGGACGCTCGCCGATTTCCGCGCTGCCCTCTACGACGGCGTGACGCCCAACGGTACGCATCTCTATCCGGCCATGCCGTACGAGAACTATCGCAAGCTCTCGGAAGAAGATGTCGTGGCGCTCTACGACTACTTCATGCACGAGGTCGAGCCTGTCTCGAACAAGGTCGAGGAAACCAAGCTTTCCTTCCCGTTCAACATGCGCTTCGGCCTGCGCGCCTGGAACTGGCTGGCCGCCAGCTACGCGGCCGGCTTCAAGCCGGAGCAGGGTGAAGACGAGCAGTTCAACCGCGGCAAGTATCTCGTTGAAGGCGCCGGCCACTGTGCCGCCTGCCACAGCCCGCGCAACCTGTTCATGGCGCAGGACGGCATCGACAATTCGTCGAAGGCCTTCCTTTCCGGCGGCGAGATCGACGGCTTCACGGCCCCTGATCTTCGCGGCCCGGCAAGTGGCCCGCAGACGTGGAGCACCGAGCAGCTGGCGGCTTATCTCTCGACCGCCCGCAACGCTCACTCGTCGGCAACCGGCGAAATGATGCTCGTTGTTCGCGACTCGCTGCAGTACATGAGCCACGACGACAACCTTGCCATCGCCACCTATCTGAAGAAGATCGGTAGCGCTGGTGGTTCGGCTTCGGCCGCACAGCCGGAGAAGGCAGAGGTGACGGCAACCGAAACGCTGCTTTCGGACGCCAAGCCCGACATGCCGCTCGGCCCGCGTCTCTACATCGACAACTGCGCTGCCTGCCACATGGTGAGCGGCAAGGGTGCCGGCGAGACCTTCCCGGCGCTTGATGGCAACTCGCTGGTTGACGCCAAGTCGCCCAAGGGCCTGATCAGCGTGATCCTGCACGGCGCCGAACTGCCGTCGACGCCGGATCGCCCGATGAAGCTGCGCATGCAGGGCTACGAAAACCGCCTGTCGGATGACGAAGTCGCCGCACTCGCAACCTTCCTGCGCGACGGCTGGCACAACAAGGCCGCCACTGTAACGGCTGCTGACGTGACCGCCGTTCGCGGCGAGAAGCACTAGGATAAGAGGCCGGCAGCGCGAGAGTGCTGCCGGTTCTGTTCGTGAGATCAGGTATGGAGCAGCCCGTGGGAAGTTTCCCACGGGCTGCTTGCTTTTGTGCTTTTGGCCGGTCTCAGCTCTATCTCTCCCTCATCCCTGTGCTCGTCACAGGAATGAGGTGGAGTATGGTATCGCCGGTGGTCATCTCTTGAGAGCCCTCATCACGACAGAACAGCCCGCGGAAGAGGTCCCGCGGGCTGTTTTGTTTCAGACTTTCTGAGCCGGGGCCTAAATCAGGTGCGCGGCTTCAGGTTTTCAGGGTCGTAGATCGGCTTGTAGCCGACGCTGACCACTTCGACCGGATAGGTCTCGGCGAAATACTCGACATTCAGCTTGCGGCCGACCTGGCAGTATTCCTGCGGGAGATAGGCAAGCGCGATGTTCTTGCCGACTGTCGGGCCGTAGGCGACCGAGGTCGTGTAGGAGATGCGGCCGAGGCTGTCGACCAGCGACTTGCCTGTTTCAGGATCCATGACCGGCATGGAGCCGACGGGGTAGCGCTTGACGCCCTTGCTGTCGGTGTTTTCGGTCATGACGAGGGTGCAGAGCATCGCCGGCTGGTGTTCGCGGGCCTTGTATTCCAGGTGCTTGGCCTTGCCGCGGAAATCGGCTTCCTTGACCTTCGGGCGGGCGAGATCGGCTTCCAGCAGATTATACTGGGTGAGCAGGTCGCCGTTCTGCAGGCGCAGCGACTTTTCCATGCGGCGCGAGTTGGCGTAGGTCTCAACGCCGAAGGGCATGACGCCGGTGGCGCGCAGCGCATCCCAGACGGCCAGGCCATCCTCGTACTTCATGTGCAGTTCCCAGCCCTGTTCGCCGACATAGGAGATGCGGAAGGCGGTGACCGTCTTGCCCGCGATCTGGATCGGCTTGATGGCTGCGAAGGCGAAGTTTTCGGGATCGAGCGCTGCAGGATCGGCGACCACCTTCTTCAGAGTGTCGCGGGCGTTCGGGCCCCAGATGCCGATCGTGATGAACTTTTCCGAGACGTCGGTGATGGTGACGTCGAGGCCGCGATCCTCGGCGACGCGCTTCATGTAGTGGAAGTCGCGCGGGCCGGCATCGGCGCCGTTGATGAGGCGGCAGCGGTCGGCCATGCGGATGACGGTGAAGTCGGCGCGGACCATGCCCTCGTCGTCGAGGAAGTGGGTGTAGATGCCCTTGCCGATGTTGGCGTCACCGCCGATCTTGGCGGCGCAGAGCCACTCAAGCAGCTCGACATGGTCGGGGCCTTCGATGTCGACCATGTGGAAGTGGCTGAGGTTGACGATGCCGCAATCCTCGCTCATCGCCAGATGCTCGGCATTGGAGACGCGCCAGAAGTGGCGGTTGTCCCATTCGTTTTCGCGCACGGGAACGCGGTCGGCGTATTTCTCCAGCAGGTGCTCGTTGGCCTTGTAGCCATGCGCACGCTCCCAGCCGCCGAGCTCCATGAAGTAGCCGCCGAGTTCCTTTTCGCGCTCGTAGAAGGGCGAGCGCTTGGCGTTGCGGCCCGACGCGTAGGGTTCGCGGGTGTGGACGGCGGGGAAGTAGATCTTCTGGGCGGCCTCGTAGCAGCGACCGGCGATGAAATCTTCGGTCAGCTGGTGCGGGTAGAAACGGGAATAGTCGATCGAGTTGTGGTCGATCTCGGTGCGGCCGTCGGTCATCCAGTCGGCGATCAGCTTGCCGTAGCCCGGGCCGTCCTTGACCCAGATGGCGACGCAGTACCAGAGGCCGCGCACCTTCTGGCTCTCGCCGCAGGACGGGCCGCCGGCGGCGGAGACCTGCAACAGGCCGTTGAAGGAGTGGCCTTCGTTATAGCCGAGCTCGCCGAGGATCGGCGTCAGTTCCATAGCCTTTTCGAGCGGCTCGAGGATCTGCTCCATTTCGAGATCGCGCTGCGAGGGCGAGAGGCGCGCCTCGTGCTTTTCCAGCAGCTCGCGCGGGTGGCACATGCGCGGATTGGTGGTCTCGTAGTAGCCCCACTCGATCTGGCCGCCTTCGGTGGTCTTCGGGTCGCCGGTGTCGCGCATATAGGCGGAGTTGCCCTGGTCGCGCAGCAGCGGGTAGCCGATTTCCTTGCCCGTGCCTTCGAACTCGTTATAGGGACCGAAGAAGGTGAGGGGGTGATCGACCGGCATGACCGGCAGGTCCTCGCCGACCATTTCGGCGATCAGGCGGCCCCAGAGGCCGGCGCAGACGATGACGTGATCGGCCATGATGGTGCCGCGATGGGTGACGACGCCCTTGATGCGGCCGCCCTCGACGATCAATGACTGGGCCGGCGTGTTGCCGAACATCTTGAGCTTGCCGGATTTCTCGGCGGCGTCGACCAGCTTGCCGGCAACGGTCTGCGAGCGCGGGATGACGAGGCCGGCGTCGGGATCGAACATGCCGCCCTGGACCTGGTCTTCCTCGATCAGCGGGAACATTTCCTTGATCTCAGCTGGCGAGACGTAATGCGCCCGGGTGCCGAAGGCCTTGGCGGAGCTCAGCTTGCGCTTGATCTCTTCCATCCAGGCGTCGTCGCCGGTGCGGGCGACTTCAAGGCCGCCGATGCGGGAGTAGTGGCCCATCTTCTCGTAGAAATCGATCGAATACTGGGTGGTCCAGACCGAGAGATAGTCGTGCGACGTGGTGTAACAGAAGTCCGAGGCGTGGGCGGTCGAGCCGATGTCGGTCGGGATACCCGACTTGTCGATGCCGACGATGTCGTCCCATCCGCGCTCGATCAGGTGATGGGCGATGGATGCGCCGACGATGCCGCCGAGACCGATGATGACGACCTTAGCCTGCTTAGGAAACTCTGCCATTGAGTGCGACCCTGATTGAATATTGAGATCGGATTTTAGGGATAGAAACGCGACGTGTAGAGCCTGTCTACGACATAATTATCAAACTGCACGACCAGAGCCATGTGGCTTGTGGATGACGGGCGCGCGCAGCGCGAGCTTTCGCGGCCTTATGGACCCGACCCGCGCCACGGGGCAAGCCTGGTGTTGCGTCGTTTCCGCGACATGTTAGAATCCCTCCTAATATTCAGAGAGTTGGCTCTATTTCCGTCACCCCCGGCGGGCAAGGACCGGCAATGAAGACTGCGAGTGCGCCGATGGCAAGCTACGGTGTCGAACCAGGGATACGCTTTGCGCTACTCCTTGATGGGCGAGGCGGCTGCAGGCAGATCGACATGGATGATGTCTGCGCCTGGAAGCCGGGCGATGGCGTGATCTGGCTACACTTGGAGCGCGATCATCCTGCGGCCGCCGAATGGGTGAACGCCAAGGGCGGTTTCGATAGCTTCGTGGCCGAAGCGCTGCTGGAGGAGGAGACGCGGCCGCGCGTCGAACCTGTCGACGATGGATTGCTGATCATCCTGCGCGGCGTTTGCGCCACCGCTCCTGATGAGGCAGAGGAGCCGCATTCGGGGCTCGATCTTGTGCCGCTGCATCTGTGGGTGGATGGCGACCGCGTCGTGTCTCTGCGTGACAGTGGCCACTACATCACCGCACTCCGAGACATCAGGGCGGCGCTGGAGAAGGGCAAGGGGCCGCAGCGCAGCGGCGACCTCCTGGCGCTGATCGGCGAAAAGCTGGTGCGCGACCTCGAACCGGTTCTCGACGGAATGGACGAGGAGGTCGACGAGCTCGACGAGATGATCTTTCATGGCGAGGCGAGCGAGGTGCGCGAGCGGTTGAAGCTCTTGCGCCGCCGTTCGGTGCAGCTGCGCCGCTATCTGGCGCCGCAGCGCGATGCGCTGAACCGCATCGAACACGACGACGCGCCGTGGCTGCTCGAACGCGATAAGCTGAGATTGCGCGAAGTGATCGACAAGCTGATGCGCTTCATCGAATATCTCGACGCGATCCGCGACCGGACGGGCATTCTGCACGATGACTTGTCGACCGTGATCAGCGAGCGCATTGCCCGAAATTCCAACCGTCTCGCGGCTCTTGCGGCGCTGCTGTTGCCGCCCAGCGTCGTGGCCGGGCTGTTCGGGATGAATGTCGGCGGAATACCCGGGGTCAACGACACCTGGGCGTTCATCGTCATCGTCGGTTTCGTGACGATCACGTCGATTGCGACGCTGTGGGCGCTCAGGCGGATCGGCTGGCTTTAGCTAAGAGTGGTAGCCGGATATCAAACAAGCGTGATTTAGGATCGGCTTCATTGACAATGCAATTTCAGGGGAAATATCACTTCCTCTACCGCTACGGGGTGTGGCTCAGTCAATCCGTGTCCCCGCCACCTGTTGCCTTCAACCAAGGCTGAAGATCAGCATGATCGATACGCGTTTTTCCACGGCGATGCAGATCGTTGTCAGCGTCGCCGTAAATGACGAGGCCGACGTGCGCTCGACGAGCCAATCGCTGGCGGTGGGGCTGGACACGAATGCGAGCTTCGTGCGCAAGCTGCTGCCGCCGCTGACGGAGAGCGGCATTCTCGTTTCGGCAGCGGGAAGCAAGGGCGGGATCAGGCTGGCGCGGCCGAGCAAGGACATCCTGCTCAGCGAGATCTATGCGGCGGTGACGGGAAGCCGGAAGCTCTGGGCGACGCGCCACGAAATCCCGCATGCGGGTCTGGTGGGCGAGAATATCGGCGATCTCTCCGAATATCTCTGCGACCGGGCGGAGCAGGCGGTTGTCGATATGCTGGGAGCGGTGACAGTCGAGGATAGCGTCGCGGAGCTGCGTCGCCTCGATGTCGAGCGGCACAAGCTTGATGCCGCCAGTACACGCGCGGCCGATCGGCGTGACGCCGCGGAATAATCCATTCAACCAATGGCAAAAGGTGGCTCAGCAGGGAAACCGAACCACCTTCCGTAAACTGATCGGAGGTCAATCTGATCAGAAACACCTGATTCGGGCGCCATTCCTCGCTCACGCCGGATCAGAGGATCCGGCGTGATTGAAGAGTGGCGCCCGAAGTTTATTAGAACGCGCGCTGCAGGCGGAAGAAGCCCGTCGTTACGTCGTTGCCGACGTCCGGATCGAGATAGTTCACGGTTGCCTTGGCATAGAGGTTGTCAACGATCTGGTAGTCGACCGTTACGCCAACCTTCCAAGCGTCGTTGTTGTCGTTGAACTGGCCAGCGACGATGCCGTAGTTGCCGTAGTACTGAACGCCGGGGGTGATCTTCAGCTTGTCGGTTGCCTTGATGGCGTACTCAGCAGCGAATACCCACTCAGCCTTGTTGTAGTAGGCGTTCGGGTCGGAGGAGTAGATGCCTGCGAGGCCGAGGGTGCCCGGGCCGATAGCAACGGTGCCCATAGCGCGAACAGCGCCGGCTTCGTTGTCGGTGTCGTAGCCAGCAGTGATCTGGTACGTGAAGGCGCCAGCCTTGCCGCCGATGCCAACAGCAACGCCGAAGTTGTTGGAGGTTTCGCCGTTGTAGTACGGGCTGTCTTCCAGCTCGTCGAGGCTGATGCCAGCGTAGAAGCCGTCAGCTTCGTACTGGTAACGCAGCGAGTTGTGCAGGGTGACCGGCGAGCCGATGTCATCGGTTTCGCCCGAGAGACCATCGTCCCACCAGCTGTAGAACAGACCAGCGCGGATGCCGGCGATGTCGATGTAAGCGGAGTCGAGGATAGCAGCCTGCGAGGAAGCGTTGTCAGCATTCGTCTGCAGAACGATTACGCCGGTGAGCGGGCCGTATTCGGTGTCGCTCTTAGCGGTGAACTGAACCTGACCGCGGGTGTACATGTCCCAGTCCGAACGGTTGGCGACGGTCGAGCCGTTGCCGGTCGTTGCGCTGGCGTTCGGGCCGGCGTTGATCTGGGTACGGATGTAACCGCTGACCTTGAGGCAGGTTTCCGTGCCCGGGATGTAGAAGTAGCCGGTGCCGTAAGCGTCGCAAACGCGAACGTATTCTACAGCTTCCGGTTCAGCAGCGACGATAGCGTCTGCAGCCTGAGCGCCCGATACGGCGGCGAGAGCCGCTGCCGAGCTGATGAGCATCATACGAATAGTCATAGTTGAGTCCAATCTATTTAGGATTGGGCACAGGTTATTGCTGCCGAAAACGGCTCCTACCTACCCCAATTTTTAAACAAGCCCTCACGGGGACGTGATGTTCCCGTGACCGGCAAATTACATTTTGGTCTAAATGTATCAATTACAGATACAGTCATAATTCGTTATATTTGCGATGCAAAAAGACGGTGTTGCAGAAAGGCAACTTTTGTGACGATGAACGCGGTTCATCAGCAGCTCAATCCCAATAATCGAGCTATCTCAATACTATATGGCAAAATGCTTATGCACGTCTATCGTGCTGCAATGCAATATTATTGCCGAATTACGGTTGTCCTTCGGTCATGATGCAGCACTCACGCCAGCGAATCGTTCGCCAATCAGGTGGCGGGTCAACGGGTCTTCAAGGTCGAATTGAAGACGGCCGTCCGGTGTGGTCAGCCGCTCCAGCATCCTGCGAACGCCCTCGCTAAAGAGGTGGCTCGACTGGTGCGCATCGGCACTCGCTAAAGTAGTTGTTCCGACAATGCTAATGTCGTTATGGGCGACGATTTCGTCCGGCTTGGTCATCGCGCAATTGCCGCCGGCGGCGGCCTCGAGGTCGATGATGACGGTGCCCGCCGTCAGCAGCGGGAGCGATGTGTCGTCAATCAAAACAGGTGCGCGCCCGGTCGAGCCGCCGACGCCGGATATGATGAGCTGCATGTCCTGCAACTGGCTGGCCAGCTGCTTGCGGCTGGCTGCGACTAGAGCGTCGATTGTCGAAGCGTGGGCGCTGGCGAGCGCGGGATTCATCGCCACGAACTTCGCGCCCAATCCTTCGGCCCGTTCGCGATCGTCGTCGGTGAAACCGAAAAGATAGGTGAGGGCGCCGAGACGGCGCGCGGTAGCGATCGCCTGGAGGGCGGCCGCGCCGACGCCAAGGGCTGCCATCTTGATCGGGCGCGCCTTTGCGCCATCCATGACAAGCATCGGGTGGCCGATGCCGAGTTGACGGGCGCCTTCGAGGACCGCGGCATGGCCGCAGATGGTCGCCTGTCGCGTTGCCACGTCCATGCTGCCGGCATCCGCGACGCCTTCGAGGCGCGCGAGGTCGAGCATGAGGCCGCGGGCGACCGGCTCGCTGGTGTCGAGCGCCGAGCCGAGGAAGAGCAAGGTCGGGGATCCCGCGAAGCCGCGCGCGTCCTGCGGCTTGCGGATGCTGACGAAGAGGTTGCAGTCGCGCGCGATCAAATCGCGGCTGGCAGGCTGCGCGCCTGCGGCGATATAGGCCTCATCCTCGTAGCCGGCGGCAGCGCCGCAGCCGCGTTCGAAGCTGATCGAAAAGCGGGTCGATAGGCTGCCGACATCCTCGGGCGTCAACGCCACGCGCCGCTCACCGGGCATAGTTTCCCGGAGCAGTCCAGCGTGGACGGGAGCGAGGTTTGGCATTCAGAACTCTGTTGGTGGAAAAACCGAAGGGCGCGCGGGGCCGCTATAGGGCGCTGACCTCATCGTTTTATGACAGTTTTGTAATTTTTCACCGATGATCGCGATATATTCGCGATGTGTGCAACCTCAGGTAAAATTCCGGTTGAGACACGTTTCATAAGTTTGCAAGAATGAGCCCGGCAGGGGGCAGCATTGCGAGGATATGCGGTTTTGCGCTGCCGCATTTGGATGTAATGATCCTTGCGAAGCGCTTGGCTGCTGGAGGCATTCGTGAATTTCTATTCGGTCTATGATCAGGGATTTGTCCGCGTGGCGGCTTGCACGCCGATCTGCGAGGTTGGCGATCCTGATTTCAATTCGAAGGCGACGCTGGATATGGCGCGGCAGGGCCATCAGCAGGGCGTTGGCTTGATGGTGTTTCCGGAACTCGGCATATCGGGCTATTCGATCGATGACCTTCTCGGACAGGACGCGCTTCTGAAGGCGGTGGATGCGTCGATTGCCGAGATAGTCGCTGCCAGCGCGACACTGACCCCGGTTCTCCTGGTGGGGGCACCGCTGCAGCACGAGGGCCGGCTTTATAATTGCGCCATCGCCATTCACGCCGGCCGCATCCTCGGCGTCGTGCCGAAGGTGCATCTGCCCAATTATCGCGAATTCTACGAGAAGCGCTGGTTTGCGTCCGGGCGCACCGTGCGCGGCCAGACGATCCGAGTTGCCGGCGAGACCGTGCCTTTTGGTATCGACATGATCTTCGCGGCCGAGGGCCGGGCGGACTTCACCTTCCATATCGAGATCTGCGAGGATCTCTGGGCGCCCGCCGCGCCGAGCGATTTCGGCGCGCTTGCCGGCGCGCTCATCCTGACCAACCTGTCGGCGAGCAACATCACCGTCGGCAAGGCGGAAACCCGCAAGCTGCTCTGCGCCTCGCAATCGTCACGCAGCCTTTCGGCTTACATCTATTCGGCCGCCGGGCCGGGGGAATCGACGACGGATCTGGCGTGGGACGGGCAGGCCTGCATCTACGAGCTTGGCTCGATGCTTGCAGAGACCGAGCGTTTCCCGATGACGTCGCAGATGTGCGTCGCCGATATCGATGTCGAGCGGTTGCGGCTGGAGCGCTTGCGCACCGGAACCTTCAACGATGCCGCGACGCTCAATCTGACGCCGGATCGCGCGTTCCGGCGCATCGGCTTCCAGTTCCAGGCGCCGCAGGGCGATATCGGGCTGGAGCGTGATGTCGCGCGCTTCCCGTTCGTGCCAGCGGACGAGAGCCGGCTGGACCAGGATTGCTACGAGACCTTCAACATTCAGGTACAGGGCTTGATGAAGCGTCTGCGCTCGACGGGAATCAAGCGGCTTTGCCTGGGCATCTCGGGCGGGCTTGATTCCACACATGCGCTGCTGGTGGCGGCGCGGGCATACGACAAGCTCGGCTGGCCGCGTTCCGACATTTTGTGCTTCACCATGCCGGGCTTTGCCACCGGCGACGAAACCAAGTCGAATGCCTGGGCGCTGATGCGCAGCATCGGGGTGACGGCGGAAGAGATCGACATCAAGCCGTTGGCGCTGCAGTTGCTGCGCGACCTCAAGCATCCGTTCTCCGGCGGGCAGCCGGTCTATGACGTAACGTTCGAGAACGTGCAGGCCGGCCTGCGCACCGACTTCCTGTTCCGCGCGGCCAACCAGCGCAACGCGCTGGTGCTTGGCACGGGCGACCTGTCGGAAATCGGACTGGGGTGGTCGACCTATGGGGTCGGCGACCAGATGAGCCATTATAATGTCAACGCCTCCGTGCCGAAGACGCTGATCCAGCACCTCATCCGTTGGGTCATCCGCACCGGCGATTTCGATGCCGACGCCAAGGCGACGCTGGAGCGCATTCTGGGCACGCTGATCTCGCCGGAACTCGTTCCCGCCGATGAGAACGGCGTGATGCAGAGCACGGAAGACAAGATCGGCCCCTACGATCTGCACGACTTCGCGCTGTTCTACACCACCCGGTTCGGGCTGCGGCCGTCGAAGGTGGCTTTCCTCGCTTATTCCGCCTGGAAGGATGTCGACGCCGGTGTCTGGCCGCCGCATTTCCCCGAGGACAAGCGCCGCGCCTTCGATCTTCCCGTGATCAAGAAGTGGATGGAAACGTTCCTCTTCCGCTTCTTCACCATCAGCCAGTTCAAGCGCTCGGCCTCGCCGAACGGGCCGAAGGTCACGTCGGGCGGTTCGCTTTCGCCACGCGGCGACTGGCGTGCGCCGTCGGATGGCAATGCGCGGATCTGGATCAAGGAGCTGAAGGCCAACGTTCCCGACGTCGTGAACTGACGGAGTTGGCGGCGGCATCCTTGCCGAAGCGTGCCGGTGGCACACATAAGAGAGCATAGCTTACGGAGGTAGATGCTCGTGGAGTGTGATGGTCCTGACGAACCGTTGCGTTACGAGATTCGCCGCGAGCCCTCGGGGCGGTGGACGGTCGTGGATTCGATGACCGCGCTGCCGGCGGCAAGCAACGGACGCGACCTGGTCGGGCTCTCCAGGGATGACGCGCGCGATATCGCCGAGGAGCTCAACCGGAGTATCGCGCAGGGTCGTGATCCGTTGATCTGACGACCGGCGGAACCTGCTGGAGATGCGATATGGCAGATCATGACGATCGCTTGACGGATCAACGCCGGACAGATCAAGGCTCGGCGGATCAAGCTAACGAGCGGCCGGGTCGCCTGGATGACAGGGAAGAGCGCATGCTCAGCGAAGGCCGCAGGCTGTCGGTCTGGGCACTTATCGGTGCGGCGACCTTCGTCCTGGTGATGATTGCGCTCGCCTTCGCCGTTTTCAAGAGCGATGGACCTGATCCGGGCGCCGCGACGTCACCTCCAGCTGCAAATAAGCCGTCTTCCGAGGGGCCATAGGGCAACACTTCGCCATATAAACTCTATAAACGATGTCATTTGTTGTCTCTGGACAGATTCAGCGCTATTCCCTGCCCTACAGGGGATCACGCGAGGAGCTTAAGGTATTCGGAAATGCTGACGAAAAAAGGAAAATACGGCCTGAAGGCATTGGTTGATCTCGCACGGCTCGCACCGGGCGAAACCGCGTTCATCAACGATGTGGCGGCACGCAACAATATTCCGAAGAAGTTCCTCGACACCATCCTTCTCGAACTGCGCAATGTCGGCATCCTTCGCTCGAAGAAGGGTCCGGGCGGTGGCTATTCGCTGTCGCGGCCGGCGTCCGAAATCCGCATCGGCCATGTGATCCGTACGCTCGACGGTCCGCTGGCGCCCATCCGCTGCGCAAGCCGTACCGCGTTCGAAGCCTGCGACGACTGTTCCGATCCCGAGACCTGTCAGGTGCGTCGGTCGATGACCGATGTGCGCGACGCGATTGCCGATATCCTCGACAACATGACGCTCGAGCAGTTCGTCGCATCCGGCAACAACAAGTGGACCGAGAGCGACGAGACGGTGCCGATGTCGGTCGCCTGAGCGACGGCGTTTCGCGTCTACACCGGTATCTCCGATGATTTCGGCCGTGATGGACCTGTCCCATGACCGTGCTCTCGATTCATAGGATACTCACTATATGGTGAGGGGATGGTCTTCGCGGGGTGGCTGCGCGAAGATAGCGCGTGTTTTTTAAGAAATAAGAGTGTTACTGACATTCCATTGCCCGCGTGGGCGCTGTCTTGGGTCGTGTTTGCCGCTGCCTGATGAAAGGCGCAGCCTCCGCGACCCATGACATATTCAGCATGAGGTACCATATGCCGTCGAACCCTCGCACACGGCTCCAGCTCGATCCCGGCGATATGCCGATCTACGCGATTGGGGACATTCACGGCAGGCTCGATCTTTTGCGACAGGCCGAGCAGGCGATTTTCGACGATGCGTCGCGCCTGCCGGGGCGCAAACTCATCATTACGCTCGGCGACTATATCGACCGCGGGCCGGCGTCGGCGCAGGTGATCTCGCACCTGATGCAGCCAGTGCCGGAGGATTTCGATCGCATCAGCCTGACGGGCAATCATGAAATGATGATGCTCGACTATCTCGACGGCAAGATGTCCTATGACAGCTGGATGATGACCGGCGCGGATGCGCTGTTGCACTCCTACGGCATCGATCCGAACCAGATGCCGGGGCTGTTCCGCACCGCTTCGAAGCGGGATGCCTTCATCCGCGATTCTTTGCCGAAGGCGCATATCGACTTCCTGCGCGCTCTGCCGATCATGATCGACACGCCGGCGGTGCTTTTCGTGCATGCCGGCATCGATCCGGCGCGGTCGATCGACAATCAGCAGGATGACGATCTGGTCTTCATCCGCCACCGCTTCATCGAAAGCGATCTGCCGCTGCCGAAGCTCGTCGTGCACGGGCACACGCCGGTCGATCAGCCCGACGTGCAGGAGATGCGGCTCAACCTCGACACCGGCGCCTACCGCAGCGACAGGTTGACTGTCGCGCGGTTATGGCAGGGTGAGGTACGCCTGTTCTCTACCTAATCAGGCATCCGCTTCCGCGGTTTCCCGCATCTTCGGCGTCTCTTCGGTGTAGTAGCTCGTGTACTTGTGGCGGTAACGCTCGGTGCCGCCGAAGTTGGTGAACTTGCCGAGTTCGGCCATGTCGGTCTTGTTGAGGATCACACCAAGGATCTTCGACTTGATCTGCGGCTCGGCGTTCAGGACGTCGCGCACCAGGTTGGTGGGCGTCTCACCCCATTCGGTGACGAACAGGAAGCCATCGACCTGCGGCGCGAAGGCCTTGGCATCGATGACGGGGCCGAGCGGCGCAAGGTCGACGACGATGTAGTCGAACATCTTGCGTGCAGCTTCCATCAGGTTGAACATGCCCTGCGAGGCCAGCAGTTCGCTGGTGTGCATCAGGTTGTCATTGGAGACGACGGGCAGGATCGCGAGCTTGCTGGCCGGATCGACCTTCACGGCGCCGGCCCACGGGATTTCACCCAGAACGGCTTCGACGAGGCCATGCTGCGGCGGCGTCTTCAGCATGCGGGTGAGGCCCGGGTTGCGAAGGTCGGCGTCGATGAGGAGCGTGCGCTTGCCGCTTGAGGCGAGCAGTGCCGCGAAGTTGGCGGCCGTGGTCGACTTGCCTTCGCCCGGCATCGCCGAGACGACGCCGATGACGCGGTCGGAGCGGCCCTGGAACATGACGTCGCTGGCAAGCTTGGCGTTGCGCAGCGTTTCGGCGAAGACCGAGCGCGGTGCTTCGAGAACGACACGCATGATGCGCTCGAAGGTGGCGCCATCGTCACCGACAGGATCTCCGGGCTCAGGGGCGAGCTGGCTCGGGTTTCGGAAGATCTTGCGTTCGCGCGGCGGCTTTCCGACCAGCGGCAGGTAGCCGAGGAACTTCAGGCCGAGAATGGTGCGGACATCACCCTCGACGCGGAAGAAGCGTTCGCGGAATTCCTGGAACACGACCAGACCGCCGCCGGCCATCAGGCCGAGAACGATGGCGAGACCAAGCGTCATCGTCCGCTTCGGGCTGGACGGCGAGACCGGGACGCCGGCTTCGGAGATCACGCGGGCCTTGGCGATCGGGAAGGACTGCTGCTGCGAGGCCTCTTCATACTTGCCGAGGTAGGATTCGTAGAGCGTCTTCAGTGCAGATGCGCGCTGTTCCAGATCGTTCAGCTGAACGATGGACTTGTCGGCCTCCGAGTTCTTGCCGGTCAGGTGGTCGATGTTCTGGCGGAGCGACGCTTCGCGCGAGCGGGCGACTTCGAATTCGTTGCGGGCGTTCGAAGCGAGCTGCTGCAGTTCCTGGAAGATCTGGCGGGTCAGATCTTCCTTTTCCGAGCGGAGCGCGACCGCCTGCGGATGATCGGCGCCGAAATTCGTCGTCACTTCCTGCTCACGCTTGCTGACGTTGATGTAGCGCGTACGCAGATCCTGGATGACGGAGTTGTTGGCCTGGCCGGACGAGATTGCGGCGTTGTTGACCGCGCCCTCGGGGCCGAGATCGATGATCTGCTTGAACTGGTTATAGCGTGCCGAGGTGCTGGCGGCGTCCGACTGGGCGACGATCAGCTGCTTGGTGAGGTCGGCCAGCTGCTGCTCGGACATGAGCTCGCCATTGGCCGAGGTCAGGCCGTTCTTCGCCTTGAAATTGGCGGCCTCGAGCGCTGCCTGCTGCGAACGCTCGCGCAGGTCGGTCAGGCGCTGCTGCAGCCAGACGGAGGCGCTTTCGGTGGCGTCGAAGTTGGCGTTCAGCTGGTCGCTGAGATAAGCGGTGGCGTAGGCCTTGGTGATACGGGCGGCGAGCAGCTTGTCGGTCGAGCGGAACGAAACGGCGAGAACCGCGCTTCGGTTGACGCGCGAGACGGCGACGGCTTCCTGAATGAGGGCGGCGGCCTTCTGGCGGCGGCCGGCGCGGGCGTCGTCTTCGGAAACCGGAGGACGGCCGGGAAGGACGGCGCTGGCGAGCAGCTTGATGCCCGACTTGATCAGGCCAACGGGGGAGGCGGGCGGATCGAGGATCGTGGCGTTGTCCTGCAGGTTCTCGGCATCGACGACGCGCAGAGCGAGCTGATTGGACTTCAGGATTTCGACCGCGCTGGCGATCTGCATGTCAACCTGCTGGGAGTTTGCCACCGGTGTGGCGTCCTGCGCGTACTTGGTCATGCTGTCATCGAGTAGGATCTGCGTCATCGACGTATATTGCGACGTGGAGAACAGAAGGTAGATCACCGCCAGCGTCGCTGTCACCCCGACGCAGAGCGCGATCGAGCCGACGCGGCGCATCAGGATCGCGATAAGGCGATCGATGTCGATGAAGGAATCGGAGTCGTCGGGCGCTTTTGGCAGAGAGCTGTGCAAGGTGAGGTTCCGTTGGTTCATGGCTCTATCCTTTGCGGGAACGGGTCGTGCCATCGATGGCTGTGAGGTCGGCCTGCGGGCCAATCAGTTTGCGGAGCGACGCGATAACGCGGTTGGCCCGTGCTGCGATGGGCATGCTGAGATGCCCGACAGCGGATGGGGTGCCCCAGGCTGTCCTGATCGTTCCAAGGATCGACCGGTCTTTGATATTCTGGACGAGAACGAGGAATGCTCTTCCCCGAAGCAGGCTTTTTGCCCTGAAATCCTGGGCGGCGGCTGCTTCCGCATCCAGCGTGTGATTGCGAAGGAAGGTCTTATCCCCTTCGATCATGGCGTCGATGTGGTGAAGCGAAAGAACGCGGGAGATCGATCCTTCGCGGATATTGTAGTCGTAACCGGCAAGCGGCTCGAAAACGCAGCGTCCGCCGAGCGCCATGGCGCTGGCGAGATAGAGATAGTCCTCGCCGATCTTCAGGCTTTCGTCGAAGCGAAGGGCATGGCTTTCGATGAAGGCGCGCTGAAAGATCGGCTTCAGATAGCCGAAATTATGGGTGGTTTGAAAAAGGGCGTTGGAGCGAATGAAGGCGGAAAGGGTGAGCGTCGGCATTTGCGCCAGCGCGTCCTCGGCAAACATGGTTTCGGCGGGCGTGCCGTCAGTCCTGATGACACGCAGATTGTCGACGGCGATTTCGGCGCCGGCTTTTTCGGCGCGCGATATCATCCGGCGCAGCCGGTCGGGATCGACCGTGTCGTCGGAATCGAGCACCGCCAGCCAGTGGCCGGTGGCGGCCGAGATCGCGGCGTTGCGCGCCGCCGACGGGCCGCCATTGCGGGCGAGCGCGATCAGCCGGACGTTGCGGTCGGCATAGCTTTCGGCGATCGCCCTGGTTTCATCGGCCGAACAGTCGTCGGCGACGATCACCTCGACCGTGACGCCGCGCTGGGCAAGCGCGCTGTCGATCGCCTTTCCGAGCGTCGCCGCCGCATTATACGCGGCGATGATAAAGCTGACGTCGGGCATGTCTTGCTTCATGCGGCCTCCGCCGTTCCGTACTGGCGGATTTCGCGCACGCCGAGCAGGCCGCTGACGACGCCGGAATGCATGATGCCGCGAAGGGCATAGCGGTAGCGCGGCACGGCCGAGAAGACGCAGGCGAGGGCGGCGGCGTAGCAGAAGCCGGCCTTTGCGGCAGCAAGCGCTATCTGTTTCGCCCTGTTTAGGCCACCGGAACCCGTCTCCTGCAGCAGCCGCCCATGCGTCTGGCCGAAGCGGAAGCGGCGCTTGGCGAGCCAGGAGAGATCGGCGCGGTTTTCGGTCACGGGTTCATAGACATAGGCCTTCTCGGCAAAGGCGATCTTGCCGCCGGCCTCATGCATGTGGCTGAAGAATTCCGTATCTTCTCCACCGGTATGGCCGAGCGCCAGATTGAAGCGGCGGCCGGCAAGGCTCTGCGAGGAGAGGCGCAGCAGGACGTTGCAGGTATAGCCGGTGCGGATTTCGCCGTTGACCCAGACGGGAAGCGTCGAATGAAAATCGCCGACCCGCATCCAGCGCGGCGCGGTGTCCGCGTAAACGCTGCGGACGGGTCCGAGAACGGCGTCGGCCTTGGTTGATCGGGCGGTCGAGAGGAGCTCGACCAGCCAATCCTCGCTGGCATCCTCGTCGTCGTCGATGAAAGCAAGGAAGTCGCCAGTGGCGTTGTCGAGGCAGGCGTTGCGGGCGATCGAGATGTTCGATGCCGGGCAATGCACATAGGCGATTTCGTGGGCGATGCGCGGACGAAGCGCTTCGACACGTTCCCTGGCGCTCGGCGTCTTGTCGTTATCGGCGACGATGATGCGCAGGCGCGAGCCGGGAGGGACCTCGAGGACGGCCAGCGACAGCAGCGCTTCGTCGAGCGACGCGCGGCGATAGGTGCAGATGCCGATGTCGATCTGCAATTGTCTCGTCTGCTGTTTTTTCGTCTGTTCGGGGGGCTGGTTCACGACGCCACCTTTCTGCCGCGGAAGCTCAGAAGTTCCATCCAGAAGCCGGCCGACCAGGCGAAGTGCATCACCATGGCAGATACGGCGGCCAGGGGGCCGTAGGGGTTGCGCTGGCCGATCGCCATCCAGAAACCGTAGCCGACGCAGGCGACCGCCCAGAGGCTGAACGGTATGACGGCGGCCCAGTTCACCACGGCCAGAAATGCGCCGATGAAGACGGGGACGACCAGAAGCGGCAGCATCTGGCGAACATTCGGCATGTTGCCGTGCTTGAGGATGTTCTTGGCGCGGCCGCGGCCATAGCCGAGATATTGCCTGAACAGCGTGGCGACGCTGGAGCGCGGATAGTAGACCATGCGGGTCTTGTCGGTCATCCAGATGCCGAAGCCGGCCTTCTTCAGGCGGTAATCGAGCTCGGCGTCTTCATTGTGGCTGAAGGTCTCGTCGTAGCCGCCGACGGCCTCGAAGGCGGCGATGCGCATCAGGGCGTGGTGGCCGTGATTGGTCCAATGGCCCTTGGCGCCCTCGCGATGCTTCGAGCCGCCATTGCCGAGCTTGGAGTTCTGGGCGAAGGCGGTGGCCTTCTGGAACATGCCGAAGCCGACGGTTTCCATCGATACGACCACGGAATCGGCCTGGGTCGCGACGGCTTCCTCGACGAGGCGGCGGCAGTAATCGTCGGGATAATCGCCATGGGCGTCGATGCGGATGAGATAGTCGTAGTCGCGGCCGAAAGTGGCGACGGCCAGATTGGTGGCGGCGCTCTGCAGGCGGCGGGGATTGTCGAGAAGCACGATGCGCGGATCGGACATGCTGATGCGGGCGACAATCTCGCGCGTCGCATCCTTGCTGCCGCCGTCGGCGACGACGATCTTGGCGTTCATGTGATCGATTTCGCGGCTCAGCTTGGCGAGCAGCGGCTCGATGTGCTTCTCTTCGTTCAAGCAGGGGATGATTATGAGACTGGAGACGCTGGAACTGGCATCAGGCTGCATGGTTGTCCACCCTTCTGGAGATACGGTTTTCGGTGCGGATGCACTGCTGTCGCCCCTCTCGACGGCAGCAGGCACAAGGCGGGAAAGGCTGGCGACGAGCGCTTCGCAGTCGCTGCGGTCGGCAAGCCAGGTTTTCTGATCAGTGGCGGCGACGGCGTCGCTCAGCGCATGGTAGCGCTCGCCGGTCATGGTTTCGAACAGTGTGCGCAGTGCCGCCGGGCTTGCATCCGGAAGAGCAAGGCCGATTGATTTTTCACGCAGGAAGCGCGCGGTCTGCGTGCCTTCGAGCGCGATCGGAACGGTGCCGTAGAGGCATCCCTCGTAGAGCCGGTTCGGCAGCAGCCAGCTGGAATTCAGGCCTTCCTCGAAAAAGTCGATCGCCCAAGAGAAGTGGACGTCGTCATAGATCGCCCTTAAATCCTCGGGGTTCTTGTAGGGACCTTCGAAGCGGAGATAGGGTTCGCTGGCGACGAAGCCGTCGAAATCCTCGAATTCGGAATAGGCGGGGCGGCCGCGCAGCACGATCTCGACGCGGCCTTCCATGAGGCGTGAGAATTCGGCGAGCATGGTCAGCGACTTCCTGCAACGCAACGCGCCGAACCAGCCGATCTTCCAGGGCTGGCCGGGCTGTTTCAGCGGGCGGGCGATGGTCGGCTGGACCGTCTGGTCGATCGATATGACCTTGTTTTCGATCAGCAGCGTCTCGGCCTTGATGCCGGAGCGCGGCGCGAAGTGGTGTTCGATGAAGGCGGGCGAGCTCGTCATGATCAGCTGCGTGTTGCGGCCGAAACGGGCCTCAGTGCCGCGCATGATCTTGCCGACCATGTCGTTGCGAGAGAGCAGCCGGTGAATGTCGAGGCATTCGTAGACGACGGGCACATCGCCGCCGAACATCGCATTGGCGCGATCGGCGACCGCGAGCGCCTCGAGGTTGCGGCCGATGATGACATCGGGCTTGTCGACCGTCTTCAGCAGGCCTTTCAGCCCGCTCATTGCCTTCACGACAGCGCCGATGCGCTGCGCGAACTTGGCGTCGGCGGTGCGGCCAAGCTCGATCGGCGTGAGCCCATGCACTTCGGCGAGGCGGTTTTCGCCGCGGCGGAAGCCGGCAAGCGTTACCTCCGCGCCGCCCTCGCGCAGCATCAGCACCCGCCGCCGGACGGCGGGATCCGCCAGATCATGCACGAGATACAGGACTTTGAGCATGGCACTCCTTGTCATTTGTGCGCCTTCGGCGCCGGTCAATTCAGCGTGCATGCGATCGATTCAGGGAACTGGCACTTGTCGCCGGGGGCCGTGTAGGCGAAGCGGTCGACTTCCAGCGAGGTCGGCTTGGTGTAGGCGAACTTGCCCATCCAATCCTTCAGCGTGTCGGTGCCCCAGAGGCTGAAGAAAATCTTCTGCTGGCTATCCGGGATCTTCGAGGGATCGGTGACATCCTGGACGAGCTTGCCGTTCAGATAATAGCGCAGCCGGCCGGGCTCCCAGACGAAGGCGTAGTCGTTGAAGCCGTCATCGGCATTGGCGCCAATCGGAACCAGCTTCTCATTGCCGCCCTTGGCCTTGATGTACTGGTTGACCTGCACCTGGCCGGAGTTCTTGCCGAGGACCTCGAAGTCGATCTCGTCATGCGGCTGCTTGTCGGCCGGGCCGATATAGGTGAAGAAGGCGGAGTTCAGGCCGGAACCGGTGGCCGCCTTCATGCGGGCCTCATAGGTGCCGTAGCCGAAGCGCTTCTTGGTCTGGATTTCGCCGCAGAGATAGCTGCGGTCCTTCGACTGACCCTCGGCGAAGGAGAGCTGCAAGGCGCCACCCTCGACCTTCACCTGGTTTTTCGACCAGGTGCAGTTCTGATGTGGGCCGTTGTTCCAGCCGTCGGAGATGTACCAGACGCTGCGGTCGAGCTTATCGAAGTTCTCGACGAAAGAGGGGGCACTCGGTTGCTGGGCGGCTTGCTGGGCGAAAGCCGAGGAGGCGCCGATGAGGAGCGTGCCGATGATGCCGAGTGTGGGGCAAAGTTTTCGCGCATGGGCGATTTTGGTCGTCATGTGTCACCTTTGCTGTGTAGCGAGTTTGGAAGGAGCCGCGCCCGCTGAAACCGGCTTTTCATAGGGCTTCTTGGCCCGCGCGCCGGTCATGACGGCGTAGAGGCGAGGGGCGATCTTGCGGCAGAGGTTGTTCGAGAAGGCCAGGAACGGGAACAGGACCGCCAGCGACAGTAGGAAAAAGGCCGGGTAAAAGCTGACGCCCGCCTTGCCCCAGACGATCCACATGAAGATCAGCAGCGGATAGTGGCCGCAGAAGATCCAGAAACTCAGGCTGCCGGTTTTCGACAGGCGCTGGCCGATCGATGTCTCGATCAGCGGCGCCGACAAGAGCCAGAAACCGAGGGCGCCGAAGATGGCGAGCGTGTTGCGCAGGAACTGCACCCAGTCCGGCAGGCTCGGTCCGGTCATGTAGATGACGGTGGCAAGCGCCGCGCAGCTGGCGAGCAGGAGGACCGCGCCAAGCGTGGCGAAACGGTCGAGCGCCTTCAGGTCGATCCTGTTCAGGCCGATATAGATGCCGAGGCTGAAGGAGAAGAGGATGGAGCGCTTGAGGACGACATAGAGCGATGCCTCCGGCACCACGGCGACCACGAGCAGCACCGAAAGCGTGAGCAGCGGCGCATGGCGGATGAGCCATGCCAGCAGCGGTGACAGCAGGATGCATACGAAGAGGTCGCGCAGGAAATAGAGCGGCACGTTGACCGGGAAGTCTTCGACCGCAAACAGCTGGGTCATCAGCTCGCGCGCCGAGGCCTGCCACGGGTTCGGCACGTAGCCGTCGCCAAGGCCGACGCCGAGCGCCACCAGGATTGCCAGGAAGAACAGCCCGTTCCACAAGAGGAATGGCAGGAGCACGGTCTTGGATTTGGTGCGTACCGTTTTCAGGTAGCTGAAGTTCTCCAAGCCACCACGGAACAGGAGATAGCCGGAAATCGCACTAAGGCAGGGCACACCCACCCTGAACAGCGCTTCCGCCAGGAATACTCTCAGCCAATCAAAGGCGCCGTAGGTCCCGACGAAGGGACTGGTCTGGTCGCTGAATGGTATGTGTACGAAGACGATGCCCGAAATGAGCACAATCCGCATCAGGTTGATCCGTGAGGACACGTTGGTATCAACATTCACGTTGTCAGTCACCCCTTTTGGGTCGCAGCTCCCCTTTGCAACCGTTTCAATCAGAGCAGACTTCAGCCCGCAGCGAGGGAAGTTAGGGCGAATTCACGGAAGAAAATATGGCACTGCAGCAAAAGTGATCGATCACGCCGTTTCGTAACGGATACTACTTGCCGTAACGGCTCGCGAAAAATACGCGGCTGAAGTGTTCTCGCCCCGGCCAGAAGCCAGTGTCAGCAGTGCATTCAAGAAAATGATTATATTCACTGGCTTAGGCGCAAAAGGTGTGGTGCGGCGCACGAAAGTTTTTATCAAATGAGAGGAAATGTTACAGCAGCCGTCCGCAAGTGGTTCATCATTTATGGTCGGAATGGGGCGGTTTGATCCGGAATGGAGCGTTTCCGGATCGAGGGGGCGTCAGCGGCTTTCCTGCCGCCTTTGACAAATTTCGGCCGAAATGCCCCTGATGCTTGTGCGGTGCAGCAGCTGGCCTAGATGGCACGGCTAAAGGCACCGGCCGAAGCACCAATTCGAACCTCTCAGGGAGAGAGTATGGCGACTTTCACGATCATTATTCCGTTTTACCAGCGGGATGACGGCATCCTCAGACGGGCGCTTGCGTCGGCGTTTGCGCAGAGTTTTCAGGACTTCGATATCATCGTTGTCGACGATCAGTCGCCCTATGCGCCGGTAAGCGAGCTGGCATCACTCAGCGTCGAAGAGCGGGCGCGAATCACCGTCGTCAGCCAGCCGAACGCGGGACCGGGCGGCGCGCGCAATACCGGGCTCGATCATGTTCCCGCCGGCACGCGCTATGTCGCGTTTCTCGATTCGGACGATATCTGGACGCCGGATCATCTGAAAAACGCGTTCACGGCCATGGATACGCTCGGCGGCGATTGCTACTGGGCGTCGATCGAGGGCGGGGCGGAGTTCGACTATCACTTCGGGATCGCGGCGCTTGCGAAGATCGACGGCGCGCGGCGGCTGATGGAGACGCCGCATATTCTCTCTGTTCCCGATATTGCGGGGGTGATGATCAACGACTGGGCCTTCCTGCACATGTCGTGCATGGTCATCGGTCGTCCGCTGATCGAGACCGTGCGTTTCGATGCGGCGCTGCGGCTGGCGGCGGAAGACGTTTTGTTTTTCTGCGATTGCATGCTGGCGGCCAAGCAGGTTCTGCTCTGCGCCGATGCGGGCGCGCTGCGCGGCGAGGGGATCAACATCTTCCACGGCGTCGACAATACGTCGCCGGAGTATCTGAAGCAGCAGTTCATCACCTGGATGGCGCTCGACCGGCTGGAAAGCCGCTTCGCCTCGCGGCCGCGCGAGATCGCGACCATCCGGTCCTACAAGAGCCGGGCGCGCAAGCAGGCGCTGTGGGGGCAGGTGGGGCAGCTCAAACGCCGCCGCTGCCCCGATTTCGGCTTGCTCGCCCGCTGGCTGGTGCAGGATCCGCGGCTGATCCAGAGCGCATTCCAGCTCGCCGCGGGTAAGCTCTCAAAGTAACTGGTTTTGGCTATCGCATGTCGGTGCCGCAAAACCGCGGCACACTTTTGCGCGACATGCTTTACTCCGCCGGCGCGTCGAGCAGATAGCGAAGGCGGTCGCCGCTTGAGGTGACCGCCACCCCATCCGGGTTGCGCCAGCGCTCCGTCTTGTCGGCGAGGATGCCGCCGGCGATTGCCGGGAAGGCGGAGGGATGGGTCGCGACATAGGTGATCGCGGCGCCGGCGCCCTTCTGGTTCTTGATGTCGAGGAAGTGGCGCAGCTCGTATTTGGCGCGAATGTGCTGTTCGTGCCGGCGCACGGCGTCCGCCGCCATCGGCTTCAGCTTGAAATCCTTCAGCAGCGAACGGTCCGCCTCGTAAAGGCGTCGCAGGTCTTCCGTGCGGTGGCTGCCGCTCAGCGAGTTGCCACGCACGACGGCGCCGTAGCCGCAGCTGTGGATCACCTTGTAGCGGGCTCCGAGCGCCAGTGCGCGGATGTAGAGATCGTAATCCTCGCCGAGGCGCATGTCCTCGCGGTAGCGGAGCTTATGCTTGTCGAGAAAGCTTCGGCGCATGACGGGCTTCAGGAAGCCGATCTCGCCGCGTCGTACGCCGCGCTTGGATATGTTGCCGTCCACGAAGGTCGTCAGATCGAGATAGAGAGGGTTTTCGGCGAAGCGATCGAGCTTCTGTGGAGCCTGGGCAACCGTGTCGGCATCGACGAAGGCGATGTTGTCGGCCACGAACTCCCAATCATTGTCCGAGAGCATGCGGGAAAAGCGGCCGGCGAAGAAGAAATCGTCGGCATCCAGGATCGCGATCAACGGCGCTGTGGAGATATCGATGGCATGATTGCGCGCGGCGGACGGCCCCTTGTTCTTCTCGAACCTGACGATCCTGAGCCTGCCGGTGGCGTCGTTGCCGCGTTCGGCGGCCTCCGCTGTGGAATCGCCCGAGCCGTCGTCGACGACCACGACTTCGGCGACTTCAGGCTCAAGAAGTGCTGATCTGACGGCGATTTCGATCGTATCGGCCGCGTTCTTGGCGGCGATGATGACGCATATGCTAGCTGTTTCAGCCACGCTCTACCTCCGTTGTTTCGCCCAAGACCTAGGACGTTGCAGCGCAGCAGACAACAAAGAGCGCTTCACATGATGTTACGAAGGGTGGGTTCGTGAGCGGCGAATGGGCAATCAGGGCTGCCCTTGGCGCTTAGCGATTGAACGGCTCGGAGCTGTTGAAAGGCGGCACGTGCAGCTTTTCAGCTTCCTCGGTGCGGCCGGCCGCGCGCTTGGCGCCGTTGCGCTCCTTGCTTTCCTTCCAGACGAGGTAGAGCACGCCGCCGAAATAACCTGCCTGCAGCAGGATCGCGCAGATCACGGTCTTGATGATGGTTCCGGAAAGAGAGCCGCTCAGCCAATAGGTCGCAACGGCGAACACTGCGAGTGCGCCCAACATGCTGACAAAAACGCGAGGTGCATACATTTGTTGCCTCCCCAGATGGTGCCCTTCAATGAACAGCCATTGAATACGCGGCCACACCAGGACCCTTTTGTAGATTCTTTTTACAGGACTTCGTCATATAACTAAAGCGGTGAAGACGTCGTTTGCGCCTGTATTCAGTAACTACAAGCGTCATCTTAAAGGTTTGTTCCGGGTATTGGTAAAAATGCCACTTACCGGCATGGCCACCCGGCAATCGGAAAACGTCGTTAAAGTTGGGTTTCGATCCGATGGTTGCATCCAATTTGACAATGCACGTTCTTGTTTATGCCACAATCGATACCCGCTGAGGTGTAGTGGGCGCGTTTCGCATTCAACTTTTATTACAAAGTTTTAATTTCAAACGATTTGTGAGTGCGGCGCAAAATTGATGTTGCGATGCAATAAAACGGCTCCGTTCAAGTTTAAAAAAAGGTCCGTTGGAGAAGTGATGGCCGTAACCAAGAACTTTCGACCGGGGCCGGTCACCCCTGTAAACTTTGTTCGGGGTGTATTGGCAAGAAGTCACAGGACATTTTATTTCGGTCTGCAAATATAGTTTTGATCGCTTTGGTGGAATCTAAATATGTTTCAGCGACCTCTGAAATACAAAAAGTTGAACAAATGTTTCCAAAACCGTTCGATAACGAGCGGTTTTAAAAACGTGGCTTAAAAAAACAAAATCCCCTCATACACTCCCAACTCGTCAGCGCTAGCTAAGCGTCCTGAGCCTTAACCGACCAAACGGCAAACATAAGTGGAGTTACCTCTATGAAGTCTGCGACGAGATCGGACAGTTCGCCATTTTATGGCGCAGTTCACGAAAACGCGTTTCCGCCCACAGGCGGCTTCGCAAAACGGGCATTCGATGTGTCCGCCGCCTGCCTCGGGCTTCTGTTTCTGAGCCCAATCTTTTTGATGGTGATGCTGCTTGTGAAGCTCACGGACAAGGGTCCGGCCTTCTATGGCCATCGCCGCATCGGCCACAATGGCCAGGAATTCCGTTGCCTGAAGTTTCGGACAATGGTCACCAATGGCGACAAGGTTTTGCAGGAATATCTGCGCAACAACCCTTCTGCCATGGATGAGTGGCGCGCCACGCGCAAGCTGCAGAACGACCCTCGGGTAACTGCCGTTGGCGCCGTGCTGCGCAAGCTGAGCCTTGATGAGCTTCCCCAGCTCTTCAACATCATTCGCGGTGAGATGAGCGTCGTCGGTCCGCGTCCCGTCGTTCAAGACGAACTTGAAATGTACGAGCACGCCGCCGTCTTCTATCTGCAGTCCCGCCCAGGCCTTACCGGTCTCTGGCAGGTCAGCGGACGCAACGACGTTTCCTATGCCGCTCGCGTCGCTTTCGACACCCACTACGTCGAAAACTGGTCGATGGCCCGGGACGTTGCGATCATCGCAAAGACCATTCCCGCCGTCTGCGCTCAGCGCGGAAGCTACTAACGGCATCCTTACGCCCGACGAGCACGTCTTATGGCTCGCCGTCGGGACGAAACACGGGGAAAAATATGAACGAACGTCTATTTGGCAGTCAGGCTGGGCGATCCCGTGCCCTTCGATCCGGTGTTGCAGTCGCTGCCGGGTTGAGTGCATTCCTGCTGTCCTCATTCATTGCCAGCGCGGACGACTACCGCCTTGGAACCATGGATAAAGTGAAGATTCGAGTTGCCGAATGGCAGACGGCGGATGGGACGATCCGCGACTGGTCTGTCGTCAGCGGCGACTACACGGTTGGCCCATCCGGCAGCATTTCGCTGCCATTCGTCGGCGATCTCGTTGCTTCCGGGCAGACGACCGACGCCATCGCCAAGCAGATCGGCATGGCCCTTCAGAAGCAGTTTGCCCTGAAGGACCGGCCGTCGGCATCCGTCGAATTGTCGGAATTCCGCCCTGTCTATCTCTCCGGAGACGTGGAGAAGCCGGGTGAGTTTCCGTTCGCGCCGAACCTCACCGTCGCCAAGGCCGTCAGCCTTGCCGGCGGCCTTCGCCGGGCCGATTCCGGTCAGCGGTTCGCGCGTGATTTCATCAACGCCAAGGGCGACGCCGTCGTCTACATGGCGGACAGGGCACGGCTTCTCGTGAAGCAGGCTCGTCTTCAGGCCGAAATCGACAACAAGGATAGTTTCGAGATTCCGGCCGAACTGAAGGACAAGCCTGAGGCGAGGGCGCTCGTCGACAGCGAGAACGCGCTCATGACCTCGCGCAAGAAGCGGCTGACGCTGCAGCTTCAGGCACTCGATGACTTGAGAGCTCTGCTGCAGAGCGAAGTCGAGACGCTTGCCAAGAAGACGCAGACGCAGACCCGCCAGCTGGAGCTTGCCACGGCCGATCGCGACAAGGTCGATGATCTCGCCGAGAAGGGGCTGGTGCTCAGCGCCCGCAAGATGACGGCCGAGCAACGCGCCGCCGATCTCGAGGCGATGCTTCTCGACATCGACACGAACTCGCTCAAGGCCAAGCAGGATATCAGCAAGGCCAACCAGGACGAGATCACGCTTCGCAATGACTGGGACGCTCAGCTCGCCCAGGAAAAGCAAAGTGCGGATGCGCAGCTCGACCAGCTCAACCTGAAGCTCACGACGAGCAACTCGCTGATGGCCGAGGCGCTGACCCAGTCCACGGATGCAGCCCGCTTCGACACGTCGACGGGTGCGGCCAGCATTGCCTACTCCGTCATTCGTGACGTGGACGGCAAGCCGAAGGAAATCCCGGTGCAGGAAAGCACCGCGTTGCAGCCCGGCGATCTGATCAAGGTCACCGCCGGACTGGCCATGAGGTAACGAGGCAGTATGCGTATCGCTAAGTCGGCGCTCATCCAGCCCGGCGGGAATGTGGCCTATGCCGTTTCCGCCGTGGCGATTTCGCTTTTTTCGTTCGCCTACTCGCTTCGGTTCGGGCAGGTGTCGATCCTGCTTTACTATGCGCTCTGGCTGCCGCTGATCGCGGTCGATTACCGCAAGGTGCTCGGCAACTACAATCGCTACATCTGGATCTACGCCTTCGCGGCGATCGCCTTCCTGTCGGTGTTCTGGTCGGCGGCGCCCAGCGTGTCGATGCGCGCCGCCATTCAATATTTCACGCAGGTGCTCTGCACGCTGATCGCGGTGAGGGTGCTGGACGCCAAGACGCTGACGCTCGGCATGGTCGCCGGCATCGGTATCGTTCTCGTCTATTCGGTGCTCTTCGGGCATTACGAACTCGACGTGATCGACAACACCTACAGCTTCGTCGGCGCCTTCGCGTCGAAAAACCAGCTCGGGTTCTATGCCTCGCTCGGCCTGATAGCCTGTTTCGCGACCGTCTTCATCTTCGGCGAACGCCGTCCGTCATGGCTGGCTGCGACCGGTATCGTCGGGCTATTGTCGGCCTATTGCCTGATGATGTGCCAGTCGGCGACCTCGGTGCTGACCGCCGTCGTGGTTCTGGCGCTGATGGTCGGCCTGCGCGTCGTGCTGACGCTGACGCCCGACCAGCGCAAGCTGCTCGTCATCGGCGGCGGGGTCGCGGTGATCGTGCTTGCGGTCGCCGGTGTCTATCTTGGCGCGGTCGATGCCGTGCTCGGGATCTTCGGCAAGGATTCAACGCTGACGGGCCGCACCTATCTGTGGCAGCAGGGGATCAAGGCTGCGGCCGACAATCCCTATTTCGGCGTCGGCTACCAGGCCTATTGGGTTCAGGGCTTTTCGGAGCCGGAACGTCTCTGGGAAGAGTTCTTCATCGGCTCGCGCAGCGGCTTCCACTTCCACAACACCTACATCGAAACGACGGTGGAGCTTGGCCTTGTCGGCCTGGCGATCCTGGTCTTCACTTTCCTGAAGATCCTGTGGGGGCATCTGCGTCGCCTGATCGAAGACATCAGGAACGATGAATCCTACCTGCTGTTTGCCATCTGCGTGCTTCTGTTGATCCGCTCCTTCGTCGAGATCGACATTCTGACGCCCTACAATGTCGGGACGTTCCTGTTCTACTTCTGCGCCGGAAAGCTGATGAGCGTGCGCCGCCAGCCTGATGTCGCGGCATGGGCGCGGCAGGCACGGCAGCCCGAACCCTTGATGCATTAGCACTTAACAGCATTGTCGGCCGGCATTGACCGGTCATTTGAGGAAACCGGATGAAGACCCTTTACGGCATCCAATATCTGCGCGCCTTCGCGGCGCTTGCTGTCGTCGTTTTTCACGCGGCCGAGAAGTCCGGCGAGCACTTCGCCATCGGGGCTGCCGGTGTCGATGTGTTCTTCGTCATCAGCGGCTTCATCATGTGGGTGATCAGCGAGCGCCGGCCGATGACGCCGCAGGGCTTTCTCCTGGACCGCCTGCGCCGGATCGCGCCATCCTACTGGCTGGTGACAGCAATCATGATCGCCGGCGCCGTGGCCGGGCTGTTTCCGAACCTGCAATTGACGACATCGCATATCCTTGCGTCGCTGTTCTTCATTCCCGCGCATTCGCCGAGCACCGGCGACATCTGGCCGGTGCTGGTGCAGGGGTGGACGCTGAATTTCGAGATCTTCTTCTATGTCCTCTTCGCCGGCGCGCTTTTCCTGCCGCGCAAATGGCGTCTCGCCTTTCTGCTCGCGCTGTTCGGCGGCTTCTTCCTGGCCGGGCAGATCCTGCAGCCGACGACGCCGGCGCTCTACACCTACACGCGGCCGATCATTCTCGAGTTTGTCGGCGGCGTATTGATTGCCGAGCTGTGGCTGCGCTGGTGGATCGCCGGCACCAGCCTGGGGCTTGCCTGCGTGGGCGCCGCTCTTTCCGGTTTCGCCGCCATCCATCTGATGGGCGCCGAGTTCAATGCGGGGATCTGCGGTCCGCTGGCGATGGTGCTGGTCTACGGGATGGTGTCGCTGGAGGCGGCCGGAAGTCTCGGCCGCATGCCGCTGCTCACCTATCTCGGCGACGCTTCCTATTCGATCTATCTCTGGCACACGCTGGCGATCTCGGTGGTCGCCAAGGCGGGGCAGGTGATCGGCCTTTCGGCTACCGTCATGGCTCCGGTGTGTGTTCTCGCCGGCGTGGTTCTCGGAACCGCGGCCTACGAGCTCATCGAAAAGCCGCTGAGGAAGCTGCTTTCCAGCTCGCGCTCGAAACAGGCCACACTCGCCCGCCGAGCCTCATGACGAGGCGGCAGGCGGTGCTTGCGTATCCGGTTCCATTGTCTCCGCCGGCCGGGCCTTTCTCCTGAACGAGCGCAGCGCGACATAGAAGACGGGTGTCAGGAACAGACCGAAGATCGTGACGCCGAGCATGCCCGAGAAGACGGCCGTGCCGAGCGACTGGCGCATTTCCGCGCCGGGGCCGGTGGCGATCGCGAGCGGCAGTACGCCGAAGATGAAGGCGAACGCCGTCATCAGGATCGGGCGCAGGCGCAGATGGCTCGCCTCGACGGCTGCCTCCACCGGCGACTTGCCTTCGTCTTCCGCCTGGCGGGCGAACTCGACGATCAGGATCGCGTTCTTGGCCGCAAGGCCGATCAAGACGATCAGGCCGATCTGCGTCAGCACGTTGTTGTCCATGCCTCGGAACCAGACGCCGATGAGGGCGGCGAGCACTGCCAGCGGAACGATCAGGATGATCGCCAGCGGCAGCACCCAGCTTTCATACTGTGCCGCGAGCGCCAGGAAGACGAAGATGACTGACAGGGCGAAGATATAGACCGCCGTATTGCCGGTATGGGTTTCCTGGTAGGCGAGTTCGGTCCATTCGAAGGTCGTGCCGGGCGGCAGAATCTTGGCCGCCAGCGCCTCCATCTTCCTCAGCGCGTCGCCCGTCGACGTGCCGGGTGTCGGATTGCCCTGCAGCGGGACGGACACATACATGTTGTAGCGCTGGACGAGGGCAGGGCCGCTGGAATCCTGAATATCCATCAGCGTGCCGAGCGGCACCAGCGCGCCGGTCGCCGAGCGTACCTTGAGGCCGAGAATATCCTCGCGGTCCATGCGGTATTGCCGGTCGGCCTGGGCGCGGACCTGGTAGACACGGCCGAAGGCGTTGAAGTCGTTGACATAAGCGACGCCGAGATTGATCGACAGCGCGTTGAAGATGTTGGGGATCGGCACGTTCAGGAAACGGGCCTTGTCGCGATCAATCGCCAGATAATATTGCGGGCTGGCGTCCGAGAAGGTCGTGAAGACGCCGGTCAGGCCTTCGGTCGTCGCGGCCGCGCCCATCATCTGCCGGGCAAGGCCGAGAACGCGGGTCATGTCGGCGTTTTCAAGATCGAGGATCTGCATCTTGAAGCCGCCGGAATTGCCGACGCCGCGCACCGAAGGCGGCGGCACGGCGATGATGAAGGCCTCCTGGATGCTCTGCAGCTTGCCGAAGAGCTGGCCGATGATCTTGTTGGCGGTCTCGCCGCCTTCCTCGCGCTCGGCGAACGACTTGAACGGCACGAAGACGACGCCGGAATTGGAGGCGTTGGTGAAGGTCGCGCCGCTGAAGCCGGCGAATTGCACGGCATTGCCGACGCCGGGCACTGTGCGGGCGATATCACCCACCTGCTTGACCACCGCATCGGTACGCGCCAGCGACGCGCCATCAGGAAGCTGCACGACGACGATGGCGTAGCCCTGGTCCATGGTCGGGATGAAGCCCGACGGGACCTTGGTGATCATGAAGTAGGTGGCGCCGAGCAAGCCTGCGAAGACGAGCAGAGAGCAGGTGATGCCGATCCAGCTTCTGACGAGGTGCCTGACGATCCACGAATAACCGTGGCTCAGGCGATCGAAGCCGTTGTTGAAGCCATTGGCGAGACCGCGTCCGAAACGCAGGGCGATGTTATTGCGCGTGTGCTGGTGATCGTGGCTTCTGAGCAGAATACCGGCGAGCGCCGGCGAGAGCGTCAGCGAGTTCAGCGCGGAGATGGCGGTGGTGACCGAGATGGTCACGGCGAACTGCTTGTAGAACTGGCCGGAGATCCCTGGAATGAAGGCGGTCGGCACGAAGACGGCGATCAGCACCAGCGAGATGGCGATAACCGCGGTGCCGACTTCGTCCATCGTCACATGCGCGGCTTCCTTCGGCGTCATGCCCTTGGCCAGATTGCGCTCGACATTCTCGACCACCACGATGGCGTCGTCGACGACGATGCCGATCGCGAGCACGAGGCCGAACAGCGTCAGCATGTTCAGCGAGAAGCCGAAGGCGAGCAGCACGGCGAAGGTGCCGATCAGCGAGACCGGGATGGCGATGATCGGAATGATCGCGGTGCGCCAGGATTGCAGGAAGACGAGGACGACGATCGCGACCAGGATCGCAGCTTCGGCGATGGTTCGATAGACCTCGGTGATCGATTCCGAGATGAACTCGGTGGTGTCGTAGACGATGCGGTATTCCAGACCCTGCGGGAAGGTCTGGGAGATGTCCTTCATCAGCGACTGGATCTGGTGCGCGGTGTCGAGCGCGTTGGTTCCGGGGCGGGCGAAGATGCCGAGCGCCACAGCGGGGTCGTTGTTGAGATAGCTGTTCGTCACATAGTCCTGCGCACCGAGTTCGATACGGGCGACGTCCTGCAGCTGCACAAGCCGGCCGGCGCCCGTCGACTTGACGATGACGTAGCGGAATTCGCGCACGTCGGAGAAGCGGCCGTCGGTTCTGACCGTATATTCGAATGCGTTCTTGCCTGTTACAGGCGGCGCGCCGATCTTGCCGCCGGAGACCTGGACGTTCTGGTCGCGAAGGGCCGAGACCACGTCATCCGATGTCATGCCGTAGGCCGAGAGCTTTTGCGGATCCAGCCAGATGCGCATCGAATACTGGCGCTCGCCGAACACCTGCACGTCGCCAACGCCATCGAGGCGCACCAGCGTGTCTCGGATGCGGTTGCGGGCATAGTTGGAGACGTAGAGCTGGTCGTAGCGGTGCGAGGGCGAGAGCAGGTGCACGACCATCATCAGGTCGGGCGAGCTCTTGTCGGTGGTGACGCCGAGGCGCTGCACTTCCTCGGGAAGGCGGGGCAGGGCGATCGAGACGCGGTTCTGGACGAGCACCTGCACCTTGTCGAGATCGGTGCCGAGCTTGAAGGTGATGGTCAGCGACATGGCGCC
This sequence comes from Rhizobium sp. 01N48, assembly GCF_056399145.1. Taxonomy (NCBI): domain Bacteria; kingdom Pseudomonadati; phylum Pseudomonadota; class Alphaproteobacteria; order Hyphomicrobiales; family Rhizobiaceae; genus Rhizobium; species Rhizobium sp. 01N48. Next base: position 86,177 of record NZ_JBFTQT010000010.1, read on the forward strand.
GTCGGCGCTGGAATAGGAGGACATGTAGAGCATGTCCTCGACGCCGTTGATCTGCTGCTCCAGCGGGGTGGAGACCGTGTCGGCGATGGTCTGCGGGTCGGCGCCCGGATAGGAGGTGCGCACCACGATGGTCGGCGGCGCGATCTCGGGATATTGCGACACCGGCAGCTGCGTATAGGCGATGCTGCCGACGACGAGGAGCACGATCGAGATGACCGCCGCGAAAATCGGACGGTCGACGAAGAAATGAGCGAACCTCATTGTGGCGTCTCCGTCGCGGCGTTCTCCGGCGGCGTATCGCGCCGTTCCTGCGGCAGTTCGGTCATCTGCGGCGTGATGGTGGCGCCGGGGCGGGCGCGCATCAGGCCGTTGACGATGATCGTCTCTGTGCCATCGAGGCCCTCGCGGATGACGCGGTAGCCGTAGAGACGCGGGCCGGGGCGCACGGGCTTGGTCGATACCTTGCCGTCGGTGCCGACGACGAAGACGACGCGTTCGTTCTGGTCGGAGCCGATCGCCTCGTCTGGCACGAGGATCGCCTTGTACTTGTTGGAGGCCTCCACCTGCACACGGCCGAAGAGGCCGGGCTGCAGGATCAGGTCGGGATTGGCGAGGCGAGCGCGGATGCGGATGGTGCCGCTCTCATTGTCGATGCGGTTTTCGGCGAAGTCGAGCTTGCCGGTGAAGGGCTTGGCGGTCGGGTCGGAGATCGTCACCGTCACAGGCACGCCGCCGCCGCCCAGTTGCAGATCCTTGCCGAGCTTGCGCGCCGTGTCGGCGAAGTTCAGCAGGCGGCGTTCATCGACGTCGAAGTAGAAATCGATCGGGTCCAGCGACACGATGGTCGTCAAGATCGTCTGGTCCGCCTGCACCAGATTGCCGGTGGAGATCAGGCGGCGGTCGATGCGGCCGCTCAAGGGTGCTGATATCGTGGTGTATTCCATGTCGAGGGCCGCGCGGTCGGCGGTTGCCTGGGCGCCGCGAACGTTGGCCTGCGCGGAGAGCCACTCGCGGCGGCGGTCATCGAGCGTCGAGACCGACTGGCTGCCGCTGGTGGCGAGGCTCTGCGCGCGGTTGAACTGCGCTTCGGCGTAGGTCTGTGTGGATTTGGCGACTTCGAGCGCGGCGTTGGCCTCGTTGAGCGCGGTGACGAAGGGGCGCTGGTCGATGACGAAGAGCTTGTCGCCCTTCTTCACCAGCGCGCCGTCGGTGAAATCGACCTCGTTCAGATAGCCGCCGACGCGTGCGCGCACCGAGACTTCGTCTACCGCCTGGAAGCGGCCGATGAACTCGTCGTTGTCGACGACCTCACGCACCACGGGCTTGGCCACCGTGACGGGCGGCGGGGGAGGGGCGGCGGCCTGCTGGGCTGATGAGGCGAGGGGTAAGAACGCGACGCTGCTGAAGGCCAAGACGTATCGAAGCGAGAAAGGCATGGCGGCTCCCCATTCGGGCGGCCAAACACGCCGCCATGACTATGCTGAAAGAATGCGTTTCATGTCAGGCGGTACTCGAGCGACTGTGTGTCGCTCGCCTATTTTCTATGCTGTCTTACGTTCGTGGCGCTGATAGCGCTCACGACTTGCATGCTGTTGCGATCGATTGGCCGGGAAGGTCCCCACCCGGTAAGCCTCTGGATTTCCATATAAACGGGTGTCTTGACGAAAAGCAAATCCCGGTGGGTTGAAATTTTCACGGCCGTTGAAATCAGGGAGAGTATCGGCGGGCCGCCAACGCTTGCCGGTTTCGGCAGCATGTTCCTTAGCCGGGTGCGACAATTTGGCCGCACATTAGCAATAATCAACCGAAGGTGACTTGTATGTTGCATCTGCTCAATATATCTAGACACATTATAAGTGTGCTTACTATTCGCGCAGTCTTCAATGAACAGCAATCCGCCTCTCGGCTTCCTCCTCCATGACGTCGCACGTCTGCTTCGAAAGCGTTTCGAGCAGCGGGCGAAGGGTCTTGGGCTGACGTCGTCGCAGTGGCAGGCGCTGGCGTATCTCTCCAACAATGAGGGGATACACCAGGGCGGGCTGGCGGAGATGCTGGAGATCGAGCCGATCACACTTGTACGCATTCTCGACAAGCTCGCCGAGCGCGGGCTGATCGAGCGCCGCCAGCACCCGACGGATCGCCGGATCTGGCTGCTTTACATGCGCGAAGAGGCACATCCGCTCTTGGCGGAAATGCGCGGACTTGGCGATGTGACGCGAGGCGAAGCCCTGGAGGATGTTTCCGCCGAAGAACGGGAGCAGCTTTTCCAAATCCTGTCGCAGATGAAGACCAACCTAGTGCAGGCCTGCCGGACCCCCCTGGCATTGGCCGAAAACGAGACCAACCATGGCTGATAAAACTCCCCTGCGCGTCGTTTCCGACGCCGATGCCAATACTGCTGCCGAAACGAACGAGGTTTCTCCTCGCGAGGAAACCGTCGCCGAGGCGCCATCGTCCACTCCGGCGCCTGTCACCACTTTGGCGCCACCCGTGACCGCGCCCCCGCGCCGCAAGCGCAGCATGACCCGGCCGGTGCTGTTTGCGCTGCTGCCGGTCGCGCTCGTGGTCGGCGGTTATTACTACGTCAATGGCGGACAGGTGATGTCGACCGACAACGCCTATATCAAGTCCGACATGGTTGGCCTGACCACCGACGTTTCCGGTATCGTCGATACGATCAACGTGCATGAAAACGAAGCGGTGAAGCAGGGGCAGGTGCTGTTCAGCCTTCGCCAGGACGTGTTCAAGATCGCGCTCGACGGCGCCAAGGCGCAGCTTGGCGCGGTGCGCAACCAGATCCTCAACCTGGAAGCAAGCTACCAGCAGTCGCTGGCCGAGATCACCCAGGCCGAGGCCGACATTCCCTATTTCCAGACCGAATTCGACCGCCAGCAGAACCTGCTGAACAGCTCCGCGGCCACCCGCACGGCGTTCGACCAGGCCAAGCACAATCTGCAGGCCGGCCAGCAGAAGGTCGCTGTCGCCAAGGCGCAGGCGGCTGCCACGCTCGCCCAGCTCGGCGGCAATGCCGACCAGCCGGCCGAGCAGAACCCGCTCTATCTCGAAGCCCAGGCAAAGGTCGACGACGCGCAGCGCCAGCTTGATCACAGCGTTGTCCGGGCGCCGTTCGACGGCATCGCCACCAACGTCAATTCGCTGCAGCCGGGCTCTTATCTCGAGGCATCGACGCAGGCCTTCTCGCTGGTTGCGACCAACAATCTGTGGATCGACGCCAGCCCGAAGGAAACCGAGCTCACCTATGTTAAGCCCGGCCAGACGGCTACCATCTATGTCGACACCTATCCGGGTGTCACCTTCAAGGGCAAGGTCGAAAGCATCAGCCCGGCTTCCGGCTCCAGCTTTTCGCTGCTGCCGGCGCAGAACACCACCGGCAACTGGGTCAAGGTCGTGCAGCGTATCCCGATGCGTGTCAGCATCGAGGATGCAGCCGGCAAGCCGCCGCTTCGCGTCGGCATGAGCACGGTCGTCGATGTCGATACCGGCCACGCGCGCGGCCTGCCGGATTTCGTGTCCAAGCTTCTGGGCCGCTCGGGCGGAGATCATGAGTAACGCTGCCTCCGCGCCCTTCGTCCCGGTCGCCAACCGCGGCATGATCACGGCCTGTGTCATTCTGGCCGTCATCATGCAGGCGCTGGATACGACGATCGCCAACGTTGCACTGCCCTATATTCAGGGCAGCGTTTCGGCGAGCGCCGACCAGATCAACTGGGTTCTGACCTCCTACATCGTCGCGGCCGCCATCATGACGCCGCCGTCGGGCTTTCTTGCCGCCAAGTTCGGCCGCAAGAAGGTACTGCTGACGGCGATCACCGGCTTTGTCGTGGCATCCGTGCTCTGCGGTCTGGCGCAATCGCTGAACCAGATCGTCGGCTTTCGCCTTCTGCAGGGCCTGTTCGGCGCATCGCTGGTGCCGCTGTCGCAGGGCATTCTGCTCGATATCTACACGCCGGAAGAACGCGGGTCCGCCATGGCGCTGTTCGGCGTGTCGGTCATGGTCGGGCCGGTGCTCGGCCCCGTCATCGGCGGCTGGCTGACCGACAACATCAGCTGGCGCTGGGTGTTCTACATCAACGTGCCGATCGGGGCGCTCGCCTTTGCCGGCATCATGATCTACGTGACCGAGACGAAGCTGGACGCGCTTGCCAAGCTCGACTGGTTCGGTTTCGGGATGATGAGCCTCGGCATCGCATCGCTGCAGCTCTTCCTCGATCGCGGCGAACAGCTCAACTGGTTCGCCTCGGGCGAGATCATGATCGAGGCGATCATCTGTGCCGCGGCTTTCTATCTGCTTGTCGTGCACACGCTGACGGCGGAGAAATCCTTCGTCAATCCGAAGCTGTTTCTCGACCGGAACTTCTCCGTCAGTATGATCTTCATCTTCGTGATCGGCATCACCTATCTCGCATCGCTGGCGTTGATGACGCCCTACCTGCAGACTCTGATGGGCTATCCCGTCATCACCGCGGGTATCGTCATGGGGCCGCGCGGCATGGGGACGATGCTGTGCATGTTCATTGTCGGGCGGTTGATCGGCAAGGTGGACACGCGCCTGCTGCTGGTGCTCGGCCTCGGGCTGACGGCATGGGCGATGTACGACATGACCGGCTGGACGCCCGATGTGTCGCAGTGGACGATCGTCTCTGTCGGCTTCATCCAGGGCGCCGGGCTCGGCTTCCTGTTCGTGCCTTTGACGACGATTGCGTTTTCGACGCTGCCGGCGGAGATGCGCGGCGACGGCACCGGTCTCTATAACCTGTCGCGAAACATCGGCTCGAGCGTGGGGATCTCCATCGTCTCGGCGCTTTTGGTCGAAAACGCGCAGGTGAACCACGAGAATATCGCCGCCTATGTCACGCCGTTCAACCACGCCTTCGATGCGGCGGCCGCGCAAGGGATGAGCCCGCTCACCGCTGCCGGTCGCGCGGCGCTGAACGAACTGATCACGCTGCAATCGACGATCATCGCCTATATCGATGACTTCAAGCTGCTGATGATCATGTCGCTGGCTGTCATTCCGCTGGTGCTGTTGCTGCGCAAGCCCAAGGTGGCGCCTGTCATGGACCACAGCGCCGTGATGGAATGATCAGCGAAACGGTTTGCTGAGATAGCGAGACCCTGAGATGCCGAAGCGCCATGGTGCTTCGGCATTTTTCGTTATGCCGATGCGTTTTCCGCTGACGATCTGCGCCGGTGCTGTCGGCGTGAGCGAATAGGGGTCGTGGTCGAGCAGGCGATCGTTGAGGGCGATGGTGACGTCGAGGGCCTGGCAGAGCTTGCCGGGGCCGCTGCAAAGCTGAGTAAGCGCATCGGTGCCACGGCGTTCGATCATCGTGGCGATGCCGATCTCGGGCTCGATGGCGCGGATGAGCACGGCGGAGCCGGGGGTGCAGACGAAGTTAAGGCACCAGTGCATGCCGTAGATGCGGTAGATATAGACATTGCCCGGTCTGCCGAACATGGCGCCGTTGCGCTGTGTCGGGCCGCGAAAGCTGTGGGAGGCTTCGTCATCGGGGAAGTAGGCCTCGGTCTCGACGATGCGTCCGCCGATGCCGTCGATCGTGATGCGGCAGGCAAGCAAGTCGCGGGCGACCGAGATCGCATCGCGCTCGAAGAAGCGGGTGAGTGCTTCGCCCGCAATCGGTGCCGCGCCGAGCGCGCCTGTCCTGTCGTCCATATGATCTATCGACCGGGCTTCGGGTCGTGCAGCGGGATCGACGAGCCGGTGACGGAGACCGGGTCGCTTGCGGGGAATGTGTCTTCGAGGCCCTCGTCCAGTTCCTCTTCCAGCGTCGCCGCATCCTTGCTGCGGGCGCCGTCGCCGGCCGAGCTGTCATGCGCGGCGAGAAGCAGGTGGCGGGCGTGGGAGACGGCATTGTCGCGGGTCAGGCCCGGTGTCGCCGCATTATAGAGCGTCACGGAAATGCTGTTGCCGGTCTTGTCGCCGAACATGACGACGAAGCCGCCCTCGCGTGAATTCACTGTTATGTCTGTGATGGTCATGGTTTTGCTCCCGATGATGGGTTTGCCGAGGTCTTGATCGTATGACTATGTTTGCCTCGCGAACACCTTCGTCAACCACTCGATGAAGACGCGGACGCGGGGCGAGAGCTGGCGGTTTCGTGGATAGAGCAGCGAGACCGGCGTTTTCGTCAGCGGATAGTCTTGCAGGATGGGCTGGAGCTCGCCGCTGTCGATGTAGCGCTGGGCGTGGTAGCGCGGCACCTGGATGATGCCGAGGCCGAGGCGCGCGGCCGCGTGAAAGCTTTCGGCGGCGTTGACTGATAGCGTCGCGGGCAAGGTGACGTTGCGGATCTGGCCGCCGACGAGGAATTCGAGCGGCGCCAGCGCGCCGGTTGCGCTGGAGTGGAAGCCGACCATGCGGTGGCCGTCGAGCCGGTCGGGATGCTCCGGCGTTCCATAGCGCGCGAGGTAGGAAGGCGAGGCGAGCGTGACTTCCTCCAGCATCGCCACGCGGCGCGCGACCATGTCGCTATCTGCGGGGATGCCGACCCTCAGCACGCAGTCGATACCCTCGCGCACGAGATCGACGAGACGATCGCCCTCGCTCATATAGAGTTCGATGTCGGGATAGGCTTCGAGGAAGGATGGCAGGTTGGGCAGCACGAAGTGGCGCGCCAGCGTGCCGTGCACGTCGACACGCAGCATGCCTTTCGGCTTGGCGCCGGCGAATGCGCCCTCGGCGTCCTCGATATCCGAGAGGATGGAGAGGCAGCGGCGGTAATAGGCCTCGCCGTCGAGCGTCGGGCTGACGTGCCGCGTCGTTCGCTGCAGCAGGCGAACGCCGAGGCGGGCCTCAAGCTGCTTGACCGCGTCGGTCACCGTCGAGCGCGGCAGGCCGGTATCTTCGGCGGCGGCCGTGAAGCTGCGGCGCTCGACGATCCGGCAAAAGACGCGCATGGCATCGAATCTGTCCATCTATCTGTTCGCTATTTCCGGATAGTGATGGCGAATAATGGATGATTATCCGCCACGAGAAAAGCGGCATCTTCTCTCCAACGGCGCGATATCGCGCTTCCAAGCAAGGAGAATGACAATGACGGTTTCGGAAAACAGGGTTGCGATCGTGACCGGCGCGTCCAGAGGCATCGGTGCGGCGATTGCCGATCGGCTTGCGCGCGACGGGTTTACCGTGGTGATCAACTATTCCGGCAACGCCGCGCCGGCCGAGGAGCTGGCTGTAGCCATCGAAAAGCGCGGCGGCAAGGCGCTGACGGCCAAGGCCGATGTCAGCGATGCGGAGGCCGTGCGGCGGATGTTTGACGCGGCCGAGGCGGCATTCGGTGGCGTCGACGTGCTTGTCAATAATGCCGGGATCATGGCGCTTTCTTCGATCGCTGATGCCGATGACGCGCACTTCCAGCGCATCATGGACGTCAACCTCAAGGGCACGTTCAACACGTTGCGCGAGGCAGGAAAGCGGCTGCGCGACGGCGGCCGGATCGTCAATTTCTCGACGTCGGTGGTCGGGCTGAAGCTCGAGACCTATGGTGTCTATGCCGCGACCAAGGCCGCTGTCGAGACGATGACGGGAATCATGGCCAAGGAAATGCGCGGCCGTGATATCACCATCAACGCGATTGCGCCGGGGCCGACGGCCACCGATCTGTTCCTCAACGGCAAGTCGGACGAACTGGTGGCGCGGATGGCGAAGATGAACCCGCTGGAGCGGTTGGGTACGCCCGAAGATATCGCCGCGGCCGTATCGTTTCTTGCTGGTCCCGATGGGTCCTGGATCAACGGGCAGGTGCTTCGCGCCAATGGCGGCATGATCTGATTTGTGTCTTGGGGAGGGCGGCCTTCGGGCCGCTCGCCTTCCGGCGGTGCCCTGTTGTGGATATCAGGCGTTGAAAAATGCCAGCATCTTTAAGGGGATAGGGTTGTGCTCCGCCTTGGAACGGCGAGCCTGCAATATCCTCTTACATTTGCATCACGATTGTCTATATTAGCAATGTAGGGATGCGCGGGACTCCTCCAATCCTACGCATCAGACCTCAATAACTGCCGAGCCATTGTTCCCTGGTGACCCGGCAGAGAGTGAAAGAAGAAATGGCAAAACATATGGTTGCGGCCCGTTGAAGGTAAACGCCTCGCGGGCCGCAGTTCTATCAGCGGGCATCCAGCTTGGCGTCGGTCAGAAGCTTGACCATCCAGTCGACGAAGACGCGGACCTTGTTGCTGAGGTGGCGGTTCGGGGGATAGACGATGTAGAGCCCGAGCGGCTCGCGGTTCCACTCCGGCAGCACCTGAACCAGCGCGCCACTTTCCAACTCATTGCGGATCATGAAGTGCGGTAACTGCGCGATGCCGAGCCCCGAGGTGGCTGCCGTCACGAAGGTCCTGCTGTCGTTGACCGAGACGAGATAGCGCGGATTGATCTCCAACTCTTCGTTGTCCTTGCGGAACTCGAACGGAAGCGTCCGGTTGGTCTGCGCGCGAAAATAGTTGACCGAATAGTGATCGTTTTCAAGCTCTTCTGGTCGTGCCGGTGCTCCGTACTTTTCAAGGTAGAGCGGCGAGGCGCAGGTGATGAGTTCCACCTCGGATACGCGGCGTGCAATCAAGGATTGGTCGGCCGGGGTGCCGGCGCGCAGCGCGCAGTCGACGTTCTCGGCGAGGTAGTCCACCGTGCGGTCGCCGACGCCGAGGTCGATGCGGATATCGGGATATTTCTGATAGAAATCGCAAAGCGCCGGCACGACGATCCAGTCGGCGAAGGCGCCGGCCATCTCGACGCGCAGGCGCCCGTTCGGAAGTCCTTGCGAGTTGGTGAGGCTGCCATCGAGCTCGGCGATCTCGGAGACGATCTGGGCCGCGCGTTCGTAATAGAGCGCGCCGTCGGTCGTCACCATGACACGGCGGGTGGTGCGGTTGAGGAGCTTGGTGTGCAGATGCGCTTCAAGCCCTTGAATGAGGTTGGTCACCGTCGCCTTGGGCATCGAGAGCGTGTCGGCGGCCCGTGTGAAATTGCCTGTCTCCACGACGCGAATGAAAGCGCGCATTGCCGAGAGCTGGTCCATCGGAATTCACCTGAGTAGGTTGCAGTGCGGTATTGTTCGAAATCCGGAACAGTGTAATCGTATTGAGGCTTCTTATTCCGTGAGTGGAATAACAATATCTTTTTTTCAGAAATTGCAAGCCGTCGCCTTGGGCAATATGTTGCAACGGCAACATTACACCCGCGACGCAAGGATCGATACGATGACGGTGCAAGTGAAAGACATGGTGTTTGACAAGGTGGCCATTGGCCCCGTGTCGACGCGTATCTATCAGGGCGCCGAATACGGTAAGGGTTCGCCGATCGTCTTGTACTTCCACGGCGGTGCTTTCCAGTCCTCGGGACTGCAGGACAATGCCGTTGCGGAAGCAATCGCGAGTGCCGGCGCCATCGTGGTCGTCGCGGATTACAACGCTCCGATGGGCGGGGTTTTCCCGAAGCCTCTCGAAGTCGGCTACTCGCTGTTTTCCTACATGGCAAACAAGCGCGCCTCGGGTCTTGGTGACCGCAACTCTGCGCTGCTGGTTGCCGGCGAGGAAGCGGGTGGCAACATCGCCGCCAGCGTGGCCTTCAAGGCTCGCGATCACTACGCCGACGCCCTCGATGGCCAGGTGCTAATCTCTCCGCTGGTCGATCCGTTCATGGGATCGTCCTCGATGCGCGAAGCCGACAGCATCGGCATGCGCGAGCGTTGGGCCGCGGGGTGGAGCCATTATCTCAGCGGCGGCGGCTGCCATCCTTATGCGGCGCCGTGCCTGTGTTCACGCATCTCGGGCGTTGCGCCCGCACTGATTTTCACCGCGAAGGACGATCCCCTTCGTGATGAGACGCTTGGGTTCGCCGATCGCCTGAAACAGGCCGGTGTACCAGTTCGTCAGCATGTCTCTCCCGCCGGGGCAGGCTGGCCTTCGATTTACGGCGGGACGTCCGACAAGCCTCCGGGTTGGCGCGAAAGCATCACCCAAGAATTCGGAAGCTTCGTTCGCGACATGCGCAGGCAACCCGTACCTTTGAAGACCTGATCAATACACGGCCGTGGGGGCCGTAAGGAGAATACCAATGACGTCCAGTAAGAAGCGCTGGGCCCTTGTGGGCGCCGGTCTGAGCCTTGTTGCGTCCGTTTCAGCCGCAGCAATCTTTTTCGAACTGCCGATGAGCGGCACCGCCACGGCAGCAACCGCCGAAGCACAGGCGGCTCCTCCCGCGGTGCCCGTCACCGTTGCCGTCGTCGGCAGCCGCGAGGTGACCGCGTGGGAACAGTTCTCGGGCCGCCTCGAGGCGGTCGATCGCGTCCAGATCCGCTCGCGGGTCGCCGGCGCCGTGCAGTCGGTTCATTTCCGCGAAGGTGCGCTGGTGAAGGCCGGCGATCTGCTCTTCACCATCGATCCGGCACCCTATGAGGCAGCCGTATCGCAGGCCGAGGGCCAGGTTGCGTCGGCGGAAGCCAAGGTCAATCTTGCGCAGATCGAGCTTGATCGCGGCCGCAGGCTTTCCGACAACCGGACGATTTCGCAGAGCGATCTCGACCAACGTCAGAACGCGTTCACCGAAGCGCAGGCCGGTCTTCGCACCGCGCAGGCCGCTCTTCGCTCGGCGCAGCTCGAGCTCGGTTATACCGAGGTCAAGGCGCCGGTCGCAGGCCGCGTCGGCAAGCTCGAAGTGACGGTCGGCAACCTGGTCGCGGCCGGATCGACCTCGTCGGAGCTGGCCTCGCTCGTCTCCGTCGATCCGATCTACGCCAGCTTCAGCGCCAGCGAAGGCATGGTCGCCAAGGCGCTTGCCCAGCTTCCCGCCGCCGATGGCGCGGTTCCGGCACTTGAACAGATCCCCGTCGAAGTCGGCACGCTTGCCGATGAGGGCACGCCGATCAAGGGCAAGCTGCAGCTGATCGACAACCAGGTGGATGCTTCCAGCGGCACGATCGGCGTTCGCGCCGTGTTCGACAATCCCGGTGGCAAGCTGATCCCGGGCCAGTTCGTGCGGGTTCGCATGGGCCAGCCGAAGGCCGAGAACAAGATCCTCGTCAGCGAACGGGCGATCGGCACTGACCAGGACAAGAAGTTCGTCTTCGTGGTCGATGGCGAGAACAAGGTGAGCTACCGGCCGGTCCAGCTCGGCATCGCCGAGGGTGGCGACCGCGTGATCGAAAACGGCCTTGCCGTCGGCGACAAGATCGTCGTCAACGGTCTGCAGCGCATTCGTCCGGGCGCGGTGGTGGCACCGCAGATGGAAGAAAAGGTCGCGGCCAAGTAAGACGCAGACCCCTCCTCAACCCCTCCCCACAAGGGGGAGGGGCTAGGTGGCCGCCCCGGCCACGGAGGGCCTTTCAAGCATCCAGTTCTACCCCTACCGGCGGTACCCCAACCGCCGGAGAGGGTCGTTGCATCCCAAATTTCATCCCGGAGAGGGCTTTGAAATGAATATCTCCAGATTCTTTGTCGACCGCCCGGTGTTTGCCGGGGTTCTATCGGTCCTCATCGTGGTCGCCGGCCTGATCGGCATGCGATCGCTGCCGATTTCCGAATACCCGGAAGTCGTTCCGCCATCGATCGTCGTGCGCGCCACCTATCCCGGCGCCAACCCGAAGGTCATCGCCGAAACCGTCGCCACGCCGCTGGAAGAGCAGATCAACGGCGTCGAGGGCATGCTCTACATGTCCAGCCAGGCGACATCCGACGGCGTGATGACGCTGACGGTGACCTTCAAGCTCGGCACCAATCCCGACCAGGCACAGCAGCTGGTGCAGAACCGCGTCAGCCAGGCAGAACCCCGCCTGCCGACGGAAGTGCGCGCGCTCGGCATCACGACGGTCAAGAGTTCGCCCGACCTGATGATGGTGGTGAACCTGACATCGCCGGACAATCGCTACGACATCACCTATCTGCGCAACTATGGCGTCCTGAACGTCAAGGACCGCCTTGCCCGCATCGAGGGCGTCGGCCAGGTGCAGATCTTCGGGTCGGGCGACTATTCGATGCGCGTCTGGATCGATCCGCAGAAGGCGGCCGAGCATAATCTGGCGGCGAGCGATATCACCAATGCCATCCGCGCCCAGAACGTGCAGGCCGCTGCCGGCACGATCGGTGCGTCGCCGAGCCTTACCGGTGTCGATATCCAGCTGAACGTCAACGCGCAGGGTCGTCTGCAGACGCCCGAGGAGTTCGGCAACATCATCGTCAAGAGCGGCGCCAACGGCGAGATCACGCGTCTGCGCGATGTCGCGCGCGTCGAACTCGGCGCCTCGGATTACTCGCTGCGCTCGCTGCTCGACAGCAAGTCGGCCGTCGCTATCCCCGTCTTCCAGGCGCCCGGCTCCAACGCCATCACCATCTCGGACCAGGTCATCAAGACCATGGACGAGCTGCAGCTGGCGATGCCTGAAGGCGTGAAATACGAGATCGTCTACGATACCACGCAGTTCGTCCGTGCTTCGATTGAGAAGGTCGTCGACACGCTGCTCGAAGCCATCGCGCTCGTCGTCATCGTGGTCATCCTGTTCCTGCAGACATGGCGCGCCTCGATCATTCCGCTGATCGCGGTTCCGGTCTCCATCATCGGTACCTTCGCGGTCATGTATGTCTTCGGCTTCTCGATCAACGCGCTCAGCCTGTTCGGGTTGGTGCTAGCGATCGGTATCGTCGTGGACGACGCGATCGTCGTCGTCGAAAACGTCGAACGCAATATCGAGAACGGCCTGTCGCCGCGTGATGCGACCTACAAGGCGATGAAGGAAGTGTCCGGCCCGATCATCGCGATCGCGCTGGTGCTGGTGGCGGTGTTCGTGCCGCTGGCCTTCATCACCGGCCTGTCGGGCCAGTTCTATCGCCAGTTCGCGCTGACGATCGCCATCTCGACCGTGATTTCCGCCATCAACTCGCTGACGCTTTCGCCGGCACTGGCGGCACTTCTTCTGAAGGGTCACCATGCGCCGAAGGATTGGCTGACGCGCGGAATGGACTTCGTGTTCGGCTGGTTCTTCCGCGGCTTCAACCGCGCCTTCAGCGCCAGCTCCAATGCCTATGGTAAGGGCGTCGGCGGTCTGGTGTCGCGCAAGAGCATCGTCATGGTGATCTATCTGGCGCTTGCCGGTGCGACCTACGGCCTGTTCAACGCGGTTCCCGGCGGCTTCGTGCCGGCGCAGGACAAGCAGTACCTGATCGGCTTCGCGCAGCTGCCCGACGCCGCCAGCCTCGACCGCACCGAAGACGTGATCAAGCGGATGAGCGATATCGCCCTTGCAACGCCCGGCGTCGAACACGCCATCGCGTTCCCCGGCCTGTCGATCAACGGCTTCACCAACGGCTCGAATGCCGGTGTCGTCTTCGTAAAGCTGAAGTCCTTCGAGGAACGCAAGACGCCCGATCTCTCAGGCGGAGCGATCGCCATGACGCTCAACCAGAAATTCGGCGCGATCCAGGATGCGTTCATCGCGATGTTCCCGCCGCCGCCGGTCCAGGGTCTGGGCACGACGGGTGGTTTCAAGCTGCAGCTCGAAGACCGGGCGGGCCTGGGCTACAACGCGCTGGATGAAGCGACCAAGGCCTTCCTCGCCAAGGCGTATCAGACGCCTGAGCTGGCCGGCCTGTTCTCGAGCTACCAGATCAACGTCCCGCAGCTCTACGCGGACCTCGATCGCGCCAAGGCCGAACAGCTCGGCGTGTCGGTGACCGATGTCTTCGAAACGCTGCAGATCTATCTGGGCTCGCTCTACGTCAACGACTTCAACGCCTTCGGCCGCACCTATAGCGTCCGCGTGCAGGCAGACGCGCAGTTCCGCGCCCATGCCGACGATATCGGCCAGCTGAAGGTGCGCTCGGCTTCGGGGCAGATGATCCCGCTGTCGGCACTGCTGAAGGTCGATGCCACGACGGGACCGGAACGCACGACCCGCTACAACGGCTTCCTTGCCGCCGATATCAACGGCGGTCCGGCACCGGGCTTCTCGTCCGGGCAGGCACAGGCAGCCATCGAGCGGATCGCCGACGAAACGCTGCCGAAGGGCATCGGCTTCGAGTGGACGGATCTGACCTACCAGCAGATCCTGGCCGGTAGCTCGGGCGTGCTCGTCTTCCCGCTGGCGCTGCTGCTCGTCTATCTCGTGCTGGCTGCCCAGTATGAGAGCCTGACACTGCCGCTCGCGATCATCATGATCGTGCCGATGGGCGTGCTGGCCGCCTTGACCGGCGTCTGGCTCACCGGTGGAGACAACAACATCTTCACCCAGATCGGCCTGATCGTCCTTGTCGGTCTCTCGGCGAAGAACGCGATCCTGATCGTGGAATTCGCCCGCGAGCTGGAATTCGAAGGTCGTACGCCTGTTCAGGCGGCGGTCGAGGCCAGCCGCTTGCGTCTGCGCCCGATCCTGATGACGTCGATGGCGTTCATCATGGGTGTCGTGCCGCTCGTCGTGTCGACTGGTGCTGGTGCGGAGATGCGTGCCGCCATGGGTGTGGCGGTGTTCTCCGGCATGATCGGCGTCACCTTCTTCGGCATCTTCATGACGCCGGTGTTCTACGTGCTGATCCGCAAGCTGGCAGGCAACCGTCCGCTGGTGCAGCACAAGGACGACGACCACAACGGCCATGGTGGGGCCGAGGTCATCCGGATGGCGGCCGAATAGGCTACTGACGCAAATGGATAGAGCAAAGGGCGGGACGCGAGTTCCGCCCTTTGTGTTTTGAAGGAACGGTCAGTCGATGATGAACATCTTGGCGCCCGATGTCGTCCTGGACCGGTGGGCGGCGTCTCCGTGGTCGGAGACCGTGTATCCCATGCCCGGCTTCATCACGAAGCTCCGGCCGTCCTTCAGCTCGCTCGTCACCTCTCCCTCCAGCACGTAGACGATGTGGCCGCGATCGCACCAGTGGTCGGCCAGATAGCCCGGCGAGAGCTCGACGATGCGCATGCGGACATCGCCATTGTTCAGCGTTCTCCATATCGCCGTTCCGGTTTCGCCCTTGTGTTCGGTGGCCGGCAGCGCATGCCAGTCGAGCGAGGTGTAGGGAAGCGGGGGAAGTTTCATCGTGAAGAGCCTTACGCATTTCGTCGGCTCGGGTTCACGGATCCGGCGCGATATGTCCAGCATTTTGTTTGCAATGCAGCATGGCTTTTTGAGCTTGCATCGGCGCGGGCGGCCCTATCAATTGTGAGGGGATACGGGTGGTTACTGCTTCGCCGCCCGTCACGAGAGGAGGTTCCATGCATATCGCTATCATCGGCGCTGCCGGCATGATCGGGCGCAAGCTCACCGAACGGCTGGTGTCCGACGGGCAACTGTCCGGGCAGGCGATCGGGCGGCTGACGCTCGTCGATGTCGTGGCGCCGGCAGCACCTGTCGGCTTTGCCGGGCGGGTGGATGCGAGTGCGGCCGATATCTCGCAGCCGGGGCAGGCGGCGCTGATCGTCGGGTCGCGGCCGGATATCATCTTCCACCTCGCGGCCATCGTTTCGGCGGAAGCCGAGCTCGATTTCGAGAAGGGCTACGGCATCAATCTCGAGGGGACGCGGGCGTTGTTCGAGGCGATCCGTCTGGCGCATTTGCAGGATGGCTATCGTCCCTGCGTGGTCTTCACCTCCTCCATCGCCGTCTTCGGCGCGCCGATGCCTGACGTTATCCCCGACGATTTCAATCTGACGCCGCTGACGAGCTACGGCACGCAAAAGGCGATGAGCGAGCTTTTGCTTGCCGATTATACGAGGCGCGGCTTCATCGACGGTATCGGCATTCGGTTGCCGACGATTTGCGTCAGGCCGGGCAAGCCGAACAAGGCTGCTTCCGGTTTCTTCTCCGGCATCATCCGCGAGCCGCTGGCGGGACAGCCGGCCCTTCTTCCGGTGCCAGATACGGTGCGCCACTGGCATGCCTCGCCGCGCTCGGCGGTCGGCTTTCTCATCCACGCCGCCAGCATCGATCTCGAACCGCTCGGCGCGCAGCGAAGCCTGACGATGCCCGGCGTCAGCGCCTCGGTCGGTGAGCAGATCGAAGCCTTGCGGGCGATCGCGGGCGACAAGGCGGTGGCGCTGATCCGGCGCGAGCCGGACGAACTGGTGATGAGGATCGTCGGCGGCTGGGCGCGGGCCTTCGCGCCGGAGCGGGCAACGCGCCTCGGCTTCGTGGCGGAGACGAGCTTCGAAGAGATCATTCGCGTGCATATAGAAGACGAAATGGAAGGCAGTATCCGATGAGCAGTCAACAACGGGCGATCGCGTTTCTGGGCACCGGGCTGATGGGCGCGCCGATGGTTCGGCGTCTGCTCGATGCCGGGTTTGCCGTCACCGCCTGGAACCGCGACATCGCCAAGGCCGAGGCGCTGAGGGTCGATGGTGCTGCCGTTGCGACGACAGCGGCTTTGGCCGTTGAGGGAGCGTCGGTCGTCTTCACAATGCTCAGCGATGGCAATGCAGTTGGCGACGTCTTGTTCTCGCAAGGTGTGGCAGAGGCGCTTTCGCCCGGCGCGGTCGTCATCGATTGCAGCTCGATCACGCCTGAGGCGGCGCGCGATCATGCGGCGAGGCTCAGTGAACGTGGCATCCGTCACCTAGATGCGCCGGTTTCCGGTGGTGTCGTCGGCGCGTCGGCCGGTACGCTTGCGATCATGGCGGGCGGTAGCGCCGATGTCGTCGATGCGTTGAGCGACGTGTTTTCCGCGCTCGGCCGGGTGACGCATGTGGGGCCAAGCGGCACCGGCCAGCTCGCCAAGCTGGGCAACCAGCAGATCGTGGCGATCACCATCGGCGCTGTCGCCGAGGCGATGATGCTGGTCGAGGCCGGTGGCGGGTCGGCGGAGGCGTTTCGTCGGGCGATCCGCGGCGGCTTTGCCGAGAGCCGAATTCTTGAGATTCACGGTCAACGTATGGTGGAGCGCAATTTCGGCGGCGCCGGCCCTTCGAGGCTGCAGTTGAAGGATCTCAACAACATCGCCGCCGAGGCAAGTAACCTGGCGCTGACCTTGCCGCTGACCGAGGCCGTGCGCGCGGAGTTTGCCGCGTTCGTCGAGGATGGCAATGGCGATACGGATCACAGCGGCTTGCTGCTACAGCTGGAGCGAAAGGCCGGCCGCGAAGGCGGAAAATCCTGATGGTCGGTACGGTCCCTGACGAACAATAAATAGTGCTGGTACGCCGTCATGCAATCATTGATAGATTTTTAGGGTGTTCTAATTAATGTCACACTTGGCAATCACTGGTAGGTGATCGTGGTTGCTGGCGGGCACGGGGATGGGTTTCGCTTTGACGTTGCGTGAGGCATGAATGGCTTTGGCATCTAAGAACTCCAGACGCTCTGAGCGGGAGTTTCAAGATCTTCTACGGCGTTTGGAGCTTGCGCTCGATGCGTCGCAGATCGGTGTCTGGGAGCATGACTTGCGATCGAACGAGATCTCCTGGGACGTGCAGATGCATCGCCTCTATCACTCCGGCCAGCGGAGCGGTCCCGTGCCGACATCGATCTGGTCGAACGCGATCCATCCCGATGATCGCGCGCGTGCCACCCAGGAATTCAATGACGCCATCGCCAAGCGAGGCCAGTACAATTCGGAGTTCCGGATCGTCTGGCCGAATGGCGAAATCCGCTACATCCGCTCGCGTGCGCATTTCTATGTGAGCGACGAGGGGGCGCCCTCGTTCATCGGCGCGGAATGGGATGTGACCGCTGACGTGCTTTTGAACGCCGAGGCGGCACGGCAGCGCGAGGTCGCAGAGGCCCGCGCGCTTGCGCTGGAGGAGAGCACGGCGCGGATCGAGCATGCGGCCGAGCACGACTACCTGACCGGTCTGCCGAACCGGCGCTTCTTCGACAAGCGGATCGCGGAACTCGCCGACGACGAAACCATCTCGACGCTCGCGGTGCTGCATCTCGACCTCGACGAGTTCAAGCAGATCAATGACAGCTACGGCCATGCAGCCGGCGATGCCGTGTTGCGCGCAGCCGCACTGCGGATCGCCGCGGTGCTCCCTGAAACTGGCATGGCGGCGCGCATCGGCGGCGACGAGTTCGTCATCGTGCTCGTGAATTTCGAGAGCATGGACGAACTGCGGGACATTGCGCGCCGTGTGCAGAAGCGGTTGCGCAAGAAGATCCGCTTCGGGCATGAGATGCTGCAGTCGGGCAGTTCCATCGGCATTTCATGGTCGGCGGATCGCGGCGATACCAATCTTCTGGCCGAATCCGACATGGCGCTCTACGCGGCCAAGAGCGGCGGGCGCGACCGCATCGAGTTCTTCACGCAGCGGCTGAAGGACGAGCTGATGGGCAAGCGGCGGATCGCCGAGGAGCTCAAGCTGGCGCTGACGGCGGGCGAGATCGTTCCCTATTACCAGCTGCAATTCGACGCCCGCACGCGGGAGATCGTCGGGCTCGAAGCGCTGGCGCGCTGGCGTCACAAGGAGAGGGGCATTCTGGCACCGGCGGATTTCCTGAAGGTGGCCGATGAGCATGGGTTGACCGCCGAAATCGACGCGTCGATCCTTCGCCACGTTCTGAGGGACCGCCGCGAATGGGAGCAACATGGCTTCGATGTGCCGAGGATTTCGGTGAACATCTCCGGCCAGCGGCTTTATGATCCGCTTTTGATCAGCGATCTGGAAGCGCTGGATATCCCTGATAATTCGATCGTCTTCGAGTTGATCGAGACGATCTTCCTCGACGACTGCGACGACGAGATGATGCAGAGCGTCGACCGGATCAAGCTGATGGGCATCGAGATCGAGATCGACGATTTCGGCTCCGGTCATGCCTCGCTGATCGGTCTCGTCAGGCTGCGCCCGACGCGGCTGAAAATCGACCGCCAGCTGGTGGATGCGATCGATACGTCTGACGAGCAGCGGCGGGTGGTGAAGTCGATCATCGAGATCGCCAAGGCGCTCGGCGTCAAGGTGATCGCCGAGGGCGTCGAGACCGAGCGGCATGCCGCGACGCTGGCCAAGCTCGGCTGCGATGCGTTGCAAGGGTTTGCGCTGAGCAGGCCGGTGCCGGCGGCGGAGATCGACGCCAAGTTTTCCGCGCTGGTTACAAGCTGATAATCAGCTTGCCGTGGCGAGTTCGCCGCGCGCTTCGAGATACCACTCCACGAAGGCCGCCACACCCTGTTCGAGCGAGGTGCCCGGCGTATAGCCGGTCAGCGCCTGCAACAAGTCGGGGCTGGCGTAGGTGCGCGGCACGTCGCCTTGCTGCATCGGCAGCATGACGCGCTTGGCCGGACGGCCGAGGGCTTTCTCCACGGTTTCGACGAAGTCGAGCAGGCTGATCGGCTGGCCGCCGCCGATGTTGACGATGCGGAACGGCGCCTGGTGCGACAGCGTTTCGACCTTCTCGGACGCGACGCGATTGCTCTCGGCGGGCACGACGGCCGAGAGACGCACAACGGATTCCACGAGATCGTCGATATAGGTGAAATCCCGGCTCATCTTGCCTTCGCCGTAAATCTCGATCGGCTGGCCCTCCAGCATGTTCTTGACGAACTTGAAGAGCGCCATATCCGGCCGGCCCCAAGGGCCGTAGACGGTGAAGAAGCGGAAGGCGGTGGTCGGGATCTTGTGGAGATGGGCATAGCTGTGCGCCATCAGCTCCATCGACTTCTTGGTCGCGGCGTAGAAGGTGAGCGGTTCGTCGGCGCGGTCGGTTTCGTGGAAGGGAACGGTCGGATTGGCGCCGTAGATCGAGGAGGTCGAGGCCAGCATCAGGTGGGAGACGCCGGTGTTCTTGGCGATCTCCAGGATGTTCCAGGAGCCGATCAGATTCGAGTTGAGATAAGCCTCAGGGTTCTCGTTGCTGTAGCGAACGCCGGCCTGGGCGGCGAGGTGGATCATCACGTCGGGCCTTGCGGCCGCGACCGCCTGCTCGAGTGCGGCGCGATCCTCCAGCATCGCCGTCACCGGCGTGAAGGCCGGGAACTGGGCGAGGGCGGCGTTGCGCATATGCTTGAGCTTGATGTTGTAATAATGCGTCATGCCATCGAAGCCGGTGACCTCGTGGCCGTCCTGCAGAAGCCGGCGCGCGAGATGGAAGCCGATGAAACCGGCCGTTCCGGTGATGAAATACCGCATGCTCATGCCCTGCCTGCTTTTGGTTATGCCTTGCTCTTCTTGCCGACCGCGAAGTAGCTGAAGCCATGTCTGGTGACTTCGGCGATCGGATAGATGTTGCGCAGATCGACCAGCACCGGCGTCTTGACCAGGGTCTTCAGCCGCTTGAAGTCAAGCGCGCGGAATTCCTCCCATTCGGTGACCAGCACCAGCGCATCGGCGCCTTCGGCGATCTCGTAAGGGTCGCTGCCGTAGACGACGGGGCCGAGCAAGTCTTTCGCCGCATCCATCCCCTCGGGATCATAGACGTGAACCGTTGCGCCGCCGTCGAGCAGCGCCTGGATGATGGTGATCGAGGGCGCGTCGCGCATGTCGTCTGTGTTCGGCTTGAAGGTCAGGCCCAATATAGCGATCTTCTTGCCGCGCACGTTGCCGTCGCAGGCGGCGACCACTTTGCGACCCATGGCGCGCTTGCGGTTGTCGTTGATGGCAACGGTGGTCTCGATCAGCCGCATCGGGCTGTCGTGATCCTGCGCGGTCTTGACCAGCGCCAGCGTGTCCTTGGGGAAGCACGAGCCGCCATAGCCGGGGCCGGCATGCAGGAACTTGTCGCCGATGCGCTTGTCCATGCCGATGCCCTTGGCGACCTTCTGCACGTCGGCGCCGATCTGCTCGCAGAGATCGGCGATCTCGTTGATGAAGGTGATCTTCATGGCCAGGAACGCATTGGCCGCGTACTTGATCAGCTCGGAGGTGCGGCGCTCGCAGAAATAGAGCGGGGCTTCGTTGAGATAGAGCGGGCGGTAGACTTCGCGCATCACCTCGATGGCGCGCGGCTCCTCGGTGCCAAGCACGATGCGGTCCGGGCGCTTGAAGTCGGTGATGGCGGCACCTTCGCGCAGGAATTCCGGGTTGGACACGACTTCGATGTCCTTGTCGGGGAACTCTTCGCGGAAGATGCGCTCGAGCTCGTCACCGGTGCCGACGGGGACCGTCGACTTGGTGACGACGACGGTGAAGCCTTGCACCGATGCGGCAATTTCACGCGCCGCCGCATAGACGTAACTCAGGTCCGCATGACCGTCGCCGCGGCGCGAGGGCGTGCCGACCGCGATAAAGACGACGTCTGCAGCGGCCACGGGGGCTGCGAGATCCCGGGAGAAATCCAGGCGTCCAGCGGCTCTGTTCTGGGCGATGATCGTGTCGAGGCCTGGTTCGAAGATCGGCACCTGGCCCGCTTCTAGCGCGTCGATCTTGGCGGCCGACTTGTCGACACAGGTGATATGATGGCCGAAATCCGCGAGGCAGGCCCCCGAGACGAGGCCCACATAGCCCGAGCCGATCATCACAATACGCATGGAAATTTTCCTCAAACACCGATCACGGCCTCGCCGATCGACGGGGCCATGACGGTGTTACAGAGGTAATTTTATAAGTTCAAGACAACCAAGAGGTCAGTTGCGGCCGAACTCGTCGACGATACGGATGATGTCGTCTTCGCCGAGATAGGAGCCCGTCTGGACTTCGATCAGTTCGAGCAGGATCTTGCCCGGATTGGCGAGGCGATGGACTTCGCCCAGCGGGATATAGACCGATTCGTTTTCGCGCAGCATCTGCACGTTCTCGCCGATCGTGACCTCGGCCGTGCCCTTGACGACGATCCAGTGCTCGGAGCGGTGGTGGTGCTTTTGCAGCGACAGCTTCTTGCCAGGGGTGACGAAGATGCGCTTCACCTGGAAGCGGTCGCCGTTGAAGATCGAGGTGTAGCCGCCCCAGGGACGGTAAGAGGTCGGGTGCGTCTCGGTGAGCTTCGATGTTGCCGGCTTGGAGGCGAGCATCTTGACGATGGCGCCGACGTCCTGGCTGTCCTTGAGGTGACCGACATAGACGGCATCTTCGCTGGCGATGACGGCGACGTCGTCCATGCCATTGACCGCCAGATGCACGCCGTGGGTCATGACCAGCGAGTTACGAGTGTTGACGACGGTGGTGTTTTCGGCGGCGACATTACCCTTTTCGTCAGGATTGCCGCTCTTCCAGATCGCATCCCAGCTGCCGAGATCCGACCACTGGAACGGCGAGGGAACGACGGCAGCGTTCTTTGTCTTCTCCATGACCGCGTAGTCGATGGAGATATCCGGGCTCTCGGCGAAGGCCGCCTTGTCGAGGCGGATGAAGTCTAGATCCTTGACACCTTGAGCGACCGCTTCGCCGGCAGCCTTGAGGACATCAGGCGCGAAGGTCGTCATTTCGCTGAGCAGCTTGGTGACCGGGAACATGAACATGCCGGAGTTCCAGTAGAAGCCGCCCGATGCCAGCATCTCCTCGGCCTTCGCAAGCGGCGGCTTCTCGATGAAGCGCTTGACTGACAGCGCGCCGCTTGGCAGCGCCTCGCCGCCTTCGATATAGCCGTAGCCGGTTGCCGGTTCCGTCGGCTTGATGCCGAAGGTGACGAGCTTGCCTGCGGATGCGGCGGCAATCGCGGCGCGTACCGCGTCGAAATAGACCTGGTCGGCGTCGATCTCGTGGTCCGAAGCCAGCACATGCATGATCGCGCTCTCGCCGAAGCGGTCGCGCACCAGCGCGCCGGCTGCGGCAACCGCTGCGGCCGTGTTGCGGGCCATCGGCTCCAGAAGGATGCTCGACAGCGAGATATCGAGCTCCCGGGCCTGCTCGGCGACGAGGAAGCGGAACTCCTCGTTGGTGATGACGATCGCCGGCTCATAGAGTGTCTTGTCGGAGACGCGCAGCAATGTTTCCTGAAAAAGGGTGGTATCGCCAATGAAGCGGATGAACTGCTTGGGGGCGGCGGCGCGCGACAGCGGCCACAGGCGCGTGCCCTTGCCGCCTGCCATGATTATCGGAACGATCTTCTGCGTCATCTGGATGTGTCCTCGAATGGTCTTAAATCGCTGATCAGTTTGCGCTGGCCCAGGCGCGGATGCGCGCCAAGCCGGCTGTTAGAAGGTCGGTGGCAGCGCTCTCCGTCTCCGCTTCCACGTAGCAGCGCATCTCCGGCGCATTGCCCGATGGGCGGAAGTGGATGATGCGCTTGTCGGCAAGCGTTACGCGCAGGCCGTCGATGTCGCTGGTGCTTTCGACTTGGCCGATCGGCTGCAGGAAATCGGAGAGATTGGCGGGGCTTGCGCGCAGATGCGCCATCAGTTTCGCGCTGGTCTCGACCGGGAAGTTCTCAAGCCGGTCGGCGGCGGCGAAGGGGAGCGCGTAGCCCGATGCGATTGAAGACAGGGGGCGCTTGTTTGCGGCCGCCTGCGCCAGCGTCGCCAGAACAGGCAGGAAGCAATCGCGGGTCGGCAAGGCCAGCAGCGTGGTGCCATTGAGCTCGAAATCGCTTGCCACCAGCGTGCCGCCATTGGCCTCGAAGCCGACGACACCGGTCTTGCCCGATGCCAGCGCCTCCTGCATGCCTGATATCACGAAGGGCGATCCGACGCGGGTGCGGATGACGCTGAACGAGCCTGATGCTTCGATGCCGGAGTTGGAGGTCACCGGTGTCACTACGGCGTCCGCGCCGAGGAAGTTGGCGGCAATCAGGCCAAGGAGGTCACCGCGCAGCGGGGTGCCGGTCTCATCGGTGACCAGCGGCCGGTCGCCATCGCCGTCGGCAGACACGATGGCGTCGAGGCCGTGGTCGGTTGCTGCCTGCTTCAGCAGCGCAACGGTTTCTTCCGAGACGGCTTCGGTGTCGACGGGGATGAAGTGTTCGGAGCGCGCGAAAGCCGTGACTTGAGCGCCGAAGTGCTTGAGCAGGTCGACCATGAGATCGCGGGCGACGGTGCTGTGCTGGTAGACGCCGACCTTCAGACCGGCAAGCGCATTGGCGGGCAGCAGGTTGGTGTTGCGCTTCGTAAACAGGTCGAGGCATGCGCTCGACTGATCCTCGGCCTGCCGGTCGCCCAGCGGCCATTCGAAGCCGGTGCGGTCGAGATCGGCAGCGGCTGCCGTGATCGCGGCTTCGTCGGCCTTGTCGATCTCGCCGTCGGGCCGATAGAATTTGATGCCGTTGCGGTCGGCGGGGATGTGTGAGCCGGTGATCATCAGCGAGGCGGCGCTAAGATGCAGGCCGTAGAGCGCCAGCGCCGGCGTCGGCACCGTGCCGCAATCGACCATCGCAAAACCGAGCTTGCCGAGCGCCTTGATGCAGTCGGCTGATATCTCGGGGCTGGAATCGCGGAAGTCGCGGCCGATAAGGATCGGGTCACCCGCCTTTGCCCGCCCGCTTTCAAGCAGATAGCGGCCAAACGCCCTCGCATAGAGCGCCGATGCCCGGCCCTTCAGATCCTCGGAAAGGCCTCGAAGCCCGCTTGTCCCAAATTTCATTCTGAATAAGCCCTCGGCAACGCTTGAATTCGACCATGTTTTAAAAGCAGACTACCCAAAGTTCGTAAACTTTGATGGCCGGCGACCGGTAAAATGTCCGCCAAATCCCTTTTCGACGCAAGTTTACAGCTCGTTTTTGGCGAGCCGGCGGAGGCAATTGCATGAATGAACAGACGATCGCACTCGAAGACAGCTGGAAGAGCGCCTTGTCCACCGAGTTCGAGCAGCCCTACATGCAAAGGCTGAAAAACTTCCTTATCGAGCGAAAGCAGATGGGGAAACGGATTTTTCCTAAGGGATCAGAATATTTCAAGGCTCTTGATCTGGCACCGCTTAAAGATGTGAAGGTCGTGATCCTCGGTCAGGACCCCTATCACGGCGCGGGCCAGGCGCATGGCCTGTGTTTCAGCGTGCAGCCGGGCATTAGAATTCCGCCGTCGCTTGTCAATATCTACAAGGAGTTGCAGGCCGATCTCGGGATTACGCCGGCGCGCCACGGCTTTCTTGAGCATTGGGCGCGGCAGGGCGTCCTGCTATTAAACAGCGTGCTGACGGTCGAGGAGGCGCAGGCCGCGTCGCATCAGGGCAAGGGGTGGGAGACCTTCACCGATGCCGTCATCCGCAAGGTCAACGATGAATGCGACGCCGTGGTCTTCATCTTGTGGGGCGCCTATGCGCAGCGCAAGGCGGCGTTCGTCGATACATCCCGGCATCTCGTTCTCAAATCGCCGCATCCGTCGCCACTTTCCGCGCATAACGGCTTCTTCGGCTGCCATCACTTTTCCAAGGCGAATGCCTTTCTTGAGGAGCATGGCCGTGCGCCGATCGATTGGCAGCTTCCTGAAAATCCTGACGATGAATAGCTTGCGATGAACGACATCCTCTCATCGTTCACTAAAAGTAGACAATGCGTTCCGGTCGCTGGGACTATTCCAACGGCCGCGAAAGGATCATCTATGACCCATCGAACAGCCCGCCAGGCGGGCCAGAAAGGGGTCTCAAATGCTCGACCAGATCAAGGGTCTTCATCACGTTACGTCGATGGCTGCGAACGCCCAGACGAACAATCAATTCTTCACCAACGCGCTCGGTCTGCGCCGCGTCAAGAAGACCGTCAATTTCGACGCTCCCGACGTCTATCACCTCTATTACGGCGACGAGAACGGTGCGCCGGGCACGATCATGACCTACTTCCCGTTCCCGAAGATGGCGCAGGGCCGTCCGGGCACCGGCGAAGTCGGAACGACGGTCTATTCCATTCCCGAGGGTTCGATCGGCTTCTGGAGCGATCGTCTCGCCAAGCTGAATGTGACGGGTCTGAAGGCTGAGGAAACATTCGGCGAGAAGCGGCTGAACTTTGCCGGTCCCGATGGTGACGGCTTTGCGTTGGTCGAGGTCAAGGACGACGCCCGTCTGCCCTGGACGCATGGTGGTATCGGCGAAGATCAGGCGATCCGTGGCTTCCATTCAGTTGCCATGCGGCTGCGCGACGACGGCGCGACATCGGAACTCTTGAAGTTCATGGGCTATCAGGTCCAGGACGAGCGCGACGGCGTCAAGCGCCTGACCATCCCAGGCGGCAACGGCGCGCATCTGATCGATCTTGAGACGATGCCGAACATCTCGCGGGCGCTTCCGGGCGCGGGCTCGGTGCATCACGTCGCCTTCGCCGTCGAAAACCGCGCGAAGCAGCTGGAGGTCCGCAAGGCCCTGATGGACACCGGATACCAGGTCACGCCGGTTATCGACCGCGATTACTTCTGGGCGATCTATTTCCGCACGCCAGGCGGCGTGCTGTTTGAAATCGCCACCAACGAACCGGGCTTCGACCGGGACGAGGATACGGCGCATCTCGGCGAGGCGCTGAAGCTGCCGACGCAGCACGAGCATCTGCGCTCGCTGCTGGAACAGCATCTCGAACCGCTGGAAGCATAAGCTAGGGATATCGATATGACCGATCATGGATATGTGCACCGGCTGCATGCCGGTGCCGCGGGCAAGCCTATTCTCTTCACCCTGCACGGGACGGGCGGAGACGAGAACCAGTTCTTCGACTTCGCGCGGCAGCTTCTGCCCGAGGCAACCATTGTCTCGCCGCGTGGGGATGTGTCGGAATACGGCGCCGCGCGCTTCTTCAAGCGCACCGGCGAGGGCGTTTACGATATGGCCGATCTGGCGCGGGCGACCGACAAGATGGCGGGTTACGTCAGCGAGCTCGCAAGGGAGCATCAGGCTTCGGCGATCCTCGGGCTGGGCTTTTCGAACGGCGCGAACATTCTCGCCAACGTGCTGATCGAGAAAGGGTTGTTCGATGCGTCGGCGCTGATGCATCCGCTCATTCCCTTCCAGCCGAAGGCGAATGCCGGTCTGGCGGGACGCAAGGTGCTGATCACCGCCGGCGAGCGCGATCCGATCAGCCCCGTGCCGGTCACGAAGGCGCTGGCTGATTACTACGAGCGCCAGAATGCTGATGTGACGACCGTGTGGCATCCCGGCGGACACGAGATCCGGCCGAACGAGGTCGATGCGATCAAGGCGCTCTTCGAGCCGTACAGATAAGAACATCATCGGGGAGGCCTTTCGGGGTCTGCCCGATGGCTTCTTGCGCGCTACCACTTTGATCTAGGGTCATGCCCTCAATCTTCTGTGGTAATTTTTCATCATTGATACTGGAGCGGGTATAGGTTTCATTTTCCGAGGAATGCATTCGTATGAGCGATATTGCCGACCTCAGGATGATTTCAGGCCTTCTCCGTCGCCAGATATGGGTGGTCTTGGCCACCGCCGCAGCCATTCTCTCTTTGACAGCCATCGTCCTGACGGTGTTGACGCCGCGATATACGGCGCAGGCGCTTGTCGTTGTCGACACCAGCGCCAAGAACCTGCTGGCGCCGGATAGCGCGGCAATCGCCAGCGCTTCCGATAACGCGCGGGTGGAGGGGGAGGTGCGGATCGCGCAGTCCGATGCCGTGCTTCTCGATGTCGTGCGCGAGGGCAGGCTGGTTGATGACACGGAATTCGCACCCCGATCCGGCTACCTTACGGGCATCTTGGCTCGCTTCGGCGGCGCATCCTCTCACACCACCGATGACGCCGAGCGCGAGACGCTGGCCTCGTTCAAGGAGGCGGTCCGGGTCCGTCGCGAGGGGCTGACCTATCTCATCACCGTTGGCGTCACATCCGAGGATGCCGGGAAGGCCGCGCTTCTCGCCAACCGCGTGGCTTCGGTTTACATCAGGCATCAGATCGACGCCAAGGTGGCGGGTACGATCGCGGCCCGCAACAGCCTGCAGGCACGGGTGAGTGCCGCCAATGACAGCCTTGCGAGCCACGAGGGGCGGCTGGATGGCTTCCTTGCCGCCAATGCCGGCATGCGCGATGCCTTCAGCAACGGCAATATGGGCTTGCGCGTCGCAGATGCGCAGCTCAATCGAGCGGCCACGCTACCGGCAAGCACGCCGCAGCTGCCGACACCTTCCGAGACGTTGACGCAGTTCTATAGCCTGCAGCAATCGGCTGAGATCGCGCGGGCGCAATATCAGAACCTGCTCACCCGACTGCAGGATTTCGAGGCGCAGGCCAGCCTGCAACTGGCCGACAGCCGGGTGATTTCGGAGGCCTTGCCGCCGATCGAGCCATCCTATCCGAGGGTGGCTGCAATCCTTGCCGTCATGAGCCTCGTCGCGCTGGGGTTCGGTATCGGGGCGGGCTTCCTGCGGGAGTTCTTTGTTGGCGGATTTACCGGGGAGGACCAGGTCGAGGCGGTGCTGAACATTCAGCTGGCCTCGGTCGTGCCGCATGAAGAGGGTGGCGAGCTGGAGCGGCCACATGGGCGCGGGCTCTCGGACCGGATCATGACCGCGCCGCTGTCGGTCTTTTCGGAATCGATCCGGCGGATCCGGGTGTCGGTCGAGCAAGCGCTTCTCAGCCGGCATCCTGTGCTGGAGGATGCCTGCGAGGAGGGCATCGTGATCATGGTATCCTCCAGCCTTCCGGGGGAGGGGAAATCGACACTCGCCACCGCGCTGGCACGGACCTATGCGCTTGCCGGAAAGCGCACGCTGCTCATCGACTGCGATCTCAGGAAGCCCAGCATTCACCGCCACGTCGATCGCGAGCCGACGCCCGCATTCGTCAATCTGTTGCGCGGCGAAGCCGATCCGGGGCTTGCCAGCATGGTGGCCGTCGACCACGCCACGAACCTTTCCGTTATCCTGGGCGCGCGGCCGGCCGAGTTTGCGACCGACGAGCTGCTGATGAGCGCGCGGGTGCGGGCGCTTCTCTCGCGAGCACGGTTGCATTTCGACTACGTCGTCATCGACACGCCGCCGGTCGAGGCGGCTGTGGATGCGCTCTATCTGGCGAGGCTCTGCGATGTCGCGCTCTTCGTGGTGCGCTGGGCGCGGACGCCGCAGAACGTCGCGCGCAAGGCGGTGGCCGCGCTGAAGGGAAATGTCGGCGGCGGCACGCCTGTGATCGCGGTGCTGAACGGGCAGGATCAGCGCCATTGGTTCAGTTTTAAGGACAAGCCGCTGTGGCGCACTGCTTATGCTGGGTAGGGGGTTGGAGGCCGCCGCTCCCGCCGTGGCCTACCTCTTTAGGTGCAATCCAGGCGTTTATCGGCGGCGTCCGCTTGACACGCTAGTTGCGTTACTAAAGGTTTAACTCATTCATAAATGCAACCTTATTCGCGTCATGGCTGCGCCCCGGCTTTTTTCGGTGGCGCTTGATTGCAGGCATTTGAAATAGCGATTTCACTCATTCGTTGAAGAGCAACGCATGGTCCGTGCAAGGCGCATTCTCGTCCACGACTATTCCGGTCATCCGTTTCAGGTGCAGCTTGCGCGTTCGTTGGCGCGGCGCGGGCATGAGGTTCTGCACCTCTATTCGGCGAGCTTCCAGACGCCGAAGGGGGATCTCGATACGCGGCCGGACGACCCGCCCGGATTTCGTATCGCCGGTCTTTCGTTGTCCGAGCCGTTCCAAAAATCGAGCTTCCTAAAGCGTCGTGCGCAGGAGATCGAGTTCGGACGGCTGGTGGCCAGCGAGATCAGGCGGTTTCGGCCTGACATCGTGCTCTCCGCCAATGCGCCGCTCGACACGCAGGCCGTCATCCACAAGGCCGCGCGGGCCTGCGGAGCGCGGTTCGTTTTCTGGCTGCAGGATATCTACAGCGAGGCCATTGGCCGCTTCCTGCCCGCAGCGTTTCCGCTGATCGGGAATGCGGTGGCGCGCCGATATCAGCGACTGGAGTTCGGTCTGCTGAGAGAAAGCGATCATGTCGTCGCGATCACCGACGACTTCGTTTCACATCTCCTGGTGAACGGCATTACGCCGGGTCGGGTCTCTGTCATCGAGAACTGGGCGCCGCTGGATGAGATGCGATCAGTCGAATCGAAACAGTCCGAGAGCGAAAGCGGCAATGGTCCGATCCGGGCGGTCTATGCCGGCACGCTCGGCTACAAGCACAACCCCGATCTGCTGCTGCAGGCGGCGAAAGCGCTGCCTGTTACGATCGATGTTCATTCCGAGGGCGCGATTGCCGAAAACCTGGCGTGTAGGGCGACGGTGGAAGGTGTCAACAATCTGCGCGTAAAACCGTGGGTGCCGTTTGCTGATCTGCCCGATGTGCTCGGGGGCGCCGATATTCTGATCGCGATGATCGAAGAGGGGGCCGGGGCCTTCTGCGTGCCATCCAAGGTGCTGACCTATTTCGGGTGCGGCCGGCCGGTGCTGGCCTCCGTGCCACGCAACAACCTGGCGCGGCGGCTCATCGAGCGCGCCGATGCCGGTCTTGTGTCTGATCCTGATGATGCGGCGGGGTTCATCTACAATCTGCGAAAGCTCGCCGGCGATGCCGATCTGCGCCGCCGGCTCGGCGCGAATGGTCATTCCTATGCTCGTGCACATTTCGCGATCGAGCCGATTACCGATCGCTTCGAGGCCATTTTCGCCGGCCTCTATCAGATGGAGAAACAGGTAATCTAGCGCTGGGGGGGCGTTGCATGCTGGAGAAGACTGCACTTGTCTGCGGCGCCGGAGGGTTTATCGGCAGCCACCTCGTTGCCCGGCTGAAGCGCGACGGCTTCTGGGTTCGCGGCGTCGATTTGAAGCTGCCGGACTACGAGGAAAGCGTGGCAGACGAGTTCATCGTCGGAGATCTGAGGCAAATCGACCTCTGCGAACGGGTGGTGGATCGCAATTTCCACGAGGTCTACCAGCTCGCGGCCGATATGGGCGGAGCCGGCTATATTTTTAGCGGACAGCACGACGCCGATATTATTCACAATTCGGCGACGATCAATCTCAATGTCGCCGATCTGTGCCGTCGGCGCGGGGTTGGCCGCGTATTCTTCTCATCGTCGGCCTGCGTCTATCCCGCCGTTAACCAGGCCGATCCCGACAACCCG
Organism: Rhizobium sp. 01N48; assembly: GCF_056399145.1. Classification (NCBI taxonomy): domain Bacteria; kingdom Pseudomonadati; phylum Pseudomonadota; class Alphaproteobacteria; order Hyphomicrobiales; family Rhizobiaceae; genus Rhizobium; species Rhizobium sp. 01N48. Next base: position 116,987 of record NZ_JBFTQT010000010.1, read on the forward strand.
AACTGCGAGGAATCCTCCGCCTATCCCGCAGCGCCGGACAGCGAATATGGTTGGGAAAAGCTGATCTCCGAGCGGCTCTATCAGTCCTATGCCCGCAACCACGGCATGACCTGCCGCATCGCCCGCTACCACAACATCTTCGGCCCATCGGGGACCTGGGACGGCGGCAAGGAGAAGGCACCGGCGGCGATCTGCCGGAAGGTGGCGCAGGCCGACCATGGCGGCGAGATCGAGATCTGGGGCGATGGCCTGCAGACGCGTTCCTTCCTCTACATCGATGAATGCATCGAGGGCACGATCCGGCTGATGCGCTCGGATTTTGCCGGGCCGGTCAATATCGGCTCCGAGGAAATGGTGAGCATCAACCGCCTCGTCGACATGGTGTGCGAGATCGCCGGCAAGCGGCTGCACAAGCGGCATGTCGTGGGGCCGATGGGTGTGCGCGGGCGCAGATCGGACAATCGGTTGATTGCCGAGAGGCTCCACTGGCGGCCGACTCAGCGCCTGATGGATGGCCTGGAAAAGACCTATGCCTGGATCGAGAGCCAGCTGCTGCGGAGCGCTGCGTGAGAAGCGGCTTTCCCAAGTGGGATAGGCTCTCGGCGATGGGCGGTCGGTCGCGCGGTTCGGCCAATGCGGCGTTATTGATCCTGAGCTTCGCGATCGGGCAGGGATCGATCTTCCTGGCGCAGACATGGCTGATCCATAGCGGATCGCTCGATCTCCTGGCGGCGTTCGCGACGCATTTTTCTTTTGCGATCCTGGCGCTGATTATTATCGACTTCGGCGCGCCTGTCGTCGTCGCAAGGCGGATTTCGCTGACGGGGGACAGCGAGGTCCTGGATGTGGCGCGGCGCTGCTACTGGCAGGCATCGGTTGTTCGGCTTGGCATCGCGCTCGTGTTGTCGGTGGCGGCGCTCATCTACGCCTGGATTGGCGGAGACGGATTTTCGCGGGCCTATATTCCGGCCGCCATCCCGGCGCTGTTGATCTCGGCATTCAACGCGGCAGGCGTCTTCGATGGGCTGGGGCTCAGTGGCATCAGCGGATTGACTGGGATGCTCGCCTATATCGCGTCCGCCATTGCGCTGGTCGCAGCGGGCGCTCAATCGGCCGATGCGGGTATGGTTCTCGGGGCGGCGCTATCGGTTGGCTACGCTGTCGCCGTCGTTGCACAACTGGCCGCGCTTTGGCGGTTGGGCTGCCCGATGCGTATGGTGACGGTCACCGTCGCGGATTGCGGTGCGTTTGCCCGGGAGGGATTGGGCGTACTCCTTGCGATTCTGCCGGGGCAGCTGTCGTTTCGGTTTCAGATCGTGGTCTGCGCGGCGGTTCTGGGGCAGGCGGGTGTTGGACTGTTCGTCTATGGCAGGCAGATCGCGGCTGCCGCCTCGCAGGTTCTGGAGTTCGTGCGGCGCGCGCATTTTCCTGGCATGGTCCGCGCTCTTCAACCGGCTGGCGCCACAGTGAGAGCGGGCTTTGAGGCGCAGCGGCTCGCGACGCTGCTCGCCACCGCTCTGGCGTTTGGTTTGATGCTGGCGGGCGGCGGCTGCTTCTTGCTGATGAGCGGCGCCTTCGCGCAGTCCGCTTTAGTGGTCGCGCTCTTTTCCGTCGGGGTGCTGACTGGCGCGCTGTCGCAGACGCTGGCGCAGGCAGCTCAAGGGCTTGGCCGCTTTCGCGTCGTGGCCGTCGCCGCCGTGCTGGCCATGTTGATCGGCTTTGCGGCGAGTGCCGGTCTCGGGGCGTTGCTCGGGCTTGTCGGGCTGGCGATGGCGGAGGTGGTGACGCATGTTGTTGGAGCGCTGGTGATCTGGCCCTCGGTATTCCGGCGAGTGGGCGGGCGGAAGACACTGCGGGTCGGTGCATGATCAGGCTCACGACCGTTACGGCGCTCTATCTCGCCAATCTGCTCTTCGCCGACAGCCTCTTCGTCGTTCTGCTGACGCTGCCGATGTTTCTTATGGTTCTGGTCGGGCTGTATCGCATTCAGTCACGCCGGTTCCAGATCGGCGATGTCTTCTGGTTCTGTCTCTTCGTCTACTTCGTGATCTCGCCTCTGCAGCGCATTCATGGGGACCAGATCGGCGGCGCGACTGCGATCACGGCCTATGCCTATGAGCCGCACGAGTTCATTGCCGCCATGCTGATCATCGTCCTGTTTTGTCTGCCGTTTTTGTTTGTCCCGATGGAGCGAGATGCGCCAGCCGCCGAAGCGGGTGGTTCGACATTGCCGATGCCGGTTCTGCTGGCCGTGAACGTGCTCGCCTTCGTATCCTTCGTCGCATCCGAAGGCGGAATGGAGCGGTTGTTGTCGTCGCGGCTGGAGCAGGACCCGACGCAAGCTTTCATCGGCAGCCTGTTCTTTCTCGGGCTGCAATCGGTGACCGCTTGCCTTGTCGCGGTGCGGTTTCATGTGTGCCGATCGCGACTGATTTCTCTCGTGCCGCTGCTTCTCGTTATCGCCTTGCTGGCGGTTGCGCGAAATCCGTTCAATGCGCCGCGCTTCATGCTGCTGGCGGTCTGGGGGCCGGTCATGCTGGCGCTTTGTGGCGGCAGGGTTGCGGCTGCGTGGTTTTATGTCGTCGGCTTGTTGGCGCTGACGGTCCTGTTTCCGGTGCTGAACATAACCACGCGGCTTGGACTGGATGGCGTGGGTGGTCTCTCCGAGATATCCGTCTTCGGCAACTTCTTCGATATTCCCTCGGTCGACGTTTTCGACATGGCGGTGCATGCGGTGCGGTTCATGTCGGCGCATGATCAGATGTGGGGAGAGAAGCTTGTCGCCATCCTGTTGTTCTTCGTGCCGCGCGCGGTCTGGCCCGGAAAGCCTATCGTGGGTGGGCTCGATGTCGGCAACGAGCTGTTTGCGGCGGGCATGTACGGGACGCCGAACCTGTCCTTCTTCGTCGGCTGCGATCTCTATATGGATTTCGGCTTTGCCGGCGTCGTGCTGGGCGGTGTCGTCACCGCCATGCTGCTGCGGTCGGTGCTGATGGCGAAATGGGGCGTGTTCGGCGGCATCAGCGTGTCGCGTGTTCTCATCGTCTCGTCGATTCCGATCCTTCTGCGCGGCCCTGTTGGCGCAGTGCTGCCGTTGTTCGTTTGCCAGATCGCGGTCTTGCTGGCTCTGTCCCGGCCGGTCCGTGACCAAGTCTATCCGGCGCTGCCATATCAGGAACGGTTGCGACGATGACGGAAGGCGCGTCGGAGAATTTCGGCATACTCGACGCCGCGCAATCCGGCTCGCGTGAGGGCGGGCCAAGCTTTAGTGTCCGGCACCGTGTCCTGCGCCTAGCCTGGGGGATTGTCTGGGCGCTGCTCGCGGCCTGGACGCCAGCACCTTTGCATCGCTGGCGGGCGCTTCTGTTGCGGCTGTTTGGGGCGCGGTTGGCGCGCAATGTGCGGGTGCATGGATCGGCGCGGATCTGGTATCCGCCGTATCTCGTCACGGAGGAGAACACGCTGATCGGTCGTGGGGCGATCATCTACTGCATCGCGCCTGTTCGCCTCGGGCGCGGCGTGGTGATCTCGCAGGGGGCACATCTGTGCACCGGGTCGCATGATATCGATGATGCGTCCTTCCAGCTTACGGCTCGGCCCATCACCGTTGGTGCTAACGCCTGGGTCGCGGCCGAGGCCTTTGTCGGTCCCGGCGTCTTGATCGGGGAGGGAGCGGTTCTCGGCGCGCGGGGTGTTGCCTTCAGCGATCTTGCCGCATGGACCGTTTATGCCGGCAATCCGGCGCGGCCGATCCGGGCGCGGGTTACCAGCCCATAGCCATGGTCGCCGCCACCCAGGCTGCGGCGGCGATTGCATAGCCCTGGTCGTTCAGATGGAGCGAATCGGAGCGTAGCGACCTCGGCGTCAGGCCGGCGGCGATGTCCTGTTGGTCCTCGGTCGTTTGATTGGCGGCGGCGGTAAGCGCGGCGTGGAGATCGACGAAGCGTGTAGCGTACAGGGCGGCCAGTGTGGTGTTCAGGGTGGCGATCGTCTGGCGGGTTTCGGGGGTATCCGACGCTGAAGGCAGGATCGAGCCGATCAGGTAGCAGCCGCCGGGGACATGGGCGGTCATGGCCGCGATGTCGGAGAGAACGGTCTCTGGCGTGACCGCATTGTTGCGGCCGGCCCACAGCCATTGGATCTGGCCGCTGGACGCATCGGCCGGCAACAATGGCGTGGCGTATGCGACGGCCACGGCATCGCCCGCATGGCTTCGCGTGAAGAGGTGGCGCGTGCCGCCGTCGGTCGTCAGCGTGCCCTCCACGCCGGCCAGCGTGCCGCGTAGGCCGATGGCACCATTGGCGCCGTGCAGCGCCTCGACTGATCGATAGAGGACCTCCACTTGCGGGGTCTCGTCGCCCCATTCGATGACGATGTTGTCGAGCGACCAGCGGAGAAGGCTGCCGCTGCTGAGGAAGGCGATTGCCCCGCAGGACGGGTTTGCGCTGGCGAGATTGCCGGCTGAGAAGACCAGTTCATAGCGGCCGCTCGCCGAGATCGCCAATGTGGGGTCGCCGTCCGATGTCGTCGTCGCCCAGCTGCCGCCCGGCGCGCCGAGCCCGCCGACATGGATCTGGCCGCTGCCGTCGATGATCTCGATGTCGAAGGCGGTGTGGATGAGCTTGCCGGCTGGGATGATCTGGCCACCGCGGATTTCGGCAACGTTGAGTTCGCATCCGCGCAGCACGCCGGCGTCGTCGTTTTCGACGATCAGCCTGCCGTCGCGCGTCAAGACCGGCGCCGCGTGGCCGTCCTGGATGCGCGGCAGCCAGCCGTCCCTATCCTGATCGAAACGATAGAGACGCGAGAATTCCGGGTGGTAGGCCGGGATTTCGCCGTCGCCGGGTGTCAGCTGCAGCGCGGTCACGGTCGCGCCCTGTTCGAACTGGCCGGAGAAGATGCGCAGGGTGATGTCGATCGCGCTGCCCGGGATGATATCGAGCAGATGCGTGGAGCGGATGAAACCATGGGTGTTGGTCGCCGTCGCCAAGACGTGGCTCCGCGTGCCATCAAGGGCGAAAGCGGGCGCGGCGATTTCGGCGAGGTAGCCGCCGAGTTCGTCGGCCTCAATGAGCAGAAGGCGCATGCCCGCTATGCCTGAGGTGGAACCGGCGATCATCTGAATTTCGCTTGAGATCGTCCAGTGGTTGCCGGGTTCAGCGGCGTAGTTGGCGGCGATGGCGCCGTAGATCTGCCGGCCGATGTCTGTGAAGCCTGCCGTTGCCGTGCCATGGATCCTGATGTCGCCATAGGGCAGGCCGTTTTCGTCGGTGCCCTTGTTGATGCATTCATGCGTGAGGCCGTTGACGATGCCGGTCTCGAACCGGTCCATCCAGTCGCGCGTATGCGGATAGAGGTTCCTGATATCGTCGCCGGCGACCGCAAGCAGCAGCGGCACGCCGCCTTGTCTGGCCGCGATCTCGGTCGAGGTCTGGCCGCCGATGCCGCGATTGATGATCGTCCTCGGTGGATCGAAGAGGCCGGCGGCGATGGCTGGGAAGGTGGTGTCGCGGGATGATGCGCCGGCACCCTCGGTGAGGCTGTCTCCGAATGCGATGATGGCGCGAGGGCCGGGGCGTTGCCGGGCGGGGGATTGGGCAGTCGAAAGGCCGATACCGAGAAGCATTGCTGGTCTCCTGTAAGAACTGGGAAAAATATCCTAGTTCAGCCTTGGGAGACGGGGACGAGCTGTTGGCGCAAGTTCTTTTGCGGTCGAAGCGCCCGAAGCGTGGCTACCTTCATGTTGTCTTAAGTAATTATCTTGAGATTACAGGTTCCTTGTTCCATGATGATTCCGGCCGGAAGGTTTTCTGTGTCCGACGTCATGTCGATCGATGCAGATCGCTTCCGTAGAGAACATGTTTCCTGGTCATCGATCGCGTATCGCGGCCGCTAGACTTGATTTCATCACATTACGCCGCCTGTGTGCGCTCGCCGTGGGCCTGATTGGGAAGATTGCATGAATTCGGAGTTTGCCGTTCGCCCCATGCGGCCCGGTGAGTTGGAGCTAGTGCTCGAATGGGCGCGCCAGGAGGGGTGGAATCCAGGTCTCGACGATTCGCTTCCCTTTCATGACGCGGATCCATCGGGTTTTTTCGTCGGCGCGGTTGGCGAAGTGCCGGTTGGCTCGATCTCCGTCGTCAAATATGGCGACGACCTGGCCTTTCTCGGGCTCTACATGGTTCATCCCGAATTTCGCGGCAAGGGTTACGGCAGGGCGATCTGGGATGCCGGCATCGCATCGGCGAATGGCCGCAGCATCGGGCTCGACGGTGTCGTCGCCCAGCAGGAGAATTACCGCAAGGCTGGCTTCGAGGAGGCTTACAAGACGGTTCGCTATGGCGGGGTGATCGGCTCTTTGCCGTCGTCGTCGCTGACCGCCACGCCCGTGACCGACAAGCTGGACGGGCTGGTGCGGTATGATGCCAGCGTGTTTTCGGCGCAGCGCCCGGCTTTCGTGACATCCTGGTGCACCAACCGCAAGCATCGGCGCACGGCCGTCGTGCGCAAGAGCGGCAAGATCCGTGGCTATGGCACGATCCGCCGCTGTTATGACGGATACAAGATCGGGCCGCTGTTTGCCGCCGATGCGGATAGCGCCGCGGCGCTGCTTTCCACGCTCGGGCAGGACGCGAAGGGCGCGCGGGTGTTCATCGATATCCCCTCCGACAATCGCGAAGCCGTGGCGCTTGCCGTCGGCATGGGGCTGGAGCCGGTGTTCGAGACATCTCGCATGTATCGCGGCGCTGTTCCCACCGTTCCGCTGAAGAATGTCTTCGGCGTTACCACGCTGGAGCTGGGCTAGCTAGCTCGCGTCCGACGTTGCTGGGGCCACTCGATTGGGGCGGCCCTTTTCGGCGATGGCGATGCCGCCGAGCGTCAGCACCAGCGCCGCGATGTGGAACGTCTGCAGCGTTTCGCCGAGTAGCGCGACAGAAAACAGCGTGCCGAAGACGGGCACGAGATTGATGAAGAGCGCTGCGCGGTTGGCGCCGATCCATTCCACGCCCTTGATGTAGAAGACCTGTGCCATCAGCGAGGCGAAGATCGCCGTATAGATGGTGATGAGCCATCCGGTGCCGTCGGGAGCTTGCGCCGCGCCCTTTGAGGCCTCCCAGGCCAGAAGCGGCAGCGCGCTCAGCATGGCGCCGAGTGCAGGCACTGCCATCAGCGTGCGCCAGTCGAGCGGCGGCTTCCATCGCAGGAAGATCGTGTAGACCGAGTAGGCGGCGACTGCGACCAGCATAAGGCCGTCGCCGGTGTTGAGACCGAGCTCCAGGAGCGTGGTCAGGCTGCCGTGGGCGGCGGTGAGTGCGACGCCGAGCAAGGTCATCGCGAAGCCCAGGATCTGGGCCAGCGACACGCCGGTGCGGAAGAACAGGAAGTTGAGCAGGAATATCAGCATCGGGATGCCTGCCTGCTCGATTGCGACATTGATGGCGGTCGTATATTTTACCGCGGAATAAAGCATGGCATTGAACAGCGTGTAGCCGACGATGCCGTAGAAGAAGAGCAGAGGGAGGTTTTTGCGCACGACCGGCCAGTCGCGTTTCAGCTGCGGCACGGATATGGCGGCAATGATCGCCGTTGCGACGAACCAGCGCAGGGAGGTCAGCATCATCGGGCTGACGTGACCGAGCGCCAGTTTTCCGGCAACGGTATTGCCACCCCAGCACATCGCGGCAACGACAAGGCATATGTAGGCGGCAAACTGCACGGCCGATTCTCTCCCGGTCGGCTGCGCGGGCGCAGAACTTCTTTCGACTACGGCGGCAAATAGCCTGCCAATAGCTGATTTGTCACGTAAAAAGCCAATTCAGACGGCAATACAGGGTCGCTTTCCCAAAAACAAAGCCTTATAGATGCGCGGGTTTGAGCAGGGAGCGGTTAAATCCGCCTTTAACAGGAAGACGTGAATGACGAACGTAGTTGTGGTCGGTTCGCAATGGGGTGACGAAGGCAAGGGCAAGATTGTCGACTGGCTTTCGGAACGTGCCGATGTGATCGTGCGCTATCAGGGCGGACACAATGCGGGCCATACGCTGGTCATCGATGGTGTCAGCTACAAGCTGGCGCTGCTGCCGTCGGGCCTCGTGCGCGGCAAGCTCAGCGTCATCGGCAACGGCGTCGTCGTCGATCCGCATCATTTCGTCGCCGAGGTCGAGAAGCTGCGTGCCCAGGGCGTCAACGTATCGCCCGAGATTCTGCGCATTGCCGACAACGCGCCGCTGATCCTGTCCCTGCACCGCGATCTCGACGGCTTCCGTGAAGATGCTGCCTCCAACAGCGGCACCAAGATCGGCACCACCCGCCGCGGCATCGGCCCTGCCTATGAAGACAAGGTCGGCCGCCGCGCGATCCGCGCCATCGACCTTGCCGACAAGGAAGCACTGCCTGCCAAGATCGATCGTCTTCTGACGCACCACAATGCGCTGCGCCGCGGCCTCGGCCTGCCGGAGATTTCGGTGGAATCGCTGGAGAAGGAACTGAACGACGTCGCCGATCAGGTTCTGCCCTATGTCGATCAGGTCTGGCGTATCCTCGACGACCAGCGCAAGGCCGGCGCCCGCATCCTGTTCGAGGGCGCGCAGGGCGCGTTGCTCGACAACGACCACGGCACCTATCCCTTCGTCACCTCGTCGAACACGGTCGCCGGTCAGGCTGCCGCCGGTTCTGGTCTCGGCCCGACGGCGATCGGTTATGTTCTCGGCATCACCAAGGCCTACACGACCCGCGTCGGCGAAGGTCCGTTCCCTTGCGAGCTCGATGACGAAGTCGGCAAGCATCTTTCGACCGTCGGTCGCGAAGTCGGCGTCAATACCGGCCGTCCGCGTCGCTGCGGCTGGTTCGACTCCGTTCTGGTTCGCCAGACGGTGAAAACATCAGGCATCACGGGCATCGCGCTCACCAAGCTCGACGTTCTCGACGGCCTCGACGAGCTGAAGATCTGCGTCGCCTACAAGCTCGACGGCAAGGAGATCGATTATCTTCCGGCCAGCCAGGCTGCGCAGGCACGCGTCGAGCCTGTCTACATCACGCTCGAGGGCTGGAAGGAATCGACTGTCGGCGCGCGCAGCTGGGCCGATCTGCCGGCCCAGGCGATCAAGTATGTCCGCCAGGTTGAAGAGCTGATCGGCGCCCCCGTCGCTCTCCTGTCTACAAGTCCTGAGCGCGATGACACCATACTTGTGACCGATCCTTTTGAGGATTAAGGTTTTATATGATTATTTGTGTGGTTCGCGCGGCGAACCACACTCTTAGAGAAAGTACGTATGGCGGATTTTATCGCAGTTATCCGGCGGGCGGTTGACGGCCTGACCGACAACACTCCCGATATGCGGGTGAAGGTTTACGAGCGTGCTCGCGGTGCCGTACAGCGGCAGCTCGAGAACATGAAGCCGCGTCCGCCTGAGGCCATGCTGCAACGCCAGCTGGAAAAGCTCGAAGCCGCCATTCGTGAAGTCGAAGCCGAGCATGCCGATGCGCTGCCGGCCGAGGACCATGCCGCCGTCGCCGAGCCGGTGACGGAAGCGCCGCCGGAGCCCGAAGTCGCGCCCGAGCCCGAGGTTGCTGCGGCACCCGAGCCGATCGCCGAGCAGGCGGAAGAGGCACCGGAGGCCGAGCCCGCTTACGAGCATCCGGCCTATGAGGCGCCCGCGCACGAAGAACCTGCTTACGAGGAACCGGCTTACGAAGCGCCCGTCGAGCCCGAGGCTCCGGTTGCTGACGAGCCTGCCGTGCATGAGGAGCCGGTTTACGAGGAGCCGGCGGCGGTGCATGCGGCCGAGGTTCACGAAGAGCCCGAAGTTCAGCCCGAGCCTGAGGTCTATCACGAGCCCGCGCATTCGCACGCCGAGCCCGTGTTCGAGGATGCGCCACATGTGTCCGCTGCCTCCGAGCCAGAGGCTGTCGAGCCTTGGCAGCTGCCGGTCGAGGACCAGTATGATGCCGCGCGCGAGACGCATCGCCATGATTTCGCCGCCGCGCCCGACGTCGAGCCCTATGCAGAGCCTGTCATCGACGACGCGCCGCGGGCGCAGTCGGTCGCGCGCGATTTCGACCTGAGCAACCGCCTCGTCGAGCCGGTTCCGGTGTTCGAGCCGCCGCATCAGTTCGTCGAGCAGACGCAGGACGATCCCATTCATGCCGACGCCGCAGGTCATTTCGATCCGGTTTGGAACGAGCCGGCGGAAGAAGTGCCCGAACCGTCCACGAAGACGGTTGAGCCGACCGACTGGGCGCTTGAGGAGCTGCGCCAGTTCTCCGAGACCTCGCATGCAGCACCTGCCGCCAACGATGCTGCGCGCGCCTTCGACGAGGTGGTGTCGAGCATCGACTACGCTGCGGCGCCGGTACCGGCTGCAGCGGCCAAGATGCCGACTGCCAATGAGAGCTTCTCCTGGGAAGCGGCTGCCTTCGACGACCTGCCGCCGATCGACAACGACAAGAAGACACCGGCTGCCACATCCTACGAGGATGTCGATCTCTTCTCCGAAATTCACGGTGGGCCGGCGCCGAAAAACGAGCCTTTGGCCGGCGACGACTGGCAGGAAGCAACGCGGCTTCGCGGCTACGACAATCGCGGCGTCGTTGCCGAGGATGACGATGGCCTGTCGGTTGGCAACAGCGACGACGACATCGCCTCGAAGTTCCAGGGCAAGAATTTCCGCATGGAACCGAAGCGCCGCCGTTTCGGCATCGGCTCCATCATCGCGCTTCTGATCGCCTTGGGCGTTGTCGGCGGCGGCGGTTATGCCGCCTATACGCACCAGGCCGCCTTGACCGAAATGGTCAAGGGCCTCGTCAGTGCCGCCCCATCGCAGACCGCGCAGACGCCGCCTGTTGCAGGCACGACAGCGCCGGCCGACCAGACGAGCGATGCCAAGCCGGCTGCTGCAACGCCTGATGCAGCGCAGAGCGGCGCCGCGTCCGCCGACGGTTCTGCTGCCGGCAACAAGTTCACGCAGCGGCTGATGGCCGATGGCACCGAGGTCGATAGCGGCCCGGCGGCTGCACCAAGCACGCAGGTCGCCGAAGGCAAGTCCGTCGCCGAGCAGAATGTCGCTTCCGCCGACCCGGTCGCACCGGCCGCCGCAGGCACGACACCGCCGGCCGCCGCTTCCGGCACGGCCGCACCTGCCGCCGCAGCATCCGCGACGCCGCCCGCTGCCGGCCAGACCGCGCCTGCCGGTTCCAGCGAAAAGATGTTCCTCTATGAGGAGCGCATCGGCCAGAGCTCGCCGACGGCGATCCAGGGTTCGATCGTCTGGAGCCTGCATCATGAGGCGGGCGCCGATGGCAAGCAGGAAGCCTCCGTCCAGGGCACGCTGACGGTGCCCGAGCGGAACCTTACGGCGCAGATCAACTTCAAGCGCAACTCCGATCCCTCGCTTCCGGCCAGCCACATAGTTGAGATGGTGTTCTCGCTGCCGGCAAACTTCGAAGGTGGCGCAATCGACAGCGTTCAGCGCATTTCGATGAAGCGGACGGAGCAGGATCGCGGTGATCCGCTTGTCGCGGTGCCCGCGAAGATCACCGACGACTTCCACATGATCGCGCTCAATGACTACCCGGATGCCCGCAAGGCCAATCTCGACCTTCTGTCGACGCGTGACTGGATCGATATCCCGATCACCTACCGCAACGGCCGCCGCGCGCTTCTGACCATGCAGAAAGGCCCGACCGGCGTCGAAGCCTTCAACGCCGCGATCCGCGAATGGAACGCAGCCGGGGATGTCTCGACCAGCCAGTAAGGGCGGTCGTTCGGACTGAACAGACAAGAAAGGGCAGGTCGCGAGACTTGCCCTTTTTGACGAGATCGGCCCCCTTCGCTGCCGGGCTTTCTGGATTTGGAGTTTGGACAAGATGACCGCTGCGAGCCGCCCGGATCTGAGCGATATCAACCTCGACGACTGGGTGGAGCGCAGGCTCCCCAGAGCATGGCGACCCTACACGCGTCTGGCGCGGCTGGATCGTCCCGTCGGGATATGGCTCACGCTTTTCCCGTGTTGGGCGGCACTCATTCAGGCGTCGCACGGCTTTCCGGATATTCGGCAGCTGCTGATATTTTCGCTGGGCGCCTTGTTGATGAGAAGTGCCGGTTCCACCGTCAATGATGTCGCCGATCGCAAGTTTGACGGCCATGTCGAGCGGACGCGCTTCCGGCCCCTGGCGAATGGCCAGATCAACATCCTGCAGGCGCTGAGCTTTCTGGCGGTTCAGCTTGCGCTGGCGGCCTCGCTGCTGTTCTTCCTGTCGCCCTACACACGGCTGGTCGCGATCTGTGTCGTGCCGCTCGTCTTCATTTATCCGCTCTGCAAGCGCTTCACGCACTGGCCACAGGCCGTTCTTGGCGCGGCGTTCAACTGGGGCATGCTGATGGCTTGGGCCGAGGTCTCCGGGCACATCCCGCTTGGGGCCATCCTGATGTGGGGCGGGGCGATTGCATGGCAGATCGGCTACGACACGGTCTATGCCTATGTCGACGTCAAGGATGATACCCGGCTTGGGCTGAAATCGACGGCGATCCTGTTTGGCCGGCATGGCAAGGCGATCATTGGCGTCTTCTACGGCGTGGCCGTTGGCGCATGGGCGCTCGGCGGCTGGCTGCTCGGGATGTCGCTGCCTTATATGCTCGGAATTCTGGTGATTGCCGCCCATCTTGCGTGGCAGACCGGGCGGATCGACCTTGTTCGCCCGGAGGTGAATTATCGGCTGTTCCTGGCGAATATCCTGACGGGCGTGCTGCTGGCTGGCGCGGCAGTGCTGGGAACCCTGTAAACGAAAAGGGCGGGTCGTGAGACCCGCCCTTGTCTTTTTTGGAGATTGGTTCGCTTATGCCGTGGCTTCGACGACGCGGACAGCCTTGGCGCGGTCGAGCGCGTCCTTGCGGACGGCGTCCTGGACCTTTTCGAAGGCGCGGACCTCGATCTGGCGCACGCGCTCGCGGCTGATGTCGAATTCGCTCGACAGATCTTCCAGCGTCACCGGATCTTCGGAGAGGCGGCGTGCCTCGAAGATGCGGCGTTCGCGGTCGTTCAGAACGCTCATCGCCTTGGCCAGCATGCGCCGGCGGGTGTCGAGTTCGTCCTGCTCGATCAGCACGTCTTCCTGGCTGTCATGATCGTCGACAAGCCAATCCTGCCACTGGCCGCTGTCGCCCTCTGACGCCTTGATTGGCGCGTTGAGCGAAGCGTCGCCGGACAGGCGGCGGTTCATCGAGATCACTTCTTCCTCGGAGACGCGCAGCTTGGTTGCGATCTCGGCCACGTGTTCCGGCTTCAGGTCACCTTCGTCGATGGCCTGGATACGGCCCTTCAGGCGACGCAGATTGAAGAACAGACGCTTCTGGTTGGCGGTGGTGCCCATCTTCACGAGCGACCAGGACCGCAGGATGTATTCCTGGATCGAGGCCTTGATCCACCACATGGCATAGGTTGCCAGGCGGAAACCGCGTTCCGGGTCGAACTTCTTGACGGCCTGCATCAGGCCGACATTGCCTTCGGACACGACTTCGCCGATCGGCAAGCCGTAGCCGCGATAACCCATGGCGATCTTGGCGACGAGACGCAGGTGGCTGGTGACGAGACGATGCGCAGCCTCGCGGTCGCCATGTTCGGAATACCGCTTTGCCAGCATGTATTCTTCCTGCGGCTCCAACATCGGGAACTTGCGGATTTCGTCGAGATAACGGTTGAGACCGGCTTCGCCGGCGGTAATGGACGGCAAACTGCTTCGGGCCATTCTTGCACCCTCCTATCTGAATTCCGATCCCCGCTTGGACGCGTCCCTGCGTCTTGAAGGCGAACCGGGAACGTGCGGCTTTGTCAAAGCCCGCACGAAGTCAGTGTAGAGATAAGTGTGGCGAAACCGTAGTTCAAGGCTCAGGCCCGCTTCACGATGCCGTTACAGCTCGGCATTGCGCAAGGCGTCGACCAGCGCCACCATATCGCCCGGCAGGGGGACCTCGAAGCGCATGAGCTCGCCGCTGCGCGGATGTTCGAACTGCAGCATGTAGGCGTGCAGCGCCTGTCGGCCGAAGCTGTTGACCGCCTTCTTGGCGGCATCCGGCAGGAGGTTGGCCTTGGTCTTGAAGCCTGCGCCATAGACGGTATCGCCGAGCAGAGGATGGCCGATATGGGCCATGTGGACGCGGATCTGGTGGGTGCGCCCTGTTTCCAGATGGCACTCGACGAGAGAGGCAAGCGACAGCGCATCCGGCGTCTCGTGGAAACGCTCGAGCACCTCGTAGTGAGTGATCGCCTCATCGGCATCGGCTGTGCCCGGGCGCTTGACGGCGCGGCGCGTGCGGTCGCCGGTGTCGCGGCCGAGCGGCGCGTCGATGCTGCCGGTCAATGTGCGCGGACGACCCCAGACGACGGCCTGGTAGGCGCGCTCGATCGGCATGGTGCGGCCGTGATCGGCGAACTGGGCGGAGAGGTGGCGATGCGCGACGTCGTTCTTGGCGACGACCATGACACCCGTCGTGTCCTTGTCGAGGCGGTGGACGATGCCGGGACGGCGCACGCCGCCGATGCCCGACAGGCTATCGCCGCAGTGATAGATCAGCGCGTTGACCAGCGTTCCCGTCCAGTTGCCGGCGGCCGGATGCACGACCATGCCCGATGGCTTGGAGATGACGATCAGGTCGTCGTCTTCATAGAGAATGTCGAGCGGGATATTCTCGCCCTTCGGCGTGGGATCCTCGGGCTCGGGCAGGTTGATCTCGAAGACGTCGCCGGGGCGGACCTTCTTCTGCGGGTCGGCGACGACTGACCCCTTCGACGTGACCTGGCCTTCCTTGATCAGCACCTTGACACGGCTGCGGGAGAATTCCTCGCCGAGCTGAGCGGTCATCCACGCATCAAGCCGGCCTTCGGCATGTTCATCCGCCGTCAGGACTTTCATATTGCCGGCTGCTTGTTTAAAGGGGTCGCTCAAGACGCTTCTTCTCCGAAGTATTTTATAGAATGGAACGCCATATATGACGAATGTCCAGCCAGAAGACGATCAGGAAGAAAAGCCCCTCGATCCGGCAATGGAAAATGTCCGACGCAAGATGATCCGCCTGCAGATCGTCTCGGGCTTCATCATGTTCGTGAGCCTTATGGCGGTCTTCGGCGCGGTTGTCTACAAGACGATGCGGGCGCCGGCCAAGGAGCCGGTCGCGATCACGTCCGCCGGAATTCCGTCGGATGCGCCGGTTTCCGTCACCGCAAACCTGCCCGCCGGCTTCGTTCTCCAGTCCTCTTCGCTTTCGGGCGGCCAGATCATGTTCTTCGGCAAGACCGCCGAGGGCGTGGCCAAGGCGCTGGTGTTCGACATCAAGGCCGGAAGCATCATCGCCGACGTGACCGTCAACGGCGGCTGAGAACGATGGCCCCTCGGCTGATTGCGATCGACAATGCCGACGACCCTGGTATCGCCGAGTTTCGCGATATTCGCGAACGCGATCTGACCGGGCGGCATAACCGGTTTATCGCCGAAGGCACCGTCGTGCTGCGCATGCTGGCCGAGGCACACCTGATGGGCGGCGATTTCGCGGCCGAGAAGGTGCTTTTGCTGCGCAACCGTGTCGAGGGCGTTGCCGATATTCTCGAGCGGCTGCCGGATGACGTTCCCGTCTATGTCGCGGAAGCGGATGTGCTCGACCGTATCGTCGGCTTCCATCTGCATCGCGGCGTGCTGGCGCTGGGGCGACGACAGCCACGGGACGGCGCACTGATCGACCGGTTGCCCGAGCGCTCGCTGGTGCTGGTCGGGTGCGGCATTTCCAATCACGACAATGCCGGTTCGATGTTCCGCAATGCGGCGGCCTTCGATGCTGATGCCATCTTCCTCGACGAGACCTCGTGCGATCCGCTCTATCGCAAGGCGATGCGCGTGTCAGTCGGATCGGTATTGAGCGTTCCCTACCAGCGCGGCGGTGATGCGGTCGAACTGCTCACGCGACTGGCCGAGCGGGATTTCGCCATCTGGACACTATCGCCGCGCGGCGAGGTCGATATCCGCTCCATTCCGGCCTCGGAGCGCATGGCGCTGGTGGTCGGCACGGAAGGCGAGGGGTTGCCGCAGGCCGTGTTGTCGCGCTTCCGCAGCGCGCGCATTCCGCAATCACCGGGGCTCGACAGCCTCAACGTCGCGACCGCGACCGGTATCGCGCTGTTTGCCATGTCTTCCACGGCCAAGCGTATCTGAGATCAGCGGCTAGGTTAGCCGGGCTGCGACAGGATCGTGGCGGCGCGCTGGGCGAGGTCGATGCGCTCACCTTCCTTCGTTTCCGCCGTCTCCGGCAGCAGCTCGCGGATCGGCGAGGCCTTGCCTTCGTTGATGGCGGTGAGGGCCACCATGTCGGCCGCGATGGTCGCGATCTCTTCGCGGATCGCGCCGTCATTGGAGGTGTTCAGCCTGGCGGCGAGGATTTCCTCGGAAACGGCTGCGCTGCGGGCGCGCACTTCTTCTGCGAGGCGGGCTGCGACCGCGGCGGTGTCGAGTTCTGAGATCGGGGCTTCTTCCGGCACGGGCTTTTCCTGCGGCGGGATGAGAACGAGGGGCGCGAGGCCCGCCGAGCGAAGCGCGCGGTTTGCCTTGCGCATGTCGGCATTGGTGGCCTTCACCTGATCCTTGAGCTTGGTCAGATCCTGCTGCCGGCGCGTCAGAAGCGCTTCCTTGTCGGCAAGGGTCGCCTTGTCGCGCTCGGCGCGGTCTTCCAGGCGCAGAACAGCGTGTTCCTGCTGGGTCAGCTTCTGTTCGGCATCCTTGGCGCGCTTCTGCAGCAGGCCGACGTCCTGGCGAAGCTCGTCGCGCTCGGTGCGCAATCCGCTGTGCTTGAAATTCAGGTTCTCGAGCTCGGTCTCGCGCGCGGCCATGTCGATCTTCAGATTGTCGGTCTGCTCGACGATCTTGTTCAGGCGGATACGAAGCGCGTCGAGTTCGCCTTCCTTGGCGGCACTGGCCTGCTCGGCGATGTGCAGGCTCGTCTTCAGCTGGCTGATATAGTTTTCGTCCTTGCGCAGATGCGAGCGCAGCTCGGCGGCCTCGACGCTCATGTCGGCGATCTGGGCCTGAAGCGCGCTGATCTCGGAGGCGAAGTGGCCGGCGTCGCGGGCGATCTGGTCGTGCTTCAATTGCAGCGACATCGACTTTTCGCGTTCGCGAATCAGATCCTGCGTGGTGCGGGCGTTTTCGGCGGCATAAAGCGCGCGGACCATGTCCTTTTGCGCGCGCACTTCCTGGGGGCTGAGCGGCATCGTCGCGCGCATGCGGTTTTCGGTGTACCAGACGATACGGCGATGAACGGCCGGCGATACGAGGAAAACCAAGAACGCCGCGGCCAGAAAGCCCAATCCGAACAAGAGCGCGTATTCGATCACGGCGAGGCCACTGCTTCCAGAAGTTGATTTGCGTCAGCCAATGATTAAGCGGCCAACGCCGTTAGGGCAAGTGGCGGATGGGTCACGGCGACACAGAGTTCGCCGTGACGATGATATCAGAAGGGGTTCCAGGTCGGATTTGGGGTAATCTTGATATAGCCGACGTTGAGGCCGAGGCGGGCGCCGACGCCCGTGCGGATCGGCACGACGAGAACGTTGTTGTTCTTGAGCAGGGTCATGCCGAAGCCGGCGATGACGAAGGCCTGGCCGCTGACGCCGCCGAAGCGGGCATAGATCGCGTCTGTCGAGGGCAGGTCGTAAACCAGCATCATGACGCGCGTGCCCTGGCCACCGTAGTCGATGCCGAGCGAGGGGCCCTGCCAGTAGAGCGGATGCTCGCCTGCGTTCTTGGTGTTGAGCTGGCCTTCGCCATAGGTCAGGCCGGCGATGAAGGCGCCGGAGCCTTCCTGGCCGAGAATGTAGCCGTTCGGCAAGCCGTACTTCTGGAAGGCGGCCTCGACCGCCTTGGCAAGGCCGCCGCTGGTGGAGCCGAAGAAGGAATGTCCGGCGTCGACGATTTCTTGAACCGAGTATTGATCATTCCTGGCTTGCTGAGCCGCGGCCTGGGTCGCGACGAGCATCAGGCACGAAATCGCGAGCAGTGATACCCGCCGGCAGTCGGCCAGGAATCTTCCTAGGATTGAGGGGCGCATGGTGTCATCCGTTCATCATGGTCGATACATGGAGCCGTTTCCGGCGTTTCTATCATTTTGCGCGGATGGTCTTAACAATCGGTTTACCAAATATGGTGTCATTATGGCGCCGAGTACGCTCGCAAACTTCGTGCAATGATGAAGCAATATGTGTGGCGGAATGAATCACCGCCCTCTTGGAGACAATGATGTCGAAGAATCCAAACCTTACCCTGACCGGCCCAGATTTGGCCGCGCTTCTCTGCAGCCGTGTTTGCCATGACGTCATCTCGCCCGTTGGCGCGATCAACAACGGCCTTGAGCTTCTCGACGAGGGCGGCGCCGATGCAGACGCCATGGATCTTATCCGCACCAGCGCGCTGAACGCCTCGGTTCGTCTCAAATTCGCACGCCTTGCCTTCGGCGCTTCCGGCTCCGTCGGCGCTTCGATCGACACCGGCGAAGCCGAGCGCGCCGCCAAGGACTTCGCCGCCGCCGAGAAGAAGACCGAAGTGGTCTGGAACGGACCGCGCGCCATCATCGCGAAGAACCGCGTCAAGCTGCTGCTGAACCTGTTCCTGGTTGCCTATTCTTCCATTCCGCGCGGTGGTCAGATCGATATCACGCTTGAGAACCCGGAATTCGACGCCAAGTTCAAGCTCGTTGCCAAGGGCAAGCTGATGCGCCTGCCGCCGAAGTTCGTGGAGATTTCGACCGGTGAGATCGAAGAAGCGATCGACGCCCACACGATCCAGCCTTATTACGCAGTGCTGCTCGCGGAAGAGTGCGGCATGAAGCTTGGCCATAGCGCCAGCGCCGAAGAGATCGTCTTCACCGCCGAAGTCATTCCGGGCTGATCTAAAACAGCGCCGGGATAGATTCCCGGCACATTGCTTGTATCGAAGTAATACTTCCTTAGCCGAATGTTTCTATCCTTGCCCGTGAAGATGCCAGCCGGGACAGAAGCTGGGCAATGGAGCAGCAATGCAAAGGTTCATGATCACCGATTCGTCGGACGTCGTTCGTAAGGTCGGGAAGCGGATTCTCTCCGAACTCGACTTCATGGTCAGTGAAGCCTCCAGCGCCAGCGAAGCATTGTCCCATTGCCAGGTGGAACTGCCCGATTACCTGATCGTCGATTCGTCCATGGATGGAGCGCTTGATCTGATCGTGGCGGTTCGCGCCATGGAAGGCGGCAAAGAGGTCAAGATCTACTATTGCGTGATCGAGGCCGACCTGAAGAAGCTGATGATGGGCAAGCGGGCAGGGGCCACGGACTTCCTGCTGAAGCCCTTCGACCGCAAGATCCTGACCGCGGTGTTCGGCAATCGCGCCATCGCCGCCTGATATTCCCATTCGATCCACATGCAAAAGCCGCCTTCGGGGCGGCTTTTGTCGTTCCGGACTTATTCCCAGGCACAAAAAATCCCGCCATGAAGGCGGGATTTTAGGGATGATCGGCGTAGGGACCGAAATCGGATATCAGGCTGTTTCGGCGTATTCGGCACCGTCAGGCTCGCGCAGAACGTAGCCGCGGCCCCAGACGGTTTCGATGTAGTTTGCGCCGCCGGCAGCGTTTGCAAGCTTCTTGCGCAGCTTGCAGATGAAGACGTCGATGATCTTCAGTTCCGGCTCGTCCATGCCGCCGTAAAGGTGGTTCAGGAACATTTCCTTGGTGAGGGTCGTGCCCTTGCGGAGCGAAAGCAGCTCCAGCATCTGGTATTCCTTGCCCGTCAGGTGAACGCGCTGGCCACCGACTTCGACGGTCTTGGCGTCGAGGTTGACGATCAGTTCGCCGGTCATGATGACCGACTGGGCGTGGCCCTTGGAACGACGGACGATCGCATGGATGCGAGCAACCAGTTCGTCCTTGTGGAAAGGCTTGGTCATGTAGTCGTCGGCGCCGAAGCCGAGACCGCGAACCTTGTCCTCGATGCCGGCCATGCCGGAGAGGATCAGGATCGGTGTTTTAACCTTGGACAGACGGAGAGTGCGGAGCACTTCATATCCGGACATGTCTGGAAGGTTGAGATCAAGAAGGATGATATCATAATCATACAACTTGCCGAGATCGACGCCTTCTTCACCAAGATCGGTGGTGTAGACGTTGAAACTTTCTGACTTGAGCATCAGTTCGATGCTCTGCGCTGTCGCGCTGTCATCTTCGATGAGTAGTACCCGCATTCTTATCCCCTTTACCGCCGCCGAAAGGTGGTCTGGCCCCTACGCGATACAGAAATGTCACTGCGTGATTTGGAAGCTGCCACGAAATGGTTAACAAATTCTGATTCACTCTGGCAAGAGGTAATCAATTTATTAAATATTTTGTCCATTCCGCTGTTTTCCAACGAGAATCCGCAAGGCCCTCTTCTCAACTGTTACATTAAGAAAGGCCGGCAAGCGATTCATTCGACTCACCAATGAAACGGACCGGAAATCGCGTAGTTGTGTTTACCGACCCTTAAATCATCGGCACTATCATTAACGATGCCCGTAAACGAAAGGTTACCAGCGGTAGGTTTTTGTTAACGCCGAGGGAAATTTTTTGGGCAAGTCGCATGACAGCGGCAGCTAATGGGCGGTTTCAAGTGAAGCCGGGGTCTCGCATCACTGGAGTAATGCGTATGAAGTCGCGTGAGAGCCTAGTTCGTCTGAAAGAGTTTCAGGTGAACGAAAAGCGTCGTCAGCTGCAGCAGTTGCAGATGATGATGTCTGAATTTGACCGTATGACGAAGGATCTGGAGAGCCAGATCGTCGTCGAGGAAAAGAAGTCCGGCATTTCCGACCCGAATCACTTCGCCTATCCCACCTTCGCGAAGGCAGCACGCCAGCGCGCGGACAATCTTCAGGTTTCGATCAAGGAACTGAGGATGCAGGAAGAGGCCTTGGAGCAGACGCTCGAAGAGATGCAGGCGGAATATGCACGCGCTGCCGCGCTCGAAGAGCGCGACGGGGCGGTTCGGGCAAGAGCCTAAGCCAGGATGATCGATGCCTTCGGGCATCTGGGGTGTCATCTCATAAAAGCCATGCATGACGGGCGTGCTGTCCGTCATACATGGCTTTTGGCGTTTCTCGACTTCAGAAGATCAGTTGATAACGTCGCGCCATTCTTCATGGCGAAGCGCCTGCGCCTTGAAGAAGGGGCAGAGCGGAATGATCTTCCATCCACCGGTTCTGGCGGCTTCGACCGCATGCAGCGCCAGCGCCTGGCCGACGCCCTTGCCGCGCAGCGCATCCGGAACACCGGTGTGATCGATGATGATGAGCGTCGGCGATGTGCGGGAATAGGTCATTTCGGCCTGATGGCCTTCGAGCTCGGCGACGTAGCGGCCGCCCGATGCGTTTTCTTCGTTGGTGATCTTCATCCCGACTGCCTTCCTTTCGATTGCGTTAAAGCAAACGTGCCATGGCGCCGGCGCAAAGCAAAGGCCGCTCAAGGTGACGCATTGTTCGATGAAAGGGGAGGCAGGTGGTTCGGCGTTTGCGAAAAGAAAATGTCGAGCCTTGCTCGCGCAGCCGTTGTCCGAGTGGTCTTTGTGGACGGTGGCCGCGCTTCAGAGCGTCGGTTCAGTTCGGCAATGAGATAAACGCCGGAAAGCAGCAAAAGCTTCGGGCCGGCGTCACATCCTGCGATGTGCGGTCGGCCCGAACTGAAATGGAATCAACTTCAATAATTAATCAATGGCGATACTGCTGGATGCGCGTGGTGCGCAGGCCGGCAAGACCATGGCTATTGATGGATGACTGCCAGGAGAGAAACTCCTCGACGGTCAGGGTATAGCGTTCGCAAGCTTCTTCCAAGCTCAACAGGCCACCGCGCACAGCTGCGACAACCTCTGCCTTACGGCGAATTACCCAGCGCCGAGTATTCGGCGGCGGCAAATCCGCAATCGTCAGCGGGCTGCCATCGGGGCCGATGACATATTTCACTCGGGGACGTATCATTTCGGTCATTGGACTCTCTACACAACTCAAGACCACGAGAGCCACTCTAGCTTGTCACATTTAAAAATTGCCTAAACGCGTCGTAAGACTTTGATAATAAATTTAACCGCGTCGCATGATGGCGCTGGCGCGCGCTTCGCGCACGGCTTCCCTTGCGTAAATTTGTCATAAGTGCATGGGAGCCATGCACAATGAATATTAGTTGTCTGATCCTCATCAAACTATAAGCCTCCCCAGGGGCAGATAGAACGTCGCGTGTCGTCGCGATTGTTGTTTTTGCGTGCGTTGGGAATAGAATGTCAGGCTTCGCATAACGTCGAAGCGGCCGTTTTTTCTTTTCCTATACTTTGATTGTTGCTGCCAGAAGGCCGTTTTCAGGCAAGTTTAGCCTTTGAAGGACGAAATCGATGCGGAATGAAGAACGCGCCGTTCAAGACGGCGCGGCGAATATTGTTTTTTTATCGTCAGAGAAGTCCAGTCCATCGCCGGTTGATCCCAAGGAGCGCCTCGCGCGTCTCGCGAAAGCGGCGGGTTTCAACCACTATTTGTTCGCGGGTTTTCCCCATGGCGACAATGGCGGCTTTGCGGGAAACCATATTTTCAGCAACTGGCCCGACAGCCTCGTTGCCGCCTATGACGAAGATGACCTGTTTCACAATAGTGCGCTTGTCTCGGAACTCAGGAAATCGAGCCTGCCGGTTTCGTTTGGTGTCGGTGCCTTCGAAAGCAGCGTGACCAACCCGAAGAACGGGCGGATCACCGAGCGGTTTCGCGAGCTCGGATTTCGCCGGACATTTGCTTTCGTGCTGCATGACGCCGATCGACAGCCCTATATTTTCGCGTTTTCGGGCGCGCGGGCGGATCTTTCGCGCGAGGAGGCGATGGCGCATGTGTTCAGCGCCATGGAATTCCTCGACGTCTATGCGCGCCTGCAGGTGACCGAGCAACCGCTGGAGAGCCTCAGCAGCCGCGAGATCGAATGCTTGCGCTGGTCGGCGGCGGGCAAGAGCAGTGATGAGATCGCCATCATACTCGAGCTGTCGCCGCACACCGTGGTCGGATATCTGAAAAGCGCGATGCGCAAGCTCGATTCCGTCAATCGGATGCAGGCGGTTGCCCGGGCCTTCCGCTACCGCCTGCTGTAACCCGTTCAGAGCATGACGGCGCAGAGTTCGGTCTTCGCCGGTCCGAATTCGTATTGCGCCGTGCCGCTGTGAAGCAATGCAAGCCAATCGCCCTGATTCAGCCAGACGATCGTCGTCGTGTTTTGCCGGGCCGGCGATGCTGAGGCCGGGCCGCTCGCGCTGGCGACGACCGTCGCGCCGTTGATCTCGATCGCCACACCGTGGCCTGATGAGGTGAGGGTGCTCACGGAAAGCGACAGCAGATAGAAGCCGTCTGCCGGGACGATCAGCCGTGCGCCGGAGCCAGACGGCACGGCGGCGCCGAGTTCGAAGCCGCCTTGCTCGGCATGCAAATCCGTGAAGCCGGTGCGGCTTGCTGTTGGTGGAGACGCTGTGCCGGCAGCGGGCGATGCCCGCACGATCGGCCGCGAGGGCATGCGCACCACGCCATCCGGCGCCACGACGAGCGCCGTCGACCAATCATTGCCATCGCCGCTGACCTTGATCGAAAACGCATCGCTTCCCGCAAGCCCCATCTCGGCGCGGCCCGACCAATTCGTCTGAAAGAGCAGCGTGCCTGTTTGAGACGGGTCGGCCTTGTTGATCTTCAGCTGATGGCCTTGTCCTGCATGGGTGAAAAGGCTGGCCGCTGAGGCGACCGCCAGCCGGTTGATCGCGTCGGCCGTCGCGTTGATGCCGATCATCGGAAGCGCGCCATCCGCATCGAGCGAGATCACGTTCCAGTTCGTGCCGTCGAAAGCACGCAGCTGGCGGGTATCGAGAAAGAAGGCGCGCCAGCCGGGGTTTGGCGAAAGATAGGCCCATGCACCATCCTGCCAGACGCAAATAAGCCCCTGCCGGTCGAGCCACGCGCCCTCGGGATCGGCGGCGACGAGGTAGCAGTCGCCTTCAACAGGTGTTTCGGGTGGTCCCTGGCGTCCGGCGAGGATGGTCAGCTGGACCACGGCGTCGAGGCGCTGCAGCGCCTCGTTGTGCGGCACGTGCTTCTGCGCCTGGGAGGGTAGGATGTAGGGCAAGGCGAGGTTGTTGGTCTGGTCCGACACGATCGAGCTCCGGTGTTCGCGGCAGGTTTCACTGCCGCAAATCGTAGGGGCGTGTCGGGAAGCGGGGACAGCGCGCGGGAGCCAGCGCTGATTTCAAAGGGAAATTTGTGAGAAATATCCCCGTGCTCAAAGCCTTGGCGCGTTGCCCCATGAGATGAAATCGGGGTTGGCGAAATCCGCGTCGTGGGCCTGTCGGGTCTTGCCGTAGGTGAGGGGGCGGCCGTCGAGGGTCACGGTGCAGCCGCCTGCCGCGCGCAGGATGGCATCGCCGGCCGCGGTGTCCCACTCCATCGTGCGGGTAAAGCGCGGATAGACGTCCGCTTCCCCTTCCGCGAGAAGACAGAATTTCAGCGACGAGCCGATATTCTTGCACTCCGAGATGGCCTGCTCGGCCAGGAAACGCGCGGTCTGCGGGCTGTTATGCGAACGGCTAGCGAGTGCGGTGCGTTCGGCCTTGGCGAGGCGCACATTGATCGGCAACCGCTTTTCGACACGAAAGTCCGGTCCGACATGCAGCTTCTCGGCCGTGCCGTTCTCGCCGAGAAAGGCGACACCCAGCGCGGGCGCGAAGACGATGCCGGCGGCCGGGTGGCCATCGACGATGAAGGCGATGTTGACGGTGAATTCCGGCCGCTTGTCGACGAATTCGCGCGTGCCATCAAGCGGATCGACCAGGAAGAATGACGAGCCGACCGCCGGCACGATGCCGGCCGCGACCGATTCTTCGGCGATGACCGGAATATCGGGGAAATCGCGATAGAGATGCGCCAGAATGATCCGCTCGGCCTGCTCGTCGGCGATCGTCACTGGGCTGTTGTCGGCCTTGCTGGCCGCCGTGCAGCCGGCGCGGTACACATCCATGATCGCCTTGCCGGCCTCAAGGGCGGCGCGTTCAAACGTTTCGAGCATCGCGGGTCGGTTCGATCCCTTCTCCATCATGCTTCTCATATAGTCGTTTTCACGCTTCATTGCACCGCCGGTCGACCGTCGCAAAAGGACGCAGGTGTGGTTTGACGATTTTCCATCCATCAGCGAAGGGTAAAGATCATAGGGAAAAGTGAATTTGCGGTGAAAAGTGGCGTCGGAGGCCGGATTGTGTTGAAAAAATCAACTTTTTGAACTCGAAAAAGTCATTTTCACCAAAACGGCAAAGAACTTTGGAGCTTTGAAATTTTACACTTCCCTTTTGCCTTGAAAGCAGTATGAAATCTTTAATCAAGGGCTCAACAAGGGCTCGAATAACAAGAGACGCAGGCTTTTCACGGTTCTGTGTCCAGGGGAAAGACATATGGAATATTTTGTCCAGCAGCTCATCAATGGGCTGACTCTTGGATCCATCTATGGCCTCGTGGCTATCGGCTATACGATGGTTTACGGCATCATCGGCATGATCAACTTCGCTCACGGCGATATTTTCATGATCGGTGGCTTCGCCGCCCTTATCGTCTTTCTCGTCCTCACATCGATTTTTGCTGGTTTGCCGGTCGCGGTTCTGCTGTTGGCAATGCTGCTTATCGCGATGCTGATGACGAGTTTGTGGAATTGGACGATCGAGCGCGTCGCTTATCGCCCGCTGCGCGGTTCGTTCCGCCTGGCGCCGCTGATCACCGCGATCGGCATGTCGATCGTGCTGTCGAACTTCATCCAGGTGACGCAGGGTCCGCGCAACAAGCCGATCCCGCCGCTGATCAGCAGCGTCTATAACATTGGTGGTGTCACCATCTCGCTGAAGCAGATCGTGATCATCATCATCACGGCCGTGCTGCTCACCGTCTTCTGGTATCTCGTCAATCACACGGCGCTTGGCCGCGCGCAGCGCGCCACCGAGCAGGACCGCAAGATGGCGGCGCTGCTGGGCGTCAACGTCGACAAGACGATTTCGGTGACCTTCATCATGGGCGCCGCACTCGCTGCCGTCGCCGGCACGATGTACCTGATGTACTACGGCGTGGTGAACTTCAACGACGGCTTCGTGCCTGGCGTCAAGGCGTTCACGGCGGCCGTTCTCGGCGGTATCGGTTCTCTTCCGGGCGCCGTTCTCGGTGGTCTGATGATCGGCCTGATCGAAAGCCTGTGGTCGGCCTACTTCACCATCGCCTACAAGGATGTGGCGACCTTCGCCATCCTCGCTTTCGTGCTGATCTTCAAGCCGACAGGTATCCTGGGCCGGCCGGAAGTCGAGAAGGTTTAAGATCATGGCAAATGTTGAAAACGCCCCTGGCAAGCCCGCATCCGGACTTGTCCAGAAGGGTATTAAAGAAGCTATCTTCGCAGCCGTTATCTCCTTCGGCATGTTCGTTCTCTATGTCGGTCTCGGCACGCAGCAGAACATCAGCAACGAACTCGTCGTCGTTCAGCGCTGGGGCCTGCTTGCGATCTTCGTCGCCATCGCGGCGGTCGGCCGGTTCGCGATCGTGGTGTTCCTGCGTCCGCATCTCGATGCCCGCAAGCTTGCCAAGGCGCGCAGCGGCGAGCTCGACATCTCCGACAAGAAGGGCTTCTTCCACGCCCACTTCCTGAAGATCGCGCTTCTGGCGCTGGTGCTCTATCCCGTCGTCATCGTGGCGCTGGTCGGTGCGCAGGGCTCGCTGAAGTGGGTCGACAACTTCGGTATCCAGATCCTGATCTACGTGATGCTGGCCTGGGGCCTCAACATCGTCGTCGGTCTCGCCGGTCTGCTCGATCTCGGTTATGTCGCCTTCTACGCGGTCGGCGCCTATTCCTACGCGCTGCTCTCCAGCTATTTCGGCCTGTCCTTCTGGGTTCTTCTGCCGCTGTCGGGCATTCTCGCCGGTCTCTGGGGCATCATCCTCGGCTTCCCGGTGCTGCGTCTGCGCGGCGACTACCTGGCGATCGTGACGCTGGCCTTCGGCGAAATCATCCGCCTGGTGATCATCAACTGGACGGATCTGACCAAGGGCACGTTCGGTATCGCCAGCATTCCGAAGGCAACGCTGTTCGGCATTCCGTTCGATGCCAGCCCTCACGGCTTCGCCAAGCTGTTCCACCTGCCGATCTCTTCGGCCTACTACAAGATCTTCCTCTTCTATCTGATCCTGGCGCTGTGCCTTCTGACGGCCTACGTGACGATCCGCCTGCGCCGCATGCCGATCGGCCGTGCGTGGGAAGCGCTTCGCGAAGACGAAATCGCCTGCCGTTCGCTCGGCATCAACACGGTGACGACCAAGCTCACGGCTTTTGCCACGGGCGCGATGTTCGGTGGCTTCGCCGGCTCCTTCTTCGCCGCTCGTCAGGGCTTCGTCTCGCCTGAATCCTTCGTGTTCCTTGAATCGGCCGTCATCCTCGCCATCGTCGTTCTCGGCGGCATGGGTTCGCTGACCGGCATCGCGATCGCGGCGATCGTCATGATCGGCGGTACGGAAATGCTGCGCGAAATGGAGTTCCTGAAGCTCATCTTCGGACCCGACTTCACGCCTGAACTCTACCGCATGCTGCTCTTTGGTCTGGCGATGGTCGTCGTCATGCTGATCAAGCCGCGCGGCTTCGTCGGATCGCGTGAGCCGACGGCGTTCCTGAAAGAACGGAAATCGGTATCGGGAAGCTTCACCAAGGAGGGCCACGGCTGATGAGCCCTCAGGAAACCAACATGTCCAGCGATACCCTGCTCAAGGTCGAGCACCTGTCGATGAAGTTCGGCGGCCTGATGGCCATCAACGACTTCTCGTTCGAGGCCAAGCGCGGCGAGATCACCGCGCTGATCGGCCCGAACGGCGCCGGCAAGACCACCGTGTTCAATTGCATCACCGGTTTCTACAAGCCGACCATGGGCATGATCACCATGCGCCACAAGGACGGCAGGGAACATCTGCTTGAGCGTCTGCCGGACTTTCGCATCACCCGCGAAGCCAAGGTCGCCCGCACGTTCCAGAACATCCGTTTGTTCTCGGGCCTGACGGTGCTTGAAAACCTTCTGGTCGCGCAGCACAACAAGCTGATGCTGGCATCGGGCTACACCATTCTCGGCCTGCTCGGGATCGGTCGCTACAGCGCGGAAGCGAAGAACGCGATCGAGCTTGCCCGCTACTGGCTGGAGAAGGCCGATCTGATCGATCGCGCCGACGATCCCGCCGGCGACCTCCCATATGGCGCTCAGCGTCGTCTGGAAATCGCGCGCGCCATGTGCACAGGACCGGAACTGCTCTGCTTGGACGAGCCGGCCGCCGGTCTCAACCCGAAGGAATCGCTGACGCTGAACACGCTTCTGCGCGGTATCCGCGACGAGGGCACGTCGCTGCTCCTGATCGAGCATGACATGTCCGTGGTCATGGAAATTTCAGACCACGTCGTCGTGCTCGAATACGGCCAGAAGATTTCCGATGGCACGCCAGACCATGTGAAGAACGATCCGAAGGTCATCGCGGCCTATCTCGGTGTCGAAGACGAGGAAGTGGAACAGGTGATCGCAGACGTCGAAAACCTCGAAGGAGGTACGCACTGATGACCGGTCAACCACTTCTCAAGGTCGAGGGTGTTGAAACCTATTACGGCAACATTCGCGCGCTCGCCGGTATCGATGTCCACGTTAACCAGGGCGAAATCGTCAGCCTGATCGGCGCCAACGGCGCCGGCAAGTCGACGCTAATGATGACGATCTGCGGCAGCCCGCAGGCGCGCGCCGGCAAGGTCATCTTCGAGGGCCGCGACATCACCAAGATGCCGACCCACGAGATCGCCCGTCTGCGCATTGCGCAGTCACCAGAGGGACGCCGCATTTTCCCGCGCATGAGCGTGATGGAAAACCTGCAGATGGGCGCCGGGCTCGACAACCTGAAATACTTCAAGGAAGACGTCGAGAAGATCTTCGCGATGTTCCCGCGTCTCAAGGAGCGCCAGACGCAGCGCGGCGGCACGCTTTCGGGCGGCGAGCAGCAGATGCTGTCGATCGGCCGCGCGCTGATGGCCCGCCCGAAGCTTTTGCTTCTCGACGAGCCGTCGCTCGGTCTCGCACCGCTGATCGTCAAGGGCATCTTCGAGGCGATCAAGAAGCTGAACAAGGATGAGGGGCTCACCGTGTTCCTCGTCGAGCAGAACGCATTCGCGGCGCTGAAGCTGTCCGACCGGGCCTATGTCATGGTCAACGGCAAGGTGACGATGTCGGGCTCCGGCCAGGAACTGCTCGCCAATCCTGAAGTTCGCGCCGCCTATCTCGAAGGCGGACGGCATTGAGCATGACGAAGGGGAGACTTTGATATGCAGGGACTTTTCTTTGAAGGCGATACCGGCGTTCGCAGCGTCATCCGCCTGATCGTCGTGTTGATCGGCTTCTGGACCGCGTGGCGTTCGGGCAAGGCTGCTGCCGATGGCTGGAGCGATTATCCAATCGTCATCGGCTACAGCGTGCTTCTGGCGGCCGCGATGCAGTTTCTGCATCATGCGCTGTTCGACGGGCCGGTGCTGAGCGTGTTCTATTACGCCATCGACTTCGTCCTTCTCCTGATCTTCGCGACGGCAGGATACCGCTATCGCCGGACCAATCAGATGGTCAATAATTACTACTGGCTCTACGAAAAGACGTCGCCCTTCTCCTGGAAGGCAAAACATTGACAGCCGGTTGAATCTAGGGACAAATTACCTCTCCGAGTGGAACAGGTTTCCCAGCGCAGTAAAGTGGGTGATGCGCTGGGTAATGGAACGGAACCCGCTAAAAAACTGGGAGTAACATAATGAAGAAGTCTCTTCTGTCGGCAGTGGCTCTGACGGCGATGGTCGCCTTCAGCAGCAACGCTTGGGCCGACATCACGGTTGCCGTTGCTGGTCCGCTGACCGGCCCGAACGCTGCGTTCGGCGCACAGCTCCAGAAGGGTGCCGAGCAGGCAGCTGCCGACATCAACGCTGCTGGCGGCATCAATGGCGAGCAGATCAAGATCGTGCTCGGCGACGACGTGTCCGACCCGAAGCAGGGTATCTCGGTTGCCAACAAGTTCGCAGCTGACGGCGTCAAGTTCGTCATCGGCCACTTCAACTCGGGCGTTTCGATCCCGGCTTCCGAAGTTTACGCTGAAAACGGCATCCTCGAAATCACGCCGGCTGCGACCAACCCGCAGTTCACCGAGCGTGGTCTGTGGAACACGTTCCGTACTTGCGGTCGCGACGACCAGCAGGGCGGCATCGCCGGCAAGTATCTCGCCGACCACTTCAAGGACGCCAAGATCGCTGTCGTTCACGACAAGACCCCATACGGCCAGGGCCTCGCTGACGAAACCAAGAAGGCCATGAATGCCGCTGGTCTCACCGAAGTCATGTACGAAGGCATCAACGTCGGCGACAAGGACTTCTCGGCCCTCATCGCCAAGATGAAGGAAGCCGGCGTTTCGATCATCTACTGGGGTGGTCTCCACACCGAAGCTGGTCTGATCATCCGCCAGGCCGCCGACCAGGGCCTGAAGGCAACGCTCGTATCGGGTGACGGTATCGTTTCGAACGAACTGGCATCGATCGCTGGTGACGCAGTCGCCGGCACGCTGAACACGTTCGGCCCGGACGCAACGCTGAACCCCGACAACAAGGCACTCGTCGAGAAGTTCAAGGCTGCCGGCTTCAACCCGGAAGCTTACACGCTGTACTCCTACGCCGCGATGCAGACGATCGCTGAAGCTGCCAAGGCAGCTGCTTCGACCGACGCTGAAGCCGTTGCCGCAGCGATGAAGGCCAAGGGTCCGTTCAAGACCGTTCTCGGCGAAATCTCGTTCGACGAAAAGGGCGACCCGAAGATCCCAGGCTACGTCATGTACGAATGGAAGAAGGGCCCGGACGGCAAGTTCTCCTACTTCCCGCAGGACGCGAAGTAAGAACTTTCGTTCTCACCTTGGAAGCCCGGTCTCGCGCCGGGCTTCTTTCGTTTTGGCAACAATGCGAACCGCCCGGCCGCTTACCGGTCTTGCGATCGAGGACGATCCGGTTACGATCGCCGGCGAATTCAACAGGTTGCCGCCGATCGGCGCGTAGCCGCAGACGAGACGGATACGCCATGCCCCGCCCCAAGATTCTCCTCACGCGCCGCTGGCCCTCCGCCGTCGAGGCCGTTCTTGCCGAACGCTTCGACGCGACCTTCAACACCGACGACCTGCCGATGTCGCCCGAAGCCATCGCGGAGGCGCTGCGCACCCACGACGCCGTGCTGCCAACCGTGTCCGACAAGCTTCCGGCGTCGGTTTTCGAAGGCGAAATCCGGGCCAAGGTGCTCGGCAATTTCGGGGTCGGCTACAACCACATCGACATCGCCGCGGCGAAGGCCAAAGGCATCGTGGTGACCAATACGCCTGGTGTGCTCACCGATTGCACCGCCGATATCGCGATGCTGCTCCTCCTTTCGATCGCGCGCCGTGGCGGGGAGGGCGAGCGACA
Source organism: Rhizobium sp. 01N48 (assembly GCF_056399145.1). Classification (NCBI taxonomy): domain Bacteria; kingdom Pseudomonadati; phylum Pseudomonadota; class Alphaproteobacteria; order Hyphomicrobiales; family Rhizobiaceae; genus Rhizobium; species Rhizobium sp. 01N48. The sequence goes on from NZ_JBFTQT010000010.1 coordinate 148,549, forward strand.
GATCCGGGCTGGAGAGTGGAAGGGCTGGTGCCCCACGCATATGATCGGCAGCAAGGTTACGGGCAAGACGGTGGGGATCATCGGCTTCGGGCGCATCGGCAAGGCCTTCGCCCAACGCTGCCATTTCGGTTTCGGCATGGACGTGGTGTTCTACAACCGCTCGACGGTCGATGCGGCGGAAGCGGCGCGATATGGCGCGCGGCAGCTCGCGACCGTGGAAGAGGTGCTGGCGGCGAGTGATTTCGTGTCGCTGCATTGCCCGGGAGGTGCGGAGAACCGGCACCTGATGAATGCAGCCCGTTTCGCGGCGATGAAGCCTGGTGCTTATCTGATCAATACGGCGCGCGGTGATGTGGTCGACGAGGCGGCGCTGGTTGCGGCGCTTGAGAATGGTGTGATCCGTGGCGCCGGCCTCGACGTCTACGAGGCGGAGCCGCAAGTGCCGGAGAAGCTGCGCGTGATGGAGAATGTGGTTCTGCTGCCGCATCTCGGTAGTGCTACGGAAGAGACGCGCAACGCGATGGGGATGAAGGTGGTGGACAACATCACCGCCTTCTTCGAGCGACGCGAGCCGCCGGACCGGGTGGCCTGATACAGCCTACCGCTGCGCGCCGACGGTCTTGCGCTCGCCCGAGGGACCACGCGGTTTGGCCTCAAGGCCGAAGAGCAGGCGCGCGCGGCCGGGGATGAAGTCCACCGCGATGGCGAAGAGGCTCGACAGCACGAAGGTCGCGGCGGCGATGATGATGAAGCTCGGCACGGCGGGCAGGCCGAGCGGCAGCACATAATAGAGCGCGCCGACGATCACGGTCTGGTGGATAATGTAAAGCGGGAAGACGAGCCTGTTGACCGTGACCAGCCGCGCATCCGGCTGGTTGAAATGACGGGCGGCGAAGCCGATCAGGGTCAGGGTCATCGACCAGGCAAGCAGGAAGATCGCGGCCTTGAAGAGCGGGGTTTCATCGGCGTAGCTGCCGATTGCCCGCTCGGCCGGGGCAAGCCAGGCGAAGGCGTAGAGGAACACCGTCACGGCCAGCGCGATCGCGGCGCTGATAAAGCGCTTGGCGATGATCGGCTCGATCAGGCTGCGATGATTGCGGGCGACGAGGAAGCCGAGGCCGAACCAGCTCGCCCAGACCGCGAACCAGGCGCCGTCATTATAAAGCGCATTGGTTTCCTTGGGGTAGAAGGGCGTCAAGGCCAGGTTGAGAAGCAGCGGCAGCAGGAAGAAGAGATAGATGGCGCCCGACTTCGCGACACGCTCGAACCAGGCCATGGTCGCGTTGCCCTGATGGCTGAGATAGAGGAAGATCGGGTAGCAGATCACCGACATCACAAGCAGATAGGCGACGAACCACATGTGCGCCCAGGTGAAGTTGCCGGTCGGATAGCGGCCCTCGGTGAAATAGCGCGTCAGCCAGAAATTGATGAGCGAGCCGTCATAGCCAGTCTCGTACATGCGCTCGTACCAGACCTGCGGCACGACGAGGACGGCCATGGCGAAGAGCAGGGGGACGAGCAGGCGGACGGTGCGCTTGCGCAGGAAGGCGAGGCTGGAATCCGAGCGGAACGAGAAGGCAGCCCCCATGCCTGACACGAAGAACAGCAGCGCCAGCCGCCAGGCGCGGGGGAATTCCATGATCAGCGAGAGCGCCGGGCTGGTGCGATCGCTATGGATCAGCCAGCCCATGTCGGTGAAGAAGGCCGCCGAGGAGTGATAGAGGATCAGGATCGCGAAGGCGGAAATCCGCAGCCGATCCACATAATAAAGCCTGTCCTTCATGACCTGCCGGATATCATCTTGATGCCATGCCCAGCTTGCGGGCGTCGCTCAAGGATATCCGTGTGTGCTTTCTAAAGTGTGAGCGGCTTTTTTGCTGTCAGGGCTCACCTACGTCTCATGCAACACATGCGCCGCCTTGACCGCCGCCGAGGCGCGGTTTTCGACGCCGAGTTTGACGTAGATTTGCTCCAGGTGCTTGTTCACCGTACGGGCGGAAAGGCCGAGAATTTCGCCGATGTCGCGGTTGGCCTTTCCCTTGGCGATCCAGAGCAGCACCTCGGATTCGCGGTGGGTGAGCGCGAAGCGCTGGCGCAGCACCTGGTCGTCGGCGCGCTGGCTGGCGGTGAGGCGGAAGAGATATTCGTCGGGGCCGATCGTGCCGAGGAACGCGAGCTGCAGCACGTCCTGGCCGCCATGGGCGACAGCGATGGTGGCGGCGGTGCGGTCCTTCATCCAGGCGGCGATGGTCGAGATCACGGTGTCCATGCCATCGTCGCTGCCCATGGCGGCGTTGACGAGGCGGGTGGCCTGGGGCGTCGACCAGTGGATGTTGCCATCGCCCTTGACCGCCAGCAGATGGCGGCCGGCGGCGTCGAGTGCCACGCGGGCGCTCTGGGCGGAGCGGGCGTTCTTTAGGTGCACGCCTATGCGGGCGCGGAGTTCGTCGATGTTGATCGGCTTGCTGAGATAATCGACGCCGCCGGAGCCTAGCGCGTGGACGACGTGTTCGGTCTCGGTCAGCCCGGTCATGAAGATGACGGGGATCTGGCTGATCGCCGGGTTGGCCTTCAGCCGCCGGCAGGTCTCGAAGCCGTCCATGGTGGGCATCACGGCGTCGAGCAGGATCAGGTCCGGCGTGATGCGCTCGACGATGTTGAGTGCTGCTGAACCGGAGGTCGCGATCAGGACGGAGAAGCCGGATTGCTCCAGCGCATCGGTGAGAAAGCCGAGCGCTTCCGGCGAGTCGTCGACTAGGAGAACGATGTCGCGCGGGAGTTCAGCCAATGTGTTCCACCTTTTCGTCGAAGCGGTGCAGGAAGGTCATGAAGCCGTTCAGGTCGAAGGCGGCGACATAGGATCGAAGTTCCTCGGTAAATGGCTGATTTGCCTCCACCTTGGCAAGGTCGGCGAGCTTGGCCTCGATACCCCTGATGTAGCCGATCTCGCCGAGACGCAGCAGTTCCTGCACATGCGCGTCGCCCGGGCTTTGCAGGACCTGCTCGGTCTTCTTGGGTGCCACGGGAGCCGCTTCGGCGTAGAGCCATTTCAGGCCGAGGTGCAGGGCGAGCTTGTCGCGCAGGCGGCGGATGTCGACCGGCTTGCCGATCGCGTCATTGTGGCTGTCGTCGCTGTCGCCATGGGCGGCGGCGTCGCCGATGTTGGCGGAGAGCATGACGATCGGTGCGGTCTGGCCGGCTTCGCGAAGGCGCGAGACCAGCTGCCAACCGTTCATGCCGGGCATCAGGATATCGACGAGGAAGAGATCGGGCTGGATGCCTTCGATCAGCGTGAGGCAATCGGTGCCGCTTGCGGCCGTCAGCACGACGAAATCGAGCGGCACGAGGATCTCGCGCATCATCTCGCGGTGGTCCTCATTGTCGTCGACGACGACGACGGTACGGCGCGGGCCGTCGTAGCTGACGATCTTCTTTTCCTGCGGCGGGGCCGCCATCTCCCGCAGCACGGCCGAGAGCATCAGGCGCACGCGGAAGGTCGAGCCCTTGTCCTTTTCGCTGGTCACGGAGATTTCGCCGCCGAGCGTGTTGGTCAGAAGCTGGGTGATCGTCAGGCCAAGGCCGAGGCCGGGCATGGGGCGGATGCTGTCGGCTTCGCCGCGCTGGAAGGGTTCATAGATGCGGCTGAGGTCCTTCTCGGCGATGCCGCGGCCGGTGTCCGTCACGGTGAAAGTCGCGACCTGGCTGCGATAGGCGACGTCGAAGGTGACGGTGCCCTCGTCGGTGAACTTGATGGCGTTGGAGAGCAGATTGACGAGGATCTGGCGCAGGCGTTTCTCGTCGGTGCGCACGAACTGGGGCAGGGCGGGGGCGCGCTGGTGGTTGAAGGTCAAACCCTTGGCGAGCGCCTGCGGCCGAAACATGTCGACGATCTGGTCGAGGAAATCCTGGATGTTGATCTCGTTGGAATAGACCTGCAGGCGGCCGGCCTCGATCTTGGAGATATCGAGCAGGCCGTCGATCAGGCCGGAGAGATGTTCGGCCGAGCGGCGGATGACCTTGATCGAGGATTGGCGCGGCGTCGGGATGGTTTCGTCGCGCTCGAGGATCTGGGCGTAGCCGAGCACGGCGTTGAGCGGCGTGCGCAGCTCGTGGCTGAGGCCGACGACATAGCGGCTCTTGGCGCGGTTGGCGGCTTCGGCGGTCTCTTTGGCGGCCTGGAGTGCGGCGTCGGTCTTCTTGTGGGCGGCGATTTCTTTCAGGAGCAGCGTGTTCTGGCGCGAGGATTCTTCCTCGGCGACGACGCGGCTGTCATGGGCGAGCACGTAGAACCAGCAGACGACGCCGGCGATGACGGCGAAGACGAAGAAGACGATCAGGATCGTGCCGTTGACGACTTCCGCTGTTGCCGGGGAGGCGGAGGAGACCTGGTGGGCGATCATGGCGAGGATGGCGCCGACTGCGGTGAGCGCCAGGATGACGGCGATGCCGTAGCGGCCGAGGCGGGTGGTGAGCTTCTGGACGATGGTTTCGGGCAGGACAGCCTTTGCGACGTAACCGACCTGTGCATTCAGGTGCGCGTTGGGCTTGCACATGTCGTGGCAGCGACTGTCGAGCGAACAGCAGAGCGAGCAGATCGGCGCGGCATAGGCGGGACACCAGGCCATGTCCTCCGGCTCGAACGGATGTTCGCAGACCGAGCAGGTGATGTTGGTCAGGTTCTTCCAGCTCTGCCGCGGCTTGCGGGCGAGGTAGAACTTGCCCTTCGTGGCCCAGGCGATCGCGGGCGAGGCGATCAGGGCGACGATGAGGGTGATGTAGGGCGCGAGCGACGCCGCGACCGTGCCGAAGGCGCCGAAATGGGCGATGAGCGCGATGGTCGCCGACAGCGTCATAGCGCCGAGGCCGACGGGGTTGATGTCGTAGAGATGGGCGCGCTTGAATTCGATGCCTGGAGGGGCAAGCCCGAGCGGCTTGTTGATGAAGAGATCGGCCGAGATGGTGCAGAGCCAGGCCATGGCGATGATCGAGAAGATGCCGAGTGTCTCTTCGAGCAGCCGGTAGATGCCGAGTTCCATCAAGAGCAGCGCGATCGCCACGTTGAACACCAGCCAGATGACGCGGCCGGGGTGGCTGTGGGTCAAACGGGAGAAGAAATTCGACCAGGCGAGCGAGCCGGCATAGGCGTTCATCACGTTGATCTTCAACTGCGAGACCATGACGAAGGCGGCCATCAGCAGCAGCGCGGCGTTGTGCCAGGGGATCATGTAGCCGAAGGCGGTGAGATACATCTGCGCCGGATCGGCGGCGCGGTCGGCGGGCACTCCTGAAGCAAAAGTGAGCACGACGAGGAAGGAGCCGGCCAGCAGCTTCGGCGCGCCGATGATGACCCAACCGGGACCGGCGAGGAAGACGGCGAGGCGGTGGCGCCACTTGGTCTGCTTTTCCGGGGGCAAGAAGCGCAGGAAGTCGGCCTGTTCGCCGATTTGCGACATCAGCGCCAGGATGACGGCCGAGGCCGCGCCGAACTCGACGAGATCGAATGGGGCGATGGTGCCGGGTGGGCCTGACGCATGGCGAATGCCGGAGAAGGCGCGCCAGAGATCGAACTTCTCCCAGTCCATCACCGCGATGAAGAGGAAGGGCAAGATGTTGAGGACGATCCAGAAGGGCTGCGTCAGAAGCTGGAACCGGCTGATCAGCCTGACCCCGTGGGTGACGAGCGGGATGACCATGACGGCGCTGATGATATAGCCGATCCAGAGCGGTATCCCAAGCGTCAGCTCCAGCGCGCCGGACATGATCGAGGCCTCGATCGCAAACAGCATGAAGGTGAAGCTTGCGTAGATCAGCGAGGTGATGGTCGAGCCGATATAGCCGAAGCTCGCGCCACGCGTCAGCAGGTCGATGTCGACGCCGTGGCGGATCGCGTAGCGGCTGATCGGCAGGCCGATGGCGAGCATGGCGATCGAGGCGACGATGATGGCGTAGAAGGCGTTGGTGGTGCCGTAGGAGAGCGTGATGGCGCCGCCGATCGCCTCCAGCGCTAGGAAGGAGATAGCGCCGATCGCGGTTTGCGAAATGCGCTGCGAGGAGAACTGCCGGGCGCTCTTGGCGGTGAAGCGCAGCGCATAGTCTTCCAGCGTCTGGTTGGCGACCCAGCGATTGTATTCGCGCCTGACCGGAATAATGCGTTGCCGCGCTGCCATGCCCGTAATCGGCCCCTTCGTTCCCCTTGTCATGCGTTCGTAACATGGAACAGTGCGGGGCTTAAGAGTGCGGTGCAACGCAAAACTGCACATTTCGCCCCGTCACCTACGTCATTTCGCGTATACGCTTTCGCAGTGCAGCACCGGATAGTCCCTTAAGCAACAGTTAATCGCCGTTTCAGGCCTGTTGTCGGAACAAGAAGAGGGGATCAACCAGATGAATCTGCGATCATATGTTTCCGGTGCCGTGCTCGGCGCCGTCATGTCGGCCACGGCCGCATTCCATGGAGCCGTTGCGGCTGACGACACCATCAAGGTCGGCGTTCTGCATTCGCTGTCCGGCACGATGGCGATCTCCGAAACGACGCTGAAAGACGCCATGCTGATGCTCATCGACGAGCAGAACAAGAAGGGCGGCCTTCTCGGCAAGAAGCTCGAGGCCGTCGTCGTCGATCCGGCTTCCGACTGGCCGCTGTTTGCCGAAAAGGCACGCGAGCTGATCGAAAAGGACAAGGTCGCGGCCGTCTTCGGTTGCTGGACGTCCTCGTCGCGCAAGTCGGTCCTGCCGGTTTTCGAAGAGCTCAACTCCATCCTGTTCTACCCGGTTCAGTATGAAGGCGAAGAGTCCTCGCGCAACATCTTCTACACGGGTGCTGCTCCGAACCAGCAGGCGATCCCTGCTGTCGACTACCTGATGGAAAAGGAAGGCGTTAAGCGCTTCGTTCTCGAAGGCACCGACTACGTCTATCCGCGCACGACCAACAAGATCCTGGAAGCCTACCTGATCTCGAAGGGCATTCCGAAGGAAGACATCATCGTCAACTACACGCCGTTCGGCTTCTCCGACTGGCAGACGGAAGTCTCCAAGATCAAGGAATTCGGCGCCTCCGGCAAGAAGACCGCCGTCGTCTCCACCATCAACGGTGACGCCAACGTTCCGTTCTACAAGGAACTCGGCAACCAGGGCGTCAAGGCAACCGACATTCCTGTCGTCGCCTTCTCGGTCGGCGAAGAAGAGCTTGCCGGTCTCGACACCAAGCCGCTCGTCGGCCACCTCGCTGCCTGGAACTACTTCGAGTCGGTCGAAAGCCCGGCCAACAAGAAGTTCATCAAGGAATGGCATGCCTATACCAAGAACGACAAGCGCGTGACCAACGACCCGATGGAAGCTGCCTATATCGGCTTCAACGCATGGGTTAAGGCGGTCCAGGCTGCGGGCACGACCGACACGGACAAGGTTCTCGACACGATCATCGGCACCACGGTTCCGAACCTGTCGGGCGGCTACGCCACCGTCATGCCGAACCACCACATCACCAAGCCGGTCCTGATCGGTGAAATCCAGGCGAACGGCCAGTTCGAAATCGTCCAGCAGACCCCTGCTGTCGTCGGCGACGAATGGTCCGACTTCCTGCCTGACTCCAAGGACCTGATCTCCGATTGGCGCAAGCCCATGAACTGCGGCAACTTCAATGTCGCAACGGGCAAGTGCGGCGGCAAGGGCTCCTGAGTGGACACCCCTTCACTCTAAAAGCCTGAAAACAGCTTCCGTCCGGCCCTCCTGTCCGGGCGGAAGTTCTCTCTCCGAAGCGTGGCCTTGAGGCTTCGGACGGCAGTTGCCGAGTTAGAGGCCTGAATTTCTCCCGATTGCGCCGGAAGGCCAACGATAACCGAGGCAGAAAGCCGATGTATCGCGCCATCAAGATTTTGCTTTTGACCTTGTGCCTGGCCCTGCCGGCATTCGCCACGGCGCTGAAGGCGCAGGAAGACATCCACGCGCTGGTCGACGCGCTCGGCGTCGGCGATTTCCCGGAACGCGAGGTCGCCATCAAGGCGCTGGTCGCATCCGGCGATGCGCACGTCAGCCAGATCCTGCAGCAGCTCAGCGACGGCCAGCTTTACGTGAATTCGGAAAGCGGTGGCCCGGTTCTGCTCCAGGGCGGCACGGATGACGAGCCGACATTTTCCGATCCGATCAGCGGCGAAGCCGTCGCCGATATCGACGCGGACTACATGTCCAAGGTCAGGATCAACAATTCGCTGCGCGGTGTCATCGCTTCAGCCATGAGCCAGCTGACGCTGCTCTCTCCCGATCGCGGCGCCCGCCTCGCGGCTGCCCAGGGGCTGCTGCGCGATGCCGATCCCGCCAATCTCGAACTTCTGAACTCAGCGCTTGCCGCCGAGAAGGACGGCGAGGTCAAGGAGACGATGGAAGCCGCCCGCGCCGTGATGGTGTTGAAGAGCGATGTCGGCGCCGAGGACAAGAAGGCGGCCATCGACACGATCGCCGCCCGTGGCGGTCGCAACGCGCTGACCATCCTGACGACGGCGATGGCGACCGCGCCTGACGAACTCAAGGGCGAGATACAGACGCATATCAACACGATCAACCGCAGCCTGGCGCTCTGGGACGTGGTGCAGAATGTCTGGTACGGTCTGTCGCTCGGCTCGGTGCTGCTGCTTGCCGCCATCGGCCTTGCCATCACTTTCGGCGTCATGGGCGTCATCAACATGGCGCATGGCGAGATGGTGATGATCGGTGCCTACACGACCTATGTCGTGCAGCAATACATCGCCTCGACATTCCCCGGCCTCGAAGTCTGTTCGCTGGCCTTCGCCGTGCCCGCCGCCTTCGTCTTTACCGGCTTCGTGGGCCTCGTCATCGAACGCACCGTGATCCGCTATCTCTACGGACGACCGCTGGAAACGCTGCTCGCAACCTGGGGCGTCTCGCTCATCCTGCAGCAGGCGGTGCGCTCGATCTTCGGGCCGACCAACCGCGAAGTGCGCAATCCAAGCTGGATGTCGGGCGCGTTCGAACTCGGCGGCCTGTCGATCACCTGGAACCGCCTGTGGATCATCGTCTTCTCGATGGCCGTATTCGTGACGCTGCTGATGCTGCTCAAGCGTTCCGCCTTCGGCTTGCAGATGCGCGCCGTCACGCAGAACCGCCGCATGGCGTCGTCGATGGGCATCCGCACCGGCTGGGTCGATGCCTTCACCTTCGCGCTCGGCTCGGGCATCGCCGGCATGGCGGGCGTGGCGCTCAGCCAGATCGACAACGTCTCGCCCAATCTCGGCCAGAGCTACATCATCGACAGCTTCATGGTCGTGGTGTTCGGCGGCGTCGGCAATCTGTGGGGCACGCTGGTGGGCGCGCTGTCGCTCGGTGTCGTCAACAAGTTCCTCGAGCCCTTCGCCGGCGCCGTGCTCGGCAAGATCCTGGTGCTCGTCCTCATCATTCTCTTCATCCAGAAGCGGCCGCGTGGGCTCTTCGCACTCAAAGGAAGGGCGGTGGAAGCATGATTACGGCCTTCCTTCTCCGGTCTCTCGATCGCAAGATCATCGTTGCGCTCTTCATCCTGCTGGCGCTCGCCGTGCTGGTGCCGGTCCTGAATCTGATGACGCCAGCCACGAGCCCGCTGCATATCCCAACCTACATCATGTCACTGTTCGGCAAGTATCTGACCTATGCACTTCTCGCGCTGGCGCTCGATCTCGTCTGGGGTTTCTGCGGCATTCTCTCGCTCGGCCACGGCGCCTTCTTCGCGCTCGGCGGCTATGCGATGGGCATGTATCTGATGCGCCAGATCGGCACGCGCGGCAGCTACGGCGATCCCATCCTCCCCGATTTCATGGTGTTCCTGAACTACAAGGAACTGCCGTGGTTCTGGCATGGGTTTGACCATTTCTGGTTCGCGGCGCTGATGGTGCTTGTCGTGCCCGGATTGCTCGCCTTCGTCTTCGGCTGGTTCGCCTTCCGCTCGCGCGTCAACGGCGTCTACCTCTCGATCATCACCCAGGCGATGACCTATGCGCTACTGCTCGCCTTCTTCCGCAACGACATGGGCTTCGGCGGCAATAACGGCCTGACCGATTTCAAGGATATCATCGGCTACAACATCCAGGCCGACGGCACGCGTGCTGCCCTCTTCTCGGCCACCGCGATCCTGCTGGCACTGTCGCTGCTGATCGCGTCGGCCATCGTGCGGTCGAAGTTCGGCAAGGTGCTGGTCGGCGTGCGTGACGCGGAAAGCCGCACCCGCTTCCTCGGCTACCGCGTCGAGCACTTCAAGCTCTTCACCTTCGTCGTCTCGGCGATGATGGCGGGGATCGCCGGCGCGCTCTACGTTCCGCAGGTGGGCATCATCAATCCCGGCGAATTCGCCCCGGCCAACTCGATCGAAGTCGTCATCTGGACGGCGGTGGGTGGGCGCTCGACGCTGATCGGGCCGATCATCGGCGCGATCATGGTCAATGGCGGCAAGACGATTTTTACCGGTCTCTTCCCCGAATTCTGGCTCTTCGCGCTCGGCGGGCTGTTCGTGGCGGTAACGCTGTTCCTGCCCAAAGGCATCGTCGGCACGATCGGCCAGTATCTCGGCAAGCGCAAGCCATCCTCCAGCGACACGCCGCCCGCGAAACGCGAAGACGGTGTGGACGCAGAAATCCAGCCCGCGGAGTGAGCGCCATGATCCCTGACGTCAAACCCAACAGCGTTCTCTATCTCGACAACGTCTCCGTCTCCTTCGATGGCTTCAAGGCGCTGAATTCGCTGTCGATCGTCATCGAACCGGGCGAACTTCGCGCCATCATCGGCCCCAACGGCGCCGGCAAGACGACGATGATGGACATCATCACCGGCAAGACGCGGCCGGACACCGGCCAGGTGTTCTTCAACGGCCAGACCGATCTCACCAAGCTCGACGAGGCCGACATCGCCCAGCTCGGCATCGGCCGCAAGTTCCAGAAGCCGACGGTGTTCGAGAGCCATACGGTCTGGGACAATATCGAGCTGGCGCTGAACCGCAAACGCGGGGTGTTTTCGACGCTGTTCTACCGGCTGTCGAGCGAGGACCGATCGCGTATCGACGAGATCCTCGCAACGGTCCGCCTGACGCATCGCCGCGACGATCTCGCCGCCAATCTCAGCCATGGGCAGAAGCAGTGGCTGGAGATTGGCATGCTTCTGGCGCAGGAGCCGAAGCTGTTGCTGGTCGACGAGCCGGTGGCCGGGATGACGGATGCGGAGACGGCGGAGACGGCGATCCTGCTCAAGGAGATCGCCAAGACGCGGTCGGTGGTCGTCGTCGAGCACGACATGGGCTTCATTCGTGACCTTGGGGTGAAGGTGACGTGCTTGGCCGAAGGCTCGGTGCTGGCCGAGGGGTCGATCGATTTTGTGAGTTCCGATCCGAAGGTGATCGAGAATTATCTGGGGCGGTGATGAGCGTTGAGCAAGGATTACCCCCCTCTGCCCTGCCGGGCATCTCCCCCACAAGGGGGGAGATCGACCTGTGGCGGGCGTCTCGTCAATCAATAGCCGTTGGAGCGAGCGGGTGCGCCCAGCCAATCTCCCCACCTGTGGGGGAGATGCCCGGCAGGGCAGAGGGGGGCGCCACAACCGTAAGCGATCATAGGGGAAAACCATGCTGACCGTCGAAAACGCAAACCTCCACTATGGCGCGGCGCAGGCGCTGCGCGGCATCTCGCTGAAGGCCGAGATGGGCAAGATCACCTGTGTGCTCGGCCGCAACGGCGTGGGCAAGAGCTCTCTGCTGCGCGCCGTCACCGGCCAGCACCCGCTGTCTTCAGGGACGCTGACCTTCAACGACACAAAACTCAACGGCCTTGCGCCCTATGCGCGCGCCAAGCAGGGCATCGGCTATGTGCCGCAGGGGCGCGAGATCTTTCCGTTGCTGACGGTGAAGGAAAACCTCGAGACCGGCTTTGCCCCGCTTTCGCGTCGCGACAAGAATATCCCCGACGATATCTTCAGCCTGTTCCCCGTGCTGCAGACCATGCTCGGGCGGCGCGGCGGCGATCTCTCGGGTGGGCAGCAGCAGCAGCTGGCGATCGGTCGGGCGATGGTGACGCGGCCGAAGATCCTCGTGCTGGACGAGCCGACCGAGGGTATCCAGCCGTCGATCATCAAGGATATCGGCCGGGCGATCCGCTATCTGCGCGACAGCACCGGCATGGCGATCCTGCTGGTCGAGCAGTATCTCGATTTCTGCCGGGAGCTTGCGGATTACGTCTACATCATGGATCGAGGCGAGATCGTGCATGAAGGCCTGGCTGAGACGCTGGATACGCCGGAGGCGCGCCGGCACCTGACCGTCTGATCGGCATTCGCCGCTTTTAAGGGCACTCGACGACATGCGCTCCGCTGGCCGGCGCCGGGATTGCGGCGTCTTTCGCGCGGCACGGAAATTGCTTGCTTTCAATCAGTTACAGGATTGAATGAGAACGGCCGGGCAAACCGGCGGCATGAAAAGGGCATGGAATGACGAACGCCGCGGCAGCCACCAGACCGCAAAGGGCCGAAGGCCGCGGGCATCTGGCCGCGAAGTCGCTGGGCGGGCGTACGCGCATCCGCGAGCTCTATCAGGAGGGGGCGGCGAAGATCCGGCTGCCGGATACCTTCGATGCCTCGATGGAGGCCGTCATCATCAATACGGCCGGCGGGCTCACCGGCGGCGACCGCATGGACTGGAGCGTCGTTGCCGGTCCCGGTACGCGCATCGACGTGACCACGCAGGCCTGCGAAAAGATCTACAAGGCTTCCGCCGGCACCGCCGAGATCACCACGAAAATTCAGGTCGGCGCCAATGCGCGGGTCGACTGGCTGCCGCAGGAAACCATCCTCTTCGATCGCTCCTCGCTCTATCGGCGGCTCGATGTCGACCTCGACGAGGGGGCGGAGTTTCTGGCGGTCGAGGCGGTGCTGCTCGGGCGCAAGGCGATGGGCGAGGCGGTTGTCTCCGGGCTATTTCGCGACCGCTGGCGTATCCGCCGGGAAGGCCGGCTTTGCCATGCCGAGGATCTGAGGCTCGCGGGCGAGGTCCAGTCGCTGACGCGCGAGCAGGCGGTGCTGTCGGGCCAGGTCGCCTTCGCGACGCTGCTCTATGTCGGACCACCGGCGGAGGGCTATCTCAATGCGGTCAGGCCGTTGCTCGACGGCCATATGGGCGGTGCCAGTTGCTGGGCGGGCAAGCTTGTCGTTCGGCTCGCGGCGTCGGATGGCTTCGCACTTCGAAAAATCCTGATCCCGATCATTTCAGCCTTGCGCAACGGCGCGCCTGTGCCGAAAGTCTGGAATCTCTAGTTCAAGCAGATGGATGCACGATGAACCTCACACCAAGAGAAAAAGACAAGCTGTTGATTTCGATGGCGGCGATGGTCGCGCGGCGGCGGCTGGAGCGGGGCGTCAAGCTCAACTATCCCGAGACCATCGCGCTGATTACGGACTACGTCGTCGAAGGCGCGCGTGACGGACGGCCGGTGGCCGAGCTGATGGAAGCCGGCGCCCATGTCATCGGCCGCGACCAGGTGATGGATGGCATCGCCGAGATGATCCATGACGTGCAGGTGGAGGCGACGTTCCCTGACGGAACCAAGCTTGTCACCGTTCACGAACCGATCCGCTGAGGCCACCATGCTCGAGCTTCGACCCAATTGCGAATGCTGCGACAAGGACCTGCCGCCCGAAAGCCGCGAGGCCGTGATGTGCAGCTTCGAGTGCACCTATTGCGCTGATTGCGCCGACAACGTGCTTTCAGGCATCTGCCCGAATTGCGGCGGCGAACTGGTGCGCCGGCCGGTGCGCCCGGCGGCCAGGCTCATCAACAACCCGGCATCGACGAAACGCGTGCTGAAGGCCGAGGGCTGCGCGCCCGTGAAGGCTGCGTGAGGAGAGAATCATGATCCCAGGCGAAATCATTGCCGCACCAGGCGAAATCGAACTCAATGCCGGTGCGCCGACCGTGACCATCGAGGTGTCGAACACCGGCGATCGTCCCGTGCAGGTCGGCAGCCACTATCACTTCGGCGAAACCAATGCCGGGCTCTCCTTCGATCGCGAGAAGGCGCATGGCATGCGGCTCGATATTCCCGCCGGCACCGCCGTGCGCTTCGAGCCCGGCCAGACGCGCTCGGTGACGCTGATCCCGCTATCAGGCAAGCGCGAAGTCTACGGCTTTCGCCAGCTGGTGATGGGCAAGCTGTGATCATGTCTCGGGAGGAGATGATGCGTTTCTTTATGCCTATCGGTTTCGGGCTGCTGGCGCTGATTGGTGCCAGCGGTGCCAGCGCCGAGGAGATCGACTGCAAGAGCCCGACGACGCAGACCGACATGACGCTCTGCGAGCGGGCGCGGCAGGACGAGGCCGACAAGGCGCTCAACGTTCAATACAAGAAGACCCGCGCCGCCATGGTCGCCGTTGATAGCGATCAGGATGGCGATATGAAGGGGGCGGAGAAGGCTCTGGTAACTGCCCAGCGTGCCTGGATCACCTACCGTGATGCGCAGTGCGAGGCTGAGGGCTTTCAGGCGCGTGGCGGCACGATGGAGCCGATGCTGGTTGCCGGCTGCATCGCGAACGTGACCGATGCCAGGACCAAGGAGCTGAAGACGCTCGAAGATGCGATGAGCAACTGAGGTGACAGAGAGCATCATGATCGTCGGCAATGGTGAGATCGGTGCGGAAGGGGCCGCGGCTGTTGCTGCAGCACGCTTCGTCATCCGGTTCAACGAATGCCGGTCCTATGAGGCGAGCCCCGGCCGCACTGATGTCGTCGCCGTCTGCAATACCGGCCGTCCCGCCAAGGCGATGCTGTCTTCCGAGGCGTGGCGTGCGCATCCCGCCGTGGTCGAGGCTTCGGAGATCTGGAGCGTGCGCGATCCGGAGAAGTTCGCGGCGCTGAAGGCCCCGCTGGCCATTTCGCATCCAGAGCTCGACGATTTCTGCGACGACTATACGAGTCAATTCAGCAGCTTCTGCAGGGACGCTGGCAAGACGCATGTGGTCGTTGACACAATGATTCATGATGGCGTCGACCAAGCGCTGGCCGCATTTGATCCCGCACCCTACGTCGTGCCGAGCAGCGGCATGATCGTGATCGCTGAGGTCGTGAACCGATTTCCCGATGCCCCGATCGCGCTTGCCGGCTTCGGCCATCAAGGCTGGGAGTGGCATCCCTTCGCTGCCGAAAGGCAGCTCGTCGACGCTTACGTCGCCGCCGGCCGCGTCACGCGGTTTTATCCGTCCGCATCCCGTTCGTCCTCCCAAGGAGCCTGACCCATGCCCTACAAGATTTCCCGCGCCGCCTATGCCGGCATGTTCGGCCCGACCACCGGCGACAAGGTGCGGCTTGCCGATACCGAGCTCTTCATCGAGATCGAGAAGGATTTCACCACCTATGGCGAAGAGGTGAAGTTCGGCGGCGGCAAGGTCATTCGCGACGGCATGGGGCAGAGCCAGGCAACGCGGGCGCAGGGCGCGGTCGACACCGTCATCACCAATGTCGTGATCATCGACCATACCGGTATCGTCAAGGCCGATATCGGGCTGAAGAACGGCCGCATCCACGCCATCGGCAAGGCCGGCAATCCGGATACGCAGCCTGGCGTCAACATCATCGTCGGCCCCTCGACCGAGGCGATTGCCGGCGAGGGCAAGATCATCACCGCCGGCGGCATGGACGCGCATATCCATTACATCTGCCCGCAGCAGATCGAGGAAGCGCTGATGTCCGGCATCACCTGCATGCTCGGCGGCGGTAGTGGCCCGGCGCACGGCACGCTCGCCACCACCTGCACCGGCGCCTGGCATATCGAGCGGATGATCGAGAGCTTTGACGGCTTCCCGATGAACCTCGCGCTCGCGGGCAAGGGCAATGCTTCGCTGCCGGCCGCACTTGAGGAGATGGTACTGGCCGGCGCGTCGTCGCTGAAGCTGCACGAGGACTGGGGCACGACGCCGGCTGCGATCGACTGCTGCCTCTCGGTTGCCGACGAATACGATATCCAGGTGATGATCCACACCGACACGCTGAACGAGAGCGGCTTCGTCGAGGATACGATCGGAGCGCTCAAGGGCCGCACCATCCACGCCTTCCACACGGAAGGGGCGGGCGGTGGCCACGCGCCGGATATCATCAAGATCTGCGGCCAGTCGAACGTCATCCCGTCGTCGACCAACCCGACGCGACCCTACACGGTCAACACGATTTCCGAGCATCTCGACATGCTGATGGTCTGCCACCATCTGTCGCCGTCGATCCCCGAGGATATCGCCTTTGCCGAAAGCCGCATCCGCAAGGAAACGATCGCGGCCGAAGACATCCTGCACGATATCGGCGCCTTCTCGATCATCTCGTCCGACAGTCAGGCCATGGGCCGCGTCGGCGAGGTCGCGATCCGCACCTGGCAGACCGCCGACAAGATGAAGCGCCAGCGCGGTCCGCTGAAGGAGGAGACGGGGGATAACGACAACTTCCGCGTCCGCCGCTATATCGCCAAGTACACGATCAACCCGGCGATCGCCCAGGGTGTCAGCCACGAGATCGGCTCGATCGAAGTTGGCAAGCGCGCCGACCTCGTGCTCTGGAACCCGGCCTTCTTCGGCGTGAAGCCGGAGATGGTGCTGCTCGCCGGCTCGATCGCGGCGGCCCCGATGGGTGATCCGAACGCCTCGATCCCGACGCCGCAGCCGATGCACTATCGCCCGATGTTTGCCGCCTACGGCAAGCTGCGCACCAATTCGTCGGTCACCTTCGTTTCGCAGGCTTCGCTCGACGCCGGCCTGAAGGGACGCCTCGGCGTCGCCAAGGACCTCGTCGCCATCAAGAACACGCGCGGCGGCATCTCCAAGGCATCGATGATCCACAACAGCCTGACGCCGCATATCGAGGTCGATCCGGAGACATACGAGGTGCGCGCCGACGGCGAGCTGCTCACCTGCGAACCGGCGACGTCGCTGCCGATGGCGCAGCGTTACTTCATGTACTGATCAGCTTTAATGGCCGGCGCCCCGGTGCCGGCCAACTTTTGGCTACACGTTTAGCAATGCATTCTTAAAGTTGCATCGTGATTGCGTGCTGTTCCACCATGGGGCGTTGCGTCCGAAATGGGACGCGGCGACCGGTGAAATCCTGAAAACTGTGATTTATCAATTTCTTAGATGCTCGGCCTCGCCGCCATTTCCAAGGCCAGTTTCGTCGCGTTTCGATCCATTGTGCAGCGCACGAACAATTTACAAAACTCGCTAAAATCCTAGTGATTCCCTTAAGACCCCGGCAGCGGTTCGTGTCTCATCAATAGACTTGGCGAGGGGCTAGAAGGTCGATTCGGATGCACATTTTACTCGAGGCGGAGCTCGGCGATTTCAGGAATCGCCTGACGATTTATACCTATGCGCTGAAGATGAGTTTCGCCGCGGTGATGCTCTCCTCGCTTGTCATCGCGGTGCTGCTGTTGCCGCTCGATTGGGCGGGCATGCTGCCGGTTTCGCTGGAGCATGCGGTGATCTATGGCGTGGCGCTATCCTGGGTGATCGGCGGGATCGTATCGGGAGCGCTGGCCCTGGTCGCAGGCTATGCCATGCATCAGCTCAGCGTCTCGCGCGCCGAGTTCGAGCAGCTGAGCCGCACCGACATGCTGTCCGGCCTCTTGAACCGACGGGCATTCACCGAGGCGCTCGATGATGTCGATGAGCCAGCCTGTCTGGCGATCTTCGATGTGGACCGCTTCAAGGCGGTCAATGATCGCTACGGGCATGCCTGCGGCGATGCTGTTATCGTCGCTGTCGCCGCGGAGCTGTCGGCGGCCTTCAGCTCGGATTCGACTATTGCGCGGCTCGGCGGTGAGGAGTTCGGGGTGGTCGTCATCGCTCCCTTGAAAGAGGAGCGGGTGGCGCAGATCCGGGCTGCCTGCAACCGGCTTGCCGAACGGACGATCGCGCTCGATGGCTGCAGCTTCAATGTCACGATGTCGGCCGGCATCGCGGAGCTCTTCGATGGGCGAAGCAGGCAGGCCGCCTACACAGCCGCCGACAAGGCGCTCTATCTGGCGAAGACGCTCGGCCGTAATCGCGTGGTCCACGAGGATGAGGGCCTGCAGCGCCGCATGCGTCTCAGCCAGGATGAAACCAATGTCGACGGCAGGTCGTCCGCCATTCATTAGAGCCTTTCTTGGTTAGATTGAAGCATTCTGTTGGCTCAAACGGAGTCGTATGGTCGACCGGCCGGCGCGCGTCGTAGCCAACGCATACGGCCAAGCCGGCCGGTCGATCAGGCGGCCCGTTTCAGCCAACCCCGCAGGGGCCGGGCATCTTTCCGTCAGGATCAAAGGCGATCGGCTCGACCGTACCTGGGGTATGCCCTTCGCCAATCGCCTTGCCCTGACGAAAACCTGCTCCGGCAGAATGCTTCAATCTAACCAGGAAAGGCTCTAAAGCGTTGCAACGACACGCGTATAGTGCGCAAACCGGCGTTTTGACCCTTGCGCGGTTCCAGCCGATTTTGCATGCTCCTCGCCTGAACCGGAATGGACATATCATGCAGTACATCACCTCTTATCTGCCTGCCGGCACGCCGTCTTCCCACCCAACGCACAAGGTCGTGCTGGCGCATGATCTGAGGCATCTCCGGCGCAAGCTGCTGCATCTCGACAATGGCGAGATGGTCATGCTCGACCTCAAGGAGCCGGTGCTGTTTGCCAATGGCGACATGCTGGTGCTTGGCGATGGCGAGCTGGTGGAGATCGTTGCGGCCGACGAGAAGCTGTTCGAGATCAAGGCGCGGGACCGTCTGCATCTGATCGAGCTCGCCTGGCATCTGGGCAACCGGCATCTGGGTGCGCAGATCGAGGAAGAGCGTATCCTGATCCTGCGCGACCATGTCATCCGCGCCATGCTCGAAGGGCTGGGCGCGACGGTCTCTGATGTCACCGAGCCGTTCCAGCCGGCGCGCGGTGCTTATCATTCCCATGGCAGCCATTCGCATGGCCACGGACATGATCATGGGCATAACCACGGCCACAACCACTCGCACGACTGAACCATGACCGAGAACGGTGATCTTCAGGCGCTGCTGCGGTTGATGGCATGGCTTTCGCCGGCCTTTCCGGTGGGCTCGTTCGCCTATTCGGGCGGGCTGGAGCGGGCGGTAAATGATGGGCTCGTACACGATGCCGCCTCGCTCAGCGATTGGCTTGGTGCCATGATGGATCACGGCGCCGTCTGGAACGACGTCGTGCTGCTTGCCGAGAGCAACAGGGTGCAGGGCAATGCCTCGGCTCTGTCTGAGGTGGCCGAGCTTGCCGAGGCGTTGGCGGGATCGCGCGAGCGGCACCAGGAGACGATGCTGCTCGGCGATGCTTTCCTGTCGGCGGCTGGCGCATGGCCTGATGAGGTGTTCATACGGCTGCCGAAACATGTGGCTTATCCTGTTGCCGTGGGCGCCGTGTCCGGCGCGCATGGGATCGGCGCCGAAAAGGCGGTCGCCGCCTTCTTGCACGCCTATGTCTCGCAGGCCGTTTCCGCCGGTATCCGGCTCGGCGTTGCCGGGCAGAAGGATGGTGTCGCGATCATGGCGGCGCGGGAAAGGGATATCGCGCTGCTTGCGCGGCGGGCAACGGGCTCGACGCTCGATGAACTGGGCTCGGCGACGGTGCAGGCCGATATCGTCTCGCTACGGCACGAGACGCAATCGACGCGGCTTTTCCGATCGTGACGACAGCGCTTGTCGCTAACGATCTGCGCCATTTGCCGGTGGCCGACTTGCGGTTGACGCGCTATGATTATTCTCGATTGGAGTGCACGATATGAAATCAGGAAATGGACCTCTGCGGGTCGGCATCGGCGGACCGGTCGGCTCGGGCAAGACGGCGCTGACGGAAAAGCTCTGCAAGGCGATGCGCGATCAATATTCAGTCGCCGTCGTCACCAATGACATTTACACGACCGAGGATGCCGAGGCGTTGATGCGCATGCAGGCGCTGCCGTCGGAGCGCATCGTCGGCGTCGAAACCGGCGGCTGCCCGCACACCGCCATTCGTGAAGATGCGACGATCAACCTGCAGGCCATTGCCGGCCTCAACGAGCGCATTCCCGATCTCGACGTGGTCTTCATCGAATCGGGCGGCGACAATCTGGCGGCGACGTTCTCGCCGGATCTCGCCGACATCACCATCTATGTGATCTCGGTCTGCCAGGGCGAGGAAATTCCGCGCAAGGGCGGGCCTGGCATCACCAAGTCGGACCTTCTCGTCATCAACAAGAAGGACCTAGCGCCCTATGTCGGCGCCGATCTCGACGTGATGGACCGGGACGCGACGCGCATGCGCGCCACACGCCCTTTCGTGTTCTCAGACATGAAGCGCGGCGATGGCATCGGCGCCATCGTCGATTTCCTCAAGGTGCATGGCGGCTTGTAATCGCCGGTATCGTCTTCAAGACGTTGAGATTGCTGATCTCGATCGAGCGGCCGCTGACGGTAACGCCGGCGGCGCGCAGCGACGAGAAGGCGCGGGAGAGCGCCTCGGGCGCCAGTCCGAGCTTGCGCGCCAGGAGGCTCTTCTGGAAGGGGAGCCGCATCTTCGCCGCCAGACCTTCCGGTTTGCAATGGGTGAGCAGATAGGTCGCAACGCGCTGAGGTGCGGTCTGCATGCGGTCGCTCGCCAGGCAATCGATCGTCGATAGCAGGTGCTGCGAGAGGCTGCGCATGATCGCGATGCCGATATGCGGCCGGTGTTCGACCAGCGCCCGGACCTGCTCGAGATTGAAGCGGGCGAAGATCGAGTGCTCCATGGCCTGAGCGCCATAGCGATAATCGCCGCCATCCGTGACTAGGCATTCGGCGAAGCTGTCGCCGGGCTCGCAGATGCGGATATCGCCTTCCTGATTGTCGCCGCCGAGGCGATAGAGCCGGGCAAAGCCCGTCAGCACGCAATAGAAATACTCGCCCCGTTCGCCCTGGTGAAACAGGATGTCGTGCATCTGGTAGCGCACGATGGTCGCGCAGGCGAGAAGCGCGTTGCGTTCATCCCGGTTGAGGCCGGAAAAAAGAATGGTTTCGCCAAGCATGGTCTTGTGGACATTGCTTAGTTTCAAGCCCGTCGTCATCTCTTTCTCCACATTCGTCGGTCGCAGGCCGCGCCTGCCATTCGGCTAAAATAGCCGGAATGGCCATGGGGAAAGTTGATCTGCATCAAGTGGGAGCAAGAAATGAAAAAGCCGGGGCGAACCCCGGCTTTTCCGTATGATCCGATTATTCCGCCGCGAAGGGCGGCAGGCGGACGACGTTGCCGCCGGATTTGCCCTTCTTGTCGTCGGGCTTCTCGATCGCGGTGATGCGGCCGTCGAGGTTGGTGACGGCGGTCGTGAGTTCCTCCGGCGAGAGCGGAAGCTGCTCCTCGTCCTTCTTGCCGACAAGGCGGCCGAACAGCCAGCCGAGCAGGCGGGAAAGGTCGTCCATGATCAGGAAGAAGGACGGTACGACGACAAGCGAGAGCACCGTCGAGACGATGATGCCGCCGATCACGGCGATTGCCATCGGCGAGCGGAACGAGCCGCCTTCGCCGACGCCGAGCGCCGAGGGAAGCATGCCCGCCGACATGGCGATCGAGGTCATGATGATTGGGCGGGCGCGCTTGCGGCCGGCTTCCACCATGGCTTCGACACGCTCCATCCCATGCCGCTTCATCTCGATCGCGAAATCGACGAGCAGGATGGCGTTCTTGGTGACGATACCCATCAGCATCAGGATGCCGATCAGAACCGGCATGGAGAGCGCGTTCTGGGTGACGATCAGCGCCAGTGCCACACCGCCGATCGCAAGCGGCAGCGAGAACAGGATGGTGAAGGGCTGGATCACGTCCTTGAAGAGCAGGATCAGCACGACCAGAACCAGCATCAGGCCCATCAGCATGGCATTGCCGAAGCTCTGGACCATTTCGCCCTGAACCTTGGCGTCACCGCTTTCGGCCAGATGCACGCTCTTCGGCAGTTCGGTTTCGGAGACGATGCGCTTGAACTCGGCGGTCGAGGTATCGAGCGCCGTGCCGAAGGGCACGTCGGAGCCGATGGCGACGACGCGATTGCGGTTGTTGCGCTTGATCGAGCTCGGGCCTTCCGAATAGTCGACATCGGCGACGCTGTAGAGCGGCACGCTGGCGCCGCTCGCCGTCTTGATCTTGATGGCGCGGATGGCGGCCAGATCGCGGCGGACATCGAGCGATGCCTGAACGCGGATCGGGATCTGCCGGTCGTCGAGCGAGATCTTGGCGAGGTTTGCGTCGATATCGCCGATGGTGGCGACGCGGATCGTCTCGGAGATCTGCTGCGGCGTGATGCCGAGGCGGGAGGCCTCGGCCATGCGTGGGCGGATCTGCAGTTCCGGACGGGGCAGGGCGCCTTCGGAGGAGACGTTCGCCAGGATCGGCGACGCGCGCAGCTTCGATTCCAGCAGGCTGACGGCCTCGTTCAGATCGTCCTCGTTGGAGGAGAGGAAGTTGAAGGTGAGGTCGCGCTCGGCGCGGTCGTTGACCTTGGAGATGCGCACGTCAGGGATACCGCGCACGGCGGCGAAGATATCCTTTTCGACATCCCACTGCGGACGCGTGCGGCCGTGTTCTTCCATCTTCGGGATCAGATTGCCGATAACAGGCAGTCCGCCGAGACCCTTGTTGACGAGGGTCTTCAGCAGCGAGTGATCGATATTGCCGAGGATGACGCGCACGGTGGCGCGGCGCAGCTCCAGATCACCCTTGGGCGAGGCGCCGCCGAGAACGAAGACGCTTTCCACGCCGTCGATCCCGCGCACCGCGTCGTAGACCTTGGTCGAGGCTGCGGCAGTGTCTTCGAGCGTGGCGTTTGGCGGCAGTTCGACGGACAGCACGACGCGCGAGGAATCGTCCGGCGGCATGAAGCTGCCGGGCACGCGGCTGAGCAACATCATCGAGCCGATCAGGAAGGCGATAGCGCAGAGCAGTGTCGTATAGCGCCAGTACCATTTGCGCGTGGTGCCGGTGACCAGGCGCGTATAGCCGCGCATGATCGTGCCGTCATTGTCGTGATGGTCTTCCATGCCGTCTTCCGCGCGCATCAGATAGGCGGCCATCAACGGTGTGATGAGGCGCGCCACGACGAGCGAGAAGAAGACCGAGAAGGCGACGGTCAGGCCGAACTGGATGAAGTACTGCCCGGCGATGCCCGGCATGAACGACACCGGCACGAAGACGGCGATGATGGTGAAGCTGGTGGCGATAACGGCGAGGCCGATTTCGTCAGCGGCTTCCAGCGCTGCCTTGTAGGGCGTCTTGCCCATCTTGATATGGCGGGCGATGTTCTCGATCTCGACGATCGCGTCGTCGACGAGAATACCGGTTGCCAGCGTCAGCGCCAGGAAGCTCACGAGGTTCAGCGAGAACCCCATGATATCCATGATCCAGAAGGTCGGAATGGCCGACAAGGGCAGTGCCACGGCGGCGATCAGCGTCGCGCGCCAGTTGCGCAGGAACAGGAAGACGACGATGACGGCGAGGATCGAGCCTTCGATCAGCGTGTGAAGGGCTGCCTCGTAGTTGCCGTAGGTGAAGTAGACGCTGTCATCCACCATCTCGATCTTGACGTTCGGGTTGGCCTTGCGGATCTCCGTCAGGCTTTCAGACACCGTTTCGGCGACAGAGACTTCGCTGGCGCCCTTGGCGCGGAAGACGGCGAAAGTGACCGACGGGGTGCCGTTGAAGCGCGAGAAGGACTTCTGCTCCTCGTAGGTGTCGTCAATCGTGCCGAGCTCGGAGAGCTTCACGAAGCGGCCGTTCGGCAGGCTGATCGTCGTCGTGTTGAGCTGCGAGACGTCGCGCGTATCGCCGAGCGTGCGGATCGTCTGCTCGTTGCCGGCGACCTGGCCGCGGCCGGAGCCGAGGTTGACGTTGGTGCCGCGCAGCTGCTGGTTCACGTCGGCGGCGGTGATGCCGTAGGCGTCGAGCTTGCCGGGGTCGAGCGACACACGCACTTCGCGGTCAGCACCGCCGTAGCGGTCGATACGGCCGATGCCGGGCTGGCCTTGAAGGGCGCGCTTGACGGTGTCGTCGACGAACCAGGATAGCTCCTCGAGCGTCATGTTGGGAGAGGAGACGGCAAACGTCTGGATCGCCTGTCCTTCGACATCGACCTTGCTGACGATTGGTTCCTCGATGCCGGCGGGAAGATCGCTGCGGATCTTGTCGACCGCGTCCTTGGTATCCTGGACGGCTTCGGCGGTCGGCTTTTCGATGCGGAAGACGACGACCGTCTGCGACAGGCCGTCGGTGACCGTCGACTGGATTTCATCGATGCCGCTGATGGAGGCGACCGCGTCCTCGACCTCCTTCGTCACCTGCATTTCGAGCTCGGCCGGCGAGGCGCCGCTTTGCGTGACGCTGATGGAGACGACGGGAACGTCGATATTCGGGAAGCGGGTGATCGGCAGCTTGTAGAAAGCCTGCATGCCCACGAACACCAGCAGCGCGAAGGCGAGCAGCGGCGCAATCGGATTTCGGATCGACCATGCGGAGAAATTCATGGATTGGCCTCGGTCAGTTCGATTGTGCCGATACGGCTTCGGTGACAGGGGTGATCTTGTCGCCATCGCGAACGAAGGCGCCGGCCTTGGCGACGACGGTGTCGCCTTCCTTCAGGCCTTCCGAGATCTCGACGAAGCCACCATCCTGGATGCCTGTCGTCACCTTCACCTGCTTGACGATGCCGTCCTCGACCTTGCGGGCGGTGGAGCCGTTACGGCCTGACGTGACGGCCGACAGGGGAAGGGCGATGTCGTTCTTTTCGGCGACGATGATGTCGGCGCTGGCATACATGCCGGAGCGGGCAGCACTCTCGTCGTCGATATAGATGTGCACGAGGCCGAGGCGAGTGGACTGGTCGACCGTCGGGGAGACGATGCGGACCTTGCCTTCGATCTTCGTGCGGTTGCCCGACAGCGTCACGATGGCGCGCTGACCGACCTTGATCTTCTGGATATCGGTTTCCGACAGCTCGGCGACGAGCTCGATCGCGCTATCCTTGATGACGGTGAACATCGGCTCGCCGGTGCCGGCGGCAATGGCGCCGATACGGGCGTTCTTGGCCGAGATAACGCCTGAAACCGGCGTCTTCACGTCCGTACGCGCGAGCTTCAGGTCGGCATCGGCGATCTGGCTGTCGATAACCTTCAGGTCGGCGATCGCCACCTCGATTGCCTGTTCCGCCGAGGAGACGCGCGCATTGGCGGTCGCAGCGGTCGCGTCGGCCTGCTCGACCTGGGCGGTGGAGACGGTGCCCTTCTTGCCCATCTCGTCGGCGCGCGACTGCTGCAGGCGGGCCTGCTCGGCATTGGCCTTGGCCTCGACCAGCTGGGCGCGGAGCTGGGCGAGACTTGCCTCGCCCTTGGCCTTGGTCGCCAGCATCTGCGCCTTCTGCAGCACCAGCGCATCATCGTTCAGCGTCGCAATCGTGCTGTCGGCCGTAACCTTGTCGCCGACATCGACGTTGAGCGCGCGGATGGAGAGACCCTCGACCTGCGGCTGGATATAGACTTCCTCGATCGGGCGGATCGTGCCCGTGCCGATGACGCGATCGACCAGCGCGCGCTTGGCAGCGGTCGTGACCACGATCACGGGCAGGTTCTGCTGTGCCTTGGGCGGCTGGTTTTCCTCAGCGAACGCGACCGATGCGGCAAAGGCAGCCGCGATCAGGGTGGAGGCGCGTAGAGTTTTAGGCGTCATGCGTACCATGCGTCTTTGTCCAGTCTTTGAAAAAGGTTGGCCAAACTCGCGCCTTGTCCTCAGCTCGCGAAGGCCTTCTCCCGTAAGTGCAAGCTCAGAAATATTCCCGCATCACTGCCGTATCTTACTTCGTAAGATGACCCTCGTCCGGCAAATCCGACATGTACGTGGTATCGTTTTGCCCCACGCACAAGCCCGGCGGAAAATAATTCCTCGCGGCGCACATTAGTAATCTCGACGGCCGAGATCAATCACCATTCCGTGATGCCGGCATTCGGTTTGTTGATCCGCAATTCCGTCATTCCTATGACGCGCCACCCGACGTTGCGCCGACAACGTCACGAAATTTTTTATGATTTAAATGAGAAACGCGCGGTGCCAGCCCGCGCGTTCCTTGTTTATTCGATGCGACTTGGTTGCCGCCCGTTACTTGGCGGCCGCGTCGGTGATGTCGTGCGTCCAGGCGCCCGTCGGTTCCTTGCTGATGATCTTCTGGTCCAGCAAGGCCTTGGCGGTGCGGTCGTAGAGCGTGGTGTCGAGCTTGCCGGTGCCGTCGCCGATCAGCTTGGCCACTTCGCTCATCATTCGCTTCTGGTGGTTTTCGTCCTGACCGCCGGCATCGACGACGATGCCTGCCGCATCATCGGGGTTCTCGACGGCGTACTTCCAGCCCTTCATCGAAGCCTTGACGAACTTGGCCATCTTTTCCTTGAAGGCCGGGTCCTTCAGCTTCTCCTCGCTGGCGTAGAGGCCGTCCTCGAGCAGGTCGTTGCCCATGGCGGTGTAGTTGAAGACCGTCAGCTCTTCCGGCTTGAAGCCGGCATCGATGGCCTGCCAGTACTCGTTATAGGTCATGACGGAGATGCAATCGGCCTGCTTCTGCAGGAGCGGCTGAACGTCGAAGCTCTGCTTCAGCACGGTCACACCGTCCTTGCCGCCATCGGTCTTCAGACCGATCTTGTTCATCCAGGCGAAGAAGGGATATTCGTTGCCGAAGAACCAGACGCCGAGCGTGTGGCCCTTGAAGTCGGCTTCGGTCTTGATCGGGCCGTCCTTGCGGCAGATCAACTCCATGCCGGACTTCTGGAAAGGCTGGGCGATGTTGACGAGCGGAACGCCCTTTTCGCGGGCAACCAGCGCGCCACCCATCCAGTCGACGATCACGTCGGCACCGCCGCCGGCGATCACCTGCTCGGGCGCGATATCAGGGCCGCCAGGCTTGATGTCGACATCGAGGCCTTCCTCTTCGTAGTAACCCTTATCCTTGGCGACGTAGTAGCCGGCGAACTGCGACTGGGTGACCCACTTCAGCTGAAGCGTCACCTTGTCGGCGGCCATCGCGTGGCTTGCCGCCATCGCCATGGCGCTCGCCATCATTGCAAGAACCAGTTTTTTCATTTTCTTGTTCCCTTTTTCTTTCTTTACGCCCGACCCCAGTGTCGGGAATAAGCGACGCCTAGCCACCACGGATAGACGGATGCCAGAACGTCACCGCCCGCTCAGCGAGGGCGACGACGCCATAGAAGATCGAGCCTGCCAGCGCCGCAACAGCGATTTCGGCCCAGACCATGTCGACATTCATGCGGCCGATCTCGGTGGAGATGCGGAAGCCCATGCCGACGATCGGCGTACCGAAGAACTCCGCGACGATGGCACCGATCAGCGCCAGCGTCGAGTTGATCTTCAATGCATTGAAAATGAAAGGCATGGCCGCCGGCAGACGCAGTTTCAGGAGCGTCTGCCAGTAGCTGGAGGCGTAAGTCTGCATCAGGTCGCGTTCCATCGGACCGGATGCGGCAAGGCCGGCGACGGTGTTCACCAGCATCGGGAAGAAGGTCATGATGACGACGACGGCGGCCTTGGACTGCCAGTCGAAGCCGAACCACATGACCATGATCGGAGCAACGCCGATCATCGGCAGCGCCGAGACCATGTTGCCGATGGGCAGCAGGCCACGGCGCAGGAAGGCGACGCGATCGGCAAGGATGGCGACGACGAAGCCGGCGCCGCAGCCGATGACATAACCCGCAAGCACGGCCTTGAAGATCGTTTGCCTGACATCGTCCCCGAGGATCGGGAGCGACCCGACGATGCGCGCGGCAATGGCGCTCGGCGGCGGCAGGAGCACGAAGGGGATGCCGGCGCCGCGCGTTGCGGTTTCCCAGAGGATCAGGATCCAGGCGCCGAAGATGGCGGGCACCAAGAGCCGTAGGGCGGTATCATCGGCGCGCGAGCTGGTCCTGATCTCGACGATCTCGCTGACGGTGCGCCAGGCGAGCAGCCAACACGCCGCCATCAGCAGGAAGAAGGGTTTTGCCGCGTAGCCTTCGTTCCCACTCAGGCTCGACAGCAGCAGCCAGGCGCCGCCATGGGCGCCGATGAAGAGGACCGTTGCGCGGCTGGTCTTCGATTGCGGCAGCAAGGAGATGAGGGCGGACGCCGCGATCAGGATGAAGGTGATCGCCGTCATGCCTGTCGATGGTGGCTTGCCTGACGCGGCGGAGAACAGCGGCAGCGTTGCCGCGGCCGCGATGGTGAGGAGGAGGGCGACGATTGCCTGCCAGGATGCGTTCTTCATGCCGACCTCCCGCCCATGGCGCGATCGACGATCTTCGCGGCAATGCTGACGACCATGATCAGGAGCGCCGCCAGCAGCGAGCCGGCGATCAGCGCCGCCCAGATGTCGATGGTCTGGCTGTAATAGGAGCCGGCAAGCAGCTTGGAGCCGATACCGGCCACCGCACCCGTCGGCAGTTCGCCGACGATGGCGCCGACGAGGCTGGCCGCAATCGCCACCTTCATCGAGGTGAAGAGATAGGGCACGGAGGCCGGCACGCGGAGCTTCCAGAAGGTCTGGGCGGGGGAGGAGTTATAGGTGCGCATCAGGTCGAGCAGCATGACCTCTGGCGAGCGCAGGCCTTTCACCATGCCGACGGTCACGGGGAAGAAGGAGAGATAGGTCGAGATCAGCGCCTTGGGGATGAGGCCGGTGATGTTGATGGCGCCCAATACGACGATCACCATCGGCGCGATCGCCAGGATCGGGATGGTCTGCGAGGTGATGATCCACGGCATCAGGCTGCGATCCAGCGCCTTGATATGGACGATGCCGACGGCGATCAGGATGCCGAGCAGTGTGCCGAGCGTGAAGCCGAGCACGGTGGAGGAGAGGGTGACGCCCGAGTGATAGACGAGGCTGCGGTTGCTCGTGAGCTTGCGCAGGAAGGTGTTCTCGAAGACGTTCTGCGCCACCTGATGCGGGGCGGGCAGGAGGGGTTTGGGCTGCGATAGGGTTTTTTCGATGAACTCCATCGTGGTCGGGGTCTGGCCGGCGCGGGTGTCCATGTCGCGCTGGAAGGAGGCGTTCATCAGGATTGCCGCGACGTACCAGATGGCGACGAGGGCGGCCAGGATTGATGTGACGGGGATGATCTTGTCCTTGAGGGTGTCGGGGGTCATGCGGCTTGCTCCTTCAGGAACTTGGCGGCATGGTTTTGGATCTGGATGAAAACGTGATCGGGTCCATCCAGTACCTGGTCATTGTCGAAGCGGAGCACGGTGAAGCCTTCGTTGCGTAGAAATGCGTCGCGTGCGCTGTCATGCCTGCGGCCATGATCCGTTTCGTGGCTGTCGCCATCGACCTCGATGATCAGTCTAGCGGAAAGCCACGCGAAATCAGCGATATAGGGGCCGACGGGCGTTTCTCGACGGAAACGGGCGCCGTAGGGGCGAAGGTCTCGAAGCATGTCCCACATGGCGGCTTCCGCCTTGGTCAGTTCGCGGCGGAGGCGTCTCGCTCGTTCGCGTGTTCTAGGAGTGATGTTGGAGTGCGGCATCTAGACCCCTCCCCAACCCCTCCCCACAAGGGGGAGGGGCAAGCCTGTGGCGCCCGCTGAGAAATACAGCAAAGCTCGAATACGTGGAACGCTTCTGGTGTTCGAGACGGTAGCGGCAATGAAGCCCCTCCCCCTTGTGGGGAGGGGTTGGGGAGGGGTCTTAATGTCTATGCCTCTAATGCTCATAACTATGCCCCGCTCTCAGCCCATCCCGCACGCGGTGGGCGATCTCAAGGAACTCCGGGCTCTCACGAATATCCAACGGCCGTTCGCGGGGTAGCGGCGAGTCGATGATGTCGGTGACACGGCCGGGGCGGGGGGACATGACGACGATCTTGGTCGAGAGATAGACCGCCTCGGGGATCGAGTGGGTGACGAAGCAGATGGTCTTGTTGGTGCGCGCCCAGAGCTTCAGCAGTTCCTCGTTCAGATGGTCGCGGACGATTTCGTCGAGTGCGCCGAAGGGCTCGTCCATCAACAGCAGATCGGCGTCGAAGGCCAGCGCGCGGGCGATCGAGGCGCGTTGCTGCATGCCGCCTGACAGTTGCCAGGGAAACTTCTTTTCGAAGCCGGTGAGACCAACCAGATCGAGCGCCTCGGCGATGCGCTTCTGCCTTTCATCGGCCGGGTAGTTCATGATCTCCAGCGGCAGCGCGATGTTCTTGTCGATGGTGCGCCAGGGATAGAGCGCCGGTGCCTGGAAGACGTAGCCGTATGCGCGCGCCTTGCGGGCGTCCTCCGGCGTCATGCCGTTGACTGTGATGTCGCCCGAGGTCTTCTTCTCGAGATCGGCGATAACGCGCAGGAAGGTGGTCTTGCCGCAGCCGGATGGGCCGATGAAGGAGACGAAGTCGCCCTTGCGGACATCGAGGTTGACGTTGCTCAGCGCATGCACCGGCGCGTCATTGGCCTGGTAGGTGAGACACAGATCCTTGGCGGATACGACGGAGGCAGCTTGCGTCAATGCGGATCGATCCTGTTTTCCCCGCGCGGCGGCGGTTTGCGTGATATCATGGGCGGCGGTTTGGGCCGCGCCGGCAAGCTTTGAGGAGGACGACGATGGATGCGACATCAAAACCGACCTGCCATATCGTGCGCCCCGACCATTCCTACGACGGAAAGCAGGGGCTGAGCTATTTCCAGGGCATTGCCGCCGAGACGGTCGGCGCCAAGGGCATCTGCATGCATCTTCTGACCATCCCGCCCGGCGTGCGCGCCAAGGCGCATCTGCACGAGGCGCACGAGACGGCGATCTACATGCTGTCGGGCGAGGCGCACACCTGGTATGGCGACGACCTGGAGCACCATGTCATCGTGCATGCCGGCGAGCTGTTCTACATCCCCGCCGGCGTGCCGCACCTGCCGGCGAACCTCAGCAGCACGCCCTGCACGGCGATCATCGCGCGCACCGATCCCAACGAGCAGGAGAGCGTCGTGCTGTTGCCGGAACTGGATGGGAACGTGCCGGTTTGATGTCACTTGCATAGCGGCAGCGGCCCCCACTTTATGCCGGCATCCGAGGTGAAGCCGATCGTGTAGCCTTTCGGGCCATAGGTGATCTTTGCCGTGTCCTCGCTTGCCGCTTCTTCGCCTTCGGCCTCGCAAGAGACCGTGGCGGTGAAGTTCTTGCCCTCGGTCTTCAGGACCTTCTCGATGGTGCAGGCGGAGGCCGCCGTGGTGATGGCTTCCGATGTCAGCAGGAAGAAGTTTTCCGATCCGGTGGATTCGCCCGACTTGGCGTAGGCGCATCCGTCCTTGTTGCCGTAGCTCCCCTTGATCGGCAAGGTGTCGGCGCTTGCCGCGGAGGTCAGCGCGGCCAGCGAAACGAGAGTAAGAACCAGCCTGCCGCGCGCCATCGATCACACCCCGCTTGCCGGAATGCCCGCGCGCTCGACCTTGCGCGGCGCGGTGATTTCCTTCCACGTCGAGAGCGCCTTGGAGACGGCGGTGACCGGTTCGCGCTTGACGAACTCGCCATGGCCCTCGCGGGTCTTCATCGTCTCCTCTTCGACCACGACAACGCCGCGGCTCAGCGTGTAGCGCGGTAGGCCGGTGACCTGCTTGCCCTCGAAGACGTTGTAGTCGATGGCCGATTGCTGGGTCTTGGCAGAAATTGTCTTGGAGCGCTTCGGGTCCCAGACCACGAGGTCAGCATCAGCGCCGACGAGGATGGCGCCCTTGCGTGGGTAGATGTTGAGGATCTTGGCGATGTTGGTGGAGGTGACGGCGACGAATTCGTTCATCGTCAGGCGGCCGGTGTTGACGCCGTAGGTCCAGAGCATCGGCATGCGGTCCTGCAGGCCGCCGGTGCCATTCGGGATCTTGGTGAAATCACCGACGCCATAACGCTTCTGGTCGGTAGTGAAGGCGCAGTGGTCGGTGGCGACCACCTGCAGCGAGCCGGAGGCGAGGCCGGCCCAGAGACTGTCCTGGTGCTGCTTGTTGCGGAAGGGGGGCGACATGACGCGGCGGGCGGCGTGGTCCCAGTCCTTGTCGAAATATTCGGTTTCGTCGAGCGTCAGGTGCTGGATCAGCGGCTCGCCATAGGCGCGGATGCCCTTCTGGCGGGCGCGGCGGATGGCTTCGTGGGCCTGTTCGCAGGAGGTATGGACGATATAGACGGGGCAGCCGGCCATATCGGCGATCATGATGGCGCGGTTGGTGGCCTCGCCCTCGACTTCCGCCGGGCGGGAGTAGGCGTGAGCCTCTGGGCCGTTATTGCCTTCGGCGAGCAGCTTCGCCGACATGGAGGCGACGACGTCGCCGTTTTCGGCGTGGACGAGCGGCAAGGCGCCAAGCTCGGCGCAGCGCTGGAAGGAGGCGAACATCTCGTCGTCGTTCACCATCAGCGAGCCCTTGTAGGCCATGAAGTGCTTGAAGGTGTTGATGCCCTTGTCCTCTACGATCGTCTTCATCTCGTTGAAGACCTGCTCGCTCCACCAGGTGATCGCCATGTGGAAGGAATAGTCGCAATTGGCGCGGGTCGACTTGTTGTCCCACATGGTGAGCGCTTCGAGCAGCGACTGGCCGGGCGCGGGAAGGGCGAAGTCGACCACCATCGTGGTGCCGCCAGCAAGGGCCGCGCGCGTGCCGCTGTCAAAATCGTCGGATGAATAGGTGCCCATGAAGGGCATTTCGAGATGGGTGTGCGGGTCGATACCGCCGGGCATGATGTAGCAGCCGGTGGCATCAAGCGTCTCTGTTCCGGAAAGGTTGGGCCCGATCTCGACGATCCTGCCGCCATCGACCTTCACGTCCGCCTTGTAGGTCAGGTCGGCGGTGACGATGGTGCCGTTCTTGATGACTGTGCTCATTGGTCGGGTTCCCTGTTTTTATGAGACGGGGCACCGTTCACGGTGCCGTCGCGCCGTGTCCAGCAGTCTAATGAATATGAAAGAGGCCTTCCGGAAAATGCTCGTTGAAGGCTGGCTCAGGTCTCGACGAGATCCAGCCGCTTTTCGATACGCAGGACGCGCTCGTCGAGGCGGTCAAGCCGTGTCGAAATGGTCGCGTATTGATGTTCGAGGCTGCCGAGGCGCTGCTTGACAACCTGCATGTCGTCGGAAAGCCGCTGGACAGTGCCGCGGATGGCACGCAAGTGCTCAAGGATGAGGTTGTCAGACGACATGCACCAGCCTCCGTTGGCGGTAACTCGCGTTCTAAACATAGCAACTGCGAGATCATCCCACAATCTCCCTACCCAATGCCTCACTCAGCATCGATGGCGGTTTTGATTGAAGACGAAATGCTTGTTTGCGGGCGCCGCTAGCTTTCGACGAGATCCAGCCGCTTCTCGATGCGCAGTATGCGATTGTCCATTCTGTCGAGACGGTTGGACAGGATTGCATAGGTGCCGTTGAGCGAGGCAACCTGACTTTCGATCTGGCCGAGGCGGCCCTTGATCTCGATGAGGTCGTCCGAGTGACGATCCTGCGTGGCGCGGATCGCGCGCAGATGTTCAAGGACGAGGTTTTCTGTAGAGGAAGACATGCAATGGTCTCCGCGAGTTCAGCCGATATCAAATATAGCGGCTGCATGGTCATCCGACAATCTCCGCCGTCTCCACTACCGCGTGGAACAAAACGTCCGCGCCGGCTGAGGCCCATTCCTTGGAGATCTCCTCCGCCTCGTTGTGGCTGAGGCCGCCGACGCAGGGGCACATGACCATTGTGGCCGGTGCCACCTTGGCGGCCCAGCAGGCGTCGTGGCCGGCGCCGGAGATGATGTTCATATGGCTGTAGCCGAGCCGGTCGGCGGCGTTGCGGACGGCGTCCACCAGCTTCGGGTCGAAGGTGACGGGGTCGAAATGGCCGACGGCTTCGACCGAGCAGCCGACACCGAGGGCGTCGCAGATCTTCGCGGCCTCGGCCTCGATCTTTGCGCGCATGCGGTCGAGCTTGGTCTGGTCGGGAGTGCGGATGTCAACGGTGAAGACGACCTTGCCGGGAAGCACGTTGCGGGAGTTCGGCGAGAAGAAGACCTGGCCGACGCCGCCGACGGCGCCCGGCTGTTCGCCCATCGCCACGGCCTGCACCATTTCCATGATGCGGGACATCGCGAGCCCGGCATTGACGCGCAGGTTCATCGGCGTCGAGCCGGTGTGGGCTTCGCGGCCTGTCAGCGTGAATTCCAGCCACCAGAGGCCCTGGCAGTGGGTGACGACGCCGATCTGCTTGTTCTCGGCTTCGAGGATCGGGCCCTGCTCGATGTGATATTCGAAATAGGCGTGCATCTTGCGGGCACCGACCTCTTCCTCGCCGAGCCAGCCGATGCGCTTCAGCTCGTCGCCATAGGTCTTTCCATCAGGGTCCTTGCGGGAATAGGCGTAGTCGATGTCGTGGACGCCGGCGAAGACGCCTGAGGCGAGCATGGCAGGCGCGAAGCGCGCGCCTTCCTCGTTGGCCCAGTTGGTGACGACGATGGGGTGCTTGGTCTTCAGCCCCAAGTCGTTCATCGTGCGCACGACCTCGAGCGCGGCGAGCACACCGAGCACACCATCATACTTGCCGCCGGTCGGCTGCGTATCGAGATGCGAGCCGACATAGACGGGGAGCGCATCGGGATCGGTGCCGGGGCGGGTCGCGAACATCGTGCCCATCTTGTCGACGCCCATGGTCATGCCCGCGGCGTCGCACCATGTCTTGAAGAGGCTGCGGCCCTCGGCATCGGCGTCGGTCAGCGTCTGGCGGTTGTTGCCGCCCGCGATCCCCGGGCCGATCTTCGCCATGTCCATGAGACTGTCCCAGAGACGGTCCCCGTTGACGCGCATGTTCTCGCCTGGTGCTGCCACCATATCCGTATTCCTCACCAGTTTTATGCGGCGCATGCTGTGCAGCATGTCCGCTTGTTCCCGTGGTCAGTTTCAGCGCCGTTGTTGTTTTGTTAGCGTCTGAAAATCGTCAGTTGCCTTTGATTTGCTTCTGACGGATAATTTGACCGACTGGTAAACATTACAACTTCCGGCGTCCGGCTCAAGGCGAAAATCAGGAAAATTACCGACAAAATTCAGGGCAGTTGCTCAGTTTTTCGGCACTGTATCGCTGCCGCTTAAAGTTGACTGAAATAGTTGAATTTGAAAGAGAAAAATTAGCGACATGGCGATCCCGAGAGCTGCGAAAACACAGCGGCGCACCCGCATCCAGGAAGAGAAAGAGGAACAGATCCTGGAAGCGGCGCTCGATGTGTTTTCGGTGAGCGGTTTTCGGGGATCGACGATCGACCAGATCGCCGAGGTGGCGGGCATGTCGAAGCCCAATCTGCTCTATTATTTCCGCACCAAGGAGGCGATGCACCGGGCGCTGATCGACCGCGTGCTGTTCACCTGGCTCGAACCGCTGCGGGCTTTCAATGCGCAAGGCAATCCCGAGAGCGAGATCCGCGGCTATATCCGCCGCAAGCTTGAGATGGCACGGGATTTTCCGCGCGAGAGCCGGCTGTTCGCCAATGAGGTGCTGC
Organism: Rhizobium sp. 01N48; assembly: GCF_056399145.1. Lineage (NCBI taxonomy): Bacteria > Pseudomonadati > Pseudomonadota > Alphaproteobacteria > Hyphomicrobiales > Rhizobiaceae > Rhizobium > Rhizobium sp. 01N48. The sequence goes on from NZ_JBFTQT010000010.1 coordinate 184,053, forward strand.
AGGGCGCGCCGCATATCGAGGACGAGTTGAAGGGACCGCTGAAGGAACTGGTCGACGAGAAGGCCGCGGTCATTCGTAGCTGGGCCAAGGCCGGCAAGATCGTCAAGTGTGATCCCTACCACCTGATCTTCTCGATCTGGTCGACGACGCAGCACTACGCCGACTTCGACGTGCAGGTGCGCGCCGTGCTCGGGCAGGGGCAATCGGGCGAGGGGCGTTTCGAGGACGCGGCGCGTTTTCTCGAACAGCTCTTCGTGGACGGCCTCAGCGTGCGGACGAACCAGCCGGCATCATGATTTAACGATCGGCGTCATGCGCGATAGAGCGCTTGCGACACTTTCGATCGTGTAAGGCTTCTGCAGCAGATTGGCGCCGAGAGCGCCATAGGCCTGCGATACCCCTTCGCCATAACCTGTCGCCAGGATCAGGGGCACACCCTTTGCAGCTAGCCTTTCGGCCACGGCGATGCTCGTTTCCTCGCCGAGATGGACGTCCAGAACGGCCAGGTCGAATTTGCGGCTGTCGATGACCGCCAAGGCGTTCGAGACATTCGGCGCAAGCGATACGCTATAGGCGCCGAGTTGCAGGAAGATGTCTTCGCCATCCATGGCGATGATGAGATTGTCCTCAACAAGCAGAATGTCGAGCCCGTCCAGTGGCCGGTCCTTGATCGTCTCCAGAATGGCCTTGGCCGATTGCAACGATTGCTCCGGCAAAAGCGACACCGCGCCATCGGCGAAGGTCGCAAATTTCTCGGGGATCAGGAAATGCGCTTCGAGGCCTTCAGGCTCATAGCGCACATCCGCCTGGCCGCCGAGCTCATAGGGGATCGAGCGGCGGATGATTGTCGTGCCGAAGCCCTGTCGGGTCGGCTGCTTGACGGGCGGGCCATCGCTCTCGCGCCAGTGGATGACGAGATTGCCGGCGTCGTCCTTGTGCCAATCGACCCCGACGGTGCCGCTGTCGCAGAGGCTTCCGTATTTGGCGCTGTTGGTCACCAGTTCGTGGAACACCAGCGCCGAGATCGAAAACGCCTGCGGCGCGAGCAGCACTTCTGGCCCGTTCATGATGATGCGCGCGGCATTCGGGCCGAGATAGGCGGCGGCTTCGGCCTGCAGCAGCGCGCGCAGCGGCGCCGGCGCCCAGTGGTCGCGGGTGATCTGGTCGTGGGCGCGCGACAGCGCCTGCACGCGGCCTTCGAGATGGCCGATGAACTCGTCGGTGCTGTCCGTCGTGCCGCGCGACTGGCGGATCAGGCCGCTGATGAGGCTCAATATGTTGCGCACGCGGTGGTTCAGTTCGGCGATCAGCAGTTCCTGCCGTTCGTTGGCCTGCTGGCGCACGGCGTTGGCTTCATCGGTCAGCCGCAGCACGACCTCGATCAGCGTGACACGAATGGTTTCGGCAACGCGGCGTTCGGCGGCGGAGAAGGGCTGCGAGTGCTGGCGTACCAGCTCGGACCAGGTCTCGAAGCTCTTGCGCGGCGTCAGGCGCGGACCGTTCGGGCCGTATTCGACAGGCTTGTGCGGATCGCCCGCCCAGCGCACGGAGCGCACGATCTCCTGGCGGAACAGAACCACGTAGTCGCGCGGCGAGCGCGAGATAGGAATGGCGATCAGCCCGGCCACGATATCGCCTGATATCGTTCCCGGCCATGTCTCGGCGATGCTGTCGGTCGAAAACACGCGGCCGGCCGAGTTGCGGTTGAGGACACGGACGAGCTCGCCGAATTCAGCCTGCGACGGGGTGATGCCGTTCAGCGCCGAGCGGCCGTTGATCCAGACGCCGATGCCATCGGCCGGGATCGCGTCGGCCAGCGCGTCGATCAGCCAGGAGGGATCGTCGAGCAGGCTGGCATTGTCGGCGACCGAGGTCAGCAGCCGGTCGGCGATCTGGCGGGCCTTGGTTTCGAACTCGAGCGCAAGCCGCCGCTCGCGGCTCTCCAGCCGTGAGGCGAACATCTGGCCGAACAGTTCCGATGTCGTGCGGCGCTCGAAGGAGGGGAGGCGGGCGGAATAGTGGTGGCAGGCAAACAGGCCCCAAAGCTTGCCGTCGACGACGATCGAGATCGACAGCGAGGCGCCGACGCCCATGTTCTTCAGATACTCGATGTGGATGGGCGATACCGAGCGCAGGATCGACATGGAGAGATCGAGCGAGCGTCCATGCGCATCGATCTCAGGCACCAGAGGCACATTGACGGCGTCGATGTCGGCGATGATGCGGAAGAGATTGCGGGTGTAGAGCGCACGCGCCTGCACGGGAATGTCGGAGGCCGGGTAATGCAGGCCGAGGAACGAGCCGATGCCGGCGCGCGCGGCTTCCGCCACCACTTCGCCGGCGCCGCTTTCGTCGAAGCGGTAGACCATGACGCGGTCGAAGCCGGTGAGCGCGCGGGCCTGGCGGGCGCCTTCACGGAAGAAGGTTTCCAGCGTTTCGGCCTGGTCGAGACGACCCATCATGCTGCGGATCGACACCGGCGAGCCGCCTTGCGCGCCTTCCTGCGAGGGCTCGGCCTCGATCACGACCTGATCGTCGCTCATGTGGATGGCGATGTCGAAGAGCGGACCGCCTTCGGAAAGCTCGATGCCGAAGAGGCGCTCCACCACGTCAGGGCCGCGCATGATGCTCAGCCGGTTGCGCAGCGTGTGCATGGTCTTGCCGCTGATCACGCGCGAGACAGGCTGGCCAATGATCTCATCGCAAGCGATGCCGACGAACTGTTCGAGATTGGCGGAAGCGCGCGCCACCATCCAGTCCGAGGAAACGACCAGCAGGAAGCCGAAAGGCTGGATGGCGCCGAGGCGATGGATGGGTTCGCGGTCGCAATTAGTGAGGTCGACCTTGCCGAAATTCTCGCTCGAATTCTCGTTCACGATGGACCATGCTCCCGATCATACGGGGCAGCCTCGGCCATCGGGAGAACCGGAAAAACGTCTGCCGCTGCGTGGCAATCGCTGGTGTGGGCGCGAAGCGCGCTGCAAGGGGGCATGCTGTGGGATTTCCAGTTTTCGGTTCGGGACGCGAGATAGATCTCTAATGAGCAGGATTGAAAATATGCGTCAAGCCATCCGGATTTCCACCCGCCGGGCAGGAAATTTCACTGCATCAAGGACTTCGCCTGCTTGCGCGCGGTTTTCTGCCTGATCTCGTAGACCTGCCGGACCTCATGTCTTCGCTGGTCTCGCCTGCCGTCCGAGGGGATTTCCGAGAGCCAGGCGATGGCTATGTCCGTGAACGCGCCGTCGGCGGGGATGAGGAGATCGGTCTCATCGAGCTGTTTGCGGATGCAGCCGCGATCAAAGGCAATGACGTCGTTTCCGGCCGCCTTGGCCTCGAAGACGACGAGGGGCTGGGCCTCGTTGGCATAGGTCGTCGGGAAGACGAAGACGTCGATGTCGCGATAGAATTTCGCCTTTTCGTCGCCGAGCACGCGGCCGCGATAATCGAGCGTGCTGGCGAATTCATTCAGCGCCGCGTCGATCATGGCGCGGTCGGCGCTATCGGTCGCCGGGCCGGCAAGGACGGCACGGATCGGCAGCCCCTGCAGGATCGCCTGCCGCAGCAGATCGAGAAACGTCTCCAGCCCCTTGGCGCGGCTGAGGTTGCTGAGCATGCCGATCGTCAGCGGGCGGGCGGGGATCACCGCGTCCTCGTTCTGTGGAGGCACGAAGGCGGCGTTGGAGATGATGGCGGTGTGCAGGCGCCGGTCATAGTTGTCGGCGAAGCGGTCGCGCATCATGCCGCAGAGAAAGACATGCGTGAGGTCGGGAGCGGCGAGCGCCAGGATGGCGCGCATGGTGAGGCTCGGCCGGTCGATGTAGCGAAAGCTGTGGTGATGAAGGTAGGTCGGGTAGGCGAAGAGCCGGGCGAACGCCACTATGAGCAGCGTGTAAAGCTGGCCGAAGCCGCCGTCGCAGGCGAGGTAGCAGGCCTTGTCTAGACGTCCGCGTTCGCGCGCGAGGCTGGCTAGCGCGGCCAAGACCTTGATTGCCTTCGCCGGGTGCCGCCAGAGGCGGGAACCGCCTGCCGGTGGCGAGAGGTTGCTGGTGACCACGGTGTGATCTTCCAAGAGTAGGTCCACCATCGCCGCCGTGGCGAAAGAAAAGCCGTGGAGCGGCGGCGGCAGCGGGCCGATGGCAACGATATGACGGGTCATGCGGGCCACCTCTTGAGCCTGCGATGACTATGCGCGCCAGCGCGGAAAACTCAATCTCCCCGTTCGGTGCATATGCCCGTCGTTATGCGGCTTCGTTGGCTGGTCCCGTTTCGAAATCGAAGCCTTCATCGGCCCAACCGGTCATGCCGCCGATCATCACCTTGACCCGGTAGCCGAGCCTTGCAAGGCGAAGGGCCGCCTTGTCGGTGCCGTTGCAATGTGGGCCGGCGCAATAGACGACGAAGAGGGTGCCCGATGGCCACGCGGACATGCGGTGCGCGGTCATCTTCCCGTGCGGCAGGTTCTGGGCGCCGGGCACATGCGACAGGGCGAACATCGCGGGAGAGCGGACGTCGAGGAGGACGAAGTCGATGCGTCCTGATGCAAGCGAGGCGTGGACGTCCCAGCAATCGGTCTCGAAGGCGAGCTTGCGGGCGTAATAGGCGGCGATCGCCTCCGGTGCCGCGGCCGGGATTTCGGCGACGTAGCTTGGTGTCGCGGGGTGGGTTGCGGGCTGTGGTTCGGGGATCATGTCGGTCATCGGGGTCTCCTGTCGTTGCTGTTGCTGCAGAAGATGCGCGATGATAGGTGTTGGCGAAACTGGCCATAATGACGACTGGCGTAAAGATCATGCCAAATGCTGTCGCACTATTAGGACCCAAGGTCGCCGTGCTCGTCTATGACGGCCTGTGCACCTTCGAATTCGGCATCGCCTACGAGGTTTTCGGTCTGCCGAGGCCGGAGATGGGGGCGAACTGGTATCGCTTTCGCGCCTGCGGCGTCGAACCCGGTCCGCTTCGCGCGGCCGGTGGGCTGAGCGTCACCGTCGATGGCGGTCTCGACGATCTCGATGATGCCGATCTGATTGTCGTTCCCGGTTGGCGGGCGATCGATGCGCCGGTGCCCGACGGGCTGATAAAGGCGTTGCAAGCGGCGCATGGGCGTGGCGCGCGGATCATGTCGCTATGCTCGGGTGTTGCGGTTCTGGCCGCCTCGGGATTGCTTGCGGGCAAGCGGGCGACGACGCATTGGCGTTATGTCGCTTCCGTCGCCGAGCGCTATCCCGAGATCGGGCTTGATGCCGACGTGCTCTACATGGACGAGGGGCGGATGCTGACGGCGGCAGGGAGTGCCGCCGGCATCGATCTCTGCCTGCATGTGGTGCGCGGCGATTTCGGCGCGGAGGCGGCCAATTCGGTCGCCCGGCGCCTGGTCGTGCCGCCGCATCGCGAGGGCGGGCAGGCGCAGTTCATCCGCGCTCCGGTGCCGCAGCCGCGCGAAGGCGTACGGCTCGGGCCGCTCATCGAATGGATGCGGGCGCGGCTCGATGAGGATCAGCCGATCAGCTTGCTTGCGGCCAAGGCAGGGATGAGCCAGCGCACATTCCAGCGCCGCTTCGAGGCGACCACGGGATCGAGCGTCGGCGAATGGTTGCTCACCGAGCGGCTGCGACATGCGCGCGAACTCCTGGAGCTGAAGGGCGAGGCATCGCTCGGCGACATCGCCACCGCCTGCGGCTTCGGCACGCCGGCAACGATGCGGCACCATTTTCGCCGCCGGCTGGGGACCAGCCCGGGGGCTTATCGGAAGGTGTTTTCGGGCGCTGGCTTTGCGGGCCAAGGTGACGCCGAAGCTTAAGGTGGGTCATTCACCGCGCGGACGCGCGGTGGCTGGATTCCTGTCACAAGGACAGGAATGAGGGTGGAGATCGGCGTGGCGCTCCCACAAACTCCCTCATCCCTGTGCTCGTCACAGGGATCCAGTAGCCGCACGTCCGTGCGGCGAAAAACTCTACTAGAGGTGCCGCGGAGCGTCCCGCGACACCTTCGAACTTACTCCGCGGCTTGTCTGGCCATCGGGTTGTTCGGGTGCGTCGTCCAGTTGGCGTAGTTGGGGTCGACGGTCTTGCCGGTGCGTTCGTCGAGGCTGCCGGATGGAAGCTGCTCCATGGTGATGCAGTTTTCGACGGGACAGACGTTGACGCAGAGGTTGCAGCCGACGCATTCGTCTTCCATCACCTCGAAGTGCCTGACGCCATTGACGAATTGAGTGATCGCCTGGTGCGAGGTGTCCTCGCAGGCGATGTGGCAGCGGCCGCACTTGATGCAGGCGTCCTGGTCGATCTTCGCCTTGGCGATGTAGTTGAGGTTCAGATACTGCCAGTCGGAGACGTTGGGCACGGCGCGGCCGGTAATGTCGTCGAGGTTGCGGTGGCCCTTGGCGTCCATCCAGTCTGACAGGCCCGAGATCATCTCCTGGACGATCTTGAAGCCGTAGGTCATCGCCGCCGTGCAGACCTGCACGTTGCCGGCGCCGAGCGCCAGGAACTCGGCGGCATCGCGCCAGGTGGTGACGCCGCCGATGCCTGAGATCGGCAGGCCCTGGGTTTCCGGATCGCGGGCGATCTCGGCCACCATGTTGAGCGCGATCGGCTTGACCGCCGGGCCGCAATAGCCGCCGTGGCTGCCGCGTCCGTCGATCGAGGGTTCCGGCGAGAAGGTGTCGAGATTGACCGAGGTGATCGAGTTGATCGTGTTGATCAGCGACACGGCGTCGGTGCCGCCGGCCTTTGCAGCGCGCGCTGGCTTCCTGATGTCGGTGATATTGGGCGTCAGCTTGGTGATGACGGGCATGCGGGTGTATTGCTTGCACCAGCGCACTACCATTTCGATATATTCAGGCACCTGGCCGACGGCGGCGCCCATGCCACGCTCGGACATGCCGTGCGGACAGCCGAAGTTGAGTTCGATGCCGTCGGCGCCGGTCTCTTCCACCAGCGGCAGGATCGCCTTCCAGCTCTCTTCCTCGCAGGGGACCATGATCGAGGCGATCAGCGCGCGGTCCGGCCAGTTCATTTTCACCTGCTTCATCTCGCGCAGGTTGGTGTAGAGGTCGCGGTCGGTGATCAGCTCGATGTTGTTCAGACCGAGCAGGCGGCGGTCGGCGCCCCAGATCGCGCCGTAGCGCGGGCCGTTGACGTTGACGACGGGCGGGCCTTCCTCGCCCAGCGTCTTCCAGACCACGCCGCCCCAGCCCGCCTTGAAGGCGCGCTCGACGTTGTAGGCCTTGTCTGTCGGCGGCGCCGAGGCGAGCCAGAAGGGGTTCGGCGATTTGATGCCGACGAAATTGTTGCGGAGATCAGCCATGGTTCACTCTCCCCTTCAGGCGACGGCAACGGCCGGCTGCGCATCGGCGGCCAGCATGCAGTGAATGGATTCGGCGGCGTCGCGGCCATTGGCGACGGCCGAGACGGTGAGGTCGTTGCCCCCGAAGACGCAGTCGCCGCCGGCCCAGACGCCGTCAAGCGAAGTGCGGCCTTCGGCATCAACGACGATGCGTCCGGACTCCAGGCGCAGGCTTCCAAGGCTCGACGAAACGAGAGCCTGGCCGATCGCCTTGAAGATCTGGTCGGCGGCAATGACGCCGGTTTCGCCGGTGGTCGCCAGGCGGCCTTCCGACAGCGTGGTGTATTCGACCTCAAGGGCCGCGACCTTGCCGTCCTGTGCAAGGATCGCCTTCGGCGCCAGCCAGTGGCGGATGATGACGCCTTTGGAGGTCGCCAGATCCTGCTCGAACTCAGACGCGTTCATGTGCTCCTTGCCGCGGCGGTAGCAGATGGTCACTTCCTCGGCGCCGAGCAGCTTTGCCTGCACGGCCGCATCGATGGCGGTCATGCCGCCGCCGAGCACGATGACGCGGCGGCCGATGGCGATGTCGGCCTTGTTGTCGGTCTGGCGCAGCGCCGCGATGAAGTCGACCGCGTCGTCGACGCCGGCGAGGTTTTCGCCCTCGACGCGCAATGCGTTTACGCCCGATAGGCCGATGCCGAGGAAGACGGCGTCATATTGCTGTTGCAAGTCTGCGAGCTGGAAGTCGCGGCCGAGCAATTGCCCATGTTGGACCTCGATGCCGCCGATCGAGAGCACATAGTCGACTTCCTTCTGCGCGAAGCCGTCGACGGACTTGTAGGTGGCGATGCCGTATTCGTTGAGGCCGCCGGATTTCGGCTTGGCGTCGTAGATCACGACCTCATGGCCCTTGACGGCGAGGCGGTGTGCGGCGGCAAGCCCGGCCGGGCCTGCGCCGACGACGGCTATCTTCTTTCCTGATGAAGCAGCACGGGTGTAATACTGCTTGCCAGCCTGCATCGCCGCATCGGTGGCGTAGCGCTGCAGACGGCCGATCTCGACGGGGCGTTCCTCGGCCGTGTTGCGCACACAGGCCTGCTCGCAGAGTTCTTCGGTGGGACAGACACGGGCGCACATGCCGCCCAGGATGTTCTGATCGAAGATGGTCTTGGCGGAGCCGAGAGGATTGCCAGTCGATATCTGCCGGATGAAGAGCGGGATATCGATGGCGGTGGGACAGGCCGTCATACAGGGCGCGTCATAACAGAAATAACAGCGGTCGGAGGCGACCAGGGCCTCGTGCTTGTCGAGGCGCGGGTGAAGATCGGAGAAATTCTTGTCATACTCGGCGGGCGAAAGCCGGCCAGCATGAATCCCAGTGTCCAGACGTTCCATTGAAGTTCCCTCATTATAGGTAAACGGCCAGTGGAACGAAGCGTAACTCAGGATAAAAAATTTATCAAACGGTAAAATTTTAGCATAGGGCGGGCTTGAGGGGAAGTGTATGCTGCTGTTTTAGAACGGCTTTTCGATTTCGAGTTGATTGCTGTCAAGTCGCTCGATGGGCGCTTGCGGCCGCGCCAATCTTCACAGCGGAAGAATAATTGAAAAAATCAGAGATTTTTCGTGAAGAGCGGGAACCATTCCTCGCATAGCCCGTTATGGCGATATCCGAATGGTGATCGCATCGACCCAAAAATGCGCGCCCCCAAACCACCTTCGGATCACACTCACGGTCCCCTCCCGGTGAGTGAAAACAGCCGGTGCGCCGCCCTCGCACTGGCTGTTTTCTTGTGCGCGGTTTTCAATAAAAATCGATGGAATGTCAGGTGGTGACGGTCAGACGCCGCCGACCTGCTGCGGCGCGCGCTTGAGGATCTCGAATTCGGTATCGGGGATCAGCAGGTGATACTCGATGCGGCCCGGCGTCAGGCGCAGATCGGCCTTGCCGTTGACCGACGAGGGCACGACGCGCTCTAGCACGATGCGGCCGAAGCTGTTGTCGCTGAACTCGTGGACTTCGTCGTTGGGCAGCGCTTCGGTCCAGGTGAAGCTGATCGCCTTGCGGTCGCCGTGCATGGTTTCCTGACAGTCTAGCGCGATCGCGGGCGCACCGCCGGCAATGGCGCCGAAGGTCGCCGAATTGACGATCAACTCGTGGAGCGCCAATCCGACATGAACCGCGGCGTTCGGGGTCAGGTGAACATTGAGCCCGGTGACGGGCAGGGGGCCGGCGCTCTCCGGCCAATAGGGGGCGAACTGCTTGCGGGTGAGTTCGAAGAGGAAGGCGCCGCGCCAGCTACTGTCGGTGATAAGGTCCTGCGAGTTCGACAGCGACTGGAGCCGGCCGCGGAATTTTACGAGGAAGCTGTCGAGAGACAGCGTGTTGCGGGCGGTCTGCGTGGCGATGCCCTGGATAATGGCAAGCAGGTTCTTCGAGCGGTGCGAGAGTTCGCGCAGAAGCGACTTCAGCACCTTCTCGCGGTGTCTGGTCTCGGTGATCTCGGTGATAATAGACAGCAGGCCGATCTCGTGGCCGAGCGTGACGCGCTGCACCTTGATTTCGTAGGTGCGCATTTCGCCATCGATGGCGATGTCGGCCTCGGTGCTGGCCGGCGTGCCGGTTTCCAGCACCTTGCGCTTCAGTGTTTCGAGATTGCGCGCGTGGACCTCGCCGAACATGTCGGCATCGCTGCCGCCGGGTAGAACGGCGTGTTCAAGATGCGCGGGGAGGTTCTCGGCGTAGACGATGCCGAGATCGGGATCCTGATAGACAACGGCGATGCCGGCGCTCGCGAGCGCCCGCTCCATCAAGAGCTCCTTGCCTTCCAATGCGAAGGGCGTGCCGGCCAATGGTCCAGTCCTCTTCACCCAGCCGCCTTTCCTTCAATCCGTTTATGCCGCCAGCAGACCCTAAAGTCCGCCCACCGCTTCTTTTTAGAGGCAAGCGCTAGATAAAATCTTAATATCCGGGGAGCGCTGCAGATGGACTGGAACGCTCCCCCTTTCGCATTGTTCCGCAATGGCTGAAATATAGCGTCAGGCGGCTGCCTTCGTGCTTTCGTTGAAGAAAAGCGCCTGGCTGATCAGAGCTTTGACCATGTCAGGGTTGAATGGCTTGGTGACGAGGAAGGTCGGCTCGGGACGCTCACCGGTCAGAAGGCGCTCGGGGAAGGCGGTGATGAAGATCACCGGCACGCTCGAGGTCTTCAGGATGTCGTTGACCGCGTCGATACCCGAGCTGCCGTCGGCAAGCTGGATGTCGGCGAGAACCATGCTCGGCTTGGTCTTGTTATACAGCGCCACGGCTTCCGTATGGGTGCGGGCGATGCCGGTAACGCGGTGGCCGAGGCTTTCGACCATCTGCTCGATATCCATGGCGATCAGCGGTTCGTCCTCGATGATCATGATATCGGTCGCGACCTGGCGGGAAATCTCGCGCGATGCGCTGTCGAGCAGGGTCGCCACTTCGCTTTCCTCGCTGTCGAGGATTTCGGCGATTTCGCCGACGCGGAAGTTTTCGACCGAGGCCAGGATGAAGGCCTGACGGGCGCGCGGCGAGACCTTGCCGAGGTTGATGGTGGCGCGCTGCTCCCAGGCATAGGGGGAGGAGGGTTCTGGAATCTGCACCGTCGAGGAACCAAACAGCGTCGTGAACAGTTTGTAGAGTGCGACGCGGTCGTTCGATGTGTCAGGGAAAATGGATATGTCGGCAATGATTGCCTCAAGCACTGCGGCGACATACGCGTCGCCTGATGTCTGTGTGCCGGTCAACGCCCGTGAATAGCGGCGCAGATAAGGAAGGTGCGGCGCAATTCGAGTAGAAAGTGTCATAGAAAGCTCCCATAAGCAGGGCCGAAAAACAGCTCCAGTGCATCGAGAACGCACACTACCTGAAAAAAGTTCCAGATGATCAGGAACTTTTTTTACCACCGCGCATTCTACTGCCCACGAGAAGGGGCTCATCGTAAACTGACCTGCGACACGACATGCATTCCGAGAGGGTTGTCCGGCGAGAATTCGACCGAGGCGGCGGGGGACCGGAATGAAGGTTTTCACGCAGCGGTACGCGAGGCTTAGAGACAACGGACAAGAAGTGAAAAGTTAATGACAAGCCGGAACAACGAAGACATAGACGGCCAACGCGCTGAGTTACGTGCAAGCGACATCATGGATCCCAACAGCCAGATCGGGGTGCGTTTGAGGTCGCTTTACGCTGCCGTTCAGGAAGAAGCGATCCCCGATCGTTTCCTCGATCTCCTCGAAAAGCTTGACCAGGCCGAACTGGCCTCGGCCAAAGCAGCGAAGTGAAGGTCGATCTATGGACAAGCAGCAACCAAGCTTCAAACGCGAGCTCCTTTCGGCTCTCCCAAGCCTGCGCGCATTCGCCATCTCGCTGATCGGTCGTCATGACCGCGCCGATGACCTCGTGCAGGACACCATCATGAAGGCGTGGGCCAAGCAGGACCACTTCGAGATGGGCACCAACATGAAGGCCTGGCTCTTCACCATCCTGCGCAACGAGCTTTACAGCCAAATGCGCAAGGCGGGTCGCGAGATTCAGGACAGCGATGGCCTGTTCACGGAATCCATGGCGACGCACCCATCGCAATACGGCGCGCTCGACCTTCAGGACTTCAAGAAGGCGCTCGAGCAACTGCCGAGCGACCAGCGCGAAGCGATCATTCTGGTCGGCGCATCCGGCTTTTCCTATGAGGAAGCGGCCGAAATCTGCGGCTGCGCGGTCGGAACGATCAAGAGCCGCGTCAATCGCGCCCGCCAGCGCCTGCAGGAAATGCTGCAGATCACTGGTGAAGCCGAGTTCGGACCGGATGCGACCTCGTCGCCGCTGACCTCCAAGGCCTTCGCCTTCTGAGACTGCATTGATCGGACAAGGAAAAACCGGCTGACCCTTGCGGGCGCCGGTTTTTTTATGCGTTCAGCGAAAGCGGCGGTGCCGTCAGTCGCGATCCTTCGAGGTGAAGAGATTGGCGGCGACCATGGCGGCGATCACGCCGGCGGTCAGAAGCGGCTGCGAGCGGATGATACCGAGACTGGCCGCAGCGGCCGTTTCGAACGCCTGCTTGCGTTCTTTGGCGCGTCGCGCTTCCTGCGCATTCATCACCATCATGACGATCAGCACGATGATGGCGATCAGAAGCGCGCAAGCCGCCAGAAAGAGTGCAGCTCCGACGGCGCCGTAAATGCCGGCAAGCCAGATCGCGCCGGCTGTGACGGCAAGCGCATAGGCGGTCAGCACGAAAATCGCGGCGATGGCAATGAAAATACCGTTGCGCTTGGTGCGCGCAACGGTGCGGTGAACACTCGTGCCTACCAGGAGGCTGAGGATCGGGAACAGCATCTAGCCTCCTTAGCGTCGTGCCAGGAGGGCAACGACCAGTCCGAATGCGGCAGCAGCGCCGATGGTTGCGACCGGGTGCCTGCGAACGGTGTCGCGCACTTCGGAAGCGCCGCGCAGATAACCATCCTGCAGGTCGCGCAGCAAGTCCTCGCTGCGGGCAACGAGATCTTCGTAGCCGGATGCCGCCTGGGCGCTCAGTTTTTCGCTCTGCTTGCGCGAGTTCTTGCTGATCAGCTTCGTCAGCGACGCGATTTCATCCTGCAGCGATGCGATCTGGTCCTCGACCGTTGCCTCGATATTGTGAAGAGCGGCGCTGCCATTGCGACGGTGACGGCCGGACTGAAGGAAAGATGCCATGGTTTTCTCCATTGTTACGGCGCGGTTTCGCACCGCCTGGTTAAACACAGGATCAGAACGCAAGCTTGCATGAACACAGATGCCCGGCAATGACCCAAATCAATGGCTTAACGCGGGTTGTGGGCAAAAGGTTCCGCGCGTGATCAGCCGCCGACGGCGCTGTGGGCGAGCACGAAAGGGGTGCCGTCGTCGGGCACCTTGTTGATGCGCAGCGGGCAGCCGAAGACCGAGTGCATGGTCTCGTCGGTCAGCACCTCGTGCACCGTGCCGCGGGCCGCGAGGCCGCCCTGCCGCATGAGAATGATCTGGTCGGCGAAGAGTGCTGTCAGGTTCAGGTCGTGCATCACGGCGATGACGCCGCCGCCGGCATCGCAGAAGGCGCGGGCAAGCCGCATGATCGTCAGCTGGTGGCTGATATCGAGGCTGGAGACCGGCTCGTCGAGCAGCAGCCAGCGCGGCTTTCCGTCGACGACGGGCTCGGAGATCTGGCAAAGCACGCGGGCAAGCTGCACGCGCTGCTGCTCGCCGCCGGAGAGGTGCTGGTAGAAGCGTCCTTCGTAGCCGTCGAGATCGACGGAAGACAGCGCCTTGGCCGCCGTCTGCTCGGCGCGCTCGGGATTGCGGTTCAGCCCCGAGGTCAGGCCCATGCGGACGATCTCGCGGACGGTGAAGGGGAAGGAGATGTTGCTTGCCTGGGGCAACACGCCGCGCACGGCCGCCAGCTGGTATGGCTGCAGCCCGCGCACGTCTTCGCCGTTGATGCGGATCGAGCCGCTGTAGGGGAGTTCGCCGGATACGGCCTTCATCGTGGTCGTCTTGCCGGAGCCGTTCGGCCCGGCAATCGCGGTCAGCTTGCCCGAGGCGGCGGTGAAGCCGACGTCTTCAACGATGGTTTTGCCCGACAGGCGGACGGAGACGCCGGAGACTTCGATCATGGCAGATACTCAAAGGGCAAGGCGGGAACGCTGGCGCAGCAGGATCCAGAGGAAGAACGGGCCGCCGACGGCCGCGGTGATGATGCCGATCGGCAGTTCGGCGGGCGCGACGATGGTGCGGGCGATCACGTCGGCGAAGATCAGCAGCGAACCGCCGAGGAGCGCCGAGGCCGGCAGGAGATAGCGGTGGTCGGGGCCGATCGCCATGCGGAGCACATGCGGCACGACGATGCCGACAAAGCCGATGCCGCCGCTGACGGCAACCGATGCGCCCGTCGCGGCCGCGACGGTGACGATGGCGATGTTCTTCAGCCGCTGGACGGGAACGCCCATGTGGAAGGCCGCAGCTTCGCCGAGCGTGATGGCGTTGAGGCCCTTGGCCAGGAAGGGGACGACGATGAAGGACAGGAGGATGATCGGGCCGGCGGCGGCGATCTTGGTCCATGTCGAACCGGCGAGCGAGCCCATGCCCCAGAAGGTGAGGTCACGCAGCTGCTGGTCGTTGGCCATGTAGACGAGCAGGCCGGTCATGGCGCCGGCAAGCGAGCCGAGCGCGATACCGGCAAGCAGCATGGTCGCGACGGAGGTCTGGCCGTTGCTGGTAGCGATGCGATAGAGAAGCAGCGTCGTGGCGAGGCCGCCGGCGAAGGCTGCGAATGGAAGCGCGTAGATGCCGAGCAGGACGTAGAGCGGGGCGACGAAGCCGCCGCCGAGCACGATCATGACGACCGCGCCGAGGCCGGCGCCGGAGGAGACGCCGACGAGGCCGGGATCGGCCAGCGGGTTGCGAAACAGGCCCTGCATGACGGCGCCCGACACCGCCAGCGAACCGCCGACGAGGAAGCCGAGGATGGCGCGCGGCATGCGGATGTCGAAGATGATGATGCGGTCGCGCATGCTGAGCGCATCATCGGATCCGGCGACATTGGCGATCACGTCGAGGAAGGACGCATCCGAAGCACCGGTCGTGACCGAAAACAGCAACGACAGGACGGAGCCGACCACCAGCAGGGCGATGACCGCCAGTGCCAGCAGCGAGCGGTCGCCGGCCCGGTGACGCTCACGCATCCCCGAGGCCGAAAACACGATGCGACGTCCGTCCATGTCGTTCGGCACCGCCATGGTCAGCCCCCGTAGATCGCCTTGGTGAGTTCGCGCACGGCGCTTGCCGTGCGCGGGCCGAAGCCGAGCAGGTGCAGGCCGTCCATGCGGATGATCGCCTTGTTCTGTACGGCGGGCGTCAGCGCCAAAGCCGGCTGTGTCATCAGGTCTTCGTTCTTGGTGCCTGCGCCGTCGCCACGGTTCATCATCAGGATGACGTCGGGCTTGGCTTCGATGATCGCCTCGTCCGTCAGCGGCTTGTAGCCCGGGAAGGTGCCGACGGCGTTGACCAGGCCGGCGAGCTTGATGATGCCATCGGCCGCCGTTCCGGTGCCCGAAGCCATGATCTTGCCGCCCTGCATGCTGAGGATGAAGAGAACGCGCTTGCGTTCGCCTTCAGGGTACTTGGCAGCGTCTGAAATCGCGGCGTCGAGATCGGTCGCGACCTGCTTGTGCAGCTCGGCGGCCTTTGGTTCGACGCCAAGGAGCGCGCCGACCTTGTCGATCTTGGCGAGGATGCCGTCACGCGTATAGGCATTCGGCACCGTCTCGAAGGGAACGCTGGCGCTGCGCAGCACCGTCAACGCTTCCGGCGGGCCGGATCCCTCGACGGCGACGATCGCCGTCGGGTTCATGGCGAGGATGTTTTCCGGCGACAGCGCGCGCATGTAGCCGACGTCGGGCAGCTTCAGGGCCTGTTCGGGAAACAGGCTGGTCGTGTCGCGAGCGATCAGGTGCTTTTCTTCGCCGAGCGCATAGATGATCTCGGTGAGGTCGCCGCCGATCGAGATCAGGCGGGTGCTGTCGATCTTGTCTTCGGCATGGGCAGCCGGCGAGAAGGCGAGAAACGAGGCTGCCAGCGGCAGGGCCATGAGGCCCCGCAGCATGGACGTCTTGTTGAATGAACCGCGATTGTGGTTCGGCATCATCATCTCCTTCGGCTTACGCCGCTACGCTGGTCGCCTTGGGCAGGCTTTCGACGATATCGCGCCAGTCGGCGCGTTCCGCGGATCCTTCGTGGCGCTTGCCGAAGAACTGGATGATCATTTCGCCGTTGGCGCCGTAGACCTCGACGGAGGTGACGTGGCCATCCTTGGTCGGCTTGCGCACGGCCCAGGTCTCGGCGATGTGGTCCTGGCGCAGATGCAGGTGGAAGGTCTCGTCGAGGATGTTGATCCACGGGCCCATCGGCTGGATGTTGAAGATCGGGCCGGAGTGGATCTGGACGATGCCGTCATTGCCGACGAAGCACATGATCGGCAGGCCGGATTTCACCGAAGCATGCATCATCTCTGCGGTCGCGGTGTTGTCGAGCTGCCAGGCATAGTCGTCGCCAACGGTGCGCACGGCGGCCTGGCGGCCAATCTTCAGCTTGCGCAGCATGCCGAAGAACTCGTGCGTGTCGGTCATCTTGCTCCAGTGGTCGCGCAGTTCGTCCTTGGTGACGCTGCCGCTCTCGTCGGCTGGCGTCTTGCTGTCGTCGGCGACGAAGTCCTGCGACTGGTCCTCGATCTTCAGGTCGTTCACGATAGAGTGATAGGCCTCGACGTTGGAGGCCGGGCGCAGGTGAACCTTGTGCACAGCGGTGCCGGCCTTGTCGAAATACTGCAGGCTCAGGCGCTCCTGATCGCCGTCCTTCTTGGTGACCGCGAAGGCGTGGACCCAGCGGCTCGGGAAGATGCGCAGGTCGATGTTCTCGCCGAGCACGATGGCGCCCTGGCCACCGGTCTTGATGTTCTCGTAGACACCGATCTTTTCGTGGACGGCGCTTTCGTTGCGCGAAAGCGCCATGACCTCGCCGAGCTCGGCGACGCGTTCCAGAAGCTTGAGCGCGCTGCCGTCGATGCGGGTGGCGGAAATGCCGACTTCTGCTGCAACGAGCGCTGCCTCGGAAACCTTGAGCTGGGCGGCGATATCGCGCTCGCGCATCTTAGGGTTTTCGGCGCGGAAGGCGCGGATCTCGGCCGGTGAAGGCTTGGTGTTCTCAGTCATTGTCTACCCCTACTTATTCAGAATTAGTTTGCCCTGGCGGGTGATTTTCATTCGGTACAAAGCGCCATCGTGGCGAATGACGATCTCGTTGGCGCCGCGAAAAATCTCGCTGCTCTCCAGGATTCGGACGTCGGCCACGGCGTCGCGCGCCAATAGCGTTTGCTTCAGTGTGTCCGGCTTCTCGACCATCATTTCGTTGGCTTTTTTGCTTCTCTAGGTAGGCCAAAAATGGCCCCTGCGACCTACAAGTATCTTGACTCTCATAGTCATCATTTTTTAAAGACGCAATAGCGGACTTTGTAAGTCAAGTTTCTGAAATTCAGTGGAGAGACACAATGGTAGTCACGAGGCCGGTCACACGATTTGCAACGCTTTTGGCGGCCGGCTCTCTGGTGCTGACGGGCGCGATCCAGGCCTATGCGCAGGAGCCCGCCGCGGCAGCCGCGCCGAAGGCGGCGCTCGATGTGGAACTCAACGGGCTGGTCCCATCGCAGAAGGGCTGCATGATGACCTTCGTGGCGCTGAACACGCTGCCTCAAGACATCACCAAGGTTTCCTTCGAACTCGCGTTCTTCAACGACAAGAACGCCGTCGACAAGATCACGGTTCTCGATTTCCGCGATCTGCCGCAGGGCAAGAAGCGGGTGCGGCAGTTCGATATGCCGACTGTGAAATGCGAAGCGGTGACGCGGGTGCTGATCAACGACACGCCGGCGTGCGAAGGCCCGGACAAGGGCGAGTGCATGAAAGGTCTTGTGACCCGCTCCCAGGTTTCCATTCCTTTCGAAGGTTGAGCGACGGCCGGGGATAGCCCCGGCCTCTTGCGTTGCAGCGGTACAAGGCATCCAAAATGGTGGTTTCAGCGAGATCAAAGCCGAGACAGGTTCTCTTCGACGAGACGGTCGCCGATGGCGTTGTGAACGACAACAATCCGGGCATGCATCCCGGCCACGAGTTGTCGGATCTTCGCAACGTCGCGCGCCAGCCGGCCGCGGAAGCCGTTCTTCACTATACGCGCCAGGCGCAGATTTCGTCCTTCCCGCAGGACCCGCGCAGTGCCAGCAACGGCCATGCGGCGGCGCCGCTGATGGATGCGAGCGTCGAGATGCCGGCGGCCACCCGGCCGCATCGCGGCAAGCTCGGCGTAACGGCTGCCTGCATCGGCTCCTTCATCTTTCACGGCGCGCTCGCCATCGCGCTGATCGTCGGCGTCGTCGTCACCCCGGAGCAGCCGGAGGAAGAGGCGGGCGAGACGGTGAGCGTGATCATGCTCGGCGATTCGGATCTCGACCAGGCATCGTCGGGTGAAGAGAAGGCAGAGCCGCAGCCGGAAGAGATCGTCGCTGAGGAGGTGCAGCCCGAAACCGCGCAGCAGCCGACAGAGGTTCAGCCCGACGCGCAGCCGGTCGATCCGCAGCCTGTCGCGCCAACGCAGGAAGTGACGCGCGTCTCTCCTGAGAACATGACGGCAGTCGAGCCTGAGGTTCTGACGTCGCAGGTGCCGGCCGAGACTTCCGTTGTTCAGCCGATGGCAACTGAGGTGCCGACGGAGGTTCAGCCGGAGATGACCGAGACGCCGCCCGCGACTCCTGAGGACGTGGCGCCCGTGCAGCCGACCGAGACGGCGGAAATTCCGCCTGAGCCGGAGACCGTGCCGACGCCGGATCCGAAGCCGGTCGCGCAGAAGCCGGTCGAGAAGCCGAAGCCGGTCGAGAAGAAGCAGCCGCCGAAGAAGGTCGTTACACGCTCGGGTTCACAGGGCGAAAACAAGCAGGATAGCCGGCGCGGCGCGTCGGATGGCGTCGATCAGGCTTCCGACCAGGATTCGCGCAGCGCTGCAAGTCGCAGCGGATCCGGCAGTGCGGCTGTCGCCAACTATCCGGGCAAGGTGCAATCGAAAATCCGGCGGTCCGTTCGCGTACCTTCCGAATACCGGCGGATGAACGCCGCGATGAGCGTTCGCATCCGGTTAAGCATCAACGGCTCCGGCGGCGTGAGCAGCCTATCGGTGGCGCGCAGCTCCGGCATCCCGGAACTCGACGCCGCCGTGGTCGATGGCGTTCGCCGCGCAGCACCATTCCCGCCGCTGCCGGCCGAATGGGGCAAGCCGATCTGGACCTTTACCCAGGAAGTGCAGGTCACGACGGGGCGCTGACAGCAGGCGGCCCGACGATAAAATCGGGCCGTCCAGAAAATATGATGAAAATAATCAACTTTATACTTTACTCTAAAAATCAAGTTTAATAAGGTCCACCCACACACGCAGCAATCGTGTGCCGATCAATGAAGCAACGGGTGGTCAATGGCGCGTAAGGCGAAGAAGGGTTCTAACCGGGAAATCCGCGTGAGTGCGGATACAAGCACGGTTGAGGAGACCTCCGGACGTTCCAAGCTCGATGGCCGCAGCTTCCTTTATGTCGGCGGGCGTGACTGCCAGGTGGCGCATCTGCGCCAGATCGCCAGCAACTTCGGCGCCGAGCTGATCCACCACGATGGCGGGCTGCGCGAAGCAGTGTCGCGCATCGATACCGTGCTTCCCTCCGTCGACTGCGTCTTCTGCCCGATCGACTGTATCAGCCATGATGCGTGCCTCAGGGTAAAGACCGGCTGCAAGAAGTTCGGCAAGACCTTCATTCCGCTTCGCAACGGCAGCAAGTCGAGCCTTGAGCGGGCGCTGACCACGATGAACGAGCGAAACGCCACCCGATGAGCGATAGACACCCGGAAGGGTACACGTTGATCGGCCTGCACAAGCTGGCCGCCCACAATGGCGATGGCATGGTTCCCGAACTCTATGAGCTGATGATGGAACGCGAAGAGCGGCGCAGGTACTATCCCAATGTCGAGCAGTTTCCGATCTGGGAGGCGCGCATGCCCGGCGAATTGCCGGAAAAGCCGCTTGGACGGGATGCGCTCGACGGCCGCAATGTGATAGCCTTCGAAGCTCCCGAAGCCGAGAGGAAACGCAAGGCGTGAGTGTTCCAATGTTTATCGCGATGAACCGCTTCAAGGTATCGACCGGGTCGGAGGCGGAATTCGAAAGCGTCTGGCGCAACCGCGATTCCAGCCTTTCGGAGGTGCCCGGCTTCGTGGAATTCAGGCTGCTGCGCGGTCGGGAGAATGCGGAGGAGGGCTATACGCTGTTTTCCTCGCACACCATCTGGCGCAGCGAAGAGGATTTCCTCAACTGGACGAAGTCCGAGCAGTTCCGCGCTGCCCATCGCAATGCCGGCGATCGCAAGGGGATGTACAAGGGGCCGCCCGTGTTCGAGGGCTTTCAGGTCGTGGACGGGATCTGAGCGATGGTGGCTGACAATCCAGATCGTATCGAGGTTCTTCCCGTTTTGCCGTCGCTCGATATTGGCGAGACGCTGTCCTTTTATCGCGGCGGGCTCGGCTTCGAGACGATCGTCTATCAGGACAAGGATTATCTCATCTTGCGGCGCGACGAGATGGAGCTGCATTTCTGGCTGACGGATGATCGGTCGCTCTGCGAGCGCACATCGGTCTATCTGCGCGGTGGCGGCATCGGCGCGCTTCATGCGGAATACAAGGCGCGCGGTGTCGAGAAGCTCAGCGACATGACGGTACGGCCGTGGAACATGGAAGAGTTCTACATCCACGATCCGCACGGTAATCTGCTGCGCTTCGGCCGGATCCCGCAGCAGGCATAAGCCGCTTGGTCTTAAGCGCGGTTGCGGAAGACGGCGCCGGCGGCGATTGCCAGCCAGCCGAACATCATGGCGAAGCCGCCCGTGGGCGCCGCCATCGGAAACAGGCTTGAGCCTGCAAAGCGAAGCGTCACCAGATCCCCTGAGAAGAGCAGCGTGCCGACGCCCATAAGGAGCCCGGCGAGCCATGCCGTCTTCAGCTTTTCGCCGGCAAGCGCCAGTGCCAAAAGGGCAGGGGCATGGGCGAGGCACATGGCGGAGGCCGAGGCAAGGAAGTGTCCGTCGCCATCGAGATGGGCGGCGGCTGCGGCCAGCGCCACGCCGGCAAAGCCGAAGAGGCCCGAGAGCACCAGGAAAAGCGGCGAGAAGCGCTGATTGAGCGTCATTATCGGGAGCCTATTGCTTGTTCTGCATGTGATCGGCCAGCCGCTCGATCGGCGGCAGAATGATTTCGCGCAACTTCGGGTTCGGAACGGTCTCTTCCAGCGCCTGGCGGAAGCATAAGAGCCACTCATCGCGCTCGACGGGGCCGATCTCGGCGATGAAGTGGCGGCTTCTCAGGCGCGGATGGCCGTATTTCTCGACATAGACGGGCGGGCCGCCGAGATAGCCGGTCAGATATTCGTAGAATTTCGCTTCGCTGCCTTCGAGCGTCGGCGGGTGGACCGCGCGAACGTGGCTCGCCTCCGGCAGCGTGTCCATCAGCTCGTAGAAACGATGCGACAGAGCCCGGATCGTCGCGTCGCCGCCGACAGCCTCGTAAAGTGTAATGGTGTTTTCGCTCACGGCGCGGCTCCTCACAGCTTGTCCCTTCATGCACCGCCGCAGCCTCGATCGCAACCGATACCAACACCACCAAGCGCGACATTTCGCGCCAGCCCCCGGCGATCGAAATTTCGCGGCATCTTGACAAAACCGTCCAGACGGTATCTTTATTCATCATGTCAAACGCTCATCACCGCCGCAAGCAACCCGCCATCGTCCGCCAGCAGCTGCTGGATGTCGCCGCGCGCCTGACGAACGAGCAGGGGATGAGTGCCGTGACGCTCGATGCCGTGTCCGGCGCGTCGGGGGTCAGCAAGGGTGGCCTTCTCCACCATTTTCCGACCAAGAACGCGCTGCTCAATGCGCTGTTCGAGGATCTTCTGGCCCGCTTCGACGCCGATCTCGATGAGCGCATGCGTGAGGATCCGGTACCGCATGGGCGCTTCACGCGTGCCTATCTCAACGCGGTCGCCGGGCTGCGCGACAGCCCTGACGATGCCGGCCACTGGGCGCAGGTGACGATCGCGCTACTGGCCGAGCCGCGGCTTCGGCAGCGCTGGGGGGAGTGGATCGACGGGCGGATCGAGGAATATGTCGGCACGGACTCGTCTATCGATGCGCAGATCGTGCGCTTCGCCGCCGATGGCCTCTGGCTCGCCGACATGATCGGCGGCGCCTCCGACGACACGCAGCGCCAGGCGCTTCTGGCACGTCTTGTCGAGCTGACCGCTCGCTGACTTTCCTGGAATAGAGGATAAACCATCATGGCACCGGTTGCGGTCTATGCGCTCCTGTTTACGGCGATCGCGCTCGAAGTCATCGGCACGACGGCGCTGCAGCTTTCGCAGCAGTTCAGCCGTTTCTGGCCGACCGCGCTGATGGTCGCGTGCTATGCCGCCTCCTTCTATTGCCTGTCGCAGACACTGAAGGTCATCCCTGTCGGCATCGCCTATGCGATCTGGAGCGGGCTCGGCATCGTGCTGATTTCCAGCGTCGGCCTCATCTACTTCAAGCAGCGGCTGGATACGCCTGCTGTCATCGGCCTGGGGCTGATCATCGCTGGCGTGCTCGTGGTCAACCTGTTCTCCAAATCCGTCTCCCATTGATTTTAATGGAATCCGGTCGTATGCGAGGGAAGCCCCCAGTCACCAGGGGAGATGGCCCCCGGGTCGCGACATTTGACCTCACTTCACGGAGGCCTGACTTGCGCAATCGGCTGCGATGTCCATATCCTGAGTGACAGATGACAGTTTAAGCATCGCGCATTGGAACACCCATGACTGACAGCACCGCTGACCTTACCTCCCCCAAAACCGCAGATTCCAAGCCCGAGGGACAGACCTTCGGCACCTCGGGCATCGCCCCGATGGGCCGCCCGAGCCCGGTTACCCGGTTCTTCATGGGCATCGTCGCCTGGGCGGAGAAGCTGAATTACAAATACGCCAAGCTCGGCAATCCGCCGGTCTACGACAACGCCACCTTCCCTTGGGCGAAGGAGGTCGAGGCCGCTTATCCGCAGATCCGCGCCGAGTTGGATCGCGTGCTGGTGCGCCAGAGCGAGTTGCCGACCTTCCAGGATATCTCGACCGACGTGAAGACGATCTCGACCGATTCCGGCTGGAAGACCTTCTTCCTCCTCGGTTTTGGCGTGAAATCGGAACAGAACATCGCGCAGTGCCCGGAGACGTGGCGCGCGGTGCAGAAGATCCCCGGCCTGAAGACGGCGATGTTTTCAATCTTCGAGCCGGGCAAGCATCTGCCGGCGCATCGCGGCCCCTATAATGGTGTGCTGCGTCTGCATGTCGGCATGATCGTGCCGGAGCCGGCCGACAAGCTCGCCATCCGCGTCAAGGACCAGATCTGCCACTGGCAGGAAGGCAAGGCGCTGATCTTCGACGATGCCTACGAGCATGAGGCGTGGAACCACACCGACAAGACCCGCGTGGTGCTGTTCGTCGATTTCGACAAGCCGCTGAAGTTTCCGGCGCGCTTCGTCAACTGGGCGCTGATGAACCTCGCCGTCTTCACGCCGTTCATCCGCGAAGGACTGGATAACCACAAGGAGTGGGAAAAGAAGTTCTACGCCGAAGCCGAAGCTTTTAGAAACCGGCCACAGGGCTGAGCGAACAAAACTAGGCCCTGAAAGATAAAACAGCATGGCCTCGTTTCAGAGGTCATGCTGTTGTTCGGCGGGTGGGACGCCGCTCTCAAATCATCGTACGGCGATCGCGCCGCAGGCAGTCTCGATGCGCATGTTTCGGAACAGGCAGGTCGCTTCCCCTCGTAAGCAGGCCTTGCTCCGGCGACGTCAGTCGCCCCCATTCGCAACTAGTTGTTGTTTGCCGCCCTCAGGCGACGGTCCGGCTTGGTTGCCAGGTAGATGACATAATCTTCTGCTGCGTCTGCCAGGTGAAGCGCGATTTCTGCTTCACGCCACCCCGCCGCGATTGCGCGACGGACAACTTCGGTTATCGCCCCTTTGCAGACGCTTTCGCATTCCCGCGACCGTCCCATATCATCGGCGTTGAATCTTGGAGAGCGGATGTTTGTCATGGCTGAAGATTGCCATAACCGCCTTCGTTTTCAACAGGATGCTAATGGATTGGTTACCCAGTAAGGTTAAGGCTTGCGGGTGTTTCAGGCTGCGACAGACGCGTTGTCGCGGAACGAAACGACGGGACGAAAACGGCTGGCAACAGAGTCCGGAATGTCTCGATCCGGATCGAAATCCTGGGTGAAGGCCGAATGACCCGCTGACGCGCGGACCGCGCCGTTAACGCACGTTAAGCGTGTTTTTCTGAATTTTTCCCCGGTGCAGCCTTTGCGGGCCGGCGATTGATCTGTTAAGGATGGCGCGAAGCTGAACGCAAACTCGTCCAGGGAGACTGTCATGAAAGCGATCCTGTCCAGAACGAAAGGAACGATCACTCACAAGGACACTCCGCTTCATGTCTATTCAATTCGCCCGTGCGCGAAAAGACGCGCCGCGTCGTAAACCACTCCCGACCACTTCCGAGCCCGATACCACCGCCGATCAACGTGCGCGGCGGCACTCTCGGGTCGCCAAGTTTCTCAGCTACTACCGTCCGCATCTGCCGCTGCTCTGCGCCGATGTCGTCTGCGCCATTCTCGTTGCGGCGACCGCCGTGGCGTTGCCGATCTGCGCCAATATCGTCACCAACCGCCTTCTCGTGATCGCGGATGCGGGGGAGGCCACCGTGCTGATCCTCAAGGTCGGCGCTGTCATGCTGGCGCTGCTCGCGGTGCAGATGATCGCGGTGTTCTTCGTCGATTATCGCGGTCATGTGATGGGCGCGCGCATCGAGGCCGCCGTCCGCCAAGAGCTGTTCGATCATTGCCAGAAGCTCTCCTTCAGCTTCTACGATCGACAGCGCACCGGACAGCTGATGAGCCGCATTACCAGCGATTCCCTCTGGCTCGGCGAGCTGTTCCACCATGGTCCCGAGGATGTCTCGATCGCCATCCTCAAATATGGCGGCGCTATGCTGGTGCTCTTCTATATCGATCCGCTGTTGGCCGGGTTGATCCTGTTGCTGACGCCTCTCGCGGTCGCCTATGCGCTGCATTTCAACCGTCGCATGAACCGCGCGCTCGAACGCAGCAAGCAGCAGATCGCCGGCGTCAACGAGCGGCTGGAAGACAGCCTCGCCGGTATTCGCGTCGTGCAGTCGTTCGCAAATGAAGGGCTGGAGAGGGATCGTTTCGCTGTTCAGAACGAGCGTTTTCTCGTAAGCCGTGCCGATGGCTATCGCAGCGAGGCGTGGTTTTCCGTGGGGACGGAGAGCTTCGCGCAGTTCATCACGATCCTCGTCATCGTCATCGGCGGCGTCAGGATCGTGTCGTCGGCGATGACGATGGCCGATCTGCTGACTTTCCTGCTCTGCGTCGCGGTGCTTGTCGATCCCGTGCAGCGGCTCGCCAATTTTGTGCGGCTCTGGCAGGAAGGCTATACCGGCTTCGTGAGGGCGATGGAGATCCTTGATGTCGAGCCCGATATCGTCGACCGTTTGGGCGCTCATGCGCTGGCGACGCCGAAGGGAGAGATCCGATTCGAGGATGTCAGCTTCGGCTACGACGCCGATACGACAGGCGTGTTCGAAAACCTGTCCTTCACCATCGCGCCCGGCGAGTTCGTGGCGCTGGTTGGTCCGTCGGGGGTGGGAAAGAGCACTTTGTGCTCGCTCATTCCCCGTTTCTACGACGTGCAGGCCGGGTCGATCCTGATCGATGGAGCCGATATCCGCGATGTGACGCTGTCGTCGCTGCGTGGACATGTCGGCGTGGTGCAGCAGGACGTCTATCTCTTCGCCGGCTCGGTCGCCGACAATCTCCGCTATGGGCGGCCGGATGCCACCGATGCCGAGGTGGAAGAGGCGGCGCGGGCGGCCAATGCGCATGAGTTCATCATGGCGCTTGCCGACGGATACGATACCGACATCGGCCAGCGCGGGGTGCGGCTTTCGGGCGGGCAGCGGCAGCGGTTGACGATCGCACGGGCGTTTTTGAAGAATCCCGCGATCCTGATCTTCGACGAAGCCACCAGCGCGCTCGACAATGAGAGCGAGCGGGCGGTGCAACAGGCGCTGCTCGGGCTCGCCAAGGGACGCACCACCGTCGTCATCGCGCATCGCCTGTCGACGGTTCGTCACGCCGACCGCATTCTCGTGCTCACTGCCGACGGGATCGTCGAGGAGGGCAGGCATGAGGATCTGATGGCGCGCGACGGGATCTATGCCGGCTTGCACAGCGTGCAGGCCAGCATGTGATCGCTGGCATTCGAAACAAAAGGCCGGAGCATCATGATCGATGCACCGGCCTTGCGATCTCAGACCCCGGCGAACCGGGGCTTTTTCTCAATTGTTGTTGTCGTCTCAGTTTGCCTTTGCCACGACCTGCTTGACCGGGGCAGCGTTGCCACCCGGGTTGTAGCCGCCGCCGATGGCGACGTTGAGGGCGACGTAGTCGGTTGCCATCTGCTGGACGGCTGCGGCCAGGCTTGCCTGGGCGAGCGAGACCTGACGCTGGGCGTCGAGGACGTCGAGCAGCGAGGAGGCGCCGTCCTTGTAGCTGGCGGTCGACAGATCCAGCGTTTCCTGGGTCGTCTTGACCTGGGCGCGCAGTGCCGCAACCGTCTGCGCATCGCGGCG
>NZ_JBFTQT010000011.1:0-201180 GCF_056399145.1 Rhizobium sp. 01N48
ACCGTCTTGGTGTCACCTGCATCAGGATCTGTATCGTTGGTGAGCACGTTTCCGGTGGCGGCAACGCCGCCCGAACCATTGGCCACCCCACCCTTCTCTGTCGCGTCACCCGTATCGGCAACCGCCGTCGGCGCTGTGTTCGCCGGCGCAGAGCCAGTATTAAACATCACATCGACCCAGTAATTCTCCGCGCTGAACGTGGCAGTCGGGAACAGGCTGGTCGCTCCATAGCGGTAGACACCGTTGCCGCTGGCAAGCGCCGTGAGCGGACCGCTGGTGACCGCCGACGTGAAGTAGTTGGTGGTAGACGAATAGCGACCCGTGTCGGTGTGGTACGACGCGGTATAGACCTGTCCTGGCGTCAACGAAACCGGACTGGTGAAATATGCTGTCTGCCAGCCGCTCGCCGTTTCGTTGGTGAAGGTCAGCGTGGCAAGCTGAACACCTGTGCTGGACCATAAAGAGCCGGTATGTGTGCCCGTGTCCTGGGTGCCCTTGTAGAACCGGATGCCGCTTACGGTACCCGCCACCGACGTCTGGAACCGGACCCCAAGTTCAACTGCGGAGTTATCGTCGGTGTTAACGACCGCCGGCGTCGAACCGGAAAAAAGCGAAGTGAAGCTCGCACCGCTTACTGAAACCGTACGTCCTGCCGATGGTGTCTCGAGATTGATGCTGTCATCGACAGCGCGTGACAGAATGGTATAGGTGCCCGCGGCCTGTGGCGACCATGTGTAGGTCCAGTTCTCGTCACCAACGGCTGGATGCCAGCTTGCTCCGTTATCTGTCGAAACCTCTACCCCGGCAATGACGCCACCGCCGGCATCGACGGCAGTGCCACTAATGGTGATGGCCGAACCGACTGTCGCGGTCGATTGCACCGATATCACCGACGTCGGTGCTGTATGGTCGGTTGAGCCCGTCGCCGCAATCAGTCCGGCCTGCAACGTGCCGGGCAGGACGCCCATATCGGCCAGCAAATTGACCATAGCCTGCTGGACACGGGAATCGGTCGGCGTCGCCTGATTGTCGTGGTTGTCGCTGAGGCCCCAGGTCCAGTAGACTGTACCGGCGCCGAATACCAGCGCGCCGCTCGGCGCGCGGTAGAGTGTCAGATTGTGGGTGGAAACGGCGTCGCCCGTCGTATTGCCGTAGTCGAGCAGATAGGTGCTGACAGGAAGCGTCGTCGACGACAGCTTAACGAGGCCGGCCGGGTCGAACCCATTGTCGACAGCCTCGTCCCACTCGTAGCCGAGGTAATTCTTGGTGAGCGTTGCCGTCTGGCCGGGCTGGAGATTGGCGATGCTTGTGTTGCGCCAGAAGCGCAAGTTCGCATCGTCGTAAGTGACAGTGATCGCCTGAAGATTGTTGCCGACATCATCGACCTTGAACAACTGCCCGGTGAGCGAGTTTTCCGGATTTCCGCCGCCGACGGCTGGTGGGCTCAAGCGCGGATCGCGGAAGGTGCCGGTCCATTCGCTCGAAGGGTCGATGCTGGCGCCTGGCGACCATGTCTCCTTGTAGGAGATCAGCGTGCGGTAGGCCGTGCCGTCGGCACTATAGGCATTGCCCCAACGTGTGCGCCAGTAGACCTCGTTGCCGCTCCAGAACATGAGATTGACGCCGGCGTCGCGCGCGGCTTCCACATTGGTGCGCTGCTGGCCGGACCAATATTCGTCATGACCCGCATCGATATAGGTCTTGTGATTGAGAAGCAGGCTGCCGTAGCGATCGGCATCGACGCCCGAGATGTAGGATACATCGTAGCCGTTCTGTTCCAGCCAGTAGATGCCGGCATATTCGGCGCCGAACAGATAGTCCTGCGGACCAGCGTAGGTGCCGACGCCACCGCGTGTGGCGATCGGGCGGTTGTAGCTGACGGCATAGGCGCGCCCAGCGCCCTGGCCAGTCGCCGGGCCGTTGCCTCCATAGAAGTTCGCCCCGCCCCAACCGTTATAGGCCTGCCAGGTCTGATCGGCGGTCTGAAAGACAACGTCGCTGTGGCTGTCGTCGTCGCGAACGATAAACGGAATATGGTTCTCGCCGAAGGTACCGTCCTGGCGCACAAGCTTGGCAATGTAGACGCCAGAAACCGCATCATCGGGTACCGTCCAGGAAGCCGAAACCGACCAGTTACCAGCGTCCACCGTGCCAGTTGCTGCGTTTCGCAGCGGATCGGGCTGATCTTGCACGCCTGTATGCTGGATCGTGTCGACTTTGCGCGCGCCCATGCCGCCGTAATAGCCAAGGCGGTAGATATCGATGCGGTAGTTGCTGGAATCCGTGTTGATCTTGAAGTTTATCACCTTGCCGTTATCGACACTGATATCGGTGGCGAAACCTTCGATGTTGGAGCTGCCGGCACCATCGATGCCCCACTCGCTCTCAGGGTTGCCCTGTTTCTGGTTCTCAAGCACAATCGCATTGCTGGCGGTTGCCGCGGCTGTGGCTGCAAATGAACCAGTCGCGGCAAAGCTCTGCGTTGCGGTTTTCTGGGTCAGCTGCGCCGTCGTCACGGATCCGGTCAATATGCCCGTGCCCTTCGTTCCACCATTGCCCGCCTCTCCACCGCCAGGCAAGGTTCCGTTTTGGGCCGTGGCGCTGTTCCAGTTTGCGGTTCCGGTCCATGTCGTGGCAAACGAAAGGTTGCGATCGAGCAGCGGGTCGCTGACGGAAGCGCCCATGACAGCCTTGCCTGTGGAAACGTGATCCGGTCCCTCAACAAGCCGGGTCCCTGGCAACTGGCCGTCGGCCTGCAGAATACCGCTATCCTTCCCGAGATCGAGAATTCGCGTCGGCGAGGTGTAATAACCACAGCCACAGACGCTGAACGGCATGCCGAACGAGTGGACATGAGGACCGGTGACTTGTGCGGTCGCCTGACCTGAGGGCGTCACATCCAGTATTACGACGTGGCCGGAATCGCTACCTCCCGTCGAGCCTGCGCCAGAACCGCGCCCGCCGGACGCCCCGCCTTGGCGCAGAAATGGTGCAAGCGGATCCGTGCCCATAGAACCGCGCGCAAAGTGCGCGCCGTGCAACGACGATCCAACGCCCGACCCTTGGCCAAACGCAACAGCGCTCACAAACCCAGGCGCTGCGACAGTTCTTGAAGCCGTCGCGCGCCTGCCATCTGCGGCACTCCTGGCGAGGCCTACCGGACCTTGTTCTCGCAGCTGCAAACCTTCGTCGGCATGGCCTTCCATATCGCCTACGACATCCCCGCTTTCATCAGAACTGCGATCGCTAAGGGCGGCTCCGTCGCCGGGCTTGTCGATATGAAGATCATACGTGCCCTGCTCGACCGCCTGTGTCGGCGCGGGGACAACCCCGGTTGCCTCCTCGGCCTTCGGCGCGGCAACGCGCGCCTTCGCCGTTCCGCCGGTCGTCAGCCACCAACGGGGATCGAATAAATCCGTCAACATGGAACGAGAAACCCACCGGTGCGCGCTGCGATACATGGATGCCCCTCTCGACTACTTGAATGGATTGCCGCTTCGAAGATCATATTCTTCAGTTAGCTTTAACTATATTCGAAAGTCGCGATAAACGGTGCTACCTACTTCGATCGAGTGGCAGACTAACCTTTTTGCTGGTGGATTTCTTCAAAACTAGATTTGACTTTTCCCAGGGGATCCAACCCGGTCAATCGGCCTCGGGCCTCCAGACGTTGCCTCCGTCTTCCCGAGTCGCACGCAAGATATTGATAGGAAGTGGCTTTCTCGAGACCTTGCATGATGCGCGATCAGCGCAGCTCGTCATGGCGGCGGCTTCCTTCAGCACGCCTTGCGGCACGCCCACACCGCGAGCGACCAGACATCGAACAGCGACGACATTGAAGAGCCCGGGATACCATGAGAGCGCCGCGACGACCCTGAGCGCTTCTGACGACAGACGTGCGACGCGCCACTCATGAATTCAGGACATAGGCTCATCCGGAACTGAACGCCTAATCGTCGTGGACGGGTGAGCATATGTTTCCTTCAAACAGACCGAGGTCCGAGATCGCGTTGTCGCAAATGCCCGGAGCCTCAGCAGTCCAAACCATGAACCGCGAATATAGACCCATCCGGGACTGACGGCCTAATCCGACGCATGGCAGTCACCACATTCAAGGGTCATCGGCAGAGAGATAATGAGATGAAGAACATCGCCGCCAGTGTCGCAATGACAGCGCTCGCAACGACCGTAACCGAGGCGCAGGAGCGCAAGCGCGTTGCCCCGGCTGCCGTCTATGAAGTCGCCCCGGGCTTGGGGCACTTCACGGACGACGTTCTTTTCGGTGAGGTCTGGGAGCGGGCCGAACTTGAGCTGCGCGATCGCAGCCTCGTCACGGTCTCCGCGATCGTCTCGACCGGAAAGACGCCACAGCTCGGCGGACATGTGCGCCGGGCGCTGGACAACGGCGTCACGCCCGCCGAAATTGGGGAGCTGATAACCCATCTTGCCTTTTATTCCGGATGGCCCAACGCGGTCTCAGCCGTCATCGAAACCCAAAAAGTGTTCGAAGAACGAGGCGTAGCCCCGGTAGAAGACAGCGACGGCAAAAGGATCGAACTTGAGGCTGCTGCCGAAGCGATGCGCACCGCCGCTGTCAATGCCCATGTCTCCCCGACGGCACCGGCGCTTGCCGCTCTTACGAACCGCGTTTTGTTCGGTGATCTCTGGCAGAGGCCCGATCTCACCGCACGTGATCGCAGCCTCGTAACGATGGCAGCACTCATCGCCATGGGGCAAGCTGAACAACTCCCCTTCCACGCGAACCGCGCGATGGACAACGGATTGACCAAAGGTGAAGCCTCAGAGGTCGTCATGCACGTCGCTTTCTACGCCGGCTGGCCGAGAGCGATGTCGGCCGTGCCGGTTCTCAAGAGCGTTTTTGAGACACGCGAAGCCAAGTCGTTTGAGGTATCGACTGAGATCAAGGTCACTCCGGCCGGCCAGGACCGGGCGCGTGCACCGGAAGCATACTTCACAGGCGATGTCGAAACCTCCGGCTTTTACCGGAGCGACAGCCCGTCAACCGTCAGCGGCGCAACCGTGTCTTTTCCTGCGGGAGCGCGCACGGCGTGGCACACGCACCCGCTAGGCCAGACACTCTTCATCATCTCCGGAACGGGCTGGGTGCAGAAGGAGGGCGCGCCTGTTCAGACGGTCCGGCCAGGTGACGTCGTGTGGATACCAGCAATGATAAAGCACTGGCATGGCGCATCGGCAGACGAAGCTATGAGCCACTTCGCTGTCGCAGAAGCGCAAAACGGCAGCGTGGTTACCTGGATGGAGAAGGTTTCCGACGAAGACTACTTTGCGGGCCGTCCCGGCGAATGACCACAGACCTCATGAGATTTCGAAGGTACAGACCTCTTTTCGGTGCCTGACCACGCCGCACAGATAGCACTGAGCGAAGATCGGCTGGCGGAAGTTTTTGAACAATATAGGATAGAGCGTCGCCGACGCGTCCGCCGGCGATCGCACGGGTTTCAGAAACCAATGAACAGAGCCGTCTCAGCGTCAAAAGATCTCGTAATTCGAACCGCGTCGCCGCTGGACGTCCAGGTTCTGGGCGCGTTTGGAACGCTTCTTGTAGCACTTCATCACAAGCTTGACCCTCAGCGCTTCATTGAAACAACCAGAACTACGCCAGCGAATTATACCGGTTTTCTGGAAAGGAAGATCAGCGATCCGAACGCAATGCTTTTTGTTGCCGAACAAGGCGGCATATTGCTCGGCTACGTCTACGGAGAAATGGAAGGTCATGACTACATGTCCTTGCGCGGTCCAGCAGGGGTCGTACACGATCTCTTCGTCGACGCCTCCCGTCGGCGCGAAGGTATCGGGCGTTTGCTCATCGTCACCATCTTGTCTGAAATCAAGGCGCGCGGCGCCCAACGCGTTGTCCTCTCCACGGCTCACCAAAACAAGACGGCACAACAATTATTCGCCGCTCTCGGATTCCGAGCAACTATGATCGAGATGACCCGCGAGCTTAAAGACTAGCCGAGCGCTTGGCAGGCCTCCCCTCAACCTGCTCTCCAGGAAATGTTATGTCTACCTCTGAACTTACATCAGCGCCGAAACAAATCTCGGTCGGGATGACCTGGCTGTTTGCGATCGTCGGCGGTGCCGCAGTCGGCAACCTTTACTGGGCGCAGCCTCTGCTTGCCACGATCGCGAAATCGCTCGATGTGCCAATCGGTTCGGCCGGTGCCCTGGTGACGATGACGCAGATCGGATATGCGCTGGGTATCGTTATGATCGTGCCACTCGGTGACGTCGTGATCCGGCGCAGGCTCATTCCGCTCGTCATGTTCCTCTCGGCCCTGGCGCTGCTGGCAACCGCGCTGGCACCATCTTACACGATACTGCTGGCATCTCTTACCGCTGTCGGCYTGACAACGGTTGCGGGGCAATTGCTCATTCCGCTCGCAAGCGACCTTTCGAGCGCAGAGGAGCGTGGGCGAACGGTTGGAACGATTGTTGGTGGCATCTTGATTGGCATCCTGCTTTCACGCACGATCAGCGGCGTCATCGCGGACGCCTTCGGCTGGCGCGCCGTCTATTTTCTCGCCGCGGCGACAACCGCATCTTTCTCGGTTCTGCTGACGCGCGTGCTGCCGGCTGAAAGCAAAAGGCCGCCTATTGCTTACGGTCGGCTGCTTGCCTCGGTGCCTGCCGTTGTCCGCAAACACAGATCAGTGCAGGTCACTTTGGCCATCGGCACCATTGGCTTTTGCACATTCACCATGTTCTGGACAGGCCTCACGTTCCTGCTGAGTGCGCCGCCATTTTCCTACTCGCTCAGCCAGATCGGCGCCATGGGCATCGTCGGTCTGGCCGGGTCGCTTGCCGCGCGACGCGTCGGCTGGCTGCACGACAATGGCTATTCCGCAGCCGGAACAGGGGCTGCGCTTGTATTGGCACTGGTCTCGCTCGGCATTGGCGCCACGGGGTCCAACAGCATCATATCGGTCGCCATCGCGGTCCTGCTCTTTGACGTCGCGATCCAGGGCAACAACGTTCTCAATCAGACCCGCCTTTTCTCGGTGGAGCCGCAAGCCCGCAGCCGCCTCAACACTGCTTTCGTGTCGTGTAATTTCCTCGGCGGCGCGGTCGGCTCCCTGCTGGCCGGCTTTCTCTGGGAGTTCGCCGGCTGGACGGCCATCATGTCAGGCGCAATGGGCCTGATCACATTGGCGTTCCTCCTGTGGGTGGCGCAGCGCCGGCATATCCAAGTCTCGCACGATCGTGACAGATAGCTCTCTACTCCACCTGGCTGCAGGAAAGTCTGTGCGCGCGGCCTTTGCCGCGCGCACTGGACGTGGAGCATCAGCCACGTGTCTCTTCAACGTCCTCATCCTCGACAGGCCTTTTCGTCCGCATCACTTTCAAGACGAAGACAAAGAAGGCGGGCACGAAGAAGATCGCGAGGATGGTCGCGGAGATCATGCCGCCGAGCACGCCCGTTCCGATGGCGTTCTGGCTGGCGGCACTTGGTCCCGTCGCAATCGCCAAGGGGACGACGCCGAGTGTGAAGGCAAGTGACGTCATCACAATCGGGCGGAAGCGCAACTTTGCGGCTGCGACGGCCGAATCCAGCAGCGACCTGCCTTCGGCGTAATAGTCCTTGGCGAACTCAACGATGAGAATGGCGTTCTTCGCTGATAGACCGATGATCGCGATCAATCCGACCTTGAAATAGAGGTCGTTCGGCATGTCGCGCAGCATCACGGCCAGCACCGAGCCGATCACGCCGAGCGGCACGACCAAGATGACCGAGATGGGAATGGACCAGCTCTCATAAAGGCCCGCGAGGAGCAGGAATACGAACAGGATGCTAAGCCCGAACAGGAACGGCGCCTGGCTGCCTGATGTGATTTCCTCCAAGGACTGGCCGGACCATTCGAAGCCGAAGCCTTCTGGCATTTCAGACGCCAGACGCTCCATTTCAGCAATGGCCGCACCGGTCGATTGCCCCGGCGCCGGCGCACCGGAGATACGCACGGTGGGATAGCCGTTGTAACCGACGATCTGCGGCGGGCCCTTCTGCCATTGCGCGATCGCGAAAGACGACAGCGGCACCATGCCACCGCTCGCATTGCGAACGTTGATCTTCAGCACATCCTCGATCTGCAGGCGGCTGCGATCCTGCGCCTGCACGATCACGCGCTGCATGCGTCCTCTATTCGGGTAGTCATTGATGTAGGAAGACCCAAGATTGGCCGTGATCGCGTTATTGATGTCCGAGAACGTCACACCGAATGTGTTGGCCTTCTCGCGGTCGATGACGAACAGAACCTGCGCGGCATCCGGCAGTCCTTCCATGCGTACGCCTGTGACGACCTGGCTTTGTGCAGCCTTCGCCATCAGTTCAGCAGTTGTCTGCGCAAGCGCCGCCTGTCCGAGACCAGCACGATCCTGAAGACGGAAGGAGAAGCCGCCGGTTGTGCCGAAGCCCTCGATTGGCGGCGGCGACAGCGCAAAGGAGGTCGCGTCCTTCAGCGCGAAGAGCTGCATGTTGGCACGGTTAGCGATGTCCTGCACCGAGTTGCCCTCGCCGCGCTCCGACCAGTCCTTGAGCGTGACGAATGCAAGTCCCGCATTGGCGCCATTACCCGAGAAGCTGAAGCCCTGAATGGCCACGATGTTGGCAACGGCCGGCTCCGCCTTGAAGATCGTTTCGATCTTCCGGATGGATTCGATCGTACGGTTTGCACTTGCTTCCGGCGGTCCCTGGATGTCGACGATCAGAAAGCCCTGGTCCTCGTCGGGCACGAAGGACGTCGGTAGGTTGACGAAGAGGTAGCCAAGCCCGACGGCAAGCGCGAGATAGACGACCATCATGCGGCCCGCGCGGCGTGCCATTGCGGTAACGGATGCGGCGTATCCGTTGGTCAACTGCTCGAACTTGCGGTTAAACCATCCACCTGGCCCACTCGTGTGATGATGACCGCCCTTGATCGGTTTCAGGAAGGTCGCGCAAAGAGCAGGCGTCAGCGACAATGCCAGGAAGGCCGAGAACAGGATCGAGACAACCATGGTCAGCGAGAACTGCCGGTAGATGATGCCTGTCGACCCCGGGAAGAAGGCCATCGGAATGAAGACCGACGATAGAACAAGCGTGATCCCGAGGATTGCGCCGGTAATCTGCCCCATCGCCTTGCGCGTTGCGGCCTTGGGCGACAGCCCCTCCTCTGCCATGATGCGCTCGACGTTTTCGACGACGACGATTGCGTCGTCGACCAGGATGCCGATCGCAAGAACCATCGCGAACATGGTCAGAACGTTGATCGAAAACCCGGTCGCATACATGACGGCGCAGGTGCCGAGCAACGCCACCGGCACAACAAGCGTCGGAATGACGGTGTAGCGGAAGTTCTGCAGGAACACGAACATCACGATAAAGACCAGGACGATCGCCTCGAGTAGGGTGTGGATTACCTTCTCGATCGAAGCGGAGACGAACGGACTGGTATCGTAGGGAACGCTATACTCGACGCCCTTCGGGAAGAAGCGGCTCAGCTGGTCCATCTTGGCCTTGATGGCGGCGGAAACCGCAACGGCATTGCCGGTCGACGATAGCTGAATGCCCAGCGCTGCCGAAGGCTGACCATTGAGGCGGCTGGTGAAATTATAGGACTCCGCGCCCTGCTCGATGCGCGCCACATCCTTCAACCGCACTGTAGAACCGTCGGGATTGGCCCGCAGGATTATCTCGCCGAATTGTTCCGGCGTACCCAGCTGACCCTGCACCAGAACGGTCGCCGTCAAATCCTGGGTGATGGGGTTCGGACTTGCTCCGATCTGCCCCGCCGCCACCTGTGCGTTCTGCGCGGTGATCGCCGCATTGATGTCGTCCGTGTTGATGTTGAGGCCGACCATCTTATCGGGATCGATCCAGACACGCAGCGCGCGCTGGGCGGCAAAAAGCTGCGCGCGCCCGACACCATCGATGCGTCGGATTTCACCGATGACGCTGCGATTGATGTAATCGCCGAGTTCTACCTCGTCGCGACTGCCGTCGGTCGATGTCATTGAGACGATCATCAAGAAGCCGGAACTTGCTTCTTCCACGGTCACGCCTTGCGTACGCACGGTGGCGGGCAGTCTCGCCTCGACGCGGCGGATCGCGTTTTGGACATCGACCGAGGCCTGATCGATGTTGGTGCCTGCCCTGAAGGTGGCATTGATGCTGACCGAGCCGGAATTGTCCGAAGTCGATTCAAAGTACATCAGGCCGGCAACGCCGTTCAGCTCATCTTCGATCTGGCGTGTCACGCCCTGGTAGATCTCTTGTGGCGATGCGCCGGGATATGCCGTGGAGATCGTCAGCTGCGGCGGTGCCACCTTGGGGTACTGCGCGATCGGAAGAAACGGGATGGCGATGATCCCGGCGATGGAGATGAACAACGCGAAGACCCAGGCCAAAATCGGCCTGCGAATGAAAAGCTGTGCCATAATCGATTACTCCGGTGCCTTCGCGGGCTCTTGAGACGAACTTGCCGCTGGAGCGGCAGGCTTCCAGGCTTCGGGCGCCACCTTCCCACCCGGCTGGACTTTCTGAACACCGTCGACGATCACGGTCTCGCCCTGTTTCAAGCCGCTCTCGACGAGCCACTCAGAGCCGTGTGCTTGCCCAAGTGTGACCTTGCGAAGCTCGGCGACATTGTCGGCGCCAAGCACATAGACCTGCGCCTGACCGGTATCGTCGCGGATGACCGCACGCTGAGGAACAGTAAAGGCATCATGCCTCACTGCCTGCTCGATCCTGACACGCACATACATTCCCGGCAGCAGATCGCCCGCTCCGTTGGGGAATTCCGCCCGCAGCGTCACCTGGCCCGTGTTGGAATCGACATTGGCGTTTGCGAACAGAAGCTTGCCGGGTTCGCCGTAAAGTGAACCGTCGTCGAAGACCAGTTCGACCCTGGCTTCGCCTGGAGCCGTGCTTGCCAGCGTACCGGCAGCCACTGCTCTTTTCAGGTTGAGCAGTTCCTGCGCCGATTGCGTGAAATCGGCATAGACGGGGTTGACCTGCTGGATCAATGCGAGGTTGGACGTTCCGTCAGCAGTCACAAGCGCGCCTTCGGTAACGAGAGCGCCACCGATCACACCCGAAATTGGCGCCCGAACATCCGTGTATTCAAGATTGATCTTCGCCTCATCCAGGCCCGCTTCGGCAGATGCGACATCCGCGCTTGCCTGAGCGAGATTGACGGCTGCGGTGTCGTAATCGATACCCGATGCGATATTACGGTCACGAAGGCTCTTTTGGCGCTCGAGCTGCAGCCTGGCATTGTCCTGGATGGACTTTGCGCGTTGAAGAGCGGCCTCGGCGCTCGCTACGCGAACCTTGAACAGGCGTGGATCGATGCGATAAAGGACGTCGTCCTTTTTCACCTTTGCCCCCTGCTCGAAGACACGCTCCTGCAAAATGCCGGAGACGCGCGCCCTGACTTCCGAAATACGGGTCGCGGCAATGCGGCCGGGGAGCTCGTTGATGACAGGCACATCCCTGCCCTTAAGTTCTATGACGGCAACTGCCGGCGGTGGCATCGCTGATCCTTCCTGGGCCAACGTGACCCCGGAGGCGGCAACCAGAAAAGTGGTGGCGATCAGGCACAGTTTCAGGCGCGCCGTTCTACTACGCTGCATTGGATATTCCTTCTTGAATTTCATCGCCCCACCAGGGTGCGTCATGTCTTCTCTACGTAAGAGAGATAGATGGATCTTATGCCGTCGAGAATCTCGCGCCGTTCGACGTCCGGCCACGTATGAAATGTGAAAAGCTCGGTACAAAAGAACCCTGTCAGCGCGAGATAGGCCATGAGCGCTGCTTTCGGCTTGGCACCCTCCGCCATCTTTCTCAGATCAAGATCACACCACTCCCGCATCGTCTCCTGCAGCTTGTCGCCGCTTGCCATCGAAGCGCTAACCGCCATCGCAACGGCGCGGTCTGTATCGTCAAGTGTGCTTTCGGCAGACGCGATGCGGCCGAAAAGCTCGGGGTGCGGGGTATCACCGGCTGCCTGTACGCATTCCTCGACATGCGCCACATCAGCCTTGAACTTGCGATCGACAAGCGCCTCTAGCAATCCGCTTTTGGACTTATGGTCGTAGACCACCCGCGCCTTGCTGACGCCAGCCTCCTGGGCGACGGCATCGATCGAAAGGCCGACAGCCCCCAGTCGCACGACGACGCGCTCGGCAGCATCGAGGATGTCGTCTTCGGTGATTTTCCTGGTACGGCCCATTGCACGCTCCTGTTCGGCGATTTATTTACGAACGATCGTGTTTAAATGCAAGTGGGAAATTGGCCTGCGCAGTCTGGGCGTCTGGATGCAATTGTCGATGGCCAGAACAGTCCTCCTGGTCTTCGACGCCAAGAAGAGTTTGACGAGTAAAAAGCGACGTTACCGTTCATCGCGCCTGCCCTGATTTTTGAGGATTTCCACGAGGGATCGTCCGAAGTCATGTGTTTCGCAGCAACGCTAATTTGACGTTTTGCTCCGCGTCTCGGATCAGCCAGCGCTGTCGACGACTTGCCGAGAGAGTTTACAAGCGCCGCAGATCGGGACACGCCGCAACGAGGGCATCAAAACATGAGGACGATGAGTAACCGGCCGCTTTTTAGGAGGCGCCGGCACCCAAAGCTAAAGGCCTTCCTCCGTCGGCTGATCCGCAGCCGAGAAGGCGGTATCTATAAATCAAGTCGTCAAGCGGGCCGGAAGGTTACATGGAAACACAAGGCACCATGATCATTTCATTGGGATCACATCAACATGCGATCTTCCTGCGGCAATATTGATGCTACAGGTGGGTTAAACATTGGTGAGAGCGACGCTCGCGCCGTAATGCCACCTTGGCGGATTGGCTTGGCAGTGTCGAAGTCAAGCATAAGGTCGTTTTTTTGCGTTGACGACCGCGACACCTCATTGCGGCGCTGCATCTCGCTATTGGATTGCCACGAGATGGCCGGGAGAAACTTCACGATACTCAGGCGGCCGAACCTCGAAGGCCACTGGTCGGATCGGGCTTTTCAGTTCCTCGCTAAGGCCCAGCTTTCTTTCATGTCGACGGTCAGGGTCCGGGATCGGCACCGCTGCCAACAGCTTTTTGGTGTACTCATGCTGGGGATTGCCAAAAACAGCCGCCCGAGGTCCGATCTCTACGATTTCACCCAAGTACATCACGGCTACCCTGTGGCTCACTCTCTCGACTACCGCCATGTCGTGGGAGATAAACAGGTACGACAGGTTCAGGCTATGCTGCAGGTCGAGCAAGAGGTTTATCACCTGTGCCTTGATGGAAACGTCGAGCGCAGAAACACTTTCATCCGCGACGATTACTTTCGGCCTTAATGCCAGCGCTCGCGCAATACAAACACGTTGCCGCTGCCCGCCCGAGAATTCGTGTGGAAATCTTGTCGCCATATCCGGCGACAGGCCAACCTTCGAGAGCAGTTCAGCGACCACGGCCTTTGCCACTTGGCTAGTCCCCATACGGTGCTCAAGGAATGGCTCAGCAATTGCATCTCCAACCCGGATTCGAGGATTGAGGCTTGCAAACGGATCCTGAAATATCATTTGCACGGTTTTGCGCATCTCGCGCATCTGATCCTTGTTGAGGCCGAGGATTTCCCTGCCATCCACCCGCACTGATCCACTTTGCGGTTCGATCAACCGCATGATTGCACGACCGGTGGTCGATTTTCCGCATCCGGATTCGCCAACCAGAGACAATGTCTCGCCAGCATGCAGACTGAACGAAACGTTCTCGACGGCATGTACGCGCCCGGTAAGTTTTCCGAGAAGGCCAGTGTGAATGTCGAAACGCTTGGTCAGGTTTTTGACCTCGAGGACCGGCCGCTCGCCCGACGCAACAGTGTCGACAACATCGGCAGGCACATCGGGATGACCCGTCTGCGGATCGACGACAGGAAAGCGCAGCGGCCTGTCTCGTCCATTCATTGCACCAAGCACCGGAACCGCAGCCAATAGCGCGCGCGTATAAGGATGTTTGCCGCGTCGGAAAATATCTGGTGTCGCCCCAGTCTCCACTTCCTCGCCCCGGTACATGACAACCGTTCGATCGGCGATCTCTGCGACGACACCCATGTCGTGGGTAATGAAGAGGACCGATGTCCCCTCCTCCTCCTGCAGGACTTTGATGAGGTCTAGAATTTGGCCCTGAATGGTGACGTCGAGAGCAGTTGTCGGCTCGTCGGCAATCAGAAGCTTGGGCTTCGACGCCAATGCCATCGCGATCATCACCCGCTGCCTCATTCCTCCTGAAAGGCGATGCGGATACTCATCGAAGCGGGATGCTGCCGAAGGGATCCGAACCTTCTCGAGTAGCCTGATTGTCTCAGACCTAGCCTCAGCCTTCGACATAGACGAGTGGCACAACAACGCCTCTGATATCTGGTCTCCAACTGTAAAGAGTGGGTTCAGCGATGTCATCGGCTCTTGGAAGATCATCGCCACATCGTTGCCGCGCACCTGCCTCATGGCAATTTCAGGCAACCTGAGCAGGTCTCGTCCACCAAGAGAGATGCTCCCCTCTATACGGCTGGAATCCGCCTCCAGCAGACGCATTATGGAAAGTGCTGTAACGCTCTTGCCTGAGCCGGATTCCCCGACGACCGCGACAGTCTCGCCTGGCGCAACACCAAAGGAAACGTTTCTCACCACGGACTTCCATGCACCGTCAACGAGGAACGATGTCGTCAGGTTTTTCACCGACAGTACCGTACCATCGGTCTGTCTCGCCTGTGCCTGGGAGCCTGTCATGATATTGCCTCTTCAAATGCCGATGAGATTTGGTGATTAGTCCGGCCAGCGCAGCGCGGCGTCGAAGCGATGCCTGCTGCGATTTTCGAGCGGGGTCGCGATGATCTCATTGGACGCGCGCGCCCTATCGAGCTCTTCGGCGAGCCGCTGGGCGACGACTTTCTCTTGTCCCGGATGCAGATTGCATGGATCGAGGTAGAAGTACCGATGCTCGACTTCGTGGTCGCGAACGATGATCGGCGGATTGCCGCGCGCCAGCGCCTCCGAAAGATCCCATGCAGTGATGTGAGCCTCTTGCGGGGCGACGATGACACGCATTCGCTCAAGCGGATTGTTCGTGGGATCCGGCTCGATCAGCGCCGTGACGCCAGGCCGACCGTCCAGGGCCTGCTTCCATAGCTGAAGATAGCTGGTTTCCCGCTCGCGGACACCTTCATGATCGCGCGTCTCCCAAGCCTCGAGTGCCGCCATGACACCAGCAATGCTTTCCTTCCCGGCCTTCATGCCTCGCCCGATACCCATATTTTGAAGGAAAGCATGACGAACGAGTTCTTTTTGGCCAGCCACAATCCCCGAGGTAGGACCGCCCAGGAATTTGTGACCCGAGTAGATCGCGATGTCGGCACCCTGCTCGAGGAATATCCGCAGATCGTATTCCGATGCCGCATCGACAATCACGGGAACGTCTTTGGCGTGGGCAATTTCGACGAATTCTTTCAGGTTCAACAAGCCGTAGTCGACGACGTGGTGTGACACCACGAAAACAGCTGCTGCCGTCCTGTCGGTGATCGCATTCTCCATGTGGTAACGATGTGTCGAGGTCGCTTGACCCACAAAGACCACCTTGCCGCCAGCGATCCGGATGGCCTGGTCGACGGGTGCACCATAGCTTACCACGTGGCCCATCTGAACAAGCACCTCGTTCTTGTCGATGCTGACATCGGGGAGCTTTTCGATTGCCAAAAGATCGTTGCCAGTAATCGTTGCCGCGACCGCCAGCGAAATCCCGGCGGAGCACGACGCGGTAACGAAGCCAGCCTCACCGCCCGTAAGCCTCGCGATGATGGCACTCGCCTTGCGCTGAAGGTCGTTCACTTCAACGAACTGCGGCAATATGGCGGAAATGGCCGCGATGGCCTCGGGAACAACGATGGACGCCCCGAGGCTGGTCATCGTGCCCGATACATTGATCACCGGGCGAAGGCCGAGCGCGCTGCGAATATCATCTGACATGGGTTTCTCCAATTTCCATGGCCGCGTGAGGACG
Source organism: Rhizobium sp. 01N48 (assembly GCF_056399145.1). Lineage (NCBI taxonomy): Bacteria > Pseudomonadati > Pseudomonadota > Alphaproteobacteria > Hyphomicrobiales > Rhizobiaceae > Rhizobium > Rhizobium sp. 01N48. Next base: position 16,057 of record NZ_JBFTQT010000011.1, read on the forward strand.
GAAGCAGTGATTTGCCCTATCGACGGCTATGCCATAATAATGTAATACACACGCATCCAGATATGAGGAGCGTGTAGTTGGGACGTAATTCTTCACCTGCGGCCCACCCGGACGCCGAAACCGACAGCATCCAAGAGAACGCGACGCGCCGATCGAGAGTGAGCGGGATTGATCGCGCGCTTCAAATCATCGACTACCTTTACGAAACTGGCGGGCCGGCTGGCAGCTACGCGATCGCCAAGGCCCTGAAAGCCCCACTTTCCACAATCTACGTGATCGTTGATGATCTCGTTGAGAAGAACATGCTTATGCGCCAGCCGGACGGTTCGCTCTGGCTCGGCGCGCGGCTCTACCATTACGGCCTTGCCTACGCGCGTTCCCTTGATTTCATCAGCGTCGCGACGCACGAGATGCATGATCTTTGCCGAGAAGCCGGTGAGACCGTTCAGCTTTGCGGTCGTGACGGAGACCATATGCTTGTTCTCGCAATGGCGGACGGACCGAGCCATTTTCAGGTAGCGTCGCGCATCGGTACGCGCGTCCCCTTGAATTGGACTGCGTCGGGTCGCCTTCTCGCTGGGCATTTGCCGCAAGAAGAACGCATCGAACTTTTCAGGCGCTGCGCGAAGTCTTCTCCGACCGGACGAGCGGAGATGGACCCGGAGGTCTTGGCCTCGTCGGCCGGGGCTGCATTCCAATCGAGACTGTCGATCCAAGCTGGTGAATCCGACTACGCAGTGGCCTGCATAGCGTCGCCGATCTGTGATCGGGATGGCCAGTGCGTCGCAACGATCTCCATCGTTCTTCCCGAGCAGAAGGCCTTCTCTGACGAAAGCCGCTACACGGCGCACGTTCGCGAGTCCGCTGAGCGAATTGAGAAGGTTATGGGATGGCGCAATCACTAGGCTCTCCTCCTTCATTCGTGCAAGGCGACAATCGCCTCGATTTCAACAGTGATGTTTCCAGGTAGCGAGCCGAAGCCGACAGCCGACCGAGCATGTTGGCCAACTTCTTCACCGAACACGCCGATGAGGAGATCGGAGCAGCCGTTGATGACGCTGGGGTGCTCCTCGAACAGCGGTGCGGCATTGACCATTCCCAGCAGCTTCACCACCTTTCTCACGCGCGACAGATCGCCCAATGCGTGGTGCATGACGGCGAGCAAATTAATGCCCGTCAGGCGCGCGTGCGCATACGCATCGGTAATATCGACTTCAGCCCCGACCTTTCCCAGATGCATAAAGCCATCCGCCTCGCGCGGACCTTGGCCCGAAAGGTAAAGGATATTTCCCTCCAGGACATGAGTGACGAAGTTGGCTATGGGTGGAGGTGCTGGCGGAAGCTCGATACCGAGCGCCAATAGCCTTTCGTAAGGCGAACCTATCGACGTGGCCGTTACAGTAGACGTGTTCACAAGGACTCCTGTCCGTATTGGTCGTTCGACTTAGCGATATGAATAACCGTGGCTGTGGCGCACGAGCTTGCGCGCGCGCGGGATGTAGCGGCTCGCCGCAATTGCCTCTCGTCCAATTACCGCGTATCGCGGTTCGAACACCTTCGTGAGCACTGAGACATCGCCATTGGAATCGGTGGCCTCGATGTCGGAATCGATCAGATCGAAGATCGTGAAATCCGCGCGCTCCCCGACGCTGAGGCGACCGTCCATGGGCAGTTTGATAACCGACGCAGGCGCGTGCGTGACCGCTTCGACGACCTTATCAAACGGCATGCCGACACTGAGCAGCTTCGACATCGTTGTCGCCAGGTCCCAGACTGGGAAGTTCATCGAATGTCCGTGTAGGTCCGTGGAGATCGAGAACGGCAGCAAGCCTCGCGCTATCGCTGCTTCAGCCACCTTGAACGAGAAGGACGCGCCGCCGTGACCAATGTCGAGACGAATACCCTCTCCGGCGCATTTCTCGGCAAGATTGAAGAGGTCTTCATCTTCCATGATGCTGGAACCGGCCTTGCCGTTGAAGCAATGTGTGACAACGTCCCCCGGCCCCAGGATCTCCAGGACCTCGTCGTAAAGGGCGGGCGGTTCCCCGACATGGACCATCATCGGTATCTTGAGTATCTTGGCAATCTTCTTGCCGAGCTTGACAGGTGTGACACCCCATGACCCCGTGATGACGTGGCTCGCTCGGACCTTGAGACCAACGATATGCTCGCGGTTTTCCTCATAGCATTCGAGAATACGATCGAGGTTGATGTCACGAATGTCGCGCAGTTCGGTGACGCGGTTGCAGGCCACAAGACCGATCGAGCCAAGGTTCAAGAACGCTTTGATGCGCTCCTTCGAGGGTTCGATGATGTATTCGCGGAACCCATGAAAGTTGGCTTCACCTGCCGAGCCCGCATCAACCAGGGTCGTGACGCCGCGTTCAGCGCCGCATTCAGATGGGCGGATCGAAATATCGGTACCGCCATGCCAGATGTGAACATGAAGGTCGACCCAACCAGGAGAAATCCACGCGCCCTTGCCGTCTACCCGTGTCACATCCTGGGAGACGCTAAGTTCAGGTCCGATAGCGGCAATCCGTCCATCTCCGTCCACCAGAATATCGGTCTTCTGTCCTGGCGCGCTTGCGCCGAAGGCCATCGGCTTTACGTTGGTGATGAGCAGCGCGCTCTGCTTTTTGCCATCGTTCATTTACAAGTCCTTTCGAAGTTTTGGATCGAGCATGTCACGCATTCCATCGCCGACCATTTGCAGCGACAGGACGGACAGTATGATGGCGATGCCTGGGAACAGGGTCATCCAGTCGGCTTGACCGATATACTGGCGTCCCGCGGCAATCATTGTGCCCCAAGTCGGAATTTCCGGACTGACGCCGAGGCCAAGAAACGACAGCCCCGCCTCAGCGAGCATGGCGCTGGCAAAGAGGAACGTCGCTTGAACGAGGATCGGCGAGAGCAGATTTCGCAAGACATGCCGGGTCATGATATGGAACGTTGATATTCCAAGTGCCTGAGCAGCTTCGACATATGGAAGCTCACGGATGACCAGCGTCGAGGCGCGGACGATCCGCGCCAGGCGTGGCGCGTAGACCACAGAAAGCGCCACGATGACCGTTGCAAGCGAAGGCCCGAGTGCCGCGACCAACGCAATCGCAAGAAGGATATCGGGAAATGCCATCATTGCATCGATCAAACGGGCGATCGGCGTGTCGAGCTTCTTGAAGAAGCCTGCAAGTAGCCCGAGCGTAACGCCGATGAGAGCTGAAAGGGCGACAACCGCTGCACCGACAAGCAATGACAGCCGTCCAGCGAAAATCGTGCGCGAGAGCACATCCCGACCGAATTCATCCGTACCAAGCAGATATGTTCCACTCGGCGGTTTAAGGCGATTGACGATGGATAGTTTCGATGGAGAGTAAGGCGCTATCCAAGGGGCGAACACTGCAAGCAGTACGAAGATTGCCAGGATCAGGATACCGGCGGCAACGGTTTTGCGCTTGAACAGGCGACGCACGAAATTACGCTTGTGACTGTTGGACGACTGTATCGTGATCTCGGTCATCAGTAGCGCACCCTTGGATCAACGAGCAGGTAGAGCATGTCGATCCCGAAATTGATCAAAACATAAAGCGCGGCTATCACCAGCAACGCACCCTGGATGACGGGATAGTCGCGTCGCAACACCGCTGTCACCACAAGGTTTCCGACGCCAGGAAGGCCAAAGACGGTCTCCGTTACGACGGCACCTGAGACCAACACGGCAGCCGTCAAACCGAGAACCGTCAGGATGGGTATTAGCGCGTTCTTCAATGCATGCTTGAGGATGACGCGGCGCTCCACCAATCCTTTGGCGCGCGCCGTGCGAATATAGTCGTCACCAAGCACATCGAGCATCGACGCGCGGGTAAACCGTAAGATCAGGGCCGAGGAAACGATACCCAAGGCGATCGCTGGCAAAGTAAGATGATACATCCGCTCCAAAAAGGTGGAGCCGGGGCCACCATAGCCCGAGACCGGGAAGATGTTGAAGCGTACGGCGAAGGTCTGCATCAATATCAGTCCGAGCCAAAAGCTCGGTATGCTGGCCGCGAGCATCGCGAGCGTCGTTGCAGCTTGGTCGATAAAAGACCCACGTCTATATGCGGCGTAGATGCCGATCGGGAGGGCTATGACGCTGGCGATCAATAGCGAAAAGATCGTCAGAAAGAATGTCGGTTCAGCGCGGTCCATGAGGGCCGATGTGACCGGCATGTTAAGAAAAATCGACTGGCCGAGATCACCTTTGAGAAGCTGGCCGACGTAGTAGGTATATTGGACAATCAACGACTGATCGAGCCCCAGTCGGCTGCGCAGGTCCGCAATATCCTGAGCGGTTGCGTCAGGGCCCAGCATCACGGCAGCTGGATCACCGGGCGTCACCCGAACGATGATAAAGACGATCGTAACGACGAGAAACATCACAACGATCATTCCGGCTAGTCGCTGGAGAATATATCGGATCATGGAGTTGGCCTCAGACACGATGCCCGCGGGCAAGAAGGGAGGTCCGCCCTCTTGGCAGACACCCCCGTATTGATGATCACTTCTTGATCGAAGCGTTCCAGAAATAGGGCCAAGGAGCCGGATCGACGCCTTCGAGCTTCGTTGACTTTGCTGAAACTGCATTGAAGTCGCCGATCTTCATGTAGGGCAGCTCATCGTACATCGCCTTCTGCACCTCAGCCCACAGTGCGACACGCTTTTGCGGATCGACTTCGGAAGTAAACGCGTCAACAGTTGCCTTGCGGGCCGGCGTATCCCACCATCCTGGCGAACTCGGTGAAAGGGAACCGATCAGTGCAGGCTCAGGTAGGAACGGGCTATGGGTGATGTAGATGTCCCAAAGCTTCGCGTCGGTTCGACGCTGGGTCAGTGTAGCCCAGTCGACCACCTGCAAATCAACGGTGAACCCAGCGAGCTTGAGATACTCCGCGGCAACCTGCGCCATCTTATAATGGAATTCATATTGGCGACTTGTCAAAATACGGATCGGCTCACCGTTGTAGCCGGCGTCTTTCGCCGCTGCTGCAGCCCCCTCCGGATCAGCAATATTATAGTTTCCTTCAACCCCTGCATCGGTGCTCCATGCAAAGGGTTTCGGATAGATATCCCCGTCCAGGGCATAAAAATCCGTGCTGCCGAAAGCGGCAGCGAGCATGTCTTCCATGTTCAAAGCCTGACGGATTGCCTTACGCACTGCGACGCCCTTGGCCACGCCTTCCTTTGTATTGAAGACAAAGACCGGGTAGCCAAAGGGCTTGAGAATGACAGGCTGCGAAGCGCTCGAGGCTTTCAGCTTGTCGAAGGATTCCACCGGAATTGAATCTGCGTAATCATACTGTCCTGAAACAGCCGCCTCGACGCGAGTGTTGGCATCAGGAACCGGCACAAAGCGGATTTCATCGAGATACTGGTGGCGTGCGCCCCCATAGCCGGTGCTCTCTTCGTTGCGTGACTTGTAGCCGTCAAAACGCACGAGCTGAATATATTGATCAGCCTTGCGTTCCTTGAGCATGTAAGGCCCGGTGCCGATGAAGTCCTTCATTGGCTCGTCCTGCTTCTCGGCGGGTATGATGATGGCCGCCGAGTTGTTGAACGCGAGAAGCGATGTCAGCGGCGCATAGGGCTGCTTGAGAACGATTTTCACAGTTGCCGGATCAGAAGCGGTAATAGTTTCGATGAAACCTGCGACCTGCTTGCCCCTAGAGGCGATTTTCTCCCATCGCGAAAGCGATGCAACGACGTCGTCAGACGTCATGTCGGTATTGTCGTGGAACTTGATCCCGGTGCGCAGCTTGATCGTGTACGTCTTACCGTCTTGGCTGACTTCTGGCAGGCTCTCTGCGAGCAGCGGAGTGACATTCCACTGCTTGTCGAACGTGTAGAGCGTTTCGAAAATGTGCTGTGTGACGATACCAACGAGGTCGGCCGTTGACGTCATGGGATCCAGCGTTGGCGGTTCGCCAATAGTGGCTACGTTGATGACGCCACCCTTCTCCTGAGCTGCAACAATGGATGGCAGGGCTATTAGCGCGGTTGCCAATACCAAGGCGTGCCTTAGCTTCATCTCAATTCTCCCGGTTCATTGTTCCATTATTATGCTATATGCGTTTTTATTATATAATACCGCCCGCTGGGCACGTGTCAATCGCGCGCCAGTTTTTGGCAGTCGGTAAAGAGATTGCTTGGGCGTCCGGGTAGTGACGGACTTCGAAATTTACTCAACCACCCTCAGGTCGCGCCACCGGGGTCCCTCAGGTGAAGCAACTTGCCCAAATCGGATCGTTTGGATGGTTGGGCAGATCAGTCGACAAGTTTGGGGGGCTGGGTCTCGCCGGCAAAACGCGCGAGTAGATCGCAAGGGCGCCCGCCCGTGTCGAACGCACGCTGAAACGCCCTTTCCTGATGATGGACCAGAATTTCAGGCATCAAATGGATCCCTGACTGCAGCGAACTTACCATTCGCGACCGGCGGCGGGGTGTAAGCGTCACGCGAAGTGAAATGCGCAGTCACAGAACACTATGAGACGCTTTATCGGCTACACTAGCTGAGATAGCCGATTATGCTCAGCACGTCGCAACATGCTCTGTTAACCATTTCAAAGCGATGATCGCCCCTATTCTCTGGACCGCGAGGCCCAATTGAACCAGATTTCAGGAGGTCCACCTTGCCACTTGGTATTCGCCTTTTTGCGCTTGTCGGAATCTCTATCACCAGCGTTTTCGGCGTATCACCCACCGAGGCGGCGGGCATGCAAGTTCCCACTTGGCTGACTAGCCACGTCGGCGAAGGTGACGGTCAAATTGCCCAGATCGTGCTGGAACGTGCACGAGCGCTCTATCTGGCCAAGGTCAGCGAAGGCAAAGTGAAGAACACTTGTTACTTCGCGATGGATGCCACCCGGCCGAACGATTTAACTGGAGAGAAATCAGGCGGTCGCTTCTACACAATCTGCGAGGCAGAACAGATTTTTCGTGTCGTATCGTCGGGTCATGGGAGCGGGCGTAAACTGACTGGTGTCGTGGATTTTTCCAATGGACGGCAATGCGCCAAGAATTTCGGCAACGCGCAGGATTCCAATCTAACTGCGGGAGGGGCTTACCTCACAAGTGAGATCAAGACTTCTTTCAAAGGTTACTACAAGAATGCGTCGGGCCAACAATCACCGCTGACCCGCTCCTTTGTTCAATTCGACGGAGCGGGCGATACCGCCAATGCCAGGCAGCGAGCGATCGGCGGACATCCGGCGTCTCTCATCTCGGGCGTTTGCATGCTGAAGAAGCCAGGAAGCCCGTATGCGAACTCGGATGGATATGTGCCGTTCGGCAAACTTGTGAACTATGAAGGTGGGCGGAGCAATGGCTGCACGACCTGGTCGCCTTTGGACGCGCCTCAGATTCTATCGACGGTTAAAGACAACCCGACGACGATCCACATTTACCCAGAAGCTCGAGACATTGCAGCGGTGTCAAAGACTTTGGCAGCGGGCAAATCGCTCAACGGGTCTGGAACGTACTGGAACGCCAGCTGCCTGATAGCAATCGGCACTCCGCGGTTCTGGAGCAAGGAAGAGCTCGAACCGCGCATCAGCCAGTACAAACTGAATAACGCTGCTCCACCGGGGAAAGCGACGCCTATTTGTGCCGCTAACATCAACTGAACGGCGCCTTTGTGAAAACGCACCATATGGTCAGTCGTGGCGGAATCTAGAAATGACTACGCCCTACACACTTCACCTGCGAACATCCCTTTGAGGACGTACGACCGACCAACGGAAACACTTCAGCAACCGATTATTCACGATACGACTAACAGACGCTTTCAACACTCCTGCCTATCGCTGTATCGGCAGCGCCAGGCGAGTTTAGTCGTTGCCTGTCAACCGTCCGGCTTAGACAGCCTAAGGGTAACGCACGAGGTTACTGACGACGTCGCCACCGATCCCCGATGGGGCAAGAGGCCTTGGACAGTATCCGAGCTGCCTGACATCGAGGTCCTGAGCAGATCGCGGCCTCTGTTCCACAGTGATAGACCAGCATAGTTGCAAGTCCTTGCCGGGTTCGAGGTCAGCTCTCTGCTGACGGTAAATGTGCCACCCTTACCAAGTCAGCTTTAAGCCGCGCCGTCTCCAGTCCCAATTCGATAAACGTAAGCGCATGCTTTGCCAGGGCGACGTTGTCATCCCAGAGATTTCTCCAGATCGCGGTCTTCAGCGACAGGTCTTTGTCGACGATGGTCGTCGAAAACGATTCGAACGTGACATAGTCGTTCCATCCGATCGCAACGAGAGCGTCAAAGATTGAGGCAAAATCGATGTTACCGGTTCCCAGATAGCCGCGATGACTTTCCCCGATATGAACGTAACCGATCTTGTCCGCGGCGTTTCGGATTGCTAGGCCGACATCCGCCTCCTCGATACTCATATGAAAGGTATCCAGGTGCAGGAAGATGTTCGATGCGCCGGTGTCGCGGATGTATGCCAGTCCCTGCGCCGCAGTATTGAGCATGTTGCTCTCGAACCGGTTGACGATTTCAAGGTTCAAGGTCACGCCCGCAGCCTTTGCTCGATCAGCGACTTTCGATAGCGTACCGACGCTCCGATCCCACCCCTTTCGAGACAACGAGTGTTGTTGCTTACCGTGGGCCGAGCTCAAGATGCCTGCTAATTTGGTGCCGCCAAGATCGCGAACGAGCGCCACGGCGCGATCGAGGATGGCCTCACCGTTGGCAACAATCGACGGATCGTCGCTGGAGATATCGCCATTTGCAGGCAGCCCCATGCTTACCGCGACATCGAGGCCAAGCTCCCGAATGCGGGACGCAAGCCACTTAACATCGACCTGCTCCGGGTCAAGGTAGGAAAATTCCACGAGTTTGAAACCGAGTTCGTGAGACCGCGCAAGGGTCCTCTCGATCTCATCTTTCGAAGATCCCGCACTCCAGACAAACGAGTGGACACCGATTTTGGACATGACATCAATTTCCTGATTTCACTGTAGAATGAGCCCCGCCAAAACCCGGAGGTTCCGACGGGGCACCGGGAGGAGACCTTAACGAGCTGCAGTCCAGCCCTTGTAGTCCTTGATGTTGTCTGCCGTGATCAGCTGAGGATCGAGGAGGACGGTAGCCTCTGCTGGCTTCTTCCCGTTGAACAAGTCGACCGCCATCTTCAGCGAGTCACCCGCCATTGTGTAAGGGTCCTGGGAAGCCGATGCCTTGATCATCGAGTTTCCGCTGGCAAGCGACTTTTCGATATCCGGCGCGCCGTCAACGGCAGTGAAGAAGAACTCGTTCCGGTTCAGCTGCTTGGCAGCAAGCTCCGCACCGATCGCTGTCGGATCGTTGATCGCGAAGACAGCGTCGATCTTGTCAAACCGGGTCAGAAGGCCCTGCATGACGGCCAGGCCACCGTCGCGCGAACCCTGCGCGTTCTGGTCGTCTGAAAGGATCTTGATGTCTGGGCTCTGCGTCAGGACGTTCTTGCAACCCTGGACGCGGTCGATGATCGAAGACGATGCCGGGCCGTTGATGATGACGACGTCGCCTTTGCCCTTGAGCTGATCGACGATGTACTTGCAGGCTTCCTCGCCTGCCTTGATGTTGTTCGTCATTACGGTGACGTCAGCGCCGGGCGCGGAGACGTCGAATGCTGCAACGATCACACCTGCTGCCTGCGCCTTCTTTACAGCTGGCGCAATCGCCTTGGCGTCGACGGCGTTCAGCATGATGATGTCGACGCCAGCCGCGACGAAGCTATCCATCTGCGAGACCTGCTTATTGAGGTCGTAGTCCGCTGAGACGGAGGTTACCTGGACATTCGGGTTGATTTCCTTGGCGCGGTCTTCGATGCCCTTGATCGTGGCGACGAAGAACGGGTTGCCGAGAAGACCGACCGAGATGCCGATCTTCTGAAGTTCCTTGGCAGAGGCGGGCATTGCAACGGCAGCCGCGAGCGCGGTACCGACGAGCAGTTTAGAAAACAGACGCATACTTTCCTCCATTTTGGCGCTCCCCGCGCCATTGCTCCGGTAATCCCGGTTTCTTGAGCCGCACCTCATGTGCGGCTAAGCCCTTTCAGCCGATAGCGGTCGAGCGCCACAGCAACGATGATGACAAGTCCCTTGATGATGTACTGCCAGATGTCGGAGACCCCGACGAGGATGAGACCGTTCGACAGCACTGCGATAATCAGAGCCCCGATCAGCGTGCCCCATATCGAGCCGACACCGCCGACGAAGCTGGTACCCCCAAGGATAACCGCTGCGATCGCGTCCAGTTCGTAAGCCTGACCGAGCTGCAGGCCGTTTGCCGCATAAAGGCGGGCCGCGGACATCACTCCACCGACGCCCGAGAGAAGCCCAGACATCGAGTAGACAAAGAGTAGGACGAGTGGCACCTTGATGCCCGTCAACCGTGCGGCTTCGACGTTGCCGCCCACTGCGTAGATCCAAGTGCCGAGTACGGTTCGCTTCAGAATGAACCAGGAGATTACAATGGTGGCGAGCGCGATGATCGCGAGCCACGGAATTCCGAAAAGAGAGCCGTTGCCGATGAAATCGAACGGGAGGTCGGCGTTGAAGACCGTCGTGTCGTTACCGAGTAACCGGGCTACGCCACGCATCGCCGTCAGCGAGCCGAGCGTCACGATGAACGGTGGCAGCTTTAGAAACGAGATGATGACACCGTTGACTACGCCGCATGCAAGGCCCACGCCAATCGCCGCGGGGATACCTAGCATCCCGATCTCGGGATAAAGCGAAACGATGACACCGACCATTGCGGATGCTGCCAGGATCGAGCCGACCGACAAGTCGATACCGCCGGTCAGGATCACGAAAGTCATGCCCGCGGCAAGCACCGTGTTGATCGAGGCCTGCTGAGTGACGATCGAAAGATTGTTCACACTGAGAAAGCGGCCACTCAAAAGATGGAAACCGATTGCCAGAATAACAAGAACGGGCAGCATCCCAAGTGCGGTCAATGTCGACCTAAATTTTGCCTTGCTGGCGTTTGCGTGATCGGTCGATGTAGAGGTCATGATGTAATCCCGTCGTCTATGGTTTCAGGCCTCAGGCTACTTTGGATGCCGATCCCGTGGAGAAGGCCATAACGGCCTCTTGGCTTATCGGGTGATCGGGCGTTGCATGAATCTCGCCAGCGATGCGGCCTTCGCGCATGACAAGCACACGGTCGGCAATGCCGATGATCTCGGGCAGGTCGCTCGAAATCACCACGATGGCAATCCCGCTTTGCGCGAGTTCGTCGATAATCCGGTAGATTTCCGATTTGGCACCGACGTCGACGCCACGCGTCGGCTCATCAAAGATGATGACCCTGGGTTTGGTCTCGAGAAGACGCGCGATAAGAGCTTTCTGCTGGTTGCCACCCGATAACGCTCCGACGTTTATGCTTGCGCTCAGCGTACGAATGGAGAGTGACTTGATAGCCCGGGTGGCACGCTCCTTTGCAGCAGCGAAGTTCAGTATGCCTCCGCGACCCGCATCCTTGCCGATAACGCCGATGTTGATGTTCTCGTTAATCGTTAAATCGAGGAAGAGCCCAAGCCCCTTTCGATCCTCGGTCAGGTAAGCAATCCCGGCATCCATGGCGTCACGTGGTCCACCGATGGTTAGCTCTCGCCCGTCGAGGGTCACTGTTCCAGATGTCTTGCTGTCTGCTCCAAAAATAAGCCGCGCGAGCTCGGTTCGACCTGAGCCGACAAGGCCAGCGATACCCAAGACCTCGCCAGCCTTTGCATCGAAGGAGCAGCCATGCACGCGGCGACCATCGCCCATGTCCTTGACGGCCAAGACAGTCTTGGCCGCCTGTAGAGGTGCACGGTGTTCCTTTTTGTAGAAGGACGACAGATCGCGACCCACCATCATTGCCACGAGCTTTTCGGCGGACAAATCATTGCGATCAAGCGTGCCGACATACGCGCTATCGCGCAGCACGCTCACCCGGTCAGCTAGCGCGTAGATCTCTTCCATGCGATGGCTGATATAGATAATAGCAATCCCCCGCGCCTTCAGGCCGGCGATCACCTCAAACAGCCGTTCAGTCTCCCTCGACGTCAGTGAAGTTGTCGGTTCATCCATCACGATGATCTTCGCGTTGGTCGTCAAAGCACGTGCGATCTCGACCATTTGGCGCTCACCCAAAGAGAGAGCGGCGACAAGTTGCGACGGCGCGAACGAAATGCCGAGCTGCTTGAGGATTGGCTCAACACGACTGCGGGCCTCAGCTTTGTCCACGACACCATAGCGAGAAGGTTCTGTTCCGAGAAACATGTTCTGGGCAACGGTGAGGTTAGGGGCGAGCGACAGTTCCTGATAGATCACTGAGATACCGTTTGCCTTGGCCTTAAGCGGATCTCCTGCCACGATCGGCTTGCCATCCACGAGAACAGCGCCACCTGGATCAGCCGTATATGCCCCGGACAGGACCTTCATTAGCGTTGACTTTCCAGCGCCATTTTCCCCCATCAGAGCATGAACTTCTCCCGGGTAGACCGTGAGCGACACCTTGGTCAGAGCCTTGGTGCTCCCGAAAGTCTTGCTGATGTTGCGCATCTCAAGTACAGGAGCGCGCTCCGTGTTCCCTCCAGTTGTCATGCGTGAAACTCCTTGCGTGGCCGCACCACCTCAGCCTTTTCGATCTCGATCAATGATCTCCAAGCTTTGCGATAGGCCTCAAGCCCGAAGAGCGGCATTGGTTCTGCCCGTGTCGTTTCGTTTCTGAATGGAGATTGCCCGACGGTTTCGAAGACGAGCGCAGCCGCCCCGAATGCGCTTCCCTCAGCGGTCGCGCTTGAGTAAATGTCCTGCGAGGGACGGAGCTCAGCGAGAAGCGCGGCAAACAAACCTGTTTTCACCAGGCCGCCGTCAATGACGATCGAATTTTCCGACCTTATCAGATCGAGGCACAAGTCTGTCATCAAGGTGACGTAGAGAAGTGCGGCAGCTGCCCGTTCCTCACCCTCGACAAGCGGCCCTACCAAGCGGCCGTTGAACCCCTGCATCGGACCACCTGGGGCAAAAGACGGCAGACCGAAGACGCCCTTTGCAATCACTTGCGACAGTGCATCAACACTAACGGGCTTATTCCAACCGCCGCTCGCAAGCTCGTACTCTCTTCCGCCCATGAAACGGATTGTAGGGGCAGCTTGTCCATCGACGGTAACATTGGCCAGCATGTCACGATGCTCATCGAGGGCATCCAACGGGCAAGCCGCATTGAAGATGACGACCCATGTCCCGGTTGACACGAGCGTGAAGTCGTCGAACCCGACCGAGCGATAATAGTAGAGCGCCGAATTGCTGTCGTGGACGCCATTATGGACTTGGACTTGGGTGCGGTTATCACCTTGGAGCGGGCTTCGCCAATTTCCGATAGCAGCACCCGCGCGTACAAACGCCGGCATCTTCTCTCGCCAGCCCTGACGGTCTACCAAGCTACTAAAGTCTTCGTTCAGAGGTGCCCAGAGATGAGAGTGGCAACCGATGTAGGAGACTTCCGACACCTTGCTGCCGGAAAATTTCCAGGACCAGTATTGCGGATATGCCAGGATCGCGTCGGCTCTCCCGAGGCTTTCCGGCTTGGCCGCCTCCAACCAGAGAATGTGCCGGCCGTAGTTGAACCCGAGGGGGAGTTTGGGCGAATAGGTCTCACTGAAAGCTGGAGCCAACATGTCGATGCGCTGCGTAAGCATCTCCGGCGGCTCTTGCTCATAGTCGAGGATCGGATGCGTCAGATGGTCATCGTGGACGAGCGCAAAGGTACACCCATGTCCGGAAAACATGACGTGCCCGACCGCGTGATCGTCAACAGCGCGCAGCAATGCGTTCGTCATCCATTCAAAGAGCGCTTCATCATCGAGCACACGAATCCCGTCGCGCTCGCTCCAGCCCGGCTTTGTCCTGGATTGTGCAAGTATCGTTCCATCCGCGCCGAACACGAACAGCTTCGAGTTCGTCTTGCCCAGATCGAAGACAGCAACAGCGGTTCCAGAGGTCATCCCTGCCCCCCGACCGCTGCGATCATGATCGTGATCCCCGCGTCTTCGAGCATTTTCGCGCCGGCATCCGACAAGCCGTCATCGGTGACGATCGTCCCAATACGTGAAAGCGGCAGGACAAGGTTGCGAGGCTGAATGGAAAGCTTCCGGCTATCCGCCAGCAAGACGATCTCGTCCGCGCAACTGCTCAGTTCACCGATCGCCTTGGTCAAAAGCGGATGCGACTCTAAAAGCCCTTCGCCGCTAATACCCTGCGTGCCGAGGAAGAAGCGGGAGGCGAAGAAGTCCGGCGCGCCGGCCGACGCATCGTGGATGATACCAGGCTCTCTATACAGCACGCCGCCAGCCAGGATCAGGCTGCAAGTGCCGTGCTCACCTAGATAGGCAGCAAGCGGCATGGAATTAGTATAGAGGCGGACATTGCGCCGGGCCAACTGCAGTCCCAACTGGTAGCATGTTGAACCCGCGTGAACGATGATCGAGTCTCCGTCCCGCACCAGGCTCGCAGCTTTCTCGGCAATGGCGCGCTTGGCATCAACCGCGATGTCGCGGTTCTCATCGTATGGCCGCGCTGACAGGCGACCAGAAGCAGCCGACTCGTTCGCGGAGATACCACCATATACTTTTCGGGCGACGCCAATTTCATCGAGTTTGTCGATGTCACGTCGGATCGTTGCTGGAGAAACACCGAGCCGCTCCTGAAGGTCGCGCACAGATGCGAACGGCCTCTCTTGAAGCATCTCCGTGATCAGGCGATGGCGATCGGAATCGTTCAACTATATGCCTCCACTGACGTTTCTCCCTAACGTCTTTGACGAACTATAATCACACACAATCAGCAATCGCAACATACAAAGATGTAAAATCTTCACCGTTGACGATATTCGATCACATTTATATGGTTGAGCCAGAGTTCGCTCATCACTGGGCGACAATCGTCAGGAGGAGGCATTCATGGATCGACCAGACCTAAGGGAAACGAACGTGTTCAAGGGGTTCCTCCGGCTTTCCAGCGAGATCGGAAGCGACATCCTGAAGACCCAAGGCGCTGGTGGAAACACGTCGATCAAAGATGATGGTGTCATGTGGGTGAAGGCTTCTGGCACTTGGCTCGCCAAAGCCGAGGCCGAGGACATTATGGTTCCAGTGGTTGTGGACCCACTCGTCTCTGCATTACGGGACGGAGACCCCCGCGCGGAAAAATCAACAGATTTCATAGTAAGCGAGCTGAACTCTAGCGGGCTCAGGCCTTCCATCGAGACAAGCTTCCACGCAGCGATCAAAAACCCCGTCGTTGCGCACTATCACTGTGTCAATGCCATCGCACTCGCAGTTCTTGAGAACCGCGACATTGAGTTAGCGCATCGGATGCGGACCGTTGAGGACCTCACATGGGTGACCATCCCCTACCGACGCCCCGGAACCCCGTTGGCGAAGGAAATCGAAAAGGCGGCTGCGTCTCGACCGGATGTCTTGATTCTGTTCAATCACGGGATCATCGTATGTGGTGACACCCTCGAGGAAGTTGCGGACAGGATTGAACGCGTTACGAAAGCACTGGCTGGGGTCACACGCGAGACGATCAGCCCCGATCTCGCGACACTCGACGCTATTGCCGAAGGATCCGGATTCCATCCTGCGCGAGACCACGACAGTCATGCGGTCGCATTGTCCGAGGTCAACCGGGCAATCGCCTTGGGGGGATCCCTGTATCCCGACCATGTGATCTTCCTCGGAACCGAGATCGGCGTGCTGCAGGACGGCCAAAGCGCGGCAGATTTCCAAGCTGCCTTGCACAACGAGGGCCGAGACGTGCCGAAGATGTTGATTGTCCCAGACAAAGGCATTCTATTGTCGAGCTCATTGACCGCTGGCGGTGAAGTGATGGCACGCTGCTTGGCCGAGGTGGTTGGCCGCATCCCCAGTGAAAGCAATGTGGTCTACCTGTCCGAAAGCGATGAATACGAGCTGACCAACTGGGAAGCCGAGCAATATCGACAGGCGCTAGATCGTGGATCGGCGAGGCAGAGAGCGTGACAGCGAATTCCGGACCAGCCGCCGCCATCGGAATCGATATCGGAACATCTGGCGCTCGTGCCGCTGCGGTAGACGCCGCTGGTAACTCTGTGGCGTTCGCCGCAGCGCCATTCAGATCCGATGAAGAACTGCGGCAACCGGCTGCCTGGTGGCTTAGGGTGAAAGAGGCGATCGAGCACCTCGCTGCAGGAACAAATCTCAGTGCCGTCAAGGGTATCGCCGTTGACGGGACATCCGGCTCTGTTCTTTCGTTGGACGCTTCGAACGAGGCTACAGGATCGGTGCTCATGTACAATGAGCCGTGCCCTGACGCCGAGATCGTCAACCGCATCTCAAAACACGCTCCTCCGGGCGCAACGGCGATCGGGGCAAATTCCGGCTTGGCCCGCGCCATTTACCTATCGCGCAAGCGAGACGTTGACGCCGTGGTACACCAGGCGGATTGGATCCTCATGAAGCTGGGATGCCCCGGGCGGATCAGCGATGAAAACAACGCGCTCAAGTCAGGCTTCGACCTCGACTCGCAGGACTGGCCAGCCTGGATCGAAACGGCCGGCATGGACACCACGAGACTGCCTCAAGTTTACCGGGCGGGCACGAGAGTTGCCCGAGTATCAGGATATCTCCGTCAACTGGGTGTTCCGGAAACTGCTTGGTATCACGCAGGTACTACTGACGGATGCGCATCGTTTCTGGCCACCGGAGCATCCGTCGTTGGTGACGCTGTCACGGCGCTTGGTTCGACGATCGTGCTGAAGTTGGCATCCGATCGACCGATCAATGCACCGGCGTACGGGGTCTACTCACACAGGGTGGGCGACTTCTGGCTGGTCGGCGGCGCATCAAACAGCGGCGGGAACGTTTTGCGTGCGTTGATCGGCGATGAGCGCCTGGCAGACCTGACAGGCACAATCAATCCCGACCAGCCACTGGGTTTAGGTCTCTACCCGCTTCTTAGGCCAGGCGAGCGTTTTCCAATAAACGATCCCCACTATTTGCCAAGGCTCGAGCCCCGGCCTACCGATGATGCCACTTTCCTTCAGGCGCTGCTCGAGGGAATGACGGATATCGAGCGCCTGGGTTACGATCGCTTGCGTGAACTGGGTTCCCCGACGTTGAGCAGCCTACGCACGGTGGGAGGCGGCGCACGAAATCCAGTTTGGAGTGCCATGAGAGCCCGCGCAATGGGGATCGAGCCATTGCCCGCGATATCCGTTGAGGCGGCTGTCGGAGCCGCCGCACTTGTTCTAGCTAATAGAGGTGAGCATGTTTAGCCCGTCTCGAACCGACCTCGCAGCGTTGGCGCAGGCTTATGATGTGTTCTTCGTTGATCAATTCGGCGTACTTCGCGACGACGTCGGACCCTACGAAGGCGCCATCTCCGCATTGTCGACGCTGGCATCGCATGGAAAGCGGATCATAATCCTTTCTAATTCAGGTCGAAGCGGCGACTACAATTCCGAGCGCCTGATCAGGCTTGGCTTTGCGGCGAACAGCTTCGAGCACTTCGTCACGTCTGGCGATGTCGCGTTTGAGCTTCTCTCGCGCGCTAACTCGCCTTTGACGAAATCCGCACGCTGCTTCACTGTTTCGAGCGGCGGAGATAGCAATCTGGCTGACCGTCTAGGCCTGGTGTCTTCAGATACCGCTCGCGATGCCGACGTCGTTATCATTTCGGGTAGTGAAGCAGAGCGTATCTCGATGGATGAATACCGAACAATTCTTCGTCCCGCTGCTGAACGACAGATACCCTGCTACTGCACAAATCCCGACATCCACAAACTGAATGGAGGACGGATCGCACCGGGAGCCGGAAGCATTGCAAAGCTCTACGAGGAACTTGGTGGCGACGTGCGTTGGCTTGGCAAACCATATCCGGAGATTTACGATCATGCCTTGCGTGTCGCAGGTGTTACCGATCGCAGCGGTGTCTTGTGTATTGGCGATAGCTTGGAACACGACATTCTCGGCGCACAGATGGCAAGTATACCTTCAGCACTAGTCCGAACGGGCATTTTGGCTGAGATGACCGAAAACGATCTAGCCGCGCTATCGGGAACCCTGTCCGCCCATCCAGACTTCGTTATAAACCAATTTACGCTCTAACGATCTCTCGTGGTTAGTCGCCCGCCTCTCTACGGGACGACGTATCCCGCAGCCTTGGCCGCGATAGCGGTCCACTCGGCGACGTTAGCGAAATGGCAAGCGATCCAAGCGACAGCCACAGCTGCCGCAGTCACGCCATAGACCTCAACGATCTCGTTTAGCAACGCAATATGATATACGGTAGGCGCCATGTCGGCGGAGAAATGCCTCGAGACCGCATTAAGTTCATGATGTCACCATCAAGATCCACTGGCTGCTCTACCGGCAATGTTCGCCGCGATGTGAACGCGATCGAACACGCGTGTGCGACGCCTTCCTGAAACTCCTCTGCCACAATGACAGCCGGTCAGAGTGGAGCTGTAGATCGAAATCAGACCGGTTCCGACCGCGCTTTGCGTCATGAGCGCCCCTGTATGCCCGCTTCGTTGCATCTCTTGCGATCCTCCGAGCATCTCAACGGAGGATATCGTCGTCCTCAATAGAAATGCCCGCGAACCTCTCGGATCGCCGTCTTGCACCAGCGCCACCCGGAAGACCGACGTCGGCTGAAGAAGATTACTCGCATTTTTCCAATCCTAATGCAGGTTAGTCTTCAACTGGTACGGGGCCAGCTTTGCTTAACCGAAACTGAACCGCCACGTTCAGGCCCAGTCGAACCACGCATGTCATCGTCTTGGGTTCATAACACACGGGAAAAGCAATGTCGCTCGAACAGGCCCCCACCCATACACCCGCACCGAGGATATTAAGGAAGGAAAAAACGGCGGGAGCCGCCACTCATCTCTGCGCATACGGCATCGCAGCTTTTCCGCTCCTTGCAATGGATGCAACCGGTCGCGCAGCAGCACAAAAATCCAAGCGCACCTACATAGCGCTTGCGCCTTTGGCCGCGACGTCGATTTCCAGCCTCAGATATGGCCGTGGCATAGTGATGATCAGCAACATAATAGGTGAGATGTCTCGCAATAGGCTCATCATCCAGGACGAAGCTGGACGCGCTCTGATCGAGACAGGGCCCGCGAGTGACGAAGACGAACGCTACACAGTTGACCACGATGGCACAACCGGCGATCTGCGCCCACACCCCAGTCTGGTGGCAGGTGTGGACCAATGCGCGATGCACAACGCAAATTGCATCGTCGATTGCCAGCCTAAAGGAGTAGCGCTCACCAGTGAAACCAAATTTACCGATGCGCGTTATTCGGCGACTTTCACGGAGTAGCGGGCATGATCAAACCACTGGTTAAACCGCTTGCAACGGGTAAGCTTGTCTGGGCGCTTGTGAGTGCCAGCATTTTGGTTGTCACCGCTGGGCCGCTATTGGCCAATGAACCGCCAGCGATACCGGTGACCGCCGTCATAGCGCGCAAGGCGGTACTCGATCGCGTGATTAATGGCATCGGCACGGTCGCGCCGCTGCAATCCGTTACGGTCAGGCCACGTATCGACGGCCAGGTCGTCGACATATCTTTCGACGAGGGGCAAATTGTAGAGAAAGGAAGTATTCTTCTCAAGCTCGACGACCGCGAGTTGCTGTCTTCACTTGCCTCTGCACGAGCCAAAAAGGCCCAGGACGAGGCGCAGCTGAACAGCGCACGAACGGAATCGCAGCGTTATGCAGCGCTGGCCGAGAAAGGCGTCGCCTCTGCATCTACCCTAGAGCAGAAGACCGCCGCTAGCGAGCAGTCAGCCGCAGCCGTTCAATATGACGAAGCGCTCATAGAAAGCGCAGAAACGCAGCTCGGTTTTGCTACCATCTCCGCACCGCTCTCCGGTCGAGCCGGCTTTCGTCAGGTTGACGTCGGCTCGGTTATAAGCGCCGCCTCCACTAACGGCGTCGTCACTATCACGCAGATGGATCCTATCGGTGTCGAGTTTGTTGCTCCGGGTGACCGGTTCGGTGAGATCCGCAATGCGCTAAGTAAAGGCATCGCCGCCGTCAAGCTGACCAGCACCGACGGCAAAACGATCCTGGCCGACGGTCGCCTTACAACGCTCGACAACTCCGTCGATGCCTCCAATGGTTCCATTCATCTCAAAGCCAACTTTGACAATTCTGGGAACGCTCTTTGGCCCGGTCTTCCGGTCGCCACGCGACTAACGGTCGAAAAGCGCAGCGGTATTGTTGTCCCTGACAAAGCCGTCGCGCGTGGGCGCGATGGTCTTTATGCCTACATCGTCGGAGCAGATGGAAAGGTTGTACGCCGCACGGTCAAGACAGCGTTTGTCACCGACGCCATGGCTTTGGTGAGCGAAGGAATTGGCGAGGGCGAGCAGGTCGTCATGGACGGGCAATCGCGCATCGGAGATGGTGCTTTGGTTAAAGTGACGCCTTGGAGCGGCTCGCCCGCTGGTGAGCTTGTAGGAGGGGCGACCCCATGAGCATGGACAAGAACGTTGGGGAACGACGTGCCGGCGGCTTGTTCGATTTTTTCATCGCTCACCCGGTCGCGACCGGCTTGATCATGAGCGGGATCTTCCTCGTTGGAGCGATCTGCTATCCCTTCATGCCGGTCTCAGCCCTGCCGCAGATTGATTTTCCGACCATACAGATAGAGGCTAATCTTCCTGGAGCCTCGCCCGAAACGATGGCTGCTAGCGTCGCGCAGCCAATTGAGAATGCCTTGTCGAGGGTATCGGGCATTAGCGAAATGACCTCTAACAGCTCGCTTGGCACAAGCTCGATCACCGTGCAGTTCGGGCTCGACCAAGATATTCAGACCGCGGCAAGCGATGTTCAGACCGCGATCAGCGAAGCGGCCGGACAACTGCCCAAAGACATGACGTCCCTGCCGACGGTTCATAAGGCGAATCCCGCCGACGCCCCCATCATGCAACTCTCGGCAAGTTCTGACGTCCTCACGCTGCCCGAACTTGACGAATACATCGAGCGAAATGTTGCTTCGAAAATTGGCCAGGTGTCTGGAGTCGCGTTCGTCAATATCGGCGGCAAGCAAAAACCGGCAATTCGCATCGCGGTTGATCCTGGTAGACTGGCTCAGGCCGATGTGACCCTTGAGGACGTTAGAACCGCGATCGGCGACCTCAGCCTTAGCGCGCCCAAGGGCAATATTGACGATCCGACGCGAACCTTCCCGATTTACACAAACGACCAGATCGGCAACAGCGCTGAATGGAACGACGCTGTGATCGCTTACAGGAACGGCGGTCCGGTCCGCATTCGTGATATCGGTCAGGCTGTAGACGGCGCCGAAAACAATAAAATGGCGCATTGGACAAATGGCGAGCGAGGCATCGCGCTCGATGTCTTTCGCCAGCCAGGCGCAAACGTCATTGCCGTTGTAAACGCCGTCAAGGAACAGCTCCCTTCCTTGCAGGCCTCGTTGCCAAAGTCCATCAAGCTGGAGCTGGTGACCGACCGCACGACAACGATCCGTGCTTCGGTGGACGATGTTCAGTTCACCTTGATGCTGACCATTGGCCTCGTCGTCGTCGTTATTTTCCTCTTCCTGAGGAGTTTAAGGGCAACGATCATACCCGCAGTGACCCTGCCGATAGCACTTGTTGGTTCTCTCGCTCCCATGTGGGTTTTGGGCTTCAGCTTGGACAACCTGTCGCTAATGGCACTGGTTGTCGCTGTTGGCTTTGTCGTCGACGACGCGATTGTCATGCTCGAAAACATAACGCGCCATATCGAGGACGGTGTCGAGCCGAATGTCGCGGCAAGGCAGGGAGCTCGCGAAATCGGCTTCACCATCATATCGATAAGCCTATCCTTGATTGCAGTGCTGATCCCGATCCTCTTGATGGGCGGCATTGTCGGACGACTGTTTCGCGAATTCGCATTGACGCTGACGATCGCCATCATCATATCCGCGCTCGTTTCGCTTACGCTCACGCCGATGCTGGCCGCGAAATTCATCCGCCCGATCGAGCGGTCGCAACAAGGATGGTTCTACCGCGTGGGCGAGGTGTTTTTCGAGAGGCTGACGGCGGGCTATATCAGATCACTAAGGCCTTTCATCCGTCATCGCCTGCTGACGCTTGCTTTGTTCATCGCCACCCTTGCCGCGACAGCGTATCTATTCTCCATCGTTCCCAAAGGTTTTTTCCCGGAACAGGATACTGGTTTCATCGGCGGATTGTCCCAGGCTTCGCCCGACATTTCGTTTGCCGAAATGGCAAAGCTGCAGGAGCGGGTCAGCGCAATCGTCATGAAAGATCCCGCGGTCTATTCGGTCTTCATGGATATCGGCGGCGGCAATGGTGGCAATGCTCTCAACCAGGGCCACGTCAACATTACACTGAAACCGCTTGAAGAGCGCGATGCGAGCGCCAAGCAAGTCATTGATCGGCTTGGGACCGCGCTCAACGCCCAGCAGGGCATCAAGCTGTTCATGCAATCCGCCCAGGATATCAATATCGGCGCGCGGCCGGCCAAGACCCAATACCAGTTTACCCTGCAGGACGGCGATATAGCCGAGCTTGGCGAATGGGCGTCGAAAGTAACGAGCCGACTTCAGAGCCTTGGGGAATTGCGCGACGTCGGCAGTGATCAGCAGGCGGAGGCTCCCAACCTCTCGATCAAAATCGATCGCGCGGCCGCAACCCTTTACGGCGTGCTTCCCTCAACGATCGACGACACGCTTTATGACGCCTTTGGGCAACGTCAGGTGGCGTCCTATTCGACCCAGACCGACACGTTTCGGGTGATCCTCGAGGTTCTTCCAAGCCTGCAGCGCGACATCGCGACATTGGATCGGCTCTCAGTTCGAGCAAGCAACGGCACGCTAGTGCCGCTTTCCGTCGTCGCTAAATGGTCGACTGATGGCGTTTCACCCGTCTCCATCTCTCATCAGGGGCAGTCTCCATCCGTCACGATCTCGTTCAATCTTGCTTCCAATGTCGCTCTGGGAGAGGCAACAAAGGCAATTGAAGCCACGGTGGCCGAAATGCATCCGCCGGCCTCGTTACAGACGAGTTTTTCGGGAAGTGCAAAGGCATTCAAGGATTCCCTCGGGACCGTGCCGCTCTTGATCCTTGCATCCCTCATCGTCGTATACATCATTCTTGGCGTTCTCTATGAAAGCCTGATCCACCCGCTCACCATCCTTTCCACCCTCCCATCCGCTGGTCTAGGAGCTTTGCTTGCTCTGTATCTGGCGGGGTTTGATTTTGGGCTGGTCGCGATGATTGGGGTCATTTTGCTGATCGGGATCGTCAAGAAGAACGGCATCATGCTCGTTGATTTCGCCATACAGGCGGAACGGAATGGCCACGGCAGCGAGGAGGCAATTGTCCAAGCAGCTCAAATGCGTTTTAGACCGATCCTGATGACCACAATGGCGGCACTGCTTGGGGGGCTGCCGCTTGCCATTGGACATGGAGCAGGGTCTGAGCTGAGGCAACCGCTCGGTTATGCGATTGTCGGCGGCCTTCTGGTAAGCCAATTGCTTACCCTTTATACGACCCCGGTCATATACCTCTTGCTTGATGGCCTCCGCCAATCAAAGAGACCCCACCCCGACCCGACACCCGCCCAGCAGGCGGCCTGAATTTCCAATCGGAAACAAGATGAACTCATCGGTCTATACGTTTGCAATCGCGGCCGCGACGGCAACTGGTGTCGTCGTGCGCCCTTTCCGGCTTCCAGAGGCGATATGGGCAGTTGCAGGTGCAGTCTCGATTCTTGGCCTTGGCGTCCTAAAGCCTGGCGAGGTCTGGACGGGCGTTACGAAGGGAACCGACGTCTATCTTTTTCTGATCGGCATGATGTTGCTGTCAGAACTTGCGCGCAAGGAGGGCCTTTTCGATTGGGTTGCGGCGATCGCTACGTCTTATGCCAAAGGCTCGCCAAAAAGGCTGTTTCTCCTAATTTATGTCGTTGGCGTAATCGTCACAGCGCTATTGTCCAACGACGCGACGGCGGTGGTGCTGACGCCCGCCGTCTACGCCGCCTGCCGTGCGGCCAAGGTCAATAATCCCCTTCCATACCTTCTGGTCTGCGCGTTTATCGCCAACGCAGCGAGCTTCGTCCTGCCGATATCCAATCCGGCGAATCTCGTCATTTTCGCCGGCGGCGAGATGCCGTCGCTTGGACGCTGGATGACAACGTTTCTCGCGCCTTCGATCGGAGCGATCATCATGACATTTGTGGCGCTTTACCTGACCCAGCGTAGGACGCTCACTTGCGAGACGTTGGCCATAGATGTTCCCCGCCCCGAACTTTCGCTCCCGGCTGCCCTCGCCGGCGCAGGGTTGGCCATTACCGCCATCATCCTTCTTGGGGCGTCGGCCGCACATCTGGACTTGGGCATGCCCACATTCATTGCGGGCACAATCACAACGCTGATTGTGTTTTCCGTTGTCCGGCAAAGTCCACTTCACATCATCCGTGAAATTAGCTGGAGCGTTATACCGTTGGTAGCGGGACTTTTTGTTGTCGTGGAGGCGATAAACCAGACAGGCGCAACAGCACTGCTCGCGCAGGAGCTACGATCTCTGAGTGCTCATTCCGAAGCACGTGCGATTGCATTCGCAGGAGTTGGAGTGGCGTTTTTATCGAATGTCGTCAACAACCTTCCCGCTGGGCTGTTCGCGGGTGGTGCCGTCGGCCTGGCGCAGGTTTCTGATCGGGTGGCAGGTGCAGTGCTTATCGGCGTTGATCTTGGACCGAACCTTTCGGTAACGGGATCCTTGGCGACAATTTTGTGGCTAGCGGCTCTCAGGCGCGAGGGGATCCATGTGAGCGCGCTCTCATTCCTGAAAATCGGGATCGTGGTGATGGTGACGTCCCTTATCGTTGCATTGGCTCTGCTTTGAAGACGGGATTGCGCGCGCCGCTTAGAACACAATGCTTGAACCTTGCAGAGCCTCCCGGAGATAGTCGCAGGAAGTGCCTGATCGAGGAAAGCTGTCAGTAAACGAGGTCGATGATTGCCATTTCCTGGTCGCGGACTATGTCCTTGCTGGGATAGTCGAATAGGACTCGTGGGATGCCCCGCCAGAGAGGGCTAAGCGTGTCTCCGGTTGGTGGGAGAGAATGTTGCAGAAGCGCAAACTTGGCGGATCCGGTCCAGAAGTTTCCGCGATCGGCCTCGGCTGCATGGGGTTAAATCACCATCGCGGACCCGCCTTGAACAACGAAGACGCGGTTTCTCTTCTCAGAGCCGCATTCGACGGTGGCATCACGCTTTTCGACACGGCCGAGATCTATGGTCCTTTCACGAACGAGGCGATCGTGGGAGAAGCACTCGAACCAATTCGCGACGACGTTGTGATTGCGACCAAGTTTGGCTTTAGGGACGGCCGTCCCGGTAATGGCCTCGACAGTCGCCCGCAAAGTATTCGCCGAATGGTCGAGGCCTCTCTGTTTAGGTTGAAGACCGACAGGATCGACATTCTTTATCAGCACCGCGTTGATCCGGATGTACCGATGCCTGACGTAGCCGGAGCGGTTCGCGACCTAATTGAGGAAGGCAAGGTTTTGCATTTTGGCCTTTCGGAAGCGGATGACCAGTCAATCCGGCTCGCACACGCCGTGCAGTCGGTCGCAGTACTGCAAAGCGAGTACTCACTATGGTGGCGAAAGCCCGAGGACAGTGTTCTATCGACAGTGGAGGAACTGAGCATCGGGTTTGTTGCATACAGCCCACTTGGGCGCGGCTTTCTTTCGGGAACGATGGGTGAGAGCACGAACTTCGATGCTCCGAACGATCAACGCAAGACCAATCCGTATCTTGCGCCCGCAAACCGCGCGGCAAACCAGCCTATCATCGATGCGATTCAATCAGTCGCGAAAGAGAAAAATTCCACGGCCGCACAGATCGCGATCGCGTGGCTTCTGGCTCGCAAACCGTGGATCGTTCCAATTCCAGGAACGACGAAGATCCACCGGATTGAGGAAAATGTCGCGGCGGCAGCGATTGAATTTTCCCAGGAGGAGATGGACAAGATCGATGACGTGTTCTCGACGATAACGCCTCGTGGCGACCGCTACGCGACGGCACCTCGACCGCAAGCCCAAAGATGATGGCTGCGGGGAAGAGCCACGCTCCTCGATTGGCGACATCAACTTGATTGCAAGCGAGGCCCGGTCAAAGGCTCTAACCAAAGAAATTGGCGTCTTCTTCCGCGAGGTATTTCCTCGCCGCTTCTGCATCGATGTCGACGCCGAGGCCTGGCGCTTCGAGGACGTCGACCATGCTGTCTTTGACGATCTGCGCCGGCAACCCGATCACCAGATCCTCCCACCACGGGTCGGATGCCGATGGGTATTCAAAAGCCACGTAATTTGCGGGCAGCGTCGCACAGACATTGATCAAGGCGCCAAGGCCTAGCAGACCGTTCGCGGTGCCGTGAGGTGCCATCAAAATCGAATGCATATAAGCGTGTTCAGCGACCCACTTGAGCTCTGCAATACCGCCGATATCAGCGGGATCGGGTCCGATTACGCGCACTGCCTGGGTTTCGATCAACTCTTTGAAGTTGTGACGCAGATAGATTTGCTCCCCGGTGTGGATGGGGGTCGAGGTGGAGGTCGTTAGTTCCCGGTATGCCTGAGGGTTGACCCAAGGCACGTAGTCGCCGGTCAGCATGTCCTCGAGCCACATCAGATTGTACTTTTCGACCGCTCGAGCGAACTTGATCGCGTCCGGCAACATCCATCCCGGTCCGCAATCGAGCGCGAGGCTAACCTTGTCGCCGAGAACTTCCTTCATTGCGATGACGCAGTCGAGCATGTGATTGAAACCGCGCTCGCTAATCACGCCTTGATCCATGGCGCCGTGGTAGCCTGCCTTTTTCTGCGTGACGCCATAATGAAAGTCGTCGATCGTATCCTTCATGTTCGAGTGAAAGGAAATGCCCTGCTTGACCATGAAGAAGTTTTGCGGCTGCTCTATCATCCACTTGACGTCGGCTGCGTAGTCTTCCGGTCGGTCGCCTGTCCGTTTGCGTCGGATCGAGCCATTATAGACCCGCACCTTATCTCGCACCTTGCCGCCAAGCAGTTTGTAAACTGGAACGCCGGCGGCTTTGCCGGCAATGTCCCATAGCGCGTGTTCGATCGCGCTGACCGCCGCACCATAGGGTTTAAACGAGCCGCGCTGGCGGATTTTGAGCATCACGCGCTCGACATCGGTCGGGTCCTCACCGACAAGCGCGTCGCGAAAATGCAGAACCCATGGCTTGAGATAAGACTTGGTGAATTCGACTTCACCCAGTCCGTAGAGACCTTCGTCGGTAACAATACGCACGATTGGATGTCTGCCGATAACGGCACAGCGTAGATCGGTGATCTTCATCTTCTTTCCTCTCTGCTCCTGCTTCAGCTCCAGGTGCGGTCCCAGGAATACTCGTCATCCCAGCGGTCAGTCGGCTCCCAGATGCCGGAAACGCCCGGCTGCAAATGGCGCGATATCACCTCGTCGACGACATCATCTATTCCCAGGCCCGGCTTGTCCGTTACCGTGATGAAGCCATCCTTTACCAGTGGCTTGGGAAGCCCGGCGACAATATCGTCCCACCAGTCAACGTCGGCGGAGTGGTACTCAAGCGCCATGAAATTCTCAGTCGCTGTCGCAACATGCGCAGCCGCCATCGCTGCGATCGGGCTCTCGGCCATGTGGATCGCC
Source organism: Rhizobium sp. 01N48 (assembly GCF_056399145.1). Classification (NCBI taxonomy): domain Bacteria; kingdom Pseudomonadati; phylum Pseudomonadota; class Alphaproteobacteria; order Hyphomicrobiales; family Rhizobiaceae; genus Rhizobium; species Rhizobium sp. 01N48. The sequence goes on from NZ_JBFTQT010000011.1 coordinate 43,814, forward strand.
ATTGCAACACCGTGATCTTGCGCCATGTCGCCAATTTTCTTGGTCTCGAGAATTCCCCCACTAGTGAGGAGGTCAGGGTGGATGACTGAAACCCCGCCGCTTCTCAGCAGAGGCTCAAAGCCCTCTTTCAGATAAATATCCTCGCCCGTGCAAATCGGCACGGTGGTCGCATCCTGCAACTGTCGATACTGCTTAGAAAATTGCCATGGGATAACATCCTCAAGCCAGGCCGGCACGTATTTCTCGATGCGCCGCGCGAGGCGAATGCCATTTTGCATCGAGATATGGCCGATGTGGTCAATCGCCAGCGGCACGTCCATTCCAATCACTTCACGGACCTCGGCAATATATTGCTCGAGAAGATCGAGGCCCTTGTCGGTGAAGTGGAGCCCGGTGAACGGATGCTGGACATTATGGAGATCGTAGGACGCATTGCGCATGCGCCGCTCGTCGATCGTTTTCAGCGGACCGCGGGTTGGATCGTTGCGATAGCCTTCAAGTGATCCTGCGGGAAATACCACCGCTCCTGGCACATCTGCGATCTGCATAAGCCCCAGGTCCATTTTAAGGAACGTAAAACCAAGGTCCATGCGCTGCTTCAGACGCTTGCCGGTCTCCGTGCCGCTTGGAACGGTCGCATCCGTATCGCAGTAGACACGGATCTTTTCTCGGAACTTGCCGCCAAGCATCTGGTAAATCGGCACGCCATAAGCTTTGCCAGCAAGATCCCACAAGGCAATCTCCACGGCCGAAACACCGCCACCCTGCCGTCCATGCCCGCCAAACTGCTTGATGCGACGAAAAAGGCGGTCGATGTCGCAGGGGTTTTCTCCCAGCAATCGGCTCTTCAACATCAAGGCGTAAGTCGCACTGGCACCGTCTCGCACCTCCCCCAGGCCGACGATCCCCTGGTTGGTATAGATCTTCAGGAGCGCAGAACTGAATGGCGCGCCGACAATTTCTGCGACACGCATATCGGTGATACGCAGTTCGGAAGGTTTGGAATTTGAGTTAACACGATTGAGCGCTGCTTCGGCTTCATATGCCTCTCGCATGATATGATCCTCGTTCTGATCGGCAGACTGGTCGCCCGATGGTCAACACCGCGGGAAACGTTGGTCAGTCCAATGCAATCTCGTGATGTTGAAGGTAGTCGCGGTTCATCTCGACGCCGAGTCCAGGCTTTGTGCTAAGTTTCAGGTGGCCGTTTGAGACTTCGAGTGGGCGGTCGATGAGATGATCATATTTTCCGAGGTTCCATTCAGAGGTTTCTAGTTTGTAGAAGTTCGGTACGGTCATCATCACCTGTGCGCCGGCAACCACATTGATCGGGCCAGCTGCGTCATGCGGCGAGACCGGAATGTAATAAGCTTCGCAGAGCGCAGAGATCTTCTTGAGTTCGGTAATGCCGCCGGTCCAGGTGACATCCGGCATGATATAGTCCGCAAGCTTGTTTTCGAGTACGGGGACGAAGTCCCATTTCGTGTGACCACGCTCGCCCCAGGAGATGGCAGCGCTTACTTTCTCGCGGACCTGCTGAAGGGCTTTAAGGCTTTCTGGTGGGCAAGGCTCCTCGAACCAGTCAATCTGTCCTGCCTCCTCGAGGCTTCGGCAGAGGCGAATTGCGGTTGGAACATCGAAACGGCCATGAGCATCGATGAGAACATCGACATCGGGGCCGACCGTCTCACGGATGAGTGCCGTAAGTTCAGCAGCTTCCCGCTCATCCCTTCGCGACATTGCGCCATCGAGATAACCATCTCGCTGTTCTCGCGCATATCCATCGGTAACGCGCCCTTGTTGGGGAAAGGGGTCGAACTTCAGTCCAGTGTGACCGGAATCGACGATGTCTCGGATCTCGCGGATAATAGCCTCTTTGCTGGTGAACTTCGTCTGATTGGGATGGGTATATAGCGCGATCTCGTCGCGGACAGGGCCGCCGAGCAGTTCATAGATCGGCTTGCACAGAGCCTTTCCTCGGATATCCCAAAGTGCGATGTCGATCGCGCTTACGCATTCAACCGCGGCACCGCGGCTTCCCATATAGGTGAAGCTGCGAAATATCTTGTGCCAGAGATACTCGATGCGTGCGGGATCCTCTCCCTTGAGCGTCTGGCCGATCTGACGCAGGATGGTGCAAAGAGCGCGATTGGCGAGCTTGGTCGTCGTGGTGATCTCCCCCCAACCGCTCAATCCCTCGTCGGTCGTGACCTCAACAAACAGAAACTCTCCCCAATAAGACGCATCGGATTCTATGAGCCAAGGCCGTACACCGGTAATTTTCATCTGAGCTACCTTCGATTATGTCGGATGGGCTATTCGGATGGAAATGAGTTCTGGTCGGCCTTGTCTATCCCGCGCGGGCCGCGATACGGGCTCGCATGTGTTCCAGGAGATGTCGACCTGAGCCTTCGACATGGCGAGCGATAAGCTCAGCCGCCGCGTCTGCTTCGCCCAATTTTACGTGCGCGATAAGCTCCCGATGCTCGGTCAGAATGGCAGCGCGGCGGGCAAGCGTGAAATTGAAGCGCCGACCGACGGCTCGAAGCACCTCACGGTGTTTCCACCATAGTTCCGCGGCATGCCGGTTATAGTGCTTCTGGTACATCACCGTATGGAAAGCGGTATCGAGTTCGCTGTGCTTGAAAGTGTCGGCAAAGTTGTTTTCTTCAATAAGCGCCTGAATGCGTTCGAGCTCGGCGATGTCCTCCACCGTCGCCATCGTTACGAACCATCGCGTCAGTGCCGGCTCTATCAGCACCCCAATCTCGTAAATGTCTCGAACGAAATCCTGATCGATTGGCCGCACGCGAGCGCCGCGATTAGGTACGAAGGTGACAAAGCCTTCTCCGCGCAGCAGCTGCAGGGCCTCGCGAACAGGGTTGGTTGAGGTCCCATGGCGTCGGGCAAGATCGGTTACGACCAGCCGCTCGTTCGCTACTAGCCGACCCTCGATGATGTCGTCTCGTATCAGTTTGTAGAGAGAGGCCCCCTCGCTTGATGCTCCATCGGCGTCAATGCCTTCGGGTGGCCTAGCTCTGAAGTCAGCAGTCTCGGTCAATACACTCCCCATCAGTACTCTAAATCCTCGACTATCATGCAAATCTGCCGCAAACAATGTACGATTTTGCAGATTGACAGACATTCCTTGATCTGAAAACGTGCGATCTGCCCGAGGGGATACACTGACTTGAGGAGGTCGGCCCAGCGGATGAGGACCGTTCGCCATGGGCAGAGCGGCTTGGGAGAACCTGGAGGATACCTATGACGAGGATTTCACTCGGCGGTGCCATCCTGCACGGCACGGTCTCGACTGCCCTGCTTGTATCACTTATGTCTACGTCGGCAATGGGAGCATCGGTGGACCTAAGCAAGTGGTCACCGGAATACGTGCGTTCTATTGCAGGCACTCAGGATTTCGATACTGCTGCAGAATGCAACAAGGTCACGCCGCTCGACTACAAAGGACGCCTGACGTTTTGGTACCAGGGCATCTTCGAGGGCGACCCAGATTCGCTTCGGGAGTATTACAAGGAGTTCTTCGCGACATTTCGCAAGACCTACCCCAATATCCAGCTCGAGGAACAAGGCCTTACCTACAACGATCTTCTCGACAAGTTCCGCACCGCGCTCCTTGGTAATGCGGCCCCGATGGCCGTTCGCCTGCAAATTCTCGGCGGCGTCGAGTTTGCTTCCAAGGGTTATCTTCAGCCTCTGAAACCTGAGGATATCGGCTATTCCACCCAGGATTTCTGGCCGGGCGCAATGAAGGCCGTGACTTGGGATGGCGTCTCCTATGGCATTCCGACAAACAACGAAACAATGGCGTTCATCTGGAATGCCGATATCTTCAAGCGTGCGGGTCTCGACCCGGACAAGGCCCCTGCAACCTGGAATGACGTTGTCAACTATTCCAAGCAAATCCACGATAAGCTCGGCGTTTCAGGTTACGGGCTGGTTGCCAGAAAAAACGCCGGCAACACGCCCTATCGCTTTATGCCGCAGCTTTGGGCATATGGCGGGAGCGTCTTCGACGAAACCTCTCCTGATCCAACGTACAAGGAAGTCGAGCTCGCCAGCCCCCAGAGCAAGGCAGCACTGCAGGCATCCTATGACATGTACGTGCGCGACAAGTCGGTTCCCGTTTCGGCCCTCACCAACCAGCAGGCCGATAATCAGCCACTCTTTTTGGCTGGCCAGCTCGGTATGATGGTTTCGCATCCGTCGGACTATGACGTCATGCTCGACCTTCAGAAGAAGGCGACGGCAACCGACAAGGAAAAAGCTCAGACTGTCATCGACAACATGCGTTACGGCCTCATTCCGACAGGCCCCGACGGTAAGCGAGCCGTCGTCTTCGGCGGCTCAAACATCCATATCCTCAAGCCCGAATATGTAGAGGGCGGTAAGGTGGACGAGCCCGCAGCCAAGGCCATCGCATGCATGTGGGCAAGTCCAGAGTGGTCGTTGAAACTGGCGTATGTGGGATCGAACCCCGGAAACCTGAACGGCTTTAAGACAAAGTGGATGAAAGATCGTCTGGAAAAGATCAAGTTCCTCGACGTAACCACCTCGATGCTGCCTTACGGCATTCCGTTTCCAGCGCTGCCGCAGTCACCCGAGATCATGAACATTATCGTCCCGGACATGCTTCAGAACGCGTTGACTGGAGCCATGACGGTCGATCAAGCGGCAGATGACGCTGCCAAGAAGGTCAAGGAACTGATGGACGGTGGCCTCTAGTCGAAGTCCGACAAACTGACCGGCTGCCGCACAATCGGCAGCCGATCTCTTTTCCACGGATGAAGGGCTTCGAACAGTGACGACTTCAATCGGAAAGGCCGACGTGCCCCTGGTCCCACGGAAGGGTACCTCAACTCTCCTGCGCAGGATATGGGATCACCGCTTTGACTATGCGTACGTGCTACCGTCCATCGCCGTCATGCTTATCGTCATTGCGTACCCGATCTACTACACGATCGAACTGTCGTTCTTCAATACGCCCCCGGGCCTACAGCTTCGCGACAAAATCTTCGTCGGCATCGACAATTATACCGCGATCTTAAAAAGTCCGGTATTCTGGACGGTCACCAAGAACACGCTTATCTGGACGGTGGGCTCGACCTTCATCTCCTTTGTCCTTGGATTTGCCTGTGCGCTGGCGCTCCATCGTGACTTCGCTGGCCGTGCGATCCTACGCGCGATCCTGATTATCCCATGGGTCATCAGCGCGGTTGCCGCATCTTATATATGGAAGTGGATCTACCATTCGGACTTTGGCGTCATTGGAGCGGTCCTGGTGGGTCTTGGTCTTGCCGAACGACCACCCAATTTCATCGACAATGTCGATACCGTCCTTGCCTCACTCATCGTTGTGAATATCTGGCGAGAATTTCCATTCGCTATGATCATGATGATGGCGGGCCTCCAGACCGTTCCCGATCAACTGCTGCGCGCCGCAAAGGTCGATGGGGCCAACGCGTGGCAACGCTTCTGGCATGTCACTTTTCCACACGTCAGGAACGTCTCGACCGTAACAGTTCTTCTTTTGGCAGTCGCCAACTTCAACTCCTTCATCATTCCCTGGATCATGACAGGTGGAGGACCGTCGAATGCATCTCATATTTGGATCACGCATATCTATGAACTGGCTTTCGGCCGACAGCGTTGGGGCGTGGCCTCGGCATACTCTGTCCTGCTCTTTATGATCTTGATGTCCTTTGGCTACTTCTACGTCCGCGCGCTGAGCAGCAATGACCAGAAGGGAGAGGCTGAATGAGTACGATCACAGAAACCGCGCAACCGCGGCAGACCCGTCGCCGTAACCGGATAGATGGATGGCGGTGGGGTGGACGCATCTTCCTGGTTTTCATGCTGCTTTACACAGCCCTGCCAATGGTCTGGATGTTGATCACGTCGATCAAATCCGGCTTCGCCGCGATGCAGTTCCCCCCGCAGTGGTGGCCTGACCAGCCTACGCTCGCCAGCTACCAGAAGCTGCTCGATCCGCAAAACAGCGTCGGTCAGGACTTTCTGCGGTTCTTCTGGAACAGCCTTTTCGTCTCCACCGCAACGACAATTCTGTCGGTCATCGTTGCGGTCCCAGCAGCCTACGCGTTCTCGCGTTTCACCTTCCCGGGCCGAAACTTCATGTTTTTTGCCGTACTGCTCCGTAACATGTTCCCGGCTGTCATCTTCCTCGTACCACTTTTCATCCTCATGCGTGCAATCGGACTGGTGAACACCCATGGATCCCTCGTTCTAACCTACCTTACCTTCGGCTTGCCGTTGGCGATCTGGCTCCTGAAGGGGTTTTACGACAACATCCCGATTCAGCTTGAACAAGCAGCACGCATTGACGGTGCGACGCGTTTCCAGGCCTTTGTCCTGATTGTGGTGCCACTGTCCACCCCGGGCATCATCGCCACGGCAATCTACTCCTTCATCGGCGCGTGGAACGAGTACATCTACGCATACACCTTTCTATCGAAGAACGACCAGTTGACGCTACCGGTGGGTATCCAGCGTTTCTTTTCGGAAAACACGACCGACTTTCCAGGCCTCATGGCGGCAAGCTTCATGATGAGCGTACCCGTCGTCGTCCTGTTCTTGCTTCTGCAACGATACTTCGTACGCGCGCTCACAGAGGGCGCGGTCAAGCACTAGGGAGTTGCCTGTGGCCCACGTGGTCTTGAAAGATCTGATCAAGAATTACGGCAGCTTCAATGCCGTTAAGAGTGTCTCACTAACGGTCAACGATGGCGAGTTCGTAGCGCTTGTCGGCCCTTCAGGCTGCGGCAAAACCACGACGCTTAACTTAGTTGCCGGCCTTACCTCGGTGACATCGGGCGATATCTTAATCGGCGACCAGGTCGTCAATGACCTCGACCCCAAGGACCGCGACATCGCGATGGTGTTCCAGAACTACGCCCTCTATCCTCAAAAATCGGTCTACAAAAACCTGGCGTTCCCTCTCCAGATGCGCAAACTGCCCAAGGACGAGATCGACAGAAAGGTCAAAGAGGCGGCGCGCGTCCTCGACATGACGCAATTACTTGAGCGCAAGCCACGCGAACTTTCCGGTGGGCAACAGCAGCGCGTGGCTTTGGGCCGCGCGCTTGTCCGCGACCCGGCTGTGTTTCTAATGGATGAGCCCCTCTCCAATCTCGACGCAAAGCTCCGTGTCCAGATGCGCTCCGAAATCAAGCGTTTCCATCAGGACCTAAAGGCCACGATTATCTACGTGACCCATGATCAGCTCGAAGCCGTGACAATGGCCGACCGAATGGCGGTGATGAACGGCGGCTATCTGCAACAGTACGACACGCCGGCACAGGTTTTCGCAAATCCGGTGAACATGTTCGTCGCAAGCTTCGTCGGCAGTCCGGCGATGAGCCTTGTGCCGCTTGAGGCATCGACGGTCGATGGGAACACTACGTTGACCAGTGCTGAGGGTTGGCGTCTTGAACTCTCGCCCGAGAACGCAAGGAAAGTCACCAAAGCTTCGTCCAGGAAGGTCGTTCTGGGAGCACGTCACTCGACGATAAAACTGCACAAGAACGCGGCTCCAGGGTGCGTGCCTGCCAAGGCTTACACTGTTGAACCAACGGGAGACGTTACCTTCGTACAGGCATTTTTATCCGGTGCCATTGTCAATATCAGCGTGCCACCGGCCGTCAGTGTCGCGCCAGATGAGCAGATTTGGCTGGAGTTCGATCAGGAGCGGATGCACCTGTTCGATGGCGAAACCGAAATGGCGCTCAGGGCTGATTAAATGGTGTCTAAACGCAATACGAGGCGTCGATGACGGTGAAGCTGAAAATCACAGCAATAAAGCCATATCCTGTGTGGGTCGGCATACGCAACCAGATGCTGGTCAAGGTCGAGACTGATGGCGGCATTGTTGGCTGGGGCGAGAGCGGCTTGAGCGGGCGCGAAAAAGCAGTTGCCGCTGCCGTCGAGCATTATCGCGAATTCCTGATCGGCCGTGATGCTATGCAGATCGGCCGCATCTGGCAAGAGCTCTATCGAAGTCAGTATTTCGAGGGCGGTCGAGTCCTGCAGGCAGCTATTTCCGCGATCGATATTGCGCTGCACGACATCAAGGGCAAAGCACTGGATGTCCCAGTCTACGATCTATTGGGGGGCAAACAGCGCGACCGGGTGCCGACCTTTGCCTCAACCGGTGACGAGGCGGAGGGCGATGCTGCGATCGAACGTGCAATCGAACTGCACGCTCAGGGTTGGCAGGCAATCCGCTTCTTCCCGGCAGGACAAGGCAATCGAGACATCTTCGAGCCGCGCGAGTCGATTGGCGCAACCGCTGCGATGTTGAACAAGGCACGCAACGCATTGGGCGCCCACGTTGTCCTGGGCGTCGACTACCATCACAGGCTATCGGTGGCTGAAGCGGCAAGCTTCTGCGCCAAGCTCGAGCGCGGCGTTCTGGACTTTCTCGAAGAGCCGATTAGAGACGAGACGCCGGGTGCCTACGAGGCGCTGCGCAAGATGACCACCATTCCATTTGCCATCGGCGAGGAATTTGCGAGCAAGTGGCAATTCCTACCTTACATCGAGAGCGACCTCCATCAGTTCAACCGCATCGACGTCTGTAATGTCGGTGGGCTTACCGAGGCGATGAAAGTCGCAGGTTGGAGCGAGGCTCACTACGTAGACCTTATGCCGCATAACCCGCTGGGTCCTGTGTGCACCGCTGCGACGGTTCATTTCGGCGCTGCAGTGGCCAACTTCGCTTGGCTGGAGACTAGGGCCCCCGAGGTCAAGCTAGGGTTCGATAACTCTGACTTCTTTCCCATGCAACCAAGGCTCGACGGAACCGAGTATCCGGTAAGCGACCTTCCCGGCCTCGGAGTCGAGGTCAATGAGGATGCAATTGCGGCTCAGAGCTTTCGCTTTTGGGAAGCCCCTCATCTCAGGCGGCGCGACGGTTCCGTCACGAACTGGTAATCACCGAACACTGGAGTTCATCATGATAAAGACCCAAGACATTCAGCGGCCACCGAAAGAGTTGATCGACGCGCTAAAGGAAATCGGTGCGGCGACTATAGCTGGTACGCTCGGCCACATGGGATTTCGCAACCCGCACATGGTCGGCCCCGTCTCGCAGGCTCGAGGTAAATCGATCGTCGGTCCGGCGTTGACGCTCCAGTTCCTGCCACAGCGACCGGATCTCTTTAGCGAAGGCGAGTATGCGGATCCGGAGACGCAGCTACATAGACATGTCCTCTACCATGTACAGGAAGGCGACGTTGTCGTCGTCGATGCCCGCGGCGACATGAGTTCCGGCGTTTTCGGCGATATGATGTCGACCTATTTCAAGGGCCGCGGCGGTTCGGGGATCGTGATTGATGGTTGCATGCGTGATCGGCCAAACGTAGAGAAACTCGATCTTTCGCTCTGGCTGCGAGGCTGGACGCCGAACTATCATGTTCAAACAAGCATCTACCCAAACGCGGTCAATGTCCCGATCGCCTGCGGGGGTGTCACCGTGATCCCAGGCGACATCATTGTGGCTGACGATGATGGAGTCGTCGTACTGCCCGTAGCCATGGCCGCAAAGGTGATTGAAGAGTCACAGACGCACCATGACTGGGAGGAGTTTTCGCGCTTGAAGCTGATGGAAGGCGGTTCGCTGCAACGCTACTACCCATTGCATGACGACGCCAGGGTCGAATACGACGAGTGGCGCGAAAGCGTGCGGATGACACCGGAGTAAGGGCCAGTCACCTGCCAATCGTGAAAATCCGCGGCCGAAACTTCATAATGCCCTTAGACTATGCGTACAGATAATAACGCGTTCAGCGGAACATTCACTCCGATTGCCACAGATCAAATACCTCATTGCTAGGACGTTATTTTTGCCTTGCCAGCACAGATGGCCTAGAAGCTAGTGATGACTGCAATACCTGGGGTTTCGGCCTTGTCCATTGTCATCAACTCAGGAATGGCCTCCTGAAGGCAGATCCGTTTCGAGATCAGCTGGCGGGCCTCCATCTTGCCCGAGGTGATCATCGCCAGCATGGCGTCGTAACGCCAGGCTTGCATGCCGTGGCTACCGTAGATCTCCAGCTCATGGCCGATCACCTGCGCCATCGGGATCTGCGGCGTCGCGTGTTCGCCAAGCATCAGACCGACCTGCACATGGCGGCCGCGGCGGCGAAGGTTCTTGATCGAGTTGAAGCAAGTTGTCGGATGACCGAGCGCGTCGATCGAGACATGCGCGCCGCCCTTTGTGATCTCACGCACGGCCTCCACCACATCCTCTCCACTCCCAGCATTGATGGTCGCGACTGCGCCGCATTTTCGAGCGAGTGCCAGCTTGTCTTCGGTCAGGTCAATACCGACAACGTTGGCGCCAAGCGCAGTGGCAATCATGATAGCCGACAGGCCGACGCCGCCGCAGCCATGCACCGCCACCCAGTCACCGGGGCCGGTACGTGCCTGATCGGCAACCGCACGAAAAGAAGTGGCGAACCGGCAGCCTAGACTGGCAGCTGTCGCATCGTCGATGTCTTCCGGCAGAATAACGAGGTTGGTATCGGCATAGTCGATCGCCACATACTCGGCAAACGATCCCCAGTGAGTGAAGCCGGGCTGGAACTGGCTGGGGCAGACCTGCTGGTTGCCGGAATGGCATTGCGCGCAATGGCCGCAACCCGAGACGAAAGGCACGGTCACACGATCTCCGACCTTGAAGCGCATGACGCCCTTACCTGTTGCCACCACCTTGCCGGCCAGTTCATGGCCGGGCACATGCGGCAGCTGGATATCCGGATCATGCCCCTTCCAGCCGTGCCAATCGCTGCGGCATAGTCCCGTTGCGCCGACCTTGATCACCACGCCCCCGAAGGTTGGCTCCGGATCGGGAAGCGTCCGGATCTCCGGCATCTGTTCGAACGCTTCGTAGTACATAGCCTTCATAAAACATTCCCTCGAACTTCATACTATCAGCCCGATCTTGCATGACATCGAAGCGCATGATCGCCTTGTCAACGCTATAACAATCTTCCTATTCTTACAAAGCCTGCCCGGTCCAAGGGGCGTATGAGCGACCCCTGATCATCCTAGTCTCACGCCTTCGCCGAGATCGAGCTCAGTTCTTCAAGATCGAGGTCGCGTTCGAGCTCACGCAGGGTCTCGTCATCGATCTCACCCGCGCGATGAAGACGAATGAGTTCTCTGCGGCCAGCCGCAACAGCCGCGAGAACCACGTCGAAATGTGCCTGCAGCATCGGTGCATAGTCTTCCGTACGGGCCGCGTAGTCGATGATCGCGGTTGCGCGGTGTTCGTATCGTTTCAGCAGTTGCGGATGGATCAACGTGCCGGCCTCATCGTAGGCCAGACCCTGAACGGTCGAGAACTGCACCTGCGCCATCGCAGCCTCCGCCTGGCTCATGGTCATCGGGGCGCGTTCTGTTTCCGCCTCCCCCAGACCCGCCCAGGCAATCACCCTGCCGAGCGTCGTGCCCTGTATGAGCACTGTGCCTGCGATCACCACGAACGCCGTGATCAAGATGAAGTCTCGCTCTGGAAAATCTTCCGGCAAGCTCAGCGCGAGCGCCAGCGTGACGACACCACGGACACCTGCCCAACCAAGCACCGATGCGCCTCCAAACCCCAGAGGAACGGTCCTTGCAAGGCCAGCCGAGTTGCACAGCCGGACAATGAGATCGGCGGCAAACACCCACGTGAAGCGCGCCAGCACCAGCGCAAGAAGAACAACGACAGCCGGAAACGCCATCGATTCAATTACCGCACCGAAGCCGCCGCCACGCTCGATAACGTCCCTCAGAGACAGGCCGATCAAGATGAAAACTGCAGCTTCCATTAGGAAAATGACGACCGTCCAGAACGACGTTCCGCGCATACGCGTTGCAGCCGAAAAAACCGTGTGATGATGCCAGCACGCGATCAGGCCGGTCGTGACGGTGGCGATGACGCCGGACACGTGAAGCTGCTCACCAAGGAGGTAGGCAACCCAGGAAAGCAATGCCGTGGAGGCGATGATCAGGTAATCATCTCGCAATCGACGAATGAGCTTGACCCAGATCGTTCCCACCACAACGCCAACGGCGACACCTCCTGCAGCCAGCAGCGTGAATGTGCCAACAGCGTCAAACGCGCTGAAGGTCCCGGTTGCCACGGTTGCCACGGCGAACCGGAAGAGAACGAGACCACTTGCGTCATTAAGCAGGCTTTCGCCTTCAAGCAGTATCTGGAGGCGGCGCGGCAGCTTGACGCGCTCTAGAACCGCGCGCGCCGACACGGCATCGGGTGGCGAAACAATTGCACCCAATGCCGCGCACGCGGCCCACGGCAGCGACGGCATCAACAAATGAACGATGACGGCGATTACAGCTGTGGTGAAAAACACAGCGCCGATAGCAAGCGAGGCGATGCCGAGCATGTGACGACGCAGCCGCTCGACCGCTATTGACCAAGCACCGTCGAACAGCAAGGGCGGAAGAAATATGACCAGCACAAGTTCTGGATCGACAGTGATCGCCGGTAGGCCTGGAAGGAAGGCGAGAATTGCACCACCGGCCAGAAGCGCTACGGATGGTGGCAATCCTAACCGATGTGCAATGTAATGAAGCGCGATGATCGCCACAAACATTGCGATCACAAGTTCAAAGAGATGCGTGCTGTCCATAGGTCTCCCCACCACAATGGCCGAGACATAAGATGACGAACCTCATGGAAAGGCAACATCCTGGCTTGGATCAAGCAAACTTGCCGTTATTAGCTTGGAGCGCCTACCTTCAAGTATCTCCTCGCGCAATAAAGAAGCGCCTCCTGATTGCCGCCAGCGCTCAGTCCAAGTACGCGCCCAAACAATACTCGGTGTGTCCCCTGATCGACTGCGTGTGCAAGCTCGCATTCGAAACTGACAAGAGCGTCCTCAAGCACCGGCGCGCCAGTCTTGCCTTCAACCCAGCTGCCCGTTGCGAAGCGCTCGGTCATCGCCGTCTTGCCGCCGAAAAGGTTGGACAGCGCTTCATGGTTCGGGGCGAGCGTGTTGACACAGAAGAAGCGCGCGGTTTCAAAGGCAGGAAAACAGGAATTCGTCCTGTTGATACAGGCTAGAAGCGTAGCGGGCGTATCACTGACACTGCACACCGCCGATGCAGTAAAGCCGCAAGGCCCGTCGACGGCCCGCGTCGTTACGATGTTAACCGCCGCGCCGAGGCGCGACATGCCGTGACGGAACACCGTGCTTTCCACGGTCTCGAAATTGTGACCCATGATCCCCATCTCCGGCTCCTAAATCCGTTCCGGTCGCTTCAAGCCCATCCGATCGCGCAGCGTTGTGCCCTCATATTCGGTACGATAGAGGCCGCGATGCTGCAGGATCGGCACGACCATGTCGACGAAATCGGTCAAGCCATCGGGGAAGTGCGACGGCATAACGTTGAAACCGTCGGCGGCCCCAGTTGTAAACCAGGTCTCGAGTGTGTCGGCGATATGTTCGGGCGTCCCGCAGAGAACCCAATGCCCGCGTGCAGCGGCCATGAGGTTATAGACATCCCGCAGTCGCATATCCTCGCGGCGTGCCTTGTCAAGCATGACCTTGGCGAAGGCGTGGTAGTTGTCGGATGGTTTTAGATCGGTGGGGACAGGACCGTCGAGGTCGTAGACGCTCATGTCGATACCGAAACGATCTGATAGCAGCGACAGGGCATTGGTTTCGCTGACGAAGCCCTGCAACGCTGCGAGCTTGTCGTGCGCCTCGCGCTCCGTGCGGCCGACGATTGGCATCACGCCGGGCAGCACGACCATGCTGTCTTCGGTACGCCCGTAGTTCGGCAGGCGATCCTTGACGGACCGGTAGAAGTTGCGCGCCTCGTCGAGATCCTGCGTGACCGAAAAAACGACATCCGCCGATTTGGCCGCCAGTTCCTGACCAGGGCCCGAGCCGCCAGCCTGTAGGATGATCGGTTGTCCCTGCGGCGCGCGACCGATATTCAGCGGACCCTTGACCTTGAAATGCGCGCCCTCGTGATCGAGGCAGCGAACCTTGGCCGGATCGATATAAAGCCCGGTTTCACGATCGGCTGCGATCGCGTCATCCGCCCAGCAGTCCCATAGACCACGCACAACCGTCAAAAATTCCTCAGCGATCTCGTAGCGCTTGGCATGATCGGGATGAATGGTGCCGAAATTCGCCGCCGCCAACGGATTTGCCGTCGTCACCGCATTCCAGGCCGCACGACCGCCGCTGAGATGATCAAGTGACGCAAAGACGCGGGCGACCGTAAAGGGGTCGCTGTAGGTGGTCGAGACGGTGGCACCGAGCCCGATGTGCTTCGTCGCACCGGCAATTGCCGATAGCAGCGTCAGCGGCTCGAGCCGCGCCGTGTAGGAGGGGTGGGCGGCTGGATCTGCGTGCAGGTTGTCGCCCATGAAGATCATGTCGAACAGACCGCGCTCGGCGTCCTGCGCGATCGCGCGAACCTGGTCAATATTCTGGAAACTGTCGATTGCTCCAGGCATCCGCCAACCGGCGACATGGCTGCCGGTCCCGAGAAGAAACAGGCCGAAGTGAATCTTGCGTGTCATGCTGTGCTTATCTCCAGAAGACGTAACGGCGCTCGACGAAGCTGATCGCGCCGAAGAACACGAGGCTGATCGTCGAGGCGACGATGATGGCTGCCCAGACCTTGATGAAGTCGATCTGCAGCACCGCCTGATAGATGACCCAGCCAAGGCCTCCGTAAGCGCCGAGCATCTCGGTGACAATGGCCACCAGAACGCTGCGCACGGTGGAGACGCGCATGCCGGCGATAATCAGCGGTAGCGCGGTCGGGAGGCGCAGCCGCCAAACGATGGCAAACTGTCCCGCGCCAAACGAGCGGATGAGATCGACAGTCTTGCGATCGATCCGGTCGAGGCCGGCGATGGTGCTGAGAAAAATCGTGAAGGACACAGCGATTGCCACCATCACCACCTTCGACGTCATGCCCATGCCAAACCAAAGCAAGACGAGTGGCGAATAGGCGACGACGGGAACCGAGTTGATGGCGGTCGCCAGCGGCAGGACAACGCCGCGCGCAGCCGGGATGATGGTGACGAGGACCGCAAGCGACATGCCGATGGCGCAGCCGATCACATATCCGGCGATGGCCTCACCCGCGGTAAAGGCGGTGGCATCGAGAAGATTACCCGCATCCGATACCAGTCCGGAAAGGATGCTGGAGACCGGCGGAAGCACATAGGCAGGCAGATTGAAGCCGCGCGCCGACAGTTCCCATATGACGGCGATGAGCAGCGCGCCCGCGATGCCGCGCCCGATCTGGCGCAGGGTGTCCGTGCGTTGAGTGCTCATTTCTCGATCCCCCAGAAAACGACATGGCGTTCCGCAAAGGACACGGCGCCGTAGAGCCCCATCCCGAGACAGGCAGAGACGACGATGGTTGCCCAAATGCCGACGACGTTTTCGTTGTACATCGCCTGCAGCAGCAGCACGCCGAGGCCGGTCGTGTCGCCGAACCATTCGCCCACGATCGCACCGACGAGGGCCAGCGAAGAGGCGAGCTTCAGCGCGACGAAGATCTGCGGCAAGGCGGCCGGCAGATAAATGCGCCGCAAGATCTGTCCGTCCCTGGCGCCGAAGCTGCGCATCAGTTGAACCTGCTTCGGATCGACCGATGAAAAGCCGAGGATGGCGTTGACCGTCACCGGCAGGAAGCTGACATAGAAGGAGATCACCGCCTTGGCCAACAGCGTGTTGCCGAACCAGAGCACGACCACGGCGCCGAAGGCAATGACCGGAATGGTCTGCGAGACGATGAAGAGCGGAAAGAACAGTTCGCGAAGCGCCGTCCAGCGATGGAAGACGACCGCGATCGCCACGCCGAACAGGCTGCCGGCGACGAAGCCGAGCGCCGTCTCAAGGAAGGTCCGCCACATTCCGGCAAGATAGGCGCCGGGTGTCGCCATGATGTTGGCGGCAATGGCGCTTGGGCGCGGCAGATAATAGGGGCGGATGCCGAAGGCCATGACGATCACTTCGATCGCCAACAGTCCTAAGGCCAGCCACAGGATAGGCTTTACCGCGGCGTAGATCCTGCCCGTCGTAATGACGGGCAGGCTTGTCGCGGATGCATTCATTCCAGTCACAGGCGTCGTTCCTCGGCCGGGATCTTGTCGATGAAGGAGGCGTTGAACGCCCTGTCGAGATCGACGGGCTTGGAGATCACGCCATACTTGGCGAGCAGATCGTTGGCCGAGCCGACGGCTGCCTTGTCGATCGTGAAGATGCCGTCGGTCGAAGCCTTGCCTGCCGTCATCAGCGTCTTGATCTCCGACAGCATGAATTCCTGCTGGGCACGGTCGAGCGTAGGGGCGATCTTCATGATGATGTCGATCGCTTCCTTCTCGTTGGCGAAGGCTTCCTTCCAGCCCTTGACGCTGGCGCGCAGGAACTTCTCGACGAGTTCAGGCTTTTCGGCGGCGGTCTGTTCGGAAACGATCAGCGTATCGCGCGGGAAGGAGACGCCGCTGTCCTCGGGCACGAAGAGGTTGAGGTTTTCCTTGCCGACGCGCTGGTTGATGACGTAGAGCTCGTTGTAGCGGGTGGCGGTCACGACATCGACCTGCTTATCGACGAAGGGGGTGACGGAAACCTGCTGGGGCTGGATATCGGCTTCCTTCGGATCGATGCCGGCCTTCGACAGCATGGCCGAAAGCACGTGGTTGGCGCCGGTGAACCAGGTGGTGATCTTCTTGCCCTTGAAATCGGCGACGCTTTGAACCGCCCCGTCCTTGTGCGAAACGAAGACGAACGGCGTCTGCTGGTGGGCAACGCCGATGCAGACGATCGGCAGGCCCTTGTCGCGTCCGGCGAACACGCTGTCGGTGCCGCCGGAGAGACCGAAGGTATCGGCGCCGGTCGCGACGAGGTTTTCGGTCAGAAGGTTCGGTCCACCAGGATTGATGGTAAGGTTGATGCCTTCATCCTTGTAGTAGCCCTTTTCGAGAGCGACATAGAAGCCGGCGAACTGAGCCTGTGTAAGCCACTTCAGGCGCAGGCTGGCATCGACCATCTCCTGCGCGGCGGCCGGAGCGGCACCCATGCCGAGTGCCGGAAGCGTTATGGCGGCGGCAGCAAATGCTGCGATCACGTTACGTCTGTTAAGCATGAAACCCTCTTTTATCGTCGTGACTTGTCGTTGCCCTCCCATTGATGTGCTTACTGCCGGAAGTCAGAGCCTTCCCTGTCCAGCTGGCGCAGGAACGCCGGCCACTCCCGTTCGCCGGCAATAAGAATGTCGCCCTTGCTCTCCCAGAACTGGCGTGCCGCCTTCTCGCAAACATCGTGCGGGGGGATGACGAGCTCGGCACCCGAAGCGCTCGCAGCCTGAAGATCGAGCTGGATGCGCGCGGCGCGCTCGAAATAGTAGAGCAGCATGAAGGCTTCGCCGGGCGTGCGGCCGATGGTGAGGATGCCGTGATTGCGCATCAGCATCACTTTGTTACCACCGAGATGGCTGATAAGGCGCTCCTGCTCTACCAGATCGATGGCGACGCCCTCATAGGCGTGGAAAGCCTGGCGCTGATAGAAGCGCATGGCAAACTGGCTGAGCGGCAGCAGGCCGTCCTTCTGGCACGATACCGCGACGCTGGAATCGGAGTGCGTGTGCAGCACGCAAACGGCATCGTGGCTCGACTTGTGCAGCGCGCCGTGAATGACGAAGGCGGCCTTGTTGACCGTATAGGGCGTGTCGTCGAGCTTGTTGCCCTCTATGTCGATCTTGACCAGGCTCGACGCAGTGATCTCCTCGAACAGGAAGCCGTAGGGGTTCAGAAGGAACTGATCCTCGTGGCCAGGCACGCGCATCGAGATGTGGTTGTAGATCAGATCGTCCATGCCGAGGCGGGCAACCATGCGGTAGCAGGCGGCGAGATCGACGCGCGCCTTCCATTCGTCTTCGGCGATATGGGCCGGGCGACCCGAATAGTGGTCTGTCATAATCTATTTCCTCATGCTTCAATCAGTGTCCAGCGACCTGGAAGGACTTCATGCTTTCCTCCTCGATTGCCTCGAGAAGGGTCTTCTTCAGCGCAATGAATTCGGGAGACGTGACGATATCGGCCTTGCGCGGACGTGGCAGGTCTACAACCTGTTCCAGCTTGACCTTACCCGGGCGCGCCGTCATGACCAGCACGCGGTCGCCGAGGAAAATCGCCTCGTCGACATCGTGAGTGATGAACAGCACGGTGCGCTTGTGCTTTTGCCAGACATCGAGCAGCCAGCGCTGCATCATCGTGCGGGTGAGCGCATCGAGCGCGCCGAACGGTTCATCAAGCAGCATCAGGTCGCGCTTGAACAGGAAAGTGCGCATCAGCGCCACGCGCTGGCGCATGCCGCCGGAGAGCTGGTTGGGATACTGCTTCTCGAAGCCGGCGAGGCCGAACTCGGGAAGCATGTCCATTGCCAGCTTGCGCGCCTGCGCACGCGGCATGCCCTCGATTTCAAGGGCAATGATGGCGTTGTCGATGACATTGCGCCACGGCAGCAGCAGATCGCGCTGCGGCATGAACGAGACCTTGCCGAGCAGATCGGAAGCCGTGGAGCTGACGCCCTTGAGGCGTAGGATATTACCCGCATCAGGCTCTTCCAGACCGGCAAGGATGTTGAAGAGCGTGCTCTTGCCGCAGCCGGACGGGCCGACCACGGTAACCAGCTCGCCGGGGCGAATGGACACCTCGAGATCGCTCAGCGCCTTCGTCGCGCCGAAGGTCTTGGAGACGTTCCGCAACTCGATGAGTGGCTTTCCGTCATCAACCGCATCGCCGGATTCAAGCAAGGCAGGCGCCGGCAGGGCGGCCCGCGCCTTTTGCGGCTTCAGCAACTCGATCAACCCCATGGCGCCGGATGCCGAACCACGAGGGAAGAGTTCCGTTGGCGTTATCGCCCTGTCAGTCATGAGCACGACTCCTGTCACGTATGCAAATCTTCGTCGAAGAAATACAAGCAAGCCCCATGCCAGATGCAAAACCCCGTATTTTTTCGCTCAAAAACAGACCTCCGCCTAGGAAAGGAGCGGCCACCACACTGAGAAGCTCCACTTCGAGGTGATAGTTATACAGGATTGTGGAATTATGCATGCATATAATAGATATTCGTGTTCTCGATGCGCTATTTGTTGTGCACGACGTGTGTGTTTTTTAGCCACCAGGCATCAAGGTTCGAACTCTCGGCAAATAGCCGCCTTGGCGGATCGCTTGCACAAAAAAGACCGGGAACGAAATCGTCCCCGGTCCTCGAAAGTTGACAAAGAAGGCCTGGACCTAGGAGAGCGCCCGCTTCATCATCTCGAAGAAACCATTGTTCGACGCCTTCTCGACAACGCGGGCGTTGACCTTGAACTCAGGCCAACGATTACCGAGAACCGGCGGATGAACGGCGGAGAATCCCCGGGTGATTTCACCCGCGGTCTCGATCCGGACAACCGCGTCGCGCGCAATCTCGATCAGATCGGGATTAAGCGCCATGGCGCAGGTCAGGGAGTCTGGATGCGTGCTGATGGGGCGACCATACCGCACCTCGGCCGTCTGGCGAGGCGTAGCCGAAACCTTGCGGTAGAATTCCGAAAGCGGCGTCTTCATGCCGAAGATTTCATCGAGCTGGTCCGCTTCGAACAGGCTGGAGCGCATGGTGAGCGTCCAGGTCGAGAGCGTGATGTTGAAGCCCGCCTCGAAGACGATCTTCGCCGCTTCCGGGTCAATGAAGAAGTTGTATTCCGCGCAGGGCGTGATGTTGCCGACCGAGTTGTCGGTGCCACCCATGATCCAGAGATGGCGAACAGCCTTGGCGATACGCGGTTCCTTCATCACCGCCAGCGCGATGTTGGTCAGCGGCGCCTGGGCGAGGATGTCTATCTCGCCGGGCTCCGCCATCACCTTCTCGATGATCGCATCGACGGCGTGCATCGTCTCGGGCCTCTGGCGGGCGATCGGAAGGTTGGCGCCGCTCATCCCGTCATTGCCGTGCATGGTGGATGCTTCCCACGGCTTGACCATCGGCCGGCGCGCGCCGCAGTAAACCGGAACCTTTCCGGAGAAGCCGGCGGCCTCGATGGTCGCCAGCGCGTTTTCCACCTGCTGGTCGAAGGGCACGTTGCCGACGCAGACGGTGACCGCCTCTAGCGTCGACCCCGGCGTCTTCATCGCCAGCAGCAGCGAATAGGTATCATCCCCTGCGGTATCGGTATCGATAATCAGCCGCATCAGTAGAACTCGAATCCCATGGTGCGGGCATGATAGTAGAGCCCACCATCCTGCACGATCAAAAACTCAGCGCGGGTGTTGCCATCATTGTGATGGCTGTGCTTGGCGGCGGCGGGTGTCACCAGCGTTGCCCAGGGCGACCAGTCGCATTTCTCTTCGGCAACCAGGGAGTACGCGGGATCGCCGGCAACGACCAGCGTGATGGCGGCCGAATTGTGCTTGTGCGGCGGCTGCGCGCTCTTCGGCTTCAGCGTGTTCAGCGAGAGCGTCATGGTCGGCGTTATGTTGCGGGCCGCTTCGGTCTTCTCGGCCGAGAAGATCAGTGCGTGACCGGATGTCGAGGCATTGGCGTTCGAGGTGTAGACCACATCGAGCTGATGTGTGATTTCATCGGCCGGATAATGCACGAACTGCACCGCGGCTTCCTTGCCGGTGACCGGCGCGGAGGTGTCGAACTTCAGCTGCGGATCGTTGCCGACAGCCCAGAAGACGCAATCATCCTTGGCAGTGATCGCCGATCTGATGCCACCCGGCAGAAGGAAGACATCGCCCTTGCCGAGCGTCGCCGTCTCGTCACCGACAACGAGGCTGGAACTTCCCTTGATGACGTACCAGATCGACGCTGTGTTCACGAGTGTCGTATCCAGTGTTTCACCGGCCTTGACCACACCATAGCGCGCCAGCATCAGTGGCGTCGTTGCGGCAAAGCCGCATTCCATCTGCTGGGACTGGTCGCAGTTGATGAAGCCGGTCTTCTCCATCTTCATCGCTTCAGCCGGCTCGTCCATGAAGATGTGCCCAGGCACCGCCGGAAGCTTTATATTGAAGGCATTGCCGGAATTGAAATAGCGGCTGCGCGCCTCCGCCGCGTTGGCAGGCTCACGCGGCAGTTGGACCGGCATTTCGGCCATGTCGTTGGCTGTGCTCATCATGCATCTCCTTGGTTGAACGAAACACCCGCTTCCTCCAGAAGCAGGTCGAGAAGAACGGAGGCCCCGGCTGCGACATGATCCGGTTCGGACCATTCGTCCGGGTGGTGGCTGATGCCGCCCCGGCAGGGAATGAATATCATGGCGGACCGCGTCAGCGGCGCCATCTGCCGCGCATCGTGTCCGGCTGCGGAAAGAACGTCCAAGCGCGACAATCCATGCCGGTCCGCCGAAACCCGGATCGCCTGCTTCAGCCCTTCGTCGAAATCGTTCGAGGGCGCATCGACAAGGCGACGGATCTCGACCCGGCAGGCGCCGGCTTCTTCGCGTGCGATTTCCTCGAGGCGGGCGCCGCACGCTTCCAGAACCGTATTGTCGGGATGGCGCAGATCGATGCGGAAGATGACCTTGGCCGGGACGACTGACGGCGCATTAGGCTCGACCACGACACGACCGATGGTGAACTTGATTACATCCTCGTCAGCCATCGCATCATGCATCCGCGTCGCCATGCGCGCGAACGCCTGCACAGTATCCTGCCGGCGGCTCATCGGTTCGGTGCCGGCATGCGCCTCGCGGCCGGTGATCGTGATGTCGTAGGTTTTCTTGCCCTGGATGCCGGACACGACGCCGATGACGGCGCCTTGCGTTTCCAGCACATCGGCCTGCTCGATATGCGGCTCGATATAGGCGTGAATGGGAAAGCCGAGCGCGCGACGGGGCAGCTCGGGGAACGCCGCACGTAGCTCGCCAAGGGCATCGCCGACGCTGACGCCATCGGCATCGCGCACCGCCATCACGTCCTCAGTTGTACGCAGGCCGGCGAAGAGTTCGGAGCCCATCATGCCGGGAGCGAAGCGACTTCCCTCTTCATTCATCCAGCCGACGACCGTGATGGAACGCTCCGGTGTCAGGCCTGCTTCCGATATCGCGGTCACGGCCTCCAGGGCCGCGAGCACGCCGAAGGCCCCGTCAAAAAGACCGCCTGTCGGCTGGCTGTCGATGTGACTGCCGGCGACGACAGGCGCCAGTTGGGGAAGTAATCCTTCGAGCGTGAGAAACAGATTGCCCGCCGGATCGGTCGAAGGCTCGAGGCCGGCCTCGGCACCCCAAGC
Source organism: Rhizobium sp. 01N48 (assembly GCF_056399145.1). Taxonomy (NCBI): domain Bacteria; kingdom Pseudomonadati; phylum Pseudomonadota; class Alphaproteobacteria; order Hyphomicrobiales; family Rhizobiaceae; genus Rhizobium; species Rhizobium sp. 01N48. The sequence goes on from NZ_JBFTQT010000011.1 coordinate 66,112, forward strand.
AATGATCCGCCGCCAAGCCAGTATCTCCTCACCCGACAGTGCCTGCCGGTTGACGCCGCCTCCCGGCAGCGCGCCATCCTCGCCGAGCGCCATCAGGCGGGTCCAGAGCCGGTCGGGAGAGATTGCGGGCCTCACCATGTCTTTTACTCCGTCCGCATCACCTGAGCGGGATCGGCACGCGGATCGCGCACCTTCCATGCGCCCTGCTCGACCTGGGCGATGAAATCGGACACGAGGGAATTGAACAGCATCGGCTCTTCGAGGTTCAGCGTGTGACCTGTTTTCGGGAAGATGGCGAGACCTGCGGCCGGCAGCATCTTCTTCAAGTAGATCGACGGCTGCAGGCAATGGTCGTCCTCGTCGCCGGTCATGACCAGCGTTGGCACCATCATCGCCTTCAACTGCTCTTCGAGATCCCAGAAGGAGGGGCGGCGGCACTGGACACCGCGCATGGTATTGGCGGCGCCGATGGCCGAGTGATGCGACAGGCGCTCGGCAAAAGCCGCCCAGCCTCGAGGATCCTTGTTCTGGAACTGAACCCGGCTGGCGCCAAGCGAATAGATCGTTGAGAACCCGGCCGGATCCTTCTCGAAATTATCGGCAACCTTCAGCGAGGTATTGCGGAAGTAATCAGCCGTTTCCCGCTCCGTGCCGTAACCGGCACCTGCAACCGTCAGCGACAGCGCGCGCTCCGGCGTGCGAAGGCCGAAATGCAGGGTGGCGAAGCCGCCCATCGACAGGCCGACGATATGGGCCTTCTCGATGCCGAGCGCATCGAGGACGGCAACTGCATCGTCGGCGGCATTGGCCTGCGAGTACATTTCCATGTCCTCAGGAATATCGGATGGAGCATAGCCGCGGGCCGCATAGGTGATGCAGCGGTGACGACGCGCAAAGAAGCTCATCTGCGGTTCCCAGGCATCGTAGCTGCCGCCGAACTCGTGGATGAACAGGATCGGCGTTCCGCCCTCTCCTGCCGTCTCATAGTAAAGCTTTGTTCCATCCTTGGCGGTCGCGTCCATCTGAAAGCCTCTTGCCTCGTATCGTCGATGGATATGCCGGCCCTAGAATAGGGCCGGTACGTCGTTAAGCGTGCGCGCGGTCTCGATATAGCGCGGCAGGCCCTCGCAGAAACGCTCGGCCCAATCCGACGGCACCGAGGTCGAGACCTTGATGAAGCGATCGCCAAAAGCAGCCGTGTGATAGCGACCCTGGCGGATCATTACGCCCTCGCGGCGGGCAGCCTCGACGATGGCCTCGGGAGAAACGCCGGTAGAGGCGGTCTCGAGAACCAGGAAATTGCCGTGCGAGACTGGGATCGGAACCGAAAGGCCGGTGGCTTTTGCCGCTTCGATGATCATTGCCTTGTTGGCGCTGTCGATGCGACGCACGTCCTTCATCCACTCATTCTTCACCGAAAGCCCGGCCATCGCAGCGCGCTGGGCCACGACCGATGCGCCAAGCACCGAGGTGGAGGCGGCCGAGAACTCGTCGACGAGCTTCGGCTCCGCGACGAGAGCGCCGATGCGCATGCCGGCGAGACCGAGCCACTTGGAGAACGACAGCGAAACCACCGTGCCCTCGGGCGCGACCTGCAACACCGGCGTATGGCCGTCGGCGAAATCGCGATAGGTGCAATCGTGGATCAAAAGTGCGCCGACCGAACGGGCAATATCGGCGAAGGCGTCGATCTCTTCGCGCTCATAGCGGATGCCGAGCGGATTGTTCGGATCGACGATGTAGATGATGGCGCAACGGTCATCCACGTTGGCACGCAGCGCGTCCGGCGTCAGCTTGTAGTTGACCGAGGCGTCGTAGATCGGAATCTGCACCACTTCGGCGCCGGCCTGTTCGGCGAACATGCAGGGCCACTTCCAGGTCGGGTCGGTGGTGACAAGCGTGGTGCCCGGCTTTGCGCGCGCCTTGCAGATCATGGCAAGCGCATTGACGCCGCCTTCGGTGACAAGCGCTTCGGCCGAGGTTCCGGCGACGCCGAGGTCGGCAACGATCGCGCTGCGCAGCGCCTCAAAGCCCATCGGTGGGGCATAGGCATTGAACTCGCCGGCTTCGACCGAGCGGATCATGGCTTCCGCGACCGCCGGATGGGCGGGCACGTGGTTTGTGTTTTGCCCCATCCACGCCAGATCGGGCGTGGAGAACAGATCGTCGAAGTAGCGGTTGCGGGTGCGTGCGTCGGCCATGGATCAGATCACCGAGCCACGCGCTGCGATGCCACCGTCGATCGTGACGACCGTACCGCTGATATAGGCGGCCTTGGGCGATGCCAGGAAGACGCAGAGATCGGCGACTTCCTCGGCGGTTGCCGGGCGCTTGCCCGGATACTTGTCGTAAAGTTCTTCCCAGCGGCTTTCGTCGCCGAGCATGTCGATGGCCTTGCGCTTCATGATCTTGAACATGCGCGGGGTATCGACCGGGCCCGGATTGACGCCGACGACGCGGATGCCTTCGTCCATGCTGCGGCCGCCGAGCGCCTTGGTAAAGCTCATCAAAGCGGCATTGCCGGTGGAGCCGGCGAAGTAGGCGGCGTCCCAGTTTTCGCCGGAATTGCCGATGACGTTGATGATGACGCCACCCTTGCCCTCACCTTGGCCCTTGCGGCGCTTCCAGAATTCGCGCGCCAGCGTGATGTAGCCGAACACCTTGAGATCGAAGCCGCGGCGGATCGATTCGTCGGTGACGTCCTCGATCGAACCGGCCGGGATATCGCCGGCGTTGTTCATCAGGATGTCGTAGTCGCCGCAGGCCCTGTCGAGCGCAACCATGGCCTCGGTCGTGCCGAGATCGGCTTCATGCACGGTAACGTTGACCGGATACTGCGCCAGTTCGGCCTTCAGCTCCGCCATCGCCGCGCCGTTACGGGCAGCGAGGTGAAGGTGACATCCTTCAGCGGCCAGCACCTTCGCGATGGCATGACCGATGCCCTGCGAGGCTCCAGTGATCAACGCCGTCTTTCCAGCAAGATTAAGTTCCACCTGCATCTCCTGTGTGAATACATATTTCGCTTTCTTGCATACGCCGATTTGTCACCATGTCCATAGGCCCATCACTAAAATATTGAAAATTCTTGCTCACTATCAGCGACTTGGGGAATTTATTCGCAACCTTTGCAAAGCGAAAAGGCACAAAGTCCATTTTATCGTCAGTATCGCAATTATTTAAGAAAACGGATTTTGTGTATACGAATATCTATTGCGCGAATACTGAAATGACATAATGTCACATTCACGCCTTCGGGCACGAACGACACCTGAAACAGACGGCTGGAATATCCTTATGGCAGATGTGTCCCTCAAGAATGTGGGGAAGACTTACGAAAACGCCTCGGCGAACACGATCGAGAACCTGAACCTGGACATTCGCAGCGGTGAGTTCGTGGTGCTTGTCGGCCCGTCGGGCTGCGGCAAGTCGACGACACTGCGGATGCTGGCGGGCCTTGAGGAATTGACGGACGGCGAAATCTGGATCGGCGACCGGCGTGTGGACGAACTGGAGCCGCGCGATCGCAACATCGCCATGGTATTCCAGAACTACGCGCTCTATCCGCACATGACAGTGGCGCAGAACATGAGCTTCGGCTTGAAGCTTTCGGGCATGGATAAGGCAGAGATTCGCCGCCGTGTCGAGGAGGCAGCAAAGGTCCTGGATATCTCAGCCCTGCTGGAGCGGCGGCCCAAGCAGCTCTCAGGCGGCCAGCGCCAGCGCGTCGCCATGGGTCGCGCGATGGTTCGCGATCCTGCAGTCTTCCTGTTCGACGAGCCGCTCTCCAACCTAGATGCGAAGCTGCGCGGGCAGATGCGTGCGGAAATCCGCCGCCTGCACAAGCGGCTGAAGGCGACCACCGTTTACGTTACCCACGACCAGGTGGAGGCCATGACGCTGGCGGACCGCGTGGTGGTGTTGAACAAGGGCCTGATCGAGCAGCAGGGTACGCCCCAGGAACTCTACGAACGTCCCGCAACCCGCTTCGTCGCCGGCTTCATCGGCAGCCCGACCATGAATTTCCTGCCGGCCGACGTCGTTATGGAAGGCGAAACGCCGACGCTGAAGTTCGCTGGCGCCACGCTTACCGCTCCGACCGACAAGCTCGAAGCCTTGAAGGCCTTCGCCGGCCGCCGTGTCGAGATCGCTCTGCGCCCCGAACATTTCCTGGCCGACGGCGCCACCGAAATCTCGGTACCGGTTGACATGGCCGAACTGCTCGGCCCGACGACGCTCGTTCATTTCACGCTGGAAGGCGTCTCCTGTTCCGCCATGCTGCCACCGGAGCTCGCCGCCGCCGAGGGGCAGGCGCAGTCGCTGCGCATCGCCCGTGATCGCATGTCCCTCTTCGACCCGAATACCGGCCGCGCCATCTGACGCGGCCACCGCCTGCATGACGACATAAAACCAAGGAGAACAGCTGATGAATGCCCGCATACTCTTTCTCGCCGGCCTGCTTGGCGCCACCGCGCTTGGCGGCACCGGCGCATTTGCCCAGGACAGCGCTGCCTGTACCGGCGAGACCGTGACGCTGCGCATTCTGCGCACGCCGGGAAACTACCCCTATCCGGCGCCGATGGAGGCCTGGCAGAAGGAAAATCCCTGCGTTAAGTTCGAGATCAACGAAGTTCCATTCGCCCAGCTTGCTGACACGATCTCCGTTCAGGCCGCGAGCTCCAATCCGCCTGACGTTCTGGTTTACGACGGTCCGAACACCCAGTCCTACGCCGCCTCCGGCATCCTGCTGCCCATCACCAAGTACCTGCCGAAGGGCTGGGACGAAGATATCCTGCCCGCGACCAAGGCCGAGCACAGCTACGAGGGTGAAGTCTATTCGCCCGGCATCGAGCAGACCACCGTCGCCATGTACTACAACAAGAAGCTCGTTGAAGCCGCAGGCATCAAGCCGCCGCAGACGCTCGACCAGGCCTGGACCTGGCCGGAAGCACTGGCTGCTTTCAAGGCCTGCCAGCAGGGCCCGGCCGGCGCACCGAGCGTCTGGGGTCTCGGCCCGACCCGCTTCGGCAACGGCCAGCCCGGCCTCGTCTATCAGGACCTGATCTACCAGCGTTCAGCAGGCGACCCGAAGGCCGATCCGGAAAGCTCCGCCTACAAGACATTCTGGGCACTCTCCAAGGACGGCAAGTCGGTCGAGGGATACCTGAACACGCCGGAAGCGATCGAAGCGCTGAAGTTTTACCAGTCGCTGTTCAATTCCGAAGGTGTCGCGCCAAAGGTCGGCATTCCGAACGCCTTCTTCGACGGCAAGGCCTGCTTCTACATCGATACGCCGGCAGCCGGCAGCGCGCTGATCAAGGATCCGAAGATCGAGTGGGGCATCACCCCGATCCCGTACTTCAAGACCCCGATCGTTCATACCGGCTCGACCACGATCGGCGCCACGGCGCGTTCCAAGCATCCCGATATCGCCGCAAAGTTCGTGGTCGACATGTCCACGGGTGAATACGCCTACATGAACGTCAGTCAGCGCGGCAACCTGCCGACGCTGAAGAGCCTGTTCCCACGTTTCGAGACCTACAATTCCTATCCGATGAAGGTCTTCGTCGACCAGCTGCAGAAGTGGGGCCAGCCGCGTCCTCCTGGTCCGAAGTTCGCCCAGTACGACAAGCTCGTTACCGATGCTCTGCGTGCTGTGGCTTTCGGCGGTGATCCAGCCGACCTGATGGCGGACGCCGAGAAGAAAGTACAGCGAGTTCTCGATCGCTAAGCATTGGACGTAAGAATGTCGGTCTCAAATACCCTATTCACGGCTTCGGCCAAACCAAAAACGCGAAAGCCCGCTACGAAGCGGCAAAAGCGCGATTGGCTGTTTGCGGCCGGCTTCCTTGCGCCGTTCATGATCCTGTTGCTGCTCTTCCAGTACGTGCCCTTGCTCGTCATGGCGCGCAACAGCGTCTATGATTACTCCCTGCTCAACCCGGCAGCAGCTAAGTTCGTCGGGTTGCGCAACTTCACGGACATGATCGACTATGACGATGCTGCCGTCTCCTTCGGCGTCACCTTCCTCTTCGCGCTCGGCGTCGTCGTATTCGTCATCCCGGTGGCCTTCTCGCTGGCATTGTTTCTCAATTCGAAGCTGCCGGCGCGCGGCCTTGTCCGCACCATGATCATGCTGCCGGTCGTGACCTCGTCGGTGGTTGTCGCCACCATGTGGTCTTTCCTGCTCGACCCATCGAACGGCCTGATCAACGGCGTGCTGAACATCGTCGGCATCGGCAACCAGCCCTTCCTGACGTCGACGCGCCAGGCGCTCCCGGCCCTGATCGCCATGACGCTCTGGCAGCAGGTCGGCTTCGGCGCCATCCTCTTCCTCGCCGGCCTGCAAGGCCTGCCGGTAGAACTGACCGAGGCCGCCCGTATCGACGGCGCCACGCGCCGCCAGGTTCTCTGGAACGTGACGATCCCGCTCCTCTCCCGCACGACGCTCTTCGTCGTCGTGATCATGACGGTGTTTTCACTGCAGGCCTTCGCGCCGGCCTTCCTGATGACCCAGGGCGGACCGCAGGACAGCACCAACCTGATCGTCTACCACATCTACAACAGCGCCTTCATCATGCAGCAGGCCGGCTATGCCTCGGCACTATCCGTTGCGCTGCTGCTTGTGGTGCTTGCCATCTCCATGGCGCAGATGGCCCTGCTGCGCTCCCGCTGGAATTACTGACATGAAGAAGCAACATCTCCGGCGCGGCGCCATGGTCGCCCTCGTCATCGTCGTCATCCTGTGCTGCTTCCTGGCGCCCTATGCCTGGATCGTCTCGTCGTCCTTCAAGAACCAGCTGACGCTGTTTAACGACGTTACGCCGCTCTCCTGGCGCGCCTTCCTGCCCGTCGAGGGAACGTTCGAAAACTATCGCACGCTGTTCGAGCGCACCAACGTGCTGACCGCGCTGATGAACACCGCCATCGTTGCCGGCGGGCAGGTGGCTCTGACGCTGCTGCTCTGCTCGATGGCAGCCTATTCGCTGACGCGCATCCGCTTTCCCGGCGCGAAGATCGTTTTCGTGCTGATCCTCCTCACTTTCCTGCTACCGATCGAGGCGATGATGGTGCCCCTCTATCAGGTGGTTTCCGGCCTCGGCCTCTCCAACACGCTGCTCGGCGTCATGATCCCGTGGATTGCCAGCCCGTTCGGTCTGTTCCTGCTGAAGCAGGCGTTCGAGGAACTGCCGGTCGAACTCGAGGACGCCGCGCGGATCGACGGCGCCGGTCATGTGCGCATCTTCTTTTCAATCGTGCTGCCGAATGTGAAGGTGCCGATGCTGACGCTTGGCCTCATCACCTTCCTGTTTTCGTGGAACAGCTTCCTGTGGCCACTCGTCATCATCCAGGATCCGGCAATCCAGGTCATCCAGGTGGCGATTGCCCAGCAGGGCTCGCCGACACAGTTGCCGAACTGGGGCGAAACCTTTGCCGGCGCGACTGTCGCTACCGTTCCGCTCATCCTGCTCTTCCTGCTGTTACAGAAGTATTTCACGCAGGGCATGACCACCAGCGGGATCAAGGGCTAGGCCATGAACGCACCGGCACGCGGCCTTGCCCAGCTTTCGACACTGGACGCCCCGATGGGCGGACAGATCGGCTATCGCGTCTTCGGAAGCGAAGGCGATTGGCTCGTGCTGATCCACGGCTGGTGCGGCAACGCAGAGCATTGGAACGCGATCGCGCCCGAACTGGCGCGAGACCACCGCGTGCTGGCGGTCTCGCATCCCGGTTTCGGTGGCACGCTCCCGCCGCCGCCAGCCGGCCAGACGATCCGCGCGATGGGCGCTGCAGTCGCACATCTCCTGACTCATCTTAGCATCGAAGGAGCGACGTTGATCGGTCACTCCATGGGCGGCCCGATCATGACCGAGGTGGCGATCATCGCACCGGACCGCGTGAGGGCCTTGATCGGCCTCGATACGTTGACGGACCGCGACTATTACGGTCGTGTTCCCGACGACGAGCTCGTCAGACGCCACGAGGAGTTCGCCGCCGACTACGCGGGCCGCATGCGCGCCATGATCGACATCATTGTGCATCCCTCCACCGACGAGGCGATGCGCCAGTCGATCACCGACAGCATGATCGCCTCGGCTCCCGCCGCCTTCGCGCTTGACGTCAAGGACGACCTCTTCGCCTGGGACGCGCAAGAGCGCTGGCCGCTCGTCGCCTGTCCCGCCGTGATGCTCAATTCGGCCTGGGTCGCGCGACTGGCGGATCCGGCGCCAATGGACTGTTTCAGCAGCACCGATGTCGTCGAATACGACTCTGGTCACTTTCCGATGATCGAAGCTCCCGTGATGATTGTGGAAAAGCTCCGAACCTGCCTTGCTACATTCGTATACCCACTCACCACCCATTGAATGCAGAGCGAAAAGAAAAGTATAAATGCCGCCAGCAAAATACAAATTGGCCATTCGCAGTTCCGCGAGAGGAGTGACCGTATTGGATCAGGATGACACGCGTCTGCCCGAGGCGGCAAACGGTATGCGCGCTCCGACCCGCGCCGGCGAGCTGCGTGAGCAGCTCGAGCAGATGATCCTTGACGGCAGGCTCGAACCCGGCGAGCGGCTGGACGAGATGGAGCTCGCGCGCCGCTTCGGCCTGTCACGCACGCCGGTGCGCGAAGCAATCAAGGCGCTGCTGGCGATAGGGCTCGTCGAGACGCGCGGCCGGCAGGGCACCCATGTTGCCCTGCTCTCCATTCCGGCGCTGATCGAGATGTTCGACGTGATGTCGGCTCTTGAAGGTCTCTGCGCCCGACTCGCCGCCCGCCGCGCGACACCTGCGGAGCGCGCTGGTATGCGCAAGGTGCACGAGGAACTGGTCGAAGCCTACAATTCCGGTGACCCTGTCGCCTTCTACAAGGTGAACCAGAAGTTCCACGACCAGCTTTACGAGGCGGCCCACACGCATTTCATCGCCGACCAGGCGATCCAGCTTCGCCGCCGCATCGGTGCCTACCGCATGCGCGCCACCTACCAGCCTGGCCGCATGCTGAGCACGCTGACCGAGCACGTCCGCATCATGGACGCGATCGATGCCGGTGATCCGGAAGGGGCGCGCAAGGCGGCCAGCGATCACGTCCAGCTGCTCGGCGATCAGCTGACCGATTTCATTTCGTCGTTGCCGGCACATATGAGCCGCGCTCAGTAACACGAACGAGCTTCGCGCTCGCAAGAAGACCGCGCGGCAATCGTCGCGCGGGAGGAGGAAACATATGCCCGCATCAGAACGCCCCGTGATCCTCAACCAGCTTGGCCCGGAACTCGGCAAGACGCTCGAGGAGCATCCTTCCCGACCCATCGTGATCCAGAGTTCCTTTCCGGACGAGCCATGGAAGATCGTGCCCGAGGCCGACATTCTTGTGACGGGAGGCTTTGCCAACTGGAAACAGGCGCCGCGCGACTGGCGGTTTCCAGAGCGGCTGAAATGGGTGCAATCGCAGACGACGGGCATCGAGATCTATCCACCGACCCTCCTGCGGGATCGGGTTATGACCTGCGGGCGCGGACTGAACGCACTGCCGATCGCCGAGTTCGTCTTCGCGGCGATACTGCGCAGCGAAAAGCGGCTGGAAGAGACGCGTGCCCGCAGCGAGGCGGACTGGCGCCGGCACGACATCGGCCGCCTATATGGCAAGACGCTCGGCCTCATCGGCTACGGAAGCCTCGGCCAGGCGATCGCCCGCCGGGCGCTTGCCTTCGACATGAATGTCATGGTCAACCGCCGCACGGCCTGGGAGGGTGAGCGGGGCATCGCAGCGGCCGGGATCGACGAGATCTTCGCAACCGCCGACCACCTCGTCATCGCCGCGCCGCTGACATTGGAAACGGAAGGTTTGATCGGTGCCGACCTCTTCCGCGCCGCCAAGCCGGGCTTGCACATCGTCAATATATCCCGCGGCAGCCTCATCGATCAGGAAGCGCTGGTAGCGGCAATCGTTGCGGGAGATATCGGCAGCGCGACGCTCGACGTGACCACGCCGGAGCCGCTGCCGGACGGTCACCCGCTCTACACCTTGCCCAACGTCTTCATAAGCCCGCACATTTCATGGGCGGGCGGTGATCAGGACCGGGTTTTCCAGGACCGGTTGATGAAGAACCTCGACGCCTATCTGAATGGCGAAGAGCTCGAGGCGCTGGTCGATCCCGCGCGCGGCTACTGACCCGGGTCGACCTCACTCTGAAACCTCGCCCCGAAGCGTCGGACGTCTGCGGTGGAACGACGTCCTCGTCTGGTAGGCTCCGCCGGCCCGGCACAGTAAAGCCTCGGCGAAGGGGCGACCGACGAACTGGAAGCCGACGGGAATTCCCTTGGTGCTCTCACCGCAAGGCATGGTGATCGTCGGGTAACCGCAGACGTCGAAAGGCGCCGTGAACGGCCCGATGGCAAGGATCGCGGCGGGGTCTTCGCCGAGCGATGACATGAACTCCAAAGAGGGGCCGGCAACCGGCAATCCGGGCACCATGAGCAGGTCGATATCGGCGAACATGCGCGCGATCCGGCCGTTGAATTCGCGGCGATCCTCCAGCGCTACCGCCATATCGCGCGCCGTGTAGGCACGGCCGCGCTCCAAAAGAGCGGACAGTCGCTTGCCATACTCCGCCTTGCGCGCCGGATAGGTCGCTTCATGCGCCATCGCGCATTCGACCGCGCACTGCACGGACCAGCCGCGCAGCACCAGATCGGGATCGGGAAAGCTGACATCCACGAAACGGGCGCCAAGCCCGCGCATCACCTCGACCGCCGCCTCGATCGACGCCACCACCTCGTCCGTCGCGCGTGACGCAATGAAGGCCCGATCGATGCCGATCGTCAGGCCGTTGACATCAGCGGACAGAGCAGCGGCGAGATAGTCATCGACGGGAACCTGCGCGGCGGTCGGATCCGCCGCGTCCGGCCCGGCGATGGCGCCGAGAAGAGCCGACGCATCGGCCACGCTGCGGGCCATCGGCCCGACGTGATCGAGAGAGTTCGCAAGGGGAAAGACGCCGTGGCGGCTCACGCGCCCCCATGTCGGCTTGATGCCAACGACACCGCAGCAGGACGACGGTAGGCGAATGGAGCCGCCCGTGTCGGTGCCGAGTGTGCCATAGGCAAGGCCCGACGTGACCGCCACGCCCGAACCCGATGACGACGTTCCGGTCCAGTGCGCGGCGCCAAAAGGATTGATAGGTGGTGTGATCGACGGATGGTGATCGGCATAGACGCCTTCAGTCAAAGTCAGCTTGCCAAGCATCACGGCACCCGCTGCCCGCAGACGCGCCGTCGCAGTCGAGTCCTCGCCTATCTCCTGACCGGCGAAGACAGGACTACCAAAACCCGTCGGAATGTCGGCGGTGGCGAAGGCATCCTTAACGGCTAGCGGAATTCCATGCAGTGGTCCGCGCCAGTTCCCAGCCTTAATCTCGGCATCCGCGTTGCGCGCTGCGGCGAGAGCCACGTCCCGCGCAACGGCGGCATAGGAGTGTAGTGCCCCGTCATGCGTAGAGATCCGCTCGAGCATGAGTTCTGTCAACGCAACCGAGGAAACCGCCCCCCTGCGCATGACCTCTCCAAGCTGGGTAAATTCGGCAGACCACAGGGGCTCGTTACTCATCAGTCATCCTTTTTTGCATGTTCGATACGGCATAGGCGCACTCAATTCAGCCTAAAAAAATCACACTTGTCAAAATTGAATACATATTAGGCAAATATTGCATTTTATAATCAGCGAGGACTGGATTATGCACGGCCCATCCGCATGAACAGTCCGTTTTCAGGCAAAAATGCCGAGTCTTGAATTGGCATGTATATTGCAATCATCTTTCTGCATACACAAAATGGGGAACTACATCATGAAGCGCAATTTCAAGCATAGTGTTTTCTCACTTGCATTTCTTGCCGCCGCAATCGGTGGCTCGGTCTCGCCCCATGCCGCGGAGGCCATTTCCATTCGGCTGAAATGGGTCGCCCAGGCGCAGTTCGCCGGCGTCTACGTCGCTAAGGCCAAGGGCTTCTACAAAGACGCCGGTCTCGACGCGACGATCAGCCCCGGCGGCCCGAACATTAACGTCGAAACACTGGTTGCCTCAGGCGCGGACACATTCGGTATCGCCAGTGGCACTGAAGGCGTTCTCTATGCACGCGAAAAGGGCCTGCCGCTGATCTGCATCGGCATGTCGCAGCAGATGACACCATTCGCCTATGTTACCTACGACAGTTCGGGCATCAACTCGGTCAAGGATTTCAAGGGCAAGTCGGTCGCAACCTGGATGACCGGGCCGCAGTTCACGCTCTACTCCGTGCTCGCGCATGAAGGTTTGTCGCAGAGCGACGTCAATGTCGTCTCACAGCCCTTCTCTATGCAGCCCTTCATCGACAAGCAGTACGAGGTCGCGACCGTGACGCTCTACAACGAGCTGAATACGCTGAAGGAACAAGGCATCAACAACATTAAAACCTTCCTACCCGACGATTCCGGCGTGACGACGCAGCAGGATTCGATCGTCACTTCGGAAAAGATGATCAAGGAGAAGCCAGAAGTCGTTCAGGCCTTTCTCGACGCGACGCTCAAGGGATGGAAGTACGCCTTCGAAAACAAGGCCGAAGCCACGGATATCATAATGGCGGCAGGTTCCGGTCTCGAGCGCAAGCACCAGGAGCTGATGCTCGATGAAATCGAAAAGCTGATGCGCGCCAAGCTCGGCGGCAGCCAGGGCCTGGGCGCCATCGACATGACATCGATCAAAGCCGTTCACGACAGTCTGATCGAATACAAGGCACTGAAGAAGCCGGTCGATCTGGAAGCCGCCTTCGATCAGACCTTCTGGGGCAAGACGCCAGCATCCGCGAAATCGATGTAATCGAACCAATCGGAAGCGGATCCTATTTGGGTCCGCTCCCGTCTCGAACGTCAAATACGCGTGGTGTGGAGAACCGCTCGCTCACGCTGCCGCGCGGCTTGGGGCGGTTTGGCCTATATCTCAGGAGTTTTCATGAGGCGACGTCTTTTCCTTGAGCACCCAGCGGCCGGCATCGTGCTTGCGGTTTTCGCTTGGCTGGTGCTCGTGCCGTTTTTTGACRTGCCACCGCGCTATCTTCCGGCGCTCGGGCGCGTGATCGCTGACGCCGCATCCGTCAGCTCCGAACTTTGGAACAGTTTCCTGCACACACTGGTCGAGACCGTGCTCGGCTTCGTCGCCGGCGTGGCGATGGGGGCCGGTTTCGGCGTCCTTTTCTCCAGTAGCCGGTTCCTCGAGCGCTCGGTATTGCCACTCTTTGTTGCGCTGCAAAGCGTTCCCGTGATCGCTTTCGGCGCCATTGTCGTCATCTGGTTCGGCAATGGCATTCTCGCCAAAGTCGCTATAGCACTTTACCTCACCTTCTTTCCTGTTTCGGTTGCCACTCTGCGCGGCTTGCAGATGGTCGACGAAAAGCGCGTCGCGCTGTTTTTGAGTTTCGGCGCATCGAGGGCCCAGATCTTCTGGCGCCTCGCCTTGCCTACTGCGATGCCCTCGGTCGTCACCGGTCTGAAGCTCGGCGTGTCGCTCAGCCTGATCGGAGCCATCGTGGGCGAGTGGTTCGGCGATAATGTTGGACTTGGCGTGATGTTGTTGCAGGCACTCTATTTTGAACAGGTAGAGCGGGTCTGGGCCTTGATCGTCATCTGCGGTCTGCTTGGGGCGCTGCTTTATGGTCTTCTAGCTCTCCTTGAAAGGAAGTACGTCTGGTGGCGAATCGTCTGAAAACCGTGGCCACCGAGGCTGTTCCTGTCCTTTTCGCCATCGCAATGCTTCTCATCGTCTGGGAGGTTGCTGCGTCCTTCGGCAACATACCGCAATATGTCTTGCCCGCACCAAGCGCCATAGCGTCAGCCACCATGACGTCGCTACCACACATTGCCGACGGCCTTTGGTTGACCACGCTCGAGGCCATTTCCGGCTTCATACTTGGGTCGGCGCTCGGTTTGCTGTTTGCCTGTTTGTTTCTTCTCATGCCGACGCTGCGCATCCTGCTACTTCCTCTGATTATCGCCTTGAACACGGTTCCGTCGATCGCCTTCGTGCCACTCGCGCTGTTGTGGTTCGGCATGGGTGCCGCCTCGAAGGTCGCAATTGCAGCTCTCGCCGTTAGTTTCGCGGTGTTGTTGTCGGCACTGGAAGGCTTCTCGCGCACTGAAAACGGACATCTTAATCTTCTGCGCAGCTTTGGCGCTGGTCCGTTTGCGCTTCTGTGGCGCCTGCAGCTTCCGGCTGCCATGCCGTCCATCGCAACTGGCTTGCGCATTGGTCTTGCACGCAGCACTATCGCGGTAATCGTCGCCGAGATGCTCGGCGCTTACAAGGGTATAGGTCAGATCGTCTATCGCGCCACCGCAGAGATGGACTCGCAGACGGTCTGGTCGGCCATTCTTGTATCGTCCTTGACGAGCCTTTCGCTCTACGGCCTTTTGGTCGCAGCGGACAGGCGCCTGGTCTGGTGGCGGTGAGATGACCCAATCGTCATATGCGAGGAGACGTCTTCTGCTTGGCGGTTTGTAGAGCCGCAAGAACTGATCTCTCCGAGCGCGCAAGATACGCGTCCAATTTATCCGATGCCGCCTCGATGTCCCCGGCCTCTAGCAATACAAGAAGCTCGCAATTCAGGGCGATGTAGGGATCGTGAAGATGGGCGGTATCCTCGAACTGAGCGAACACCAAGCGGAGCTCCGCCAGAACAAGTTCAAAGGATGCGCTTAGCCGCGGACTATCGCATAGCTCGACCATCGAACGATGAAACTCCATATTGATCGTGCCGACGCTTCTCCAGTCGCCAGCCTCACGCGACGCCTCGGTGCGCGTCAGGAGTTCCCTCATGCGCGCCAATGCCGGGTGTGTGCGCACAGCGGCGCGAACGGCGCCTTTCTGGATGACATGCCTCACCCTGTAGATGTCCACGACGGAAGCCTCGCCCGGAGTGGCAACGAAGACCCCGCGGTTGGGTATGTGAACCAACAGGTTCTGGCTGGTCAGCAGCCGGAATATTTCGCGCAGTGTGTTGCGCGAGATCCCGAACTGGCCGGCGATCTGCTGTTCGGAAAGCTTGGCGCCCGGCGCCAGTTCGCCTGAGATAAGCATCTCGCGGATCTTTCCCGCAATCTGCGCCGTGAGCGGTGCGTCGTCCATTTCAGCAATCGCCGCAGACATTCTCAATGCCCTTTCCCTGCAAATCCGAGACACCATATCGACCTGAGCGCATGCGAGCCGGGCCTACCACCCACTCCGCAGCACGCTTCAAAAACACGCACCGCACATATTGTTCAACAATCGATATTGCTTTATTGAACAATAATCTGTGACGTCGGTATTTTCAATGGAGATGGAACATGGCGGCAATCGATCTGAACAGCGATCTCGGCGAGAGCTTCGGTCCGTGGCCGATGGGCGACGACGCCGCCATGCTGGCGACGGTGACTAGCGCCAACATCGCCTGCGGCTTTCATGCCGGCGATCCCGCGGGAATCCTGACGGTTCTCAAGGAAGCCGCGCTTCGTGGCGTGGCCGTCGGGGCCCATATCGGTTACCGCGATCTCGTCGGCTTCGGCCGGCGCAACATGGATCCGTCGAGCGCCGAACTCGTCGGCGACACGGTCTACCAGATCGGCGCACTGCAAGGCCTGGCGAAAGCGGCGGGAACGAAAGTGCGCTACGTGAAGCCGCACGGCGCGCTCTACAACACTATTGCCCATGACGCCCGCCAGGCAGCCGACGTCATCGAAGGCATCAAGGCCGTCGACCCCGACCTCGTGCTGATGGCACTGGCCGGCGCGCCCATCGTGGAACAAGCGCGTGAGGCTGGGCTCACCGTCGTTTGCGAAGCCTTCGCCGACCGCGCCTATAACATTGACGGCAGCCTCGTCAGCCGCCGGCTGGACGGCTCGGTGATCCACGACCCGCAAGCCGTCGCCGAGCGCATGCTGCGCATGGTCAACGAAAGCCGCGTTGTTGCAATCGACGGAACCGTGATCGCGCTCGAAGCGCAGTCGATCTGCATTCACGGCGATACGCCGGCTGCCGTCTCGATCGCCCGCACGCTCCGGCAGACGCTGGAAGCGCGCGGCGTCGAGCTGAAGTCCTTTGTCGATATGTCGTCATGAGCGAGCGCCTGCGTTTCCTGCCTTCAGGCAGCGACAGTTTCCTCGTCGAACTCGACCACCTCGCCGCGACCCTGACCCTGCTCGACGCCATACTGGCGGCGGGGATCGAAGGCGTGCGTGAAGTCATCCCGGGTGCGCGCACCGTCATGGTGCGCTTCGATCCGTGGCTGACAAACGTCGCAGGGCTTTGCGAAAAGATCACCGCCCTGGACCTTTCCACGCGCTCGTCACGTGGCGGCGAACTATTCGAAATCCCGGTCACCTATGATGGCGAAGACCTTGGGGATGTGGCCGAGATGCTCGGCTGCACGATCGAAGAGGTCATCCAGCGCCACACCGAGGCGACGTACACAGTCGCCTTCACCGGCTTTGCCCCTGGCTTCGCCTATATGACCTCAGACGATCCACGCTTCGATGTCCCCCGACGGAAGAGCCCTCGCGTAAAAATCCCGGCCGGCTCGGTTGCCATCGCCGGCAAGTTCGGCGGCATCTATCCGTCCGACAGCCCTGGCGGCTGGCAGCTGCTCGGCAAGACCCCGCTCGCGATGTGGGACACGACACGGGAGCGCGCCGCACTGCTGGCGCCCGGCGACCGCGTTCGCTTTCGTGACATCGCCAAAGGCGCTGTCATCCCTGTCTCTTTGTGCAAGCCGTCGGTCGACAAGGTCCTAGTGCAGAAAGCCGGATTGCGGGTCACCCGCGCGGATCGTCCGGCGCTGTTCCAGGATCTCGGCCGACCGGGCCTGGCCAGCCAGGGCGTCTCGGAATCCGGCGCGCTCGATCGCACCTCGATGATCGAGGCCAATCGCCGCCTCGGAAACCCGCGCGATGCCGCCGTAATCGAAGTGCTTTTCGGTGGCTTCGCCATCAAAGCCGATCGGCCGGTGACCGTTGCGGCAACCGGCGCGCCCTGCCCTTTGACGATCCGTAGCGCGGCTGGTGGCGAGAGCAGCGCCAATTTCGCAAGTCCGATCGCCCTTGATGCCGGCGACGAACTCGTGCTGGGCATTCCACCCGAGGGCATGATGAGCTATCTCGCCCTGCGCGGTGGATTTGATGTCCAGCCGGTTCTCGGATCGGCGGCCACCGACACGCTCGCCAAGGTCGGCCCGGCGCCGATCGGGTCCGGCGACATTCTGGTTGCGGCCGAGCGTCGATCACTTGCTGTTTTGCAGACCCACGCCGCGCAGCGGCGCCTGCCGCGCGCCGGCGAAGTCGTGACGCTCGACATCGTGCTCGGCCCGCGCACTGACTGGTTCACCGAGCAGGGCGTCGCGACGCTGACATCGCAGGAATGGGACGTGACGCCTCAATCCAGCCGCGTCGGCATGCGCCTTGACGGCACGGTGGCGATCGAGCGTTCCGACAATGCGGAACTGCCTTCCGAAGGCACGGCACTCGGCGCGATCCAGGTGCCGCATAGCGGCCAGCCCGTGCTCTTCCTTGCCGATCATCCCCTGACAGGCGGCTATCCCGTCATAGGCGTCGTCGCCAGCCACCATCTCGACCTCGCCGGCCAGATCCCGATCGGGGCCCGCATTCGTTTCAATCCGATCTCCGCCTTTGAGCCGCGAGAGGTCATCGCCGGCACCGTGCCGAACAGGACACTGATTTCATGAAAAAGCTGCTCATTGCCAATCGCGGCGAAATCGCCATCCGCATCATCCGCGCCGCCCGCGACTACGGCGTCGCCTCGGTTGCGATTTATTCGGACGCCGACGCAAGCTCGCTTCATGCCGAACTTGCCGACGAAGCCTACGGTCTTGGCGCTGGACGACCTGTCGACACCTATCTTAATATTGAGAGGATCCTCGAAATCGCCAAACGGGCTGGCGCCGATGCCGTGCATCCGGGCTATGGTTTTCTTTCGGAACGCGCGGAGTTCGCGCAGGCCGTCATCGACGCCGGGCTGATCTGGGTTGGGCCCGCGCCTGATGTCATCAGGGCCCTTGGCGACAAGGTCGAGGCACGGCGGATTGCCGAAAGCGTGGGCGCACCGCTCGTAAAGGGCTCCGCCGGCCCGCTGGCCTCTGCCGCCGAGGCCGTCGCGTTTGCCCGCCAGGCCGGATTGCCGCTGGCGATCAAGGCCGCATTCGGCGGCGGCGGGCGCGGTATGAAGGTGGCGCACCATATTGACGAAGTCGGCGAGCTCTTCGATTCCGCCGTTCGCGAGGCCGTCGAAGCCTTCGGCCGCGGCGAATGCTACGCCGAACAGTTCCTGGAAAAGCCGCGCCACATCGAAGCGCAGGTGATTGCCGATAGCCACGGCAATACAGTCGTCCTCGGCACCCGCGACTGCTCGCTCCAGCGCCGCAACCAGAAACTCGTCGAAGAGGCACCGGCGCCCTTCATCACCGAAGAGCAGCGCCAGCGCATCCATGATGCCGCCCGCGCGATCTGCGCCAAAGCCGGCTATACCGGTGCCGGTACGGTTGAGTTCCTGCTCTCACAGAACGGCACGATTTCCTTTCTCGAGGTCAATACGCGCCTGCAGGTCGAGCATCCGGTGACCGAGGAAACCACCGGCATCGATATCGTCATCGAACAGCTGCGAATTGCCGATGGCGAACAGCTCTCGGTGACAGAGACGCCTGCACCGCGTGGCCACGCCTTCGAGTTCCGTATCAACGCCGAAGATCCGGGCCGCGGCTTCATGCCGACGCCCGGCCTCATCACGCGCTTCCGCGCACCGTCCGGTCCAGGCATACGCCTCGACACCGGCGTGGAGAGTGGTTCGGAAATCCCCGGCCTCTACGATTCCATGATGGCCAAGCTGATCGTGACAGGTGCAACTCGCGAGGAAGCGCTGGTCCGTGCCCGCCGCGCGCTCGCTGAATTCCGGATCGAAGGCGTGGCATCCGTGCTGCCTTTCCACCGTGCCGTGCTCGAGGAGAAGGCCTTTACCGGCGAGGACGGCTTCAAGGTCTTTACCAACTGGATCGAGACCGAATTCCGCGGCGTTACCTCCTCGCCGAGAATAGAGCCCACCGATGGCAGTCTCATCCGCAGCTTCATCGAGATCGACGGCAAGCGCCACGAGATCGGCTTGCCGGCGGCGCTGTTTTCCGGCCTCGCCGTTACCCCTCAAACAGCTGCGCCCCAGGCATCCCATGAGCGCGAGGGCGCCGTGACCGCTCCCATCCCAGGTACGTTCCGGCAGTGGCTGGTCGACGACAATGCGACGGTTGCCGAAGGCGAGATCGTTGCGGTCATCGAAGCCATGAAGATGGAGACGCGCGTTGCGGCGCCCAGGGCCGGCACGATCAAGCTCAGCGCCAAGGTCGGAGATAGCGTCGGCCTCGGCGCGGAACTGGGTATTATCGTGTAAGGACAACGATAGCTCAAAATAAAGACGCCGGCGGGTCTTGCGATCCGCCGGCGTCTTTTGTTCAGATGATAAAAGAGCGATCAGCTCTGCCGCATGAACTGCTGGATGCGGCTGTCGGCCGGAGAGCTTTCCAGCTCCTGCGCCGTCATGTTCACGACGACATGACCGTTTTCCATCATCACGACGCGATCGCTGACGCGGCTGACGAAACGCATTTCGTGCGTAACGATGATCATCGTCATTCCCTCTCTGGCAAGACCCTCGATGACCTGCAGCACCTCTCCGACCAATTCAGGATCGAGCGCAGAGGTCGGCTCGTCGAACAGCATGATCTCAGGGTCCATGGCGAGCGCGCGGGCAATGGCGACACGCTGCTTCTGGCCACCCGAGAGCTGGTGCGGATACTTGTTGGCATGCGCTGCCAGACCGACGCGGGCCAGATGGTTCATCGCCGCCGCGCGCACAGCCTGCTTGTCGCGATTGCCGTGATAGCGCGGGCCGAAGGTCACGTTCTCAAGCGCCGTCATATGCGGGAAGAGGTTGAACGACTGGAAAACCATGCCGAGACAGGTCACGCGGTGATGGAAACCGGTCACCATGCGGTAACCCTTGGCATCTGCCGTGATCCACTCGTTTCCATCGAGCGTGATGCAGCCGTCGTCGATGTCCTGCAGGGCGTTGATCGTACGAATGAGAGTAGTCTTGCCCGAGCCCGAGGGGCCGATGATGCTGAGCACCTCGCCCTTGCGCACATCGAGCGATACATCGGCCAAAGCCCGCTTGTCGCCGAAGCTCTTGGCTATACGGTCGATGCCGACCACGACCTCTTCACCGACGCGGCGTTCATCGCCCGCAGCGCCTGCGTGGGCCACAGCTGCCGGCACCGCGATCTCGGCGCCGGTCATCCTGGAAATATCGAGACGACCCTCGAGGCGGGCCAGGAAGAAGCTGAAGATCGAGACGACGAAAACATAATAGAACGACACCGCGACCAGCGTTTCGATGACCATGAAGTTGCGGGTGTAGAGCCGCTGGCCGACGAGCAGTATTTCCGCGAGCGAGATGACCGAGACAAGCGAAGTCAGCTTCACGATGGTGATGAACTCGTTGCCAAGCGAAGGGAGCGC
Source organism: Rhizobium sp. 01N48 (assembly GCF_056399145.1). Classification (NCBI taxonomy): domain Bacteria; kingdom Pseudomonadati; phylum Pseudomonadota; class Alphaproteobacteria; order Hyphomicrobiales; family Rhizobiaceae; genus Rhizobium; species Rhizobium sp. 01N48. The sequence goes on from NZ_JBFTQT010000011.1 coordinate 86,690, forward strand.
CACGCGAATTGCCTGCGGCAGTATGATATGCCGGTATTTGCCGACGGGGCGTACGCCGAGCGCGTGCGCTGCCTCATGCTGCCCCGGATCGACGGCGATGAGGCCGGCACGGTGGATTTCCGCGAGATAGGCGGTTTCGGAGATGACCAGCGCGATCAACCCGGCCCAAAAGGGGACCGACAGCACCGGCCCGAGTGCCGGCATGAACTGGGGGAGATTGTAGACGAAGATTAGCAGCACCAGCAGCGGAAGGCTGCGAAACAGCCAGATATAGGTCTTCGCAGACCAGCGCACCGCGCGCAGGCTCGATTGCCGCGCGAGCGCGAGCAGGAAGCCGAGCACGGTACCGATGACCCAGGCCAAAACGCCGAGCCAAGCCACGAGCGCCGTCGCGCGCCAGAAGTCGGGATAAAGAAAGAGGCTAAAGAGGTAGTTCCAGTCGAAATTCATGGGCGGGTATCCCCAAAAGAGCAGCGGCGCCGAAGCGCCGCGCATTCCTGTGTTGATCGGTCAGGCGAGCGCCCCACCGGCGCGCGCCCGCAACGCTTACTGCCCGACGGCCGCCTTGAATTCGCCCTCGGTCGACTTGGCCACGCCGTACTTGGCAAAAAGCGCCTCGTAGTCGGCATCGCCGTCGAGCTTTGCCAACGTATCGCGCAGGAACGATGCGACCTCAGTGTTGCCCTTCTTCACGCCGAAGCCGACAATGACCGGGTAGAGCTGCTCGGTGGAGGTGACCTTCAGGCGGCCGTTCAGCTTCTTGGCGGCATCGGCAAGCACCGCCGAGTTTTCCAGCTGAGCATCGACGCCACCGGACATCACGGCCTGGGTTGCCTCGGGCGAGGTTGGGAATTCGCGGGAATCGATCGGGTTGGCCGAGCATACCGATGCGTTCAGCTTCTCGAGTTCCGGGATCCAGGCCGCACCCTTGATGGAGCCGACGCGCTTGCCGCAAAGCTCTTCGGGCTTGACAAAGCTCTGGCCGCCGGCGGCCGAAACCGCGATCGAGACACCCGTCTTCATGTAGGGGATATAGTCGATCTGCCTGGCGCGCGCCGCCGTCACGTAAAGCGTGGACGCGATGACGTTGAACTGATCACTTGAAACGCCGAGGATCAGGTTTTCGAAACGTGTGTCATGAAAGGAAACGTCGCTGCCGGTCTTCTTGCCAATCAGCTTCATCAGCTGGACGTCGAAGCCGGCCGGCCGGTTGGCGTCGTCGAAGTAATTGTAGGGCGGATAGGTGAGATCGACACCGATCTTCAGCGTTTCCGCATGCGCCGCGGTCAGGGGCGCCGCCAACATGATGATACCAGCAAGGAGTTTTTTCATGGACTGTTCCTCTCGATTGATAGCTCATTTTTGTTGAACAATTTTGAGATTGCAATCCCCTGCTATGCATAAAGTTTCATCAAGGGGCGGATTTCGAGCAGATCGATAGCCCGCGTCTCGGCAAAGGCGCTTGACGTGCACCGGGCAAGCAACTGAAATGTCGAAATAAAACGAGATTCTTCGGCGACAGCATGTCAATAGACCAAAAAACACGCCGCAACGACACATCCAGTTCACAAGCAGCATGCGCTGGATCCGGCGTTCACCGAAAGAAAGACCCCATGACCTTGGGGTCTGTAAAAATCTCCTGCGCCACGGTCGACATCCTGATATGGGCGCAGCGCCTCTCTTGACATGCGTAAGTTGTTCAACAAAAATCATGGACCAAGGAGACCGCATTGAGCAACCAGAATCCCGCCGACCGACCGCTTGTCCTAACGCAGACCGCCGCTGGCCTGCTGCGCGACAAGATTTTGCGTGGAGAGCTTGCGCCCGGCGCACCGCTGCGTGAGGTTGTGTGGGCGGAGGCGCTGAACGTTTCGCGCAATACGCTGCGCGAGGCGCTGCGCGATCTGGTTGCAGAGGGGTTGATCGAACATCGCGCCCATTACGGCGCGACCGTGCGGGCGCTGAATTCAACCGAGATCAGCGAGATCTATGCGATCCGCATGACCCTCGAACTGCGCGGTGTTACATGCAGCGCCTATGCCTCGCAGGAAGCGATGTCGGAACTCGTTGCCCGCGTCGAGGCGGTTCAGCGCGCTGCGCTTGCCAAGGACTGGCAGCAGTGCGGCACCGCTTCGCTAGAATTTCACCAGCAGATCGTCCATTTCATCGGCAGCCCGCGATTGAACGACGTGTTTGCGACTGTCGCAGCCCAGGCCCGCCTCGCCTTCTCGCTGGCGCCAGATGCCCGCCGGTTCCAGGAGCCGTGGGTGGCACGCGATGTAGAGATTTGCGGTCTGCTCTGCGATGGCGACCGCACGGCAGCCACCCGAGCACTTGAACTCTATTTGCAGGAATCCGAACGTGTGGTGCTGGAAGCTGCCCGCGCGCAAAGCCTGCCCCGCCCCACCAAAACATTGGCGGCGCCCGCCGATTGACGGCAGCCCGCCCGGCATATCAGGAGAAAATGACGGATGAAGCCCCAGCCGATTACCAGCACACCGCAAGACGCAGCAAGCCGCAAGGCGATCAAGCCGGTTATCTGTTATCCCGTCGAGACACTGCCCCGCCCGGACCTTGCGGCGTACCGCGCGTTGCGCGACGATTTGGAGTTCGTCGAGCGCGTGGTCGTGCCGCCGCGTGATGCGGCCTGCTGGACCGTGCCTGCCGGCCATTTCTGCCGCATCCTTTCAAGTGAAGGCTCGCAGGTGGGCGATCTGAATCTTTTTAACGCCAACAACCTCGAAGAACGCCTCTTCACCGGCAAGACCCGGGCGCTGAACGGCACACATGTCGGCCTAGGCGACCAGCTCTTCTCCAATATGCCCTATCTGCGCCCGATCGCGACGATCACCCACGACACGCTCGACTGGTATGGCTTCGACGAATTTGGTGGCTCGGTTCACGACGTCATCGGAACGCGCTGCGACCCCTATACGCACAATCTGCTCAGCAATGGCGGCCAGTATCATCACTGCTGCCATTCCAACCTGACGCGCGCTTTTGCCGCGAAGACTGGCAAATCTCTGCAGGAGGCTGGCACCTACATTCACGACGTGCTCAATGTCTTCATGTGCACAGGCTTCACGCGTGATACCGGTCAGTATTTCATGAAGGCCAGCCCTGTTCGTCCCGGCGATTATCTCGAGTTCTTCGCCGAGATCGATCTTCTCGGCTGCATGTCGGCTTGCCCCGGCGGCGATTGCTCGTCCGAGCATTCCTCAGACGCCGTCGCCTGCTACCCGCTGGTGGTCGAGATCTACAAGCCGGCCCGCCTCCCACAAGACTGGAGCGCGCCTAAGGTCAACGGCTATGACGGCACGCACGGCCTTTGAGCCGCGCAAAAAGTATCAGACGACAGGCTCCCGTGACATGTTCGCGGGAGTTTTTGGCTGAGGCGCGCTTACGCATCCGACAGCCCGGCTCCTTTGAGAGATCGAACCAATCCGCGTTTGCGACGTTGAGTTATTATGGTTTTCAGAAAGGAGCAGTCCGATGAAAAGGACGTTAGCCGCAGTTTTTGCTGCAACAATCGTACTCGTCGGAGGTTTTAGCCCGGTGATGGCGCGCGACCACCATCATCATGACAACACAGGACGCGCTATCGCCGGCGGAGTTGCCGCAGGCGTCGTTGGCGGACTGATTGGTGGCGCCATCGCGAACTCCGGCCCCCGTTACGTCGATCCGCCACCGCCGCGTCCGCGTTGCTGGTATGAGGATCGCGAGGTCGAGAACGCCTATGATGGCGGATCTCATGTCGAGTCGGTACGCGTCTGTAACTAAGGCGCCTCAACACGAGGCGTGCATTGAGCCCTGCCATGCTGCGCGCATGGCAGGGCTCGTTGCCACGATTACAGACTTCACGATTTGATCTTGTGGCGATAAGCTCGCTTCCGGCAGGGAGGCCGCATGATCGACAAACTAGAATTCTTCATCGCGGTTGCCACCGAAAAGCATTTTGGCCGTGCTGCCCAGGAATGCGGCATATCCCAACCCTCCCTTTCCGCAGCCATTCGCCAGCTGGAGGATCAGCTGGGCGTCATTCTCGTGCAGCGCGGTTCGCGTTTTCAGGGCCTGACACCGGAAGGTCAGCGCGTGCTCGAATGGGCGCGTCGAATTGTTGGTGATGCTCGCACCCTGCGCGAGGAAATGCGCGCTGCGCGCGCTGGCCTTGCCGGTCATATAAGGATCGCCGCTATACCGACGGCGCTTTCCATGCTACCGCAGCTGACCGCGCCCTTTCAGGAGCGCCACCCAGACGTCACCTTCTCGATCGTCTCGCGCAATTCATTGCAGGTGCTCAGCATGCTTGAGAACCTGGAGATCGATGCCGGTATAACCTATCTCGAAAACGAGCCGCTCGGGCGCGTGACGAGCGTTCCGCTCTATGCCGAACAGTATAATCTCATCACCGCCGCAGGTAGCCCGTTGTCCGATCGCGAAAGAGTCACCTGGAAAGAGGTCGGCGACATCAGGCTCTGTCTATTGACAGCCGACATGCAAAATCGACGTATTATCAATCAGTTGCTGTCGCATGCGGGGGTAACGGCGCAGCCCACCCTCGAATCCAACTCGATGATCGTCCTGTTTTCGCACGTGCGTACCGGCCGATGGGCCAGCATCATGCCGCGCAATGTCGCGAAATCATTCGGCTTTCCCGCCGAAATCCGGATGATCCCGATTACCGAGCCGCAGGCGCATCATGTCGTCGGCCTGGTCGCAACGCACCGTGAGCCCTTCACGCCTCTGGTCTCCGCGCTGCTTCACGAGGCGCGCATACTCACCGACAAGCCGGACGTTCAATAGGAAAATCCTATCGGCCGACGGGACAGCTTTATTGATCGCTTCGTCCTTCCCTGAGAAAGTTCTATAGTGATTTGACGGTTCCACATCGTCGGCCAACGGTTTCTGGAGGAGGCTTGCCGAACGTCTGTGAGCGTCGCTGTTGGTCTGGGAGGGCCGCTGATGAATATTCGTGTCGCCAACGGCGATGTTCCCGACCGGGTGCGTGATATCGTCGAGCGTCTCAAGACGCTCGAGGGGCCGATGCTGCCGATCCTCCACGAGATCCAGGACGTGTTTGGCTACGTGCCATCTGAGGCGCTTCCCGTTATCGCGCAGGGGCTCAATCTGTCGCGGGCCGAAGTCCACGGTGTCGTTACCTTCTATCATGACTATCGCAACCACCCGGCCGGCCGACATGTGCTAAAAATCTGTCGCGCCGAATCCTGTCAGTCGATGGGCGCGGACCGTCTGGCCGATCGGGTGAAGGCGGTGCTCGGCATCGATTGGCATGGCACGACGCCGGATGGGGCGATCACGCTGGAGCCGGTCTTCTGTCTCGGGCTCTGTTCGTGCTCGCCGTCCGCGATGTTGGACGGCGAGGTGCATGGCCGGGTCGATCTCGCCGATATCGAAGAGATGATCGCGGAGGCACGCCGATGAGCGTTCGGATTTATATTCCGCGCGATGCGGCAGCGCTGGCGCTGGGTGCCGACAAGGTCGCAGATGCGGTTGCCAGGCAGATCGCCGATCGCAGGATCGATGCCGTCATCGTGCGCAACGGTTCGCGCGGCATGCACTGGCTCGAGCCGCTGGTCGAAGTCGAGGTGGCCGGCGAGCGGATCGGCTACGGCCCTGTGAAGACGAGCGATGTGGCGTCCTTGTTCGACGCGGGGATGATATCTGGCGGCGATCACCGGCTCTGTCTTGGCGCGGTCGAGAAGATCGCGTTTCTCAAGCAACAGACACGACTGACATTTTCCCGTTGCGGCGTGATCGACCCGCTGTCGCTTGCCGATTATGAGGCGCATGGCGGGCTTTGCGGCCTGCGTCTTGCCGTCACGATGCAGCCGGCCGATATCGTCAGTGACGTCACCCAATCCGGTCTGCGAGGCCGCGGCGGCGCGGGTTTTCCGACGGGCATAAAGTGGAACACCGTTCTCGATGCACCGGGAGCGCGAAAATATATCGTCTGCAATGCCGACGAAGGCGACAGCGGTACGTTCGCCGACCGAATGATCATGGAGGGCGACCCCTTCGTGCTCGTCGAGGGTATGGTGATCGCGGGGCTCGCGACCGGCGCCACCAAAGGCTTCGTCTATATCCGCTCCGAATATCCGCATGCGATTGCCGCCATGACGGAGGCGGTGGAGATCGCGGCGCGCGCTGGCGTGCTCGGCCCTTCGGTTCTCGGTTCCGGCAAGGCGTTCGACATCGAGATCCGTGCTGGCGCCGGCGCCTATGTCTGCGGCGAGGAAACGGCGCTCCTAAACAGCCTGGAGGGAAAGCGCGGCGTCGTGCGCGCCAAGCCGCCACTGCCGGCGCATAAGGGGCTGTTCGACTGTCCCACCGTCATCAACAATGTGATCTCACTCGCTTCCGTGCCCGTGATCATGGAAAAGGGAGCTGCCCATTATCGCGACTTCGGCATGGGCCGTTCTCGCGGCACGATCCCGCTGCAGATCGCCGGCAATGTGAAGCACCCCGGACTTTATGAGGCGGCCTTTGGGCTGACCTTGGGAGAAATCGTCGACGACATCGCCGGCGGCACCGCATCGGGACTGCCGGTCAAGGCGGTGCAGGTGGGCGGGCCGCTGGGCGCTTACTTCCCACGCGCGCTGTTCGACACGCCGTTCGACTACGAAGCCTTCGCTGCCAAGGACGGGCTGATCGGGCATGCAGGGATCGTTGTCTTTGACGATAGCGCCGACATGCTGAAGCAGGCGCGGTTTGCGATGGAGTTCTGCGCCGTGGAGAGCTGTGGCAAGTGTACGCCCTGCCGCATCGGCTCGACACGCGGGGTGGAGACGGCCGACAAGATCGCCAAAGGTATCGAGCCGGATAAGAATCGGGCGCTGCTGGCCGATCTGTGCAACACAATGAAGTTTGGTTCGCTTTGTGCGCTCGGTGGATTCACGCCCTATCCCGTCTTGAGCGCCATGGCGCATTTTCCTGACGATTTTGCGCCTGGGTCGATAGTGGAGGCTGCGGAATGATGCGCGCTGACGCTACCCAAACCCCGCTTGACCCTGCCGACGCTCAACCGAACATGCAGGTAGATCATAAAGTGGCCGGCGCAGCGCTAGCCTGCCCCAGCGGATTGGACGGATGCGCAGAGCCAATCTCACGGCTTGCGCGAGAGACTTCGCGCTGGGCGAACAGCGCTCGGCGCAGAGGCCTCGATCCCATCGCATCAAACCGTTCATACAGGTCCAGACAGGAGGCACACCATGTCCTTCGTTCATGAAATCGACTACGGCACGCCGGCCTCCGCCTCCGAAACCATGGTGACGCTCACCATCGACGGCAACCAGATCACTGTGCCCGAGGGTACCTCGATCATGCGTGCCTCGATGGATGCAGGCATCGAGATCCCGAAGCTCTGCGCCACCGACATGATCGACGCCTTCGGCTCCTGCCGGCTCTGTCTTGTCGAGATCCAGGGACGCAACGGCCTGCCCGCGTCCTGCACCACGCCGGTTGCGGCTGGCATGGTGGTTTCGACGCAGACGAACCGGCTCAAGGACGTCCGCCGCGGCGTGATGGAACTCTATATCTCCGACCACCCGCTTGACTGTCTTACCTGTGCTGCGAATGGCGATTGCGAGCTGCAGGACATGGCCGGCGCCGTCGGTCTGCGCGATGTGCGCTACGGCTACGATGGCGAAAACCACGTCAAGGCGCGCGATAATGGCGGGCTCAATGCCAAGTGGGCGCCGAAGGACGAAAGCAATCCCTATTTTACCTTCGATCCGGCCAAATGCATCGTCTGTTCGCGCTGCGTGCGCGCCTGCGAGGAGGTGCAAGGCACCTTCGCGCTAACCATCGAGGGCCGGGGCTTCGGCTCGCGGGTTTCGGCCGGGATGCATGAGGATTTCGTCTCTTCGGAATGCGTCTCGTGCGGCGCCTGCGTGCAGGCCTGCCCAACCGCGACGCTGACCGAGAAGTCGGTGATCGAGATCGGCCAGCCCGAGCATTCGGTCGTTACCACCTGCGCCTATTGCGGCGTCGGCTGTTCATTCAAGGCGGAAATGCGCGGCGAAGAACTGGTGCGCATGGTGCCGTGGAAGGATGGGCAGGCGAACCGCGGACATTCCTGCGTAAAGGGCCGCTTCGCCTACGGCTATTCCAGCCACAAGGACCGCATCTTGAACCCGATGGTGCGCGAGAAAATCACCGATCCGTGGCGCGAAGTGACCTGGGAGGAGGCCTTCGCACATGTGGCCTCCGAGTTCCGTCGTATCCAGTACCAGTACGGCCGCGATTCGATCGGCGGCATCACCTCCTCTCGCTGCACCAATGAAGAGACCTACCTCGTGCAGAAGCTGGTGCGCGCTGGCTTCCGCAACAACAATGTCGACACCTGCGCCCGCGTCTGTCATTCACCGACGGGGTACGGTCTCGGCCAGGCCTTCGGCACCTCGGCCGGCACACAGAATTTCGACAGCGTCGAAAAGAGCGATGTGATCGTCATCATCGGCGCCAACCCAACGGATGGACACCCGGTTTTCGGGTCTCGCCTGAAAAAGCGGCTGCGGCAGGGCGCCAAGCTGATCGTCATCGATCCGCGCCGCACCGATATCGTTCGCTCGCCGCATGTCGAGGCAGCCTATCATTTGCCGCTGAAGCCGGGCACCAACGTCGCGGTCATGACCTCGCTGGCGCATGTGATCGTCACCGAAGGGCTGTTCGACGAGCGCTTCATCCGCGAGCGCTGCGACTGGTCGGAGTTCGAAGACTGGGCGGCGTTCGTGGCCGAGCCAAACCATAGCCCCGAGGCGACTGAGGCGCTGACCGGCGTGCCTGCAGATATGCTTCGCGGAGCTGCCCGCCTCTATGCCACAGGCGGCAATGGCGCGATTTATTACGGGCTTGGCGTAACCGAGCACAGCCAGGGCTCGACAACGGTCATGGCAATCGCCAACCTTGCAATGGTAACCGGCAATATCGGCCGTCCCGGCGTCGGCGTGAACCCCTTGCGCGGCCAGAACAACGTGCAGGGTTCCTGCGACATGGGCTCCTTCCCGCACGAATTGCCGGGCTATCGCCATGTCTCCGACGATGCGACACGCGACATCTTCGAGAAGCTCTGGGGCGTCAAAATCAGCGACGAGCCTGGCCTGCGCATTCCCAACATGCTTGATGCCGCCGTCGATGGGTCTTTCAAAGGGCTCTATGTTCAGGGCGAGGACATCCTCCAGTCCGACCCTGACACCAAGCATGTGGCGGCGGGGCTGGCGGCCATGGAATGCGTCGTAGTCCACGATCTCTTCCTGAACGAGACGGCAAACTATGCGCACGTCTTCCTGCCGGGCTCGAGTTTCCTCGAGAAGGACGGCACATTCACCAATGCCGAGCGACGCATCAACCGCGTGCGCAAGGTCATGAGCCCGAAGAACGGCTATGCTGACTGGGAAGTGACGCAAAAGCTGGCGCAGGCGATCGGCCTTGCCTGGCACTACGAGCATCCGTCCGAAATCATGGATGAGATCGCGCTAACAACGCCGAGCTTCGCAATGGTCTCCTACGACTATCTGGAAAAGATGGGGTCTGTGCAGTGGCCGTGCAATGAAGCGCACCCCGAGGGATCGCCGATCATGCATGTCGATGGTTTTGTGCGTGGGAAAGGCAAGTTCATCCGCACCGAATACATCGCCACCGATGAACGCACCGGCCCGCGCTTCCCGCTGCTTTTGACGACAGGGCGAATTCTCAGCCAATATAATGTCGGAGCCCAGACGCGCCGCACCGAGAATGTCGTATGGCACTCCGAGGACCGGCTGGAGGTCCATCCGCATGATGCCGAACAGCGCGGCATCCGCGATGGCGACTGGGTGAAGCTGATGAGCCGCTCGGGCGACACGACACTGCGCGCGCTGATCACCGATCGCGTCTCGCCCGGCGTGGTCTATACAACTTTCCACCATCCGGACACGCAGGCTAACGTGATCACCACCGACTTCTCCGACTGGGCAACCAACTGTCCCGAGTACAAGGTGACCGCGGTCCAGGTCTCACCTTCCAACGGCCCGACAGACTGGCAGGTCGAGTATGATGAGCAGGCGCGGCAGAGCCGACGGATATCGGGCAAGCTCGAAGCGGCGGAGTAAACCATGTCACACAGCACCAACGACAAGCTCGTCTATATGGCCAACCAAATCGCGGGCTTCTTCGCGACCCAGCCCGAAGGCGAGGCCGCACAGGGTGTGGCCTCGCATATCAACAAGTTCTGGGAGCCGCGCATGCGCCGGCAACTGTTCGAGATACTGGAGCAGGATGAAAACGGGCTGAGCCCCCTGGTGTTGCGGGCCGTGTCGCTGATCAAACGGCCGTTGTCGGAAACACCCAGTACGGAAACGACCGTCTGACAAACACCATGCCGCCGATGCAGATATCATCGAAGATAACGGCGCCATTGCGCCGACAGCGGTCATGCGCTTCGGCTATCACCTCCCAACCATCCCGCATCCTCCAGCGCACTGGAAGGTGACACCCGATAACCAATCGAGCTCGGTTCGTTAGAACTGAAGCGGTCTGATAATTGCAGCTAGCGCAATTAAATCGAAATCATTCGTGCAATTGTTTGCGCGAGCTCTTCCCTTCAATATCTCCTCATCAGACGAACGCGAGGTTCGCCAGGGCGGCTTCAAGCCGCCGTTCAGCTCGTCGCCACTTGAGAATTGAGATTGAGATCATGAAGTTGCCCTCCCTACCCCAACTCCTGAGCTTCAACGCAGGCTATGTGGACACGCTCGGTTTTCTAGCGCTATCGGGTCTCTTCACCGCCCACGTCACCGGGAACTTCGTCACGCTCGGCGCAACGGCGGCACTCGGTCTGGGCGGAGCGTTGTCGAAGCTATTGGCACTTCCCGTGTTCTGCTTCGTCGTCTTCGCATCGCGCCTGACGTGTTTGAAATTGCAGGCTGTGGATCGTTCCCCGATCCGCCCGATGCTGATCGTGAAGCTGGCTTTCCTCGCCGGTGTCGCGATTTTCGCGCTCTATCATGGACCATTTCACGCGGACGAAAACATCGTGACGCTTGTCGTCGGACTTGCTCTCGTTTGCGCGATGGCCATCCAAAACGGGCTGCACAGAGCCCATCTGTCGAAGGCGCCTCCCTCCACCTTGATGACCGGAACGACAACGCAGATCATGCTCGATCTAGCAGATCTCCTGGTCAGCGCGAAACCGGAAGAGACGGCAGCACTGAGGGCACGGATCTTGAAAATGGGCATGGCCGTTGTCACGTTCGCACTCGGCTGTGGCCTCGGTGCCGCCGGTTACATGTTTGCTCCCGCCGCAGCCTTCACCCTGCCAGCCATTCTGGCCACAATCGCACTCTTCGCCAGCACTGCAGGTGCCGACGCATAATTCTCACTCTCACGACTATTGGACCAAAGAAGAAGGAAGACCGCAATGGACACAATTGGCGAAGTCGGCGGGTTGGCAAGTCTGATCGCACCGATCCTCAAGCCGATGGCATCGGGCCTCGAATTCTTCGGTGTCGGCGTCATTCTGGTCGGCGTGGTTGTCGCGACGGTGAGTTACGCGCGAGATCTGATGTCACCTGCCAAGCATGACGCCTACGACAGATATCGCGCGAACCTTGGACGCGGCATCTTGCTCGGGCTCGAAATCCTGATCGGCGCCGACATTATCGCGACGATCATATCGCCCTTGACCTGGGAAAGCGTCGGCCTGCTCGGGCTGATCGTCCTGATCAGGACCTTCCTCAGCTTCTCTCTGGAAGCCGAGATCGACGGTCAGTGGCCATGGTCCAGGGCGTCGAAAGGCGGCACGGAACCCCGTTGACCACAAGGGCAATAGTGCGTCCACTCCTAATCATTCACAAAACCAGCAGGAAAACCATGACTTCAACCCTCGAATTTGGCCTCGACACATTTGGAGACGTCACCACGGCGGCAGACGGTCAGCTTCTTGCGCAACCTCAAGTCATCCGCAACGTGATCGAAGAGGCCGTTCTAGCAGACCGGCATGGCATCGATTTTTTCGGCATCGGCGAACACCACCGAAAAGATTTTGCCGTGTCCGCTCCCGAGGTTGTTCTCTCGGCGATTGCGGCGCGCACAGAACGCATACGATTGGGATCAGCAGTCACCGTGTTGAGCTCAGACGACCCCATACGCGTCTTCCAGCGGTTCTCCACGCTCGACGCAATCTCCAACGGACGCGCCGAGGTTATTCTGGGCCGTGGCTCCTTCATCGAATCCTTCCCGCTTTTCGGCTACGATCTGTCGAAATACGAAGAACTGTTCGAACACAAGCTCGACCTCTTCTCTGAACTCGTCACCAAGGATGTCATCGATTACGAGGGAGACTGGCGACCGCCCTTGAAGGACCAGCGCATCTACCCTCCGATCGGCGACGGCCAGCTGAAGACGTGGATCGGCGTAGGCGGCAGTCCAGAATCGGTGATCCGCGCAGTAAGGCACGACATGCGGCTGATGCTGGCGATCATCGGCGGCAACCCGCAACGCTTTGTGCCCTATGTGGATCTCTACAAGAAAGCGTCCGAGCAGGCGGGCCGGCCCGCGCGTGAAGTTGGCGTCCACTCGCCTGGCTATATCGCCGAAAACGATGAAGAGGCTCGCCGCGATCTGTTTCCACATTTCAAGAAGATCCGTGATCGCCTCGGCAGGGAGCGCGGCTGGCCGCCGGTAACAGAGCGTGATTTCGACAACGAGATCGAACACGGATCGCTTTACGCGGGATCGCCGGAAACGGTCGCGAAGAAGATCGTCAACCTCGTCAGAACACTTGGTATTTCGCGCTTCCAGATGAAGTATTCGGCTGGTCCGATGGAGCACGAAAAGCTCATGAACAGCATCGCCCTCTACGGCACCAAGGTTATCCCGCTGGTCCGCTCAATGCTGGCGCAGCCCTGAGCCTGACCCGATGCGGAGAACGATATCGCCCTGCGCCGCACCGGGAGGATCGAATAGTCTTCGGCCCGCCCGGTGCTTCGGTGTAATCCTTTCATTTAGGATCTTCATCCGACAGTGTCGGCACGACAGATCCTGGTTCGTCCTTGAAGGGTAAAAGCATCGGAGGAGATCCCCATGAAGCTCTATTTCAGCAGAAATCCAAATCCACGTCTGGCCGTTGCCGTTGCCAGGCACCTGGACGCAAACATCGAATTTGAATTCGCGTCTCCTCTGGAGCCTGGGCAATCGGAACGCTACCTGCCACTTAACCCCAATCTCCTGCTTCCAATCCTCGAGCGTCCGGGACGATCGCTATGGGAAACCGACGCGATTGCCTGTTACCTTTCCCGACATACCGGTTCGAATTTCTGGCGTACCGATGATGATGAACCGGAGATGATCCGCTGGATCAGTTGGGCGAAGGACAATTTTGTGAAGGCATGTGACGCGGTCCATTGGGAGCGCGGGACAAAACCGCGTTATGGCATTGGTAGCTGTGATGAAGCGCAGGTCGAAAGCGGACTGAAGCAGTTCCACAGGGCCGCAGCCCTGCTTGAGGCCGAACTTGCCGATCGCATGTGGCTCGTTGGCGACACGATCTCCTTCGCGGATTTTCGCATGGCAACCTTCCTGCCGTTCAATGATGCCGCAAAATTGCCGGTGTCGGACTATCCCTCCATTCAGCGCTGGTCGAACCGACTGACTGAGATTGACGCCTGGCGCGACCCTTTCCATGGGCTCGAAGCACCGCCGATGCCCCCACTGCCAGTTTGAAATCGGCGAAATGCGGAGGGCATTTCGCGAAGTTTGAGTTGACGTTTTCAACGGCGACGCCACACTTGTGAACTACAGCAATGTGGGAGGACGTTGATGGAAGACCCAAACCAGTGGCGCCACATGGCAAGCGCCCCGAAGGACGGCAGCCGGATTCTCGTGACGATCCATCCATCCGAACAGGGACCGGCGCAGGTCGATCTTGCCTACTGGTCTAACGGCGATCGGTTTGGTTCGGAAGGCTGGCGCTCATCCGATTCTGTCCCCGGCCGTATCATCGAATATCCCGATCCGGAGCTGAAATGTTGGATGCCGATGCCTTTGGCCAATGTCGGCCAGAGCTCGCTGCCCTCCCCATGGGAGGGCGACGATATTCTCCAGCTCGATGGATCCGGGATCTAGCGCGATTGCCGCGCATCCCGAAACCATAACACATGGATTGGCACAGCCACGGCCATGTCTTATCCGTGGCTCGCGTCGTTGGGCACCAGCGGCTCCACATCCTTGACCTTGGCGCGGTGGAAAATGAACAGCCCTGCCAGTACGATCACGGCAGCGCCAATCAACGTCTGTCGATCGGGAAACTCGCCGAAAAACATCCAGCCGAAGATGATCGCCCACAGCAGCAACGTGTACTGAAGCGGTGCCAGCAGCGAGGCAGGTGCAAGCTTCAGCGAGCGGGTAATCATCAGATGCGCGGAGCACGACACCACTCCGAGCAGTAGTAGCGCCAGCAACTGGCTTGTGCTGAAAGCGCTCCAGCTCCCGACGCTAAGCACCGCCCCGACAGCGAGACATCCAAGCGTCTGCAACGTAACCAGCGTGGCGTCAGGCGTGGATCGTAGGACACGACCAAGCACCAGTGTCAACGAGAAGGAAATGCTGCCGACGAGACCGAACATCGAGGGCCAGGATAACATCGCAGAAGATGGACGCAGCGCGATGACGACGCCGATGAAGCCGATCAGCACGGCCAGCCAGCGCCGCCAGCCGATCCGTTCGCCGAGCAGGAAATGCGATAGAGCAGCGACGTAGATCGGACCGGCCATGTAGAAGGTCGTGACGTCGGCCAGCGGAAGATAGGCGACGGCGGCATAAAATAGCCCGGTGTCAGCGGTAGCGAGGATGACGCGCGCTAGCTGCCATTGCGGCTTCTCCACCCTATAGAGTGCCGCGACCGGTTGGCGCGACAACATCGGCCCGAGCACGAAAAACGCGCCGAGCGAGCGAACCAGCAGAACCTGACCGACCGAAAAGCTGGCCACGAGCCATTTGCCCATAGCGTCGTTAAGGGCGAACATGAAGTCGCCGACGAGCATCAATGCGATACCGACCAACACGGCGTTTCCGCCCGCGACAAGAGCCGCCTGCTTGTTCATGATTTTCAAGGCGCTCCGTGACGCCATTTTGTGACGCGGTTCTAGCGGCAACGCCGGTACACGGTTCGCCGCACCACGCCGATGCCCAATTGTTCGGCAGATGCATAGCCCGGTGGCAAACCCTGTTGCAAGCAAAGAAGCAAATCTTGATGATGCCGCGTTGAGGTGCGTCCACAGGCATTGCACTGTGTTGAATGCCGCAATAGCTCTGCGTCCGCAAGAAAGCCAGTACTTTGCGTCAAAAGCGGCGGGATCTTAGCTTTCGGATTCTGAGGGAGCGTTCTCTTGCGAGCAGTGAAAGCTCTTGGCCGCCAACCTCTCCACTCTCACCCCTGTGCTTGCCACAGGGGCCAACCACGGCGCTGGCGGGTCGCCGGCGAACAACTTTAGGACAAGTCTTCAAACCGCAGGCAGCCTCAGTTCAGTGCATATCGCCAAATCATTCCGTTTACGCTCAAGGGTTACGTCGATCATTCGGCGATCACAAATCTCGAACTGATCTTCAACTAGATGAGCGTTGAAGCTTGCTTAGAAAAGAGCGCCCACCATATAACGCGCGGATGACAGACTCGAAGATTTTCGTGGGCATTCGGCCTATCCGCAGTAGCAGCGACAAACCAGCCCAACCGAGCGCGCCCCGGTGCCAGTGGGATGGCTGCGATAGCCCTGGTGTCCAAAGAGCGCCGGTCGGGAGCGCCGCAGAGGGGCTTTACCTGTCTTTCTGTGTGAAGCATTCAAAGATTTACGCCAAGGGTTACAGTTTCTATCCCAGCCATTCGGATCCCGTCGTCGCGCGGTACCAGCTTGACGCAGCTGCGGGTAAAATTGCCACGCGCGGGGTGAGGACCGATCAGGAACACCGCGAGGCTCCACTACCGTCATCTATCCCGTCGGGATCAGCGAAATCACTCAGAGCCCGAGGGATAGCGAACAGGTCCCACGCGGCGGCGGCAGCACCGCAGATCAAGCTCAAACCACTTGAGGTCAAGGCGTTCGAAGTCCTGGGGCTCGAACAGGTTGCAACGTCTGAAGAGATCAAAAGCCGATATAAAGAGCGCCTGAAAGCCGATCATCCCGACGCGAACAGTGGTGACCGCAAATCAGAAGATCGCCTGCGGGCGACAATCGAAGCATACCGGATCCTGAAGCTCAACGGTTTTTGCTAGAGGGCAGTCGTGTCCAGGGCCGGTGCTTTGGAGGATGCCTGTATGGAAATAAAGCGGATCAGCAACATTTGAGCAGATTGCGGACGTCGATCCGGAAATCAGGCTGCCGGTCCCCGGCGTCTGTTTGTGATTATTCGCGCATCTTTTCGTCGGGATCAAAGTTGGTTTCCGCAAGCCGAGTGAAGACTTTCGCGGGATACATCGGCCCATATCGCGAAAAGCGAAACGAGGGACTCGAGAAAAAGATATTCACCATCGAATGGCGATACGCGCCCACATGGTTAACGCTTCGTTAACCATGTGGGCGCTAGAAATTATTGATCATCCCGCCGACATCAGGTGGGTGCCCGCTAAGCGTCGGCCTGCAGATGAACCAACTACTCCCGGCATTCTATCGCCGTCTAGGCTTGTTTACGGCACTGGCGTCCATCGCGCTGCCCGCGCATGGCTTCGCGCAATCGGCCTGGTCCGGGGCAACAGACAACGATTTCAGTAACGCGGCGAATTGGACCCCAACCGCGCCCGACGCCAACGATACAGCACACGTCGACGCGGGGTCTCCACAAGTTTCCAATGATGCGACCGTCGGTCATCTGGACGTGAATGGCGGCAACGTCACCATCAGCAATACCGGCGTTTTGACCAGCACGAATGGCACGACGATCACGTCAGGCAGCGTCAGCATCAACAGCGGTGGCGTGATGAACTCGGACGTCAGTCTCGATGGCGGCAGCTTGTCCCTCGATGGCCAACTCAACGGACAGCTCAATCTTAACAATGGCAATGTCTCAGTCAACGGTACGCTCGGTAGTGCCATTGTCGCAACAGGAACCGCACTCACGAACAACGGCGCCACGGGCCAGGTCAACGTCTCCACCGGCGCAACGCTCGTCAACAATAGCGGAGCGACCATCGACGCGGTCACCAACGCCGGCACCGCGTCCAACGCGGGAACCGTTGGCAGCGTCACAAACACGGCAGGCAGTTTCACAAACGACGGAACCGTGTCGGGAAAAACGACCGTCTCGGGCGGAACGGTCACGAATAACTTCGTCATCACCGACGCCGATGTCGCCGCGGCCGCAACCTTCGTCAACAATAGTGGGGCCACCGCCGCAACGGTCACGAATGCCGGCACAGCGTCCAATGCCGGTACAGTCGCAAGCCTCACCAACACGGCAGGCAGCTTCACCAACAATGCCGGCGGCACTATAACCGGGAAGACCATTGTCGAAGGCGGAACGGTTACCAACAATTTCGTTATCACCGACGCTGATGTCGCCGCGGCAGCAGCCTTCGTCAACAACACCGGCGCCACCGCCAGCGCCATCACAAACGCCGGGACCACCACCAATGCCGGGACGATCGCCTCCGTGCAGAACGACGCCGGGACGTTCACCAACAATTTTGGCGGAACCGTTACCGGTGACACGAACATCGCCGGCGGCAGCGTCACCAACAATGCCAGCCTCAATAGCGTCGATGTCGGCACAGCCGGCACGTTCACCAACACCAGCGGGGCCACCGCAGGCGCTGTCACCAATGCCGGCACGGCATCCAATGCCGGCACCATCGCGAGCCTGACCAATACCGCCGGCAGCTTCACCAACAATGCCGGCGGCACGATTACAGGAACAACCACCGTCAAAAGCGGAGCGGTGACGAACAACTTTGTCATCACCAATGCTGATGTCGCTGCCACGGCAGCCTTCGTCAACAACACCGGCGCGACAGCCGGCGTCGTTACAAATGCCGGGACGGTCACCAATGCCGGAACGATCGCCTCCGTCCAGAACGACGGCGGGACATTCACCAATAATGCGGGTGGAGCAGTTACGGGCGCAACGACAGTGGCCGGGGGCAGCGTCGTCAACAATGCGACATTGGCGAATGTCGAAGTGGGCGCTGCCGGCACCTTCGTCAACAACAGCGGCGCGACGGCCGCTACCGTGACGAATTCAGGAATGGCTGCAAACGACGGAACGATTGCAGCACTCCAGAACAATGCCGGGACATTCTCCAACACCGGTACAATTTCAGGCGCGGCAATTGTTTCCGGCGGCTCGCTCGTCAACGATGGCACCATATCGGGCGCCGTCAGCATAGACGACGGCGGCCTTCTCTCTGGTAGCGGCAATGTCGGCGGCATCCTAGTGAATGCAGGCGGCGTATTGGCGCCAGGGCCAGGGATTGCAACGCTTGGCGTCAATGGGGACGTAACATTCGCCGCCGGATCCACCTACCAGGTCGACATTGCGACGGGAGGCGTCTCCGACAAGGTCGATGCCACGGGAGCCGTTTCCATCCAGGGCGGAACGCTTGCCGTCAAGGCAGCGACCGGCAATTACGCCGCAGCAACCAGCTACACGATCCTGACCGGCGGCAGCATTGCCGGTACGTTCGACACTGTGACAAGCGACTTCGCCTTTCTGTCGCCAACCCTGACATACGACGTCACCACCATCGACATGCGACTGGACCGCAACAGCGTCCAATTCGCTGATGTGGCAAATACGGCAAATGGCCGGGCTGCCGCTGCGGCGGTCGAACAGATGGGATCGGGCCGTGTGGTCTACGACGCGGTTCTGTCGCTTGATTCCGCCACGGCCGCGAGTGCCTTTGCGCAGCTGAGCGGCGAAGCCCATGCCTCTGTCAAAAGCGCGTTGCTATGGCAAAGCCGCTTTCCGCGGGAAGCGATTCTCGACGAGATCGCCTGGGGGCCGCACCAGCGGGAGACCGACGTCACCTTCTGGACCTCAGGACTTCTGTCGTCCAACGTGCTGTCGGGAGGAAACAACGCAGCCGGGATCGACACCCGCGTCGACGGCGCCCTGTTCGGGGCCGATGCACCAGTGTCCGATCACTGGCGTGTCGGCGGTGTGGTCGGCTTTGGTCAACAATCGTTCGCCCAGGTCGACGCAAACTCCTATTACGCCGGGCTTTACGCCATGGGCGATATCGGCCCGGTGCAACTCGCCGGAGGCGCCATCTACGCACACAATGACGCATCCACGCAGCGCGATATCGCATTCGGCACATTTACGGACCACCTATCGGCAAACTATGCGAGCGCCACCAGCCAGGTCTTTGCCGATCTTTCATGGACTTACGAGTGGGACGCGCTCAAAGTTCAACCCTTCGCAAGTCTCGCCTACATCAATCTCGACACTGATAGCTTTGAGGAGAAGGGTGGCGACGCCGCACTCTCTGCAGCCGGCGCAAACGCCGCAATCACCTCTTCGACGGTCGGATTGCGCTGGGCTATGGACTGGCCGGAGAACGAATTGCCCCTCTCCGTTTCCGGATTGCTGGGCTGGCGGCATATCGCAGGCGATGTAACGCCATACTCGCGTATGGCGTTTTCTGGTGGCTCGCCCTTTATAATCGAAGGTACCGAGATGCCCCGCGATTCCGTCGTGGCGGAGATCGGCGTCTCCGCGAAGCTTTCAAAGTCGGCGCGGCTGACGCTGAACTACGCCGGCGAATTCGGCAAAGGCCTGCGCTCCACCGCCATCCAGATGAACCTCGTAACGAGTTTCTAGGCTGTGCCGCCGCGATGGCCAGCAACCGCCTGAAGCGCTGAGGATACTTATCCCGTTATCGTATTAACGACGCGGAACCAAGCTGCGCATGCATCGGCATGAGCGGCACAAACAAACACGCGCAATCCTCACCTAATTTAACGCATATCGATTTTAAAGTTGACGCGCGGAAAGTTTAATGATGAATAGGCGACGTCGGTTGGCTCAGGAGGCGGCCAGGTCCGGCGGTCCCAAGCACAAGCCTCGATAGGTTTCCGGGAGGAAAAATTGATTATTTCTCGCATCGCAAAGTCGCTGCTCGTTTCCGCCGCTTTCACGCTCGCCGCCGTTACCGCGCAGGCAGAAGGCATTGGCGCGTCGCTGCTGACGCAGCAGCATCCTTTCTACAACGAGCTCGCAAAGGCGATCACCGCTGAAGCCAAGGCCAAGAACGTCTCGGTCGAGATCGCGATCGCCAATCAGGATCTGAACAAGCAGCTTGCCGACATCGAAGACTTCATCGTCAAGGGCGTGGACGTCATCATCATGTCGCCAGTCGACAGCAAGGGCGCGCTCGCAGCCGTCGCCCGCGCTGAGGCAGCAGGCATCAAGGTTATCACTGTCGACGTTCCGGTCGAAGGCGCCAAGGTTTCATCCTACATCGGCACCGACAACTACGCCGGTGGCGTCAAGGCCGGCGAACTGATGGCTGAGCAGCTCGGCGGCAAGGGCAATGTCGCGATCATCGACTATCCGCTGGTCCAGTCGGTCGTGAACCGCGTCAACGGCTTCAAGGAAGCCATTGCCAAGCACCCTGACATCAAGATCGTGTCGATCCAGACCGGCATCACCCGCGCCGAGGCTCTGGCCGTCGCGCAGAACATGTTACAGGCAAACCCCGACATCAACGGCATCTTCGGCTTCGGTGACGACGCGGCTCTTGCTGCAGCGGTTGCGGTCAAGTCCTCCGGCCTCACTGGCAAGGTCAAGGTCATCGGCTTCGACGGCATGCCTGAGGCGATCAAGGCGGTCGACAGCGATCCTGACATGGTCGGCGTCATCCAGCAGTTCCCGGACCAGATGGGCAAGCTCGCCGTCGATACCGCGCTGGACCTCAAGGCCGGCAAAGACGTGCCTGCTGAGCAGCCGATCGTCCCCGGCGTCTACGTCAAGAAGCAGTAAAGTCCTCCCAAGGCGCACTGTGCGAAGGTCCGAAGTCTCGCACAGTGACCGCTCCTTCCGGCGGCCGGGTTCTTTTGAAGGGCTAGCCGCCGGAAAGCAGCGATATCCTCGCGACAAGTCAGAGCGCCCCACGCATCTGCCCGATGCCTGCGGCTCTTGGTGAAAGGTGACGCCATGCAAAGCTGCGGCGACAACGCGATCCTAGAGATCAAGGACATTACGAAAGTCTTCGGTGCGGTGACCGCGTTGAAGAACATGCAGCTGAAGGTTCGGCCCGGCAGGGTTCACACGATCCTCGGTGAAAACGGCGCCGGAAAATCGACGCTGATGAAGATCCTCGCCGGTGTCTACCAGCCGACATCGGGCTCGATCCTTCTCGACGGCAAGCCCTATGCGCCAGCCAACCCGCAGGACGCGGCGGCAGCGGGCCTGACGATCGTCTTCCAGGAACTCAGCCTCTGCAACAATTTGAGCGTCGCCGAGAATATTCTCGCGACCCGCGAGCCGACAAGGGCCGGTTTCATCAACGACAAGGCACTCGTGCGCCAGGCCGCGGCGATCGTCGCCGATCTGAAGCTGCCGATATCCGTCCAGGAGCGCGTCGGCGACCTGTCGATCGCCCAGCGCCAGCTTGTAGAGATCGCCAAGGGGCTGAGCATCGACGCCAAGGTCGTTATCCTCGACGAGCCGACGTCCTCGCTCAGCGACAGCGAAGCCGAGATCCTTTTCGAGATCATCGCGCAACTGAAAGCGCGCGGCGTGGCCGTAATTTACATCTCGCACCGCATGGAAGAGATCATGCGGCTAAGCGACGACATCACCGTCGTGCGCGACGGCAGCTACATCACCACGCGCGATAAGTCCGAAGCCACGATCGACGAACTGATCGCCCTGATGGTCGGCCGCGACATGAATGAGATTTACCCTCCGCGCGACGTGCCGGCTCCAGCGCTTGACGAAAAGCCGGTACTGGCAGTGAGCGGGCTTTCCAGCCACGACGAGTTTGAGGATATCTCCTTCGATGTGCGCCCGGGCGAGATCCTCGGCTTCTTCGGCCTGATCGGTTCCGGCCGTTCGGAGGTGATGAAGACCCTCTTCGGCATGACGCAGCCGACATCGGGCACCATCTCGATCGACGGCAGCGCGGTAACGATCACCTCCCCCGTCGATGCCATTAACCGGCGTATCGGCTTCGTCACCGAGAACCGCAAAGAAGAGGGGCTGGTGCTCAGCCACAGCGTCGAGAGTAACATCTCGATGGTGGCGCTGGACAACTATTCCAGCCCCTTCGGCTTCCTCAAGCGCCGCCGCGAACGCGACGACGCGAAGGTGGAAGTCGGCCGGCTAGCCATCAAGACGGCGTCGCTCGAGACCTCGGCGGGATCACTGTCCGGCGGCAACCAGCAGAAGATCGTGTTGGCCAAGTGGCTGCTGACCAAGCCGAGGATCCTCATCCTCGACGAGCCGACACGCGGCGTCGATGTCGGCGCCAAGTTTGAAATTTACAAGATCATCCGCCAACTGGCGGCGGAAGGCACGGCAATCCTGCTGGTGTCGTCCGAACTTCCCGAAGTCATCGGCATGAGCGACCGCGCCGTCGTCATGAGCGAAGGGCGGGCCACCGCCATCGTTGCCGGCGACCAGATGACACCGGAGAAGATCATGAGCTTTGCTACGGGATTTGTATCATGAGCGACAGACACGCAGCCAATGCCGCATTCCGGCAGGTAATGAAGCAGTATGGCGGTATTTTCCTATCGCTGATCGTCCTTTGCGTGATCTTTTCGATCACCAATCAACGGTTCATGTCCGTTGCCAACTTTCTGAACGTGCTGCAACAGGTCTCGGTCATCGCGATCGCCGCCTTCGGGATGACCTGGGTGATCCTGCTCGGTGAGATCGACCTGTCGATCGGATCGATCATCGCGGTCGCCGGCATGGTCGGCGCGCAATGTTTCGCGTTCGGTATGGGTTTCGTTCCAGCACTCGTCCTGACGCTCGCAGCCGGCGCGATTTTGGGTCTCGCCAACGGCGTGCTGACGGCGAAATTCCTGCTGCCGTCGTTCATCGTCACGGTGGCCACGATGGGCATCTATCGCGGCATGGTCAGCCTGCCGACGAACGGCGCGCCTGCCATGATCATGGAGCCGACCTGGACGGCCATTGGCACCCAGAGCTTCATCGGCATCCCGATCGTCATCTGGGTCGTCGCGGTACTCTTCCTGTTCAACCACATCCTGCTCAGCAAGACCAAGTTCGGCCGACGCGCTTATCTGACCGGCGGCAACCGCGAGGCAGCTCTGTATTCCGGCATCAAGGTCGATCGCCTGAAGATCATCATCTTCATGATCTCGGGCATCATGGCGGCGATCAGCGGCATCCTGCTTTCCTCGCGTCTGTTCTCGGCCCAGACCAACGCGGGCATGAGCTACGAGCTCGACGCCATCGCAGCAGCCGTTCTCGGCGGCACCAGCCTTGCCGGCGGCGTCGGCACCATGATCGGCACGCTGATCGGCGCGCTCATCATCGGCGTGCTCAACAACGGCATGAACATGCTGTCAGTGCCTTACTTCTACCAGCTCATCGTCAAGGGCCTCGTCATCCTCGTCGCCGTCTATCTCGACGTGCGCTCCAAGCGCGCCAAGCAGTAATCCTCAAGAGCAAGAAGCCATGTCGAAAATCCTCACCATCGGCGAAATTCTGGTCGAAATCGTCGCTACCAATCGCGGCAACGGCTTTCGTGAAGCCGTGCCACTGATCGGTCCTTTTCCTTCGGGCGCACCGGCCATCTTCATCGATCAGGTCGGCAAGCTCGCCCAGGATTGCGCGATCATCTCGCGCGTCGGCGATGATGATTTCGGCTGGGTCAACATCAACCGCCTGACCGAGGACGGCGTCGATGTCTCCGGCATCGAGATCGTTGCACATGGCACAACCGGCAGCGCCTTCGTGCGCTACCGCGAGGACGGCAGCCGCGCCTTCGTCTTCAACATCCGCCACAGCGCATGCGGTGAGATCGAGCTATCGGACAAGACGCTGGCTCTGATCGACGGCTGCACCCACATGCACGTCATGGGCACCGCTCTCTATGCCCCGAGCGTGGTGAGGAGTATCCTGACAGCAGTCGAACGCATCAAGGCCGCTGGCGGCACCGTGTCCTTCGACCCCAATCTGCGCCCTGAAATCCTCGATAGTCCGGGCATGCGCGAGGCGCTGCAGACCGTGCTCTCAGTGACCGATCTATTCATGCCGAGCGGCGAGGAACTCTTCCTGTTCGCCGAGGCAAAGACGGAGAAGGAGGCGGTCGCCGAATTGCTCGCCAAGGGCATCAAGGCGATCGTCATCAAGCGCGGCGAAAAGGGCTCCAGCTACTTCGACAGGACCACCCAGATCAATCTCGAGGGCTACAAAGTCGAGGAAGTGGATCCCACCGGCGCCGGCGACTGCTTCGGCGCGACCTTCGTCACCTTCTGGCTGAAGGGAATGCATCCCGCCGAAGCGTTGCGTTACGCCAACGCATCCGGCGCCCGCGCCGTCACCAAGGCCGGCCCGATGGAAGGCGCATCGACCCAAGCCGAACTCGACGCCCTCATCAAAGCGCAAGGACAAGCCTGACATGCAGAAAAGCTACCTCACGGATATCGCACAATGGCGCCACGGCAGCGGCGTCAAGGGCATTCCCTCGATCTGCTCGGCCCATCCCCTCGTTATCGAGGCGTCGATGCTGCATGCGCTGAAGCAGGGCGCCCACCTACTCGTCGAAGCCACCTGCAACCAGGTGAATCAGGATGGCGGTTATACCGGCATGACGCCGGCCGATTTCCGCGACTTCGTGGAAAAGATCGCCGCCGATACAGGTTTCCCGCTTGAAAAGCTAATCCTCGGCGGCGACCATCTCGGTCCCAATCCATGGAAGAGCCTGCCCGCTGACGAGGCAATGGCGAAAGCCTCCACCATGATCGAGGCCTTTGCCAAGGCCGGCTTCACCAAACTGCATCTCGACACCAGCATGGGCTGCGCCGGCGAGCCGGTTGCCCTGCCTGACGCGATCACCGCTGAGCGCGCTGCCAAGCTCGCTGCCGTGGCCGAGGCAGCGCTGCAGGGCATGGACGGCATCAAGCCTGTCTACATCGTCGGCACCGAAGTGCCGATCCCCGGCGGCGCCATGGAAGAGATCGAAGAACTTGAGGTGACCAAGCCAGAAGCCGCGCGCGAAACCATCGCCATTCACCGCCAGGCTTTCGTGGCCGCTGGCGTATCCGACGCTTTCACTCGAGTTGTCGGCGCGGTTGTCCAGCCTGGCGTGGAATTCGGCAATGCAAACGTCATCGCCTACGCTCCGGAAAAAGCGGCTGCACTGAGCGCCACGCTTTCAGACATGCCGGGCATGGTTTATGAGGCCCACTCCACCGACTACCAGACCCGCGACATGCTTCGGCAGCTCGTCATGGATGGTTTCGCTATTTTGAAAGTTGGCCCCGGCCTGACCTTTGCACTGCGCGAAGCCTATTACGGGCTCGACCAGATCGCTGAGTTCCTGTTTCCAGACAAGCGCAAGGAGACGCTGATCGCCACCATCGAGCGTGTTCTGACGGCCGATCCGAAGAACTGGGACAAATATTACCACGGTTCGGACGACGATAAGCACATTCAGCGTCACTTCAGCTACAGCGACCGTATTCGCTACTACTGGCCGCAGCCGGAGATCGACGCGGCCGTAAAGGCACTATTCTCATTGCTTGATGGCGTGCAGATCCCCGAGACCCTGATCAACCAGTATCTGACCGGCGCCTATGTCGGCGTGCGCGACGGCAAGGTCAAGCCGGACGCACGTTCGCTAGCGCTTGCCGCCGTCGACCGCGTGTTGGAAGATTACTTCGAAGCCTGCCGCGCCTAAAGGCGCGGCTTGCACCGGCGCAAAAGTTTTGATTGAAATGCGTCAAATATTTCAATCGATTAAATAAGAATGAGTGGGACGCGCGTTTGTCAGACAGGCCGATCAGAACCATGGAGGACTTTTCCGAGTATGTCGGCCTATCGCGGCCGACCGTTTCGAAGTACTTCAACGACCCGGGCTCCGTGCGGCGCAAGACCCGCGACATCATCGAAGCTGCCCTCAAGGAGAGCGGCTTCCGTCCCAACCTCTTTGCGGTCAATCTCAATCGCCGACGCAGCAACATCATCGGCATCATCATTCCCAACTCCACCGACCCGTTCTACATGGCGCTGACGCGCCGGGTCGAGCTCATCGCCAATGATGCCGGCTTTCTCGCCTTTGTGCTGTCGTCGGATGGCAATGCCCTGATGGAAGCACGCGCCATCGAAACGCTGAAGTCGATGAACGTCGCAGGTGCCATCATTGCCCCGCTTGGCGTGCAATCACACCATGAGACCCTGCTTGCGCTGTCTGCGTCGATCCCGCTGATCTTTGTTGACTCGCCACTGGACGACGTCTCTCCCTTTGTCGGCACCAACAACCGCCAAAGCTTTCAACTGATCGTTGACTATCTGTGCCGGTCCGGAGAGCCGCCGTGCTATCTCGGTATGCCGTCGGTCAACACCAACGCGTCGACCCGCGAGACGGCCTATATCGAGGCGATGACCGAACTTCGGATGGAGCCGATCGTGCTGCCGATCGAAAAGGCGGCGGGCTGGGACTTCGAGAAATTTGGCTATGAAGAAACGAAGCGCATTCTCGAAGGCGGGGGCTTCCCGACCGCAACCGTTCTTTGCGCCAATGACCGCGTGGCATTCGGCGCCATCGCAGCAGCCTTTCAGGCAGGCGTGAAAATCGGCCGCACGCCCGACTGCAGCCTGCGCATCGCCGGCCACGACGACCACCCTTTGTCGCGCTACGCCTGCCCGCCGATCACCACCGTCGCGCAGAGCTACAACGACATCGGCCGCATTGCCATGCAGTTGTTGCTGCAAAAGCTCGACCAGGAAACAGAGGGATCGGCTTTGAGCGTGCCCGAGCAGGTCCTATTGAATGCCGAGATCATTCTTAGACAATCGGCCTAGACGCTGTCAGGTCGAGCGTCGCCCCCCGCCTTACAGGAAGTCATCGCGCCTTGGCGTGAAGGTATCGATCAATAGTCCCTTCTCCAGTGCGACCACGCCGTGAACAAGGTTCGGCGCGACGATGAAACTGGAACCGGCATCGAGCCTGGTTGTCACTCCGTCAATTGTCACGTCGAAAGCACCCTCTGCGACATAACTTGCCTGCGTGTGAGGATGCGAATGCAGCGCGCCGATCGCACCTGGCTCAAAGCGGAAGGCGACCAGCATCGCCTCGGGGCGATGCGATAGCACGGCGCGATTGTTGCCCGGCGCGACTTCTGTCCAGGTGATGTCATCGGGAAGTGTGTAGTGATCGGCCATCATCATCTCCTATCGGGCAAGCCAGCCGCCATCGACTGGCAATACAGTGCCATGAACATAATCGGAAGCGCGTGAAGCGAGGTAAACCGCCGTGCCGGCCATATCCTCCGCCTTGGCCCATCGGGCGGCCGGAATGCGCTTCAAGATGTCGGCGCTGCGCTCGGCATCGGCGCGAAGCGCCTCGGTGTTGCTGGTCTCGACATAACCGGGCGCAATGGCGTTCACATTGATGCCCTTCGAGGCCCACTCGTTCGCCATAAGCCGGGTGATCCCGGCCAGCCCACTCTTCGCCGCCGTATAGGACGGAATGCGTATACCGCCCTGGAAAGAAAGAAGCGAAGCGATGTTGATGATCTTTGCCGGCGACTGTCGTGCCAATGCAGCCCTCGCGAAAGCCTGGCAGAGGAAAAAGACGAATTTCAGGTTAGTGTCGAGGACCGCATCCCAATCCTCTTCCGTAAACTCCAGCGCATCGGCGCGACGGATGATGCCGGCATTGTTGACGAGGATATCGGGCGAGGCGCCGGCGGCTAGGGCGCGTTCGATGACGTCCCTCGCCTCCCCGGTATCGGACAGGTCCGCCTTGAGCGATACGAACCGGCGCCCCGTCGATATGACCGCGTCCGCTGTCTCGTCCATTGCCGAGCGGCCGACACCGACGATATCGGCGCCCGCCTGCGCGAAACCAACCGCGATAGCCTGGCCGATGCCGGTGTTGGCGCCGGTGACGATAGCCCAGCGGCCGGTGAGATCGAACAGGCTCATCGCAGGTCTTCCATCGGCACCTTGTCCATGTCGGTAAAGCTCATATTATCGCCAGCCATCGCCCAGATGAAGGCGTAGCGGCCGGTTCCCGCACCAGAGTGGATTGACCAGCCGGGCGACAGCACGGCATCGTGGTTCTTCAAGACGACATGCCGCGTTTCGCTGGGCTCGCCCATGAAATGGAAGATGCGTGTCTGCTCCTGCATGCCGAAGTAGAGATAAACCTCCATGCGGCGATCATGAACATGCGCCGGCATGGTGTTCCACACCGAACCCGGCTCGAACCTCGTCAGCCCCACCAGCAATTGGCAGCTGTCGCAGACATCGGGGTGGACGTATTGGTTGATCGTGCGGGCGTTGGATTCTTCCGCCGAGCCCACGATCACTTTCCTCGCCATCTCGCCGGTGATGTGCACCGTGGGGTATGTGCGGTGCGCTGGCGCGCTCAAGACGTAAAAGAGCGCCGGCGCCGCCGGGTCCTTGCTGGCGAAGCTCAAGGCGCCCTCGCCCATTCCGACATAGAGCGCCTCCTGGAAGCCAAGTTCGTAAGGCTTGCCCGCGACGCTGACCGTGCCCGCGCCGCCGATATTGACGATGGCGGCCTCGCGCCGGTCGAGAAAACGCTCTGTGCCGGTCTCAGCAATGGCAGCGATCTCAAGCGGCATCGTATGCGGCATGACACCGCCGACGATCATGCGATCGAGATGGCTGTAGGTGAGATTGACTTCACCTGGCCGAAACAGATCCTCGATCACGAAACCGTCGCGCAGACCCTGCGTGTTGCGCCGTGCGGTATCTTCGGGTCCGACGACCTGGCGTACTGATACTGAAATGGTCACGGGCGATGCCCCTTCTGTGTGTTGGGTGGGATCAGGTGAGCACGACATATTCGGTCAGCTGGTTGATCGTCGTGTCCGCCTTGTCGACATCGAACACCTTGGTGCCGTGGCTCATGATGACGAAGCGGTCGCAGACCTGATAGGCGTGGTAGATGTTGTGGGTGACGAGCACGCTCGAGACGTTTTCCGCCTTGAGCTTCAGCACCTGGTTCAAGAGCGCCTCAGTTTCGCGCACCGACAGTGCAGACGTCGGCTCGTCGAGGAGCAGCACGCGCTTCTTGAAATAGACGGCGCGGGCGATGGCGACAGCCTGTTTCTGGCCGCCGGAGAGATTGCCGACGAGTGTATCGGGGCTATCGATGCCGGAAATGTGCACCGCGTTTTGCAACACCTCCATGGCAATCTCGCGCATTTCACGCTGACGCAGGAAGCCGAAACGATCGGTAAGTTCGCGGCCCATGAAGATGTTGCGGGTGATCGAAAGCGAATCCACCAGCGCCGTATGCTGATAGATGGTCTCGATACCGGCATCGGCGGAGTCCGACCGGCAGGTGAACGCCGTCTTCTTGCCGTCGACGCTCAGATAGCCGTCCGTTGGCTTGTGGATGCCTGAGATCAGATTGACTGTTGTCGACTTGCCGGCGCCGTTGTCACCGAGCAACCCCACCACTTCGCCTTCGCCGATATGGAAGCTCAGATTGCGCAGCGCGGTCAGCGCGCCGAAGCTTTTCGAAATGTTGTGCAGTTCAAGAAGATTGGGGGCCGACATCACGCAAGACCTCGCCGCTCGATAAGATGGTTGAAGATGGCGGCCAGCACGATCAGCGTCGCGATGAACATGTCGAGATAAAAGCCCGGCGCACGCAGCAGCAAAAGCACGTCGGTGATGGTGTGAATCAAGAGCACGCCAAGGAAGATGCCGATGATCGAGCCCCGGCCGCCGCGAAGCGACAATCCGCCGATGACGCAAGCCGCGATCGCCTGAAGCTCCAGTCCGGCGCCCTGCCCCGGCTGCACGCTGCCAACACGCGCGGTTGCAATGATGCCGGCCACCGCCGCCATGCCGCCGGCGATCGCGAAGGCTACCAGCTTGACGCGGTTGGTGTTGATGCCGATCGCCTCGGCCGCACCGCGATTGCCGCCGGTAGCGAACACATGGTTGCCGAAGCGGTGACGATGGACGAGGTAGTGGAAGCCGACGACAAATAAAACGATCCAGATGAAAGCGGCATTGATGCCAAGCAGCGTGCCGGAAAACAGGCTGGTGAAGATCGGCTCCGGATCGAAGCGAACCTGGACCGCGCCGTTATAGAGCAGCACCGCGCCGCGCCAGAACAAAAGGCCGCCAAGCGTCACGATAAAGGACGGCAGCCCGAAGCGCAGCGTGATGTGGCCGTTCAAGAGGCCGATCATGATCCCGGCCAAGACGCCGAGCGGCGCGGCTATGAAGGCACTCATTCCGGCGCCGACAAGGCTTGCCATCAAGATGGCGGTGAAGGTGTAGACCGAACCGATGGAAAGGTCGAATTCGCCCGCGATCATCAGCACGCCGGCGCCGAGCGCCAGGCAGCCCAGCACAGGGATCGCCTTCATCAGGATCGTCAGGTTTTGTGGCGAAAGGTAGCGGAACTGATCAGGATAGAGCAAGGCGCCTGCGATGCAGACGATCTGCAGCGTCATGAAGACGAGGAAGATCGCGCCTGCCGGCATTGCCATGATCTGCCGGATCATCGGTTGTTTCTGCGTCCGCGACCGGGGCGCGGCACTGGTCTCAAGAATTGGTGTCACGGTCTGGTACTCGATCGATTGGAGACGGAGAACCTGCCGGCCTGGCCGGCAGGCCCCCACGAAACGCGGTTAGCGGAAGCTGCCGATCAGCGGCTTGACCGAGCTGATGCGCGACTTGTCGAGGAAGGCGCCCTGGCCGGTGTCGACGTCAGTCGGGGTCAGTCCGTACTTCTTCGACAGCGCGATCTGCGCGATCGGGTAGTAGCCTTGGAGATAAGGCTGCTGGTCCATGGTCGCGAACATCGCACCAGACTCGACCGCATTGACGATCTCGACCGCAAGGTCAAACCCGCCGAACGGGACCTTTACACCTGCATCCTTGATGGCGCCGGCACCGACGGTCGAAGTGACCGAGCCCGTGCCGAACACGGCCTTGACGCCCGGGTTGGCGATCAGGAACTGCGCCATGATGTTCTGCGCCTCGGCCGGATCAAGACCGGCGCGAACTGTCTCGACCTTGATGCCGTTTTCCTTCATCGCCTTCTCGATGCCGCCACCGCGCGCGACCGCGAAGCTGGCCTCGGGGATCTCGCGCGGGTTGAAGACGACGTCGCCGGATTTCAGGCCGAATTCCTTGATCATCCGGTTGCCGAGCTCGTAGCCGGAAGAAAATTCGTTCATACCGACATAGGCCTGGCGGCAATTGCCCTTGGCGCCTTCCAGATCGTCATTGTTGAAGCCGATGACGACGATACCGGCCTTGACCGCCGCGCAGATGCTCTCGTCGAAGGCATCCGACGACGAAATGGCGACGGCGATACCATCGACGCCTGCTGCCGTCGCGCTTTCGATCAGGTCGTTCTGGCGAACCGGATCGTTATTGGCATATTGCACGTCGAGATCGACGCCAAATTGTGCCGCCGCGTCCTTGGCGCCCTTCACCACAGGGTTGAAGAACTGGACACTCGGATCGAGATAGATGATCATCGTTGCCTTGACGTCGGCGGCCAATGCCGTAGATGTCATCATCGTGGCGATACCCGCGGCAAGTGCTGCGGTTTTCAACCTGGTCAATTTCATTTGCGTATCCTCCCTTTGGATGTGCAATGCGGGTCGAAAGACCCAAGTCTCGGCTGGCGGGCTCCGACCAAAGATCACGCCGGCCGAGATTTTCCTCCCAGGCGTTCCGCTTCTCCCAAAGCGGGAACGCCCTATCCGTCACTCCCCTGTCAGCCGAACCACGGCGTCGGTCGCCCGAACGTCACGTGCACGCCCTTGAACTGGGAATACTCATCGAAGCCATAGCGGCCGAGTTCGCGGCCGAGGCCGCTTTTCTTGTAGCCGCCGATCGGCAGTTCCGGCGTGCCGTCGATGACGCTGTTGATCCAGCACCGGCCGGCGCGAATGCGGCGGATGCTCTGCATGGCGTTTTCGAGATTGGTCGACCAGACCGAGGCGGAAAGACCAAACTCGCTGGCATTGGCGAGCGCGACGGCTTCATCCGCGGTCTTGAAGGTCAAGGTCGAAAGCACCGGTCCGAAAATCTCCTCGCGGGCAATCGACATCTCGGGCTTCACGCCGGCAAACACGGTAGGGGCGTAATAGATGCCCTTGTCCTTGCCGACGCGCTCGCCGCCGAGCAACAGTTCGGCACCGGATGCGATGCCGGCTTCCACGTAAGAATGGACCTTGCCGACATGGGCTTCGGAGATCATCGCGCCGATCTTGGTGCGATCGTTCAGCGGATCGCCGAATGTCACTTTGCGCGAGATGTCGAGCAGGCGCTCCATCAGTGCGTCGCGTATGCCTTCCTGAACCAGGAGCCGGCTGCCTGATATGCAGCACTGCCCGCCATTGTGATAGACGCCGTAGGCGATGCCATCGGCGGCAGCCTCAAGGTCCGCATCGGCAAAGACGATCTGCGGGCCCTTGCCGCCAAGCTCCAGCCCGAGGCGTTTGACACTGCGCGCGGCGATCTCGCCAAGCTTTGTGCCGACGCGCACCGAACCGGTGAAGGCCACCATGTCGACGCCAGGATCTTCAGCAAGCACCTGGCCGGCCGGATCACCATAGCCGGTGACGACGTTGAAGACGCCATCGGGGATGCCGGCCTCACGCGCCAGTTCCGCCATGCGGATCGATGTGCCGGAGGTGAATTCGGACGGCTTGAGGACGACGGTACAACCGGCACCGATCGCCCACGGCACGCGCTCGGAAGCGATGATGAAGGGGAAGTTCCACGGGGTGATGATGCCGACGACGCCGACGGCTTCGCGCAGCACCAGGCCTAAGCGATCGTCGCCGATATTGTTGTGGGCCTGGCCTTCCAGAGCGCGCGCCTGTCCGGCGGCATAGGACCAGAGGTCGGCGCAGAAGCCGATCTCGCCGCGTGCCTGCGCGATCGGCTTGCCAACCTCAAGGCTTTCGGCCAGAGCCAGCTCTTCTTGGTGCGCGAGGATGAGATCGGCCACCTTGAACATCAGCCGCGAGCGTTCCGCACCGGACATGCGCGGCCATGGGCCTGTATCGAAGGCCCGGCGGGCAGCCGCAACCGCCAGGCGGACATCATCGGCCGAGGCTTCCGGCCAGGTACCAACGACGACGCCCGCGTGACCGGGGCTGACACGGTCAATCGTGCGACCAGACGCGGCATCTACCGACTTGCCATCGACAAGCATCTGGTAGCGGGATTTAATGTTCAGCCGCGGATCACCGGAATCAGGCGCAATGAAATTGGACAGCACGTTTCCCTTAAAGCCGACACATCGTGTCGGCCCTCCCTTTTTATCCGGTTTCAGACCACCGGATTTATGTTGCGTTTGAATTGTATGGTACTGTATGGTGGTTTAAATTGGATGTCAACGCATGACGGCGACGAAAGACATGAACCTCGAATCCTTGAAGATTGAGACCGGCGAAACCGCTGCGGCCCAAGTGGAGCGTGACCTGCGCGAGCAGATCATCAAGCTGGAACTGGCGCCGGGCACGCGACTTTCCGAGCAGGAGATCGCCACCCGCATGGGTGTCTCGCGCCAGCCGGTGCGCGAGGCCCTGATCGCGCTCGGGAGATCAAAGCTGGTCGATGTGCGCCCAAACCGGGGCACGGTCGTCGTTCGCATCTCGGCGCGGCAGATGATGGAGGCGCGCTTCGTGCGCGAGGCGCTGGAGACCGCCGTTGCACGCCGCGCAAGTGAGACCTTCGACAGCTGGACGCGCCGCCGGATCGACACGATCATCGGCAAGCAGCGGATGGCCATGGAAGCACATGACCACAACGCATTCCGCCGCGAGGACGAGCAGTTCCATATCGCGATCGCGGAGGGCGCCGGCTGCAGTCTTGCCTGGAGTGCCATCGCCGACATCAAGGCGCATATGGACCGTGTCTGCAATCTGCAGCTTCGCCACCCCGATTCCATGATGCGGCTGATCACCGAGCATGAGGCCATCATCACGGCCATCGACGGACGCGATGCGGACGCCGCGGTGGCTGCCATGCGCGCGCACCTCAACGGCATTCTGTCGGACCTGCCGCAAATCGAAGCGGATCATCCAGACCTGTTCGAGTGAACGCAGAAAGGGCGTCGAAACCGACGCCCTTGTGACTTTCAGCGAAATCAGCGGCTTGCCATCACCATTTTGCAGAGGCTGACGAGGCCTGCCTCGAAGCCGCCGGAGCGTACAACGTCCTTGCAGCTAGCCTTTGCCTTGGCGCGGTCTCTGGCGGACATGTCGTTGATCATCGCCAGGCTGCGGCTGCGGTCGCCGCCGGCATCGCCATTGGCATCATCGCCGGGATTGGTTGCGCCGGGGCCTCCAGGATTGCCAGGTGTTCCAGGCGTACCGGGGACACCTGGTGTACCTGGATCCGTGCCCCCCGATCCGGAACCGGGGACCGCGAGGCTGATTTCGGCTAGCGTGTTATCACCCAAACCGACGTTGGCCATGGCAGCGACACTGGGGCCGGACCCGCCAACGTTTGCACCAACACCAGCGTTCACACCATTCGTACCGCCGATACTCGCGGTGACGTCAGCGTCAACTAGACCGCCGCTTGTCGAACCGCTTCCGGTTGAGCCCCCACCGACCGCGACATTGGCGTTTATGTCGGCGAGCGTATTGTCGCCCGCCCCAACATTGGCGATAGCGCCGACAGTCGCGAGGTTCGATCCGCCAACCGTCGCACCGACATCCGCGTTGACGCCGTTCACGCCGCCGATGTTGGCGTTTGTTCCGAGATCGACGATGCTGTTTGTGCCGCTACCACCGGAGGTGCCGCCAACACCGAGATTGGCGTTGACATCGGCAAGCGTGTTGTCACCGGCACCAACATTGACCACGGCATCCACATTCGCGATGCCGGACCCGCCGACGGTTGCGCCGACATCGGCGTTGACGCCGCTTGCTCCACCGATCGTTGCTGTCGTTCCGACACCGAGGCCACCGGACGAATTGTTGCCGCCGACCGTTGTGGCGCTGTTGATGCCACCGGAGCCACCAACTGTCGCATTCACGCCAAGGCCGCCGGTCGAATTACCGCCGACATCAGCGTTCACACCGCCGGCCCCGCCGACGGAGACATTGGCGAGGTTCGAACCGCCACCAACCGTGGCATTGACGCCGTTGGCGCCGCCGATGGACACGTTGAGCCCGCCGCCATTGCCGTTGATGCTGATCCCGTTCGATCCTCCGACGTCAAACGCCGCTGCCTGCGGTGGAACGAGGACGCTGGCGCAGCCGGCGGCCAGTATGGCAATCGTTGATTTCAAGTACATCATTTTCTCCTCCGTTATGTCCTGAAAGGGCATGAGCCCCAGGGCCAAAGACCCAGGTCAAAAGCGGAAGTGCGCACTCCAGATCGTTTTAGGCGAGATCAAGCGTGATCCACAACCTTCCAACAACCTTGTCGGGATAAAGTTCCAAGCTGCCAGTCGGTTCCTGTGGTCGTTAGCGCACCAATCAAGGTGGCTAAGTGAACTTTAACGCCCGTCCGGCAGTTCGCGCTGAAAGCTCCCCACGGGCGACGAAGTGACCGCGAATGGGACATTTATTGCGCATCCCACAGGATCGGCCGGCCTGCGACCGATCTTTAAGAACCATCGCTTCTGGTCAGGAAGCAGCGCGAGTTACAATGCTCGCACCCCACTCTTCAACGGAGATCTCCCCGCGCGCGCTCAGTGCCGTGCAGATGAAATGCGACAGTCTGTCTTGCCGAATAACGGCAGCACTCAGACGACCAGTCCTATAGGCTGCCGTATCAAGCGCGATACGGTTGTCATAAACTTCCGGACGCAGCGAGTTTGTGATCGTATGACCATGCACGACCATATGGTGGAAAGGGTCAATGTGGTCGAGGAAGCCCGCCCGGATCCAGCGCAGATCGTATTCGTCCTGTTCGGCGAGGGGAAGACCGGGGCGTATTCCCGCATGTACGAAACAAAACCCGCCGATCTGCCTATAGGTCAGCGCGTTATCGAGCAAAACGGCGTGATGTGGGAAAGCGCTTCGTATGTCTGCGGCTATAGCCTTGAAATCAGGCACCGGCCGCCGCGAATAGGCGCTGAGGGTTGCCACCCCTCCCCAGTCCATCCAGTTGACGGCGTCCGCCGGAGACAATTCCCCGCGAAGCAACGAGCGCAGATAAAAATCGTGGTTGCCGAGGATGAGCTGCGAACCGGGGTACAGCTCAAGTGTCGAGGCGACCAGATCAAGCACAGCTGGACTTTGCGGGCCTCTATCAATCAGATCACCGAGGAAAATCACGATTGGTTTTGATCGGCGTTCCTCAGCGACGGTGGCAATGTGGCGCAGTAAAACCTCAAGCAGATCAGCGCGTCCATGAATGTCAGCAACTGCATAGATATCGGACGGCGCATGAGCATTCATATCGGGGATTTTCTCCCGGGGCTTATATCGCCCCGCTGACGTTTGACACGACACAGGTCTATGCTACCGCCCGATGCTTAGGCAAGGTGTTTACGCGAACTGGGCTCAGGCAGGATGCTGCTGGACGCTCAGACCGCCATCCACCGTCAGGCAGGTGGCGTTTATGAACGGGCATTCGTCCGAAATCATGAATACGGCCGCCATGGCGATCTCCTGCGGGGTGGCGATACGTCCACCGGGRTGCAACTTCATCGTTTCGGCCTTTGCCGCCTCAGGATCGGGGAAACCATTCCAATAATCGATGACCTTCTGGGTCGCGACATAGCCGGGCGCCAGCGCATTCACGCGGACGTTCTTCGGCGCGTATTCGAGCCCCAGCGACTTGGTCATGCCCAGCAGCGCATGCTTTGCCAGCGGATAGGGAAACGTATGCGGGATGATGGTAAAGGCATGGGTCGAGGCGATGTTAAGGATCACGCCTCCGCCTTGTTCGATCAGCCCAGGCAGAACCGCCTTCGAGCAGTTCCATGCGCCCTTAAGATTGATGTCGAAGCAGCGGTTCCATTCCTCGTCGCTGGTCTCCAGCGGCTCGGAAAACACGTTGACGCCAGCATTGTTGACCAGCGCGTTGATGCGCCCGATCTCGGTTTCCGCCGCGCTGACAGCCGCAACAATTGCCTTGGCATCGGTGATATCGGCCGAGCGCACGCTGACGCGATAGCCCTCATCCTTAAGCTTCGCAGTTTCTTCTTGGAGTAACGCCTCGTCGCGATCGATCAGAAACAGGCTCGCGCCTTCCCGCGCGAATGCCTTTGCAATCGCAAGGCCGATGCCCTGCGCTGCGCCGGTAATCATTATACGCTTGTCGAGCAGACGATTGGACATGACGGACACCCTTACCACTCGGCGAAACTGCCGTCCTCGTGACGCCAGATCGGGTTGCGCCAGCGATGCCCCTCTTTCGCACGTTCGATCACATAGGCCTCGTCCACCTCGATGCCAAGGCCGGGGCCCTGCGGGATAGACACGAAACCATCGGCATAGTGGAACACCTCCTTATTAGAGATGTAGTCGAGTATGTCGTTGCTCTTGTTGTAGTGAATGCCGAGGCTTTGCTCCTGGATGAAGGCATTGTAGCTGACGGCATCGACCTGCAGGCAGGCCGCAAGCGCGATTGGACCAAGCGGGCAATGCGGGGCGACCGCCACATCATAGGCTTCCGCCATCGCCGCGATCTTGCGGCATTCGGTAATGCCGCCTGCGTGGCTCAGATCCGGCTGGATGATGTCGACGTAGCCATCGGACAACACAGACTTGAAATCCCAGCGCGAATAGAGACGCTCGCCAAGCGCGATCGGCGTCGAGCAATGATTGGCGATTTCCTTCAGCGTCTCGCGGTGCTCGGACAAGACCGGCTCTTCGATGAACATCAGCTTGTAGGGCTCCAGTTCCTTGGCGAGCACTTTAGCCATGGGCTTGTGCACGCGGCCGTGGAAATCGACGCCGATGCCGACATTCGGCCCGATCGCCTCGCGGATCGTCGCGATCGTCGCAACGGCCTTGTCGATCTTCTCGTTGCTGTCGACGATTTGCATCTCCTCGCAGCCATT
This sequence comes from Rhizobium sp. 01N48, assembly GCF_056399145.1. Lineage (NCBI taxonomy): Bacteria > Pseudomonadati > Pseudomonadota > Alphaproteobacteria > Hyphomicrobiales > Rhizobiaceae > Rhizobium > Rhizobium sp. 01N48. The sequence goes on from NZ_JBFTQT010000011.1 coordinate 124,863, forward strand.
GAGCTTGATCGCCTTAAAGCCACGCGCGACTACATCCTTGGCATTGCGCGCGACGTCGGCCGGCCGGTCGCCGCCGATCCAGCTATAGACTTTGATCTTGTCACGCACCTGGCCGCCCAGCAGCGAGTGGATGGGCTGACCGAGCGCCTTGCCCTTGATATCCCACAGCGCCTGATCGATGCCCGAGATCGCGCTCATATGGACGGCGCCTCCGCGATAAAAGCCACCGCGATACATGACCGTCCAGTGATCCTCGATCAGGAACGGGTCCTTGCCGATCAGGTAGTCCTCGAGTTCGTGCACCGCCGCCTGGACGGTGAGCGCACGGCCTTCGACCACGGGTTCACCCCAGCCGACGATACCTTCATCGGTCTCGATCTTCAAAAACAGCCAGCGCGGCGGGACGATATAGGTCGTGAGCTTGGTGATCTTCATGGTCTTACTCGCTTTAGCTGAGAATGAGGTTGGCGGCTTTGCCGGCGGCGGCGAGAACGGCCGCGTTGGTATTGCCGCTGACAATGGTGGGCATCAAGGAAGCATCGACAACGCGCAGGCCGCGCGTGCCGCGGACCCGCAACTGCATGTCGAGCACGGCTTCCGGATCGCTGTCGGCACCCATCTTGCAGGTTCCGACAGGATGGTAGCCGGTCTTGACGGTGCGCTTGCAATGGGCAGCGATGCCCTCATCGCTGCTGACGTCGGGGCCGGGAAAGATTTCCTTGTCGATCAGTTCCTTCATTGGCGAGGCGTCGAGCACGGTGCGGGCGAAGCGAAAGCTGGCCATGGTCAGCCTGAGATCGTCGGGATGCGCGAAAATCTGCGTGTCGACGATCGGGTTGGCGAACGGGTCGCTCGAAGACAACGTGACCGAGCCACGTGCCTTGGGACGCAGCAGCAGCGAGTTGATCGTCACCCCGTCGCCCGGATCGGTGCCCATCACATCGCGATCGAGGTAGACAGTTGGCACGCAAAACATCTGGATGGTCGGCCGCTCGTTGTTGCCGTCAGGATCGTAAAAAGCACAGGTTTCGACGCCCGTGGTCGACACCGGGCCCGACTTGAACATCAGATATTGCAACCCGGCCTTGATCATCGGCCAGCCGCGATCCTGCCCGTAATAGCCGAACGATCCCTTCGTGGTCGCCACGACGGGGCACTCGTAGTGGTCCTGCAGGTTCTTGCCGACACCGGGCAGGGCGACGGCCGTCTTCAGACCATGACGCTTCAGCTCGTCTTCCGGCCCGATACCCGACAGCATCATCAGCTTTGGCGTCTGGTAGGCGCCGGCCGCCACGATGACTTCGCTTCCGGCTTGCGCGCGCTTCGGCGTACCCTTTTGCACATAGCGTACGCCGGTCACTCGGTCGCCGTCCATATCAAGCGAGGTGACGGTGGCGCCGGTTTCGATCGTTAGAAGCGGATCACTCATTACAGGCGCCAAAAAGGCGTCCACGGCGCTCGAGCGCTTGCGCGTCCTCCAGTCGATCGTGTGCTGCATGAAGCCGACGCCGAACTGGCGGGCGCCATTGAAATCCGGATTGTAGGGAATGCCCATACCCTGCAGCGTCTTCACATAGGTCCGCGTCATCGGGCTGGTGTGGCCGAGATGCGAGATCTTCAGAGGGCCGCCGACGCCGTGAAACTCGCCGGCGAGATGGTCATTGTCTTCCTGTGCCTTGAAGTACGGCAACAGGTCCCGATACGACCAAGCATCGTCGTTCGATCCCTCAGGCGTGGAAAGCTCGTTCCACAGATCGAAATCGGCCGCCTGGCCGCGCATGTAGACCATCGCGTTGACCGTACTGCCGCCGCCCAGAACCTTGCCCTGCGGCACGATCGGTCCGCGCCCGTCAAGCTGCGGCTGCGGCTTGGTCTGGTGCATGGCGAGATAAGTGTCCTTGGCGAGAAACTTCATGTAGCCGGCGGGAAAATGCATGATCGGGTTCGCCTTGGCCGGCCCCCGCTCAAGCATGAGAACCCTGGCCTTCCCCTCTCGCACCAGTTTGGCCGCGACCACGCAGGCGGAGCTTCCGCCGCCAATGATGATGTAGTCGTAACGGTCTTTCGCGGACATTCACCAACTCCGGTCTTAGTATTCTCAAATTGCCTCGGGGCGCAGACGAACGCTGCCCGAGAGGCTTTCATGCGGCGCCAGCACCTTCAGATCGCCGAGATCAGCGAGGTGATGACCATCGGCCAGATGCGTCATCGGCTCGAAGCAGAAATAGTCGCGCTTGAAGCTCGGGTCGAAGCCGGTATCGGACACGAAAACGAAGGCGTGTTTAAAAAGGGGTTCGGCCTCAAGCCTCAACGCGGTCTGCCGCTCGGGCCAGGAAATCGTCGCCCTGCCGTCCCAGCCTTCGAACCCGTTGTTGACCCAGCGATGTGGCAGCTCAGCCGGTTGTCTGAAGTCAAGATCGGTTGGGATATCCGTCCGCTCGCCCGGCAGCCAACCCTCGACCTCGGTCCAGAATTTCTGCGACCGCGCCTGAAGCGTCGTTTTCGGCGTCATCGGGAAATAAGGATGCCAGCCGAGACCGAAGGGCATGGCCCGGTCGCCACGATTTTCGACCGTCAGCGTCATAGTCAGGCCGGATGCGTCGAGTGCGAAGCGCTGGCTTGCGCGATAGACGTAAGGTGTTGAGCCGCCGCGATGGGCGAAACTCATCTCGACCATCTCATCGGTCTGCCGGTCGATCGTCCAATCGGCCTGCCAGCCCTCGCCGTGGAGATAATGCTTGTCCCATTCGGTGTTCGGCTCGAACCGATACTCCTCACCTTCGAATACGAAGCGGTTGTCGCGGACGCGGTTACCGAAAGGAACAAGCGGGTAGCAGGCGGAGGAAAGTGCGTCTGCCTCTGATGACGGCGCCGCGCGCAGCAAGGGCACGCTTTCGCCCTGCGTCTGCTTCCAGAAGCCCAGGACCAGGCCTCCCTTGGAAGAGACGCGAAGCGAAAGCGATCCGGATTTCAGATCGAGCACCGTCATCGCATCAGCCCTTGTTGCGCGACATGCTGCGCTTTATCGCCTGGATATTGGCGAGCACCGCGATGACGATGATGAGACCGCGCACGACCTGCTGGAAGAACGGATTGATGCCGAGCAGGACGAGGCCGTTGCCGATGAGCGTGATGACGAGAACGCCGAGCAGCGTGCCGAGCATCGAGCCGCGCCCGCCGGAGAGCGACGTGCCGCCGACGACAACGGCCGCGATGACGTCAAACTCGAGCCCGTTCGCCGCAGTGGCATTACCCGAGCCCAAGCGGGAAACGAGCAGGATGCCGGAGATGGCGGCCATCGCGCCGGCGATCGCAAACAGCGCCACGCGGATCTTCGAGACGCTGATGCCGCTCAAAAAAGCCGCATGCGCATTGCCGCCGATCGCGAAGACGGAGCGCCCGAAGGCGGTCTTGCGGCTGACGAATGCGAAGATCGCGAAGAATACCAGCATGATGATGGCGGCCGGCGGAATGCCGAGAACGGAGCGATCCAGGGCATCGAGCGTATCGTTACGGCCGATCGAGACGGGAAGCGCGTCGGTCACAAACAATGCCGTTCCTCGAAGCGCGCTCCAGAGACCAAGCGTCGCGACGAAGGAGGGAACGTCGAAGTAAGCGCGCAGCGCGCCGGCAATCGAGCCAAGCAATGCGCCGATGACGATCGAAAGCGCAAAGGCCACCGGCGTTGGCACGCCCCACTGTAGAAGGAAGGCAAGAACCACCGAGATGAACGCGACCATCGGCCCGACGCTGACATCGATCTCGCCGGCGATGATGATCAGGGTCGCTGCCCAGGCAGCGATGCCGATCGTGGCGGCGTCGCGCAGGATATTGATCTGGTTGTTGAAAGACAGGAAGCCATTGGCTGTCGATGTGAAGACCACATAAAGAACGACGATGGCGACGAAGAGGCTCAGCTCGTTCATGTGCTGGGAAAAGCTGAAGCCCGACTTCTTGCTTGATGATGCTGACGTTGCAGCCTGGTCGAGTGACATGGCGTCTCTCCCTCAATGTCCGGCGATGCAGGCAGCCATCAAGGCGTCCTGATCGATGTTTGGTGATTTGAATTCTTCGCCGAGCGTTCCGTCGCGCAAGACCAGCACGCGGTCGCAGACGAGCGGTAGCTCCTCGATCTCACTGGAGACGAAGATGACGCTGCGCCCTTCGGCAGCCAACTGTCGAATGATGGCATAGATTTGCGCCTTGGCTTCCACATCGACGCCCCTGGTCGGCTCATCAAGCAGCAGAACGCGGCTGTTGGCATAGACCCAGCGGCCGATGACGATCTTCTGCTGGTTACCACCAGACAGCGTGCCGATCGGCGTGTCAGTGCGCGCCGTCTTGACGTGCAGGCGTTCAATGACCTTGCGCGTCGCCTCGGCCATCATCTTCGCCGAAAGAACGCCGCTCTTGCTGACGCCGGAAAAGTTCGTCGCAAGCGTGTTTTCGTCGACGCCGAGAAGCGGGACGATACCCTCCTCCTTGCGGCTTTCCGGCGTGTAGCCGAAACCGCGCGACAGCATGCGCTTATAGTGACCGGGCCGGATTGACTTGCCGTCGACGAGCACCTCGCCTTGGTCCTGGCGCCGCACACCCATGATCGCCTGCAGCAGTTCGGTGCGGCCTGCGCCCAGCAACCCGGCGATGCCGAGAACCTCGCCGGCCTTCAGGTGAAACGAGACCGAATTCAGCTTCGGCGCCAGCGCGAGGTTGCGAACCTCAAGCAAGGTCTTTTCCTGGCTTCTGTTTTCCAGCGCCGCTGCCTGCGATCCTTCCGAGCCCAGCATGAGCCGGACGATCTCGCGTGTATCGGCACCCTTGACGTCAACAGTGTCGATGATGCGTCCGTCGCGCATGACGGTGGCCGAATGCGCGATCTRGCGGATTTCGTTCATGCGGTGGCTGACATAGATGACAGCGATGCCTTCGGAGGCAATGCGCGTCACGGCGGCCATGACCTTCTCGGCCTCGGCGGCGGCAAGCGAACTCGTCGGCTCGTCGAGAATGACGAGCTTCGGCTTTCCGAGGAGAACGCGGGCGATCTCAAGCAGCTGGCGTTCGGCCGGGCTCAGGCTTGCGACCAGCGTGTTGGGCGCGCGCTCCAGACCGAGCCGACCCATCGCCTCGCAGGCTTGCGCTTCCATCTCCGCGTACTGGATGACGCCGCCTTTTCGCGGCCAGCGTCCGAGAAACAAGTTTTCGGCGAGCGTCATGCCCGGAACAAGGCTCAGTTCCTGATAGACGACACGCACGCCCTTGTCGAAAGCATCCTGGGCGCGGCCTGAGCCGGCATGGCGCAACTCCTCGCCGTCAACCTCGACGGTGCCGCTGTCTGGAATTTCCGCGCCGGTCAACATCCGGATCAGCGTCGACTTACCAGCGCCATTCTTGCCGAGCAGCGCTCTAACCTCGCCGCCGGCCACCTGGAATGTCGCGTTATCAAGGGCGAGCACGCCAGGATAGCGGCGCGTGCACCCCTTGATGGATGCGATTGGGCGGTGAGCGAGGTTGGGCGCAAGTGATGTCTGTGTCATGAAACTTTCCACCGATGAAAGATGCCGCCAGTCGCCTGGCGGCCTCGATTGTCGTGAAACTCAGGCCCTAAGCCTTAAGGAATACCGTCGGCGTGTGCCTTCAGCCAAGCCTTGCCGTCTTCTGAAGACTTGTAAACATCGATGTCGTAGGGAACCTTGATGTCGGCGGGCGCCTGGCCATCGACGGACTTGATCGCCTGGGCGAGCGCCAGTTTGCCGAGGCCCTGGCCCGAGATGTCGACGACGGCCTTGATGACCGTGAAGTCGGAGAGCTCCTGGGCGATCTCGGTCGTCATGTCGCCGCCGAAGACCACGACCTGGCCGGTCTTGCCCTGGCTCTTGACGGCACGAGCCGCACCAAGGGTCGCACCGCCGGCTTCGCCGAAGAATGCATCGATGTCAGGGTTCGACGACAGCATGGTGCTGGCGACGGAGACAGCCTTGTCGAGGATCGCGCCTTCCTGGTTGGCGACGATCTGAGCACCCGGCACCTTGGCCTTCAGCGCTTCCTCGAAGCCCTTGCGGCGCGTCACGCAGACCTCGACGAATTCGCAGTTTAAAACCGCGATCTTCGGTGCGTCCTTTTTCTCGGCGATGAAGTAATCGGCGGCGGCTTCGCCAAGCTTGTGCCCGAAATCATAGGGGTCGCCGACGGCGTAAGCGGAGATGTACTCCTTCATGTCGGCGTCGTTCAGGCATGTGTTGTAGCAGACGACGGGGATGCCCGCGTCATGAGCGCGACGGATGGCGCGCGAGGAACCGTCGGCAGAAACCGGGGAAACGATGATCGCCTGAACGCCGGAGGAAATAAGCGAATCGATGAAAGACGATTCCTTGCTGGCGTCACCTTGCGCATTCGTCTCGATAACATCGAGCTTGCGGCCGGCTTCGTTGGCACCCGTTTGGATACCCTTGCGAACGCCGGCATAAAAGCCCTGAGCGTCCATGTAGATTGCACCGACCTTCAGGTCTTTGTCCTGTGCGAAGGCGGGCGATAGCCCCGCTGCGGCGAATGTTCCAAGTGCCAGCATTGTGGCGCGCGTAATGAGCTTCATCGCTCCCTCCCTTGAGATCAGATGGTGAGGAACGCGGACCCGCCCGCCTCCTCCAGCGCCACCACCATATTCTTGGTCTTACCAATGTCAATATAAATACGATTTATTTTTCATAAGATGTGTTTTTAGTGCAGTATCCTGTGCTAAACACATCCACACGGAGCGCCGTTTCGCCTATAAATCGTATTTTTTGGTACGCACGCTTGACTGGTCTGGCGTCGGCAGCAAGCTGGAACTGGAAGAATCGGAGATAAATCTGTGGCGACAACGCAAACAGACAGGAAATTGACGGAAGGCGGAGTAGAGATCGCATCCCGCGGAAAGAGAAGTGTTCGCGAAACCCTGCTATCGCGCCTCGTCCATATGATCGTTGCGGGCGATTTCGCCGAAGGATCGACTTTGCCCAATGAGGCAGAATTGACCGAGAAATTCTCCGTCAGTCGCACGAGCCTGCGCGAATCCATGCAATATCTGAGCGCGCTCGGCATGGTTCGCTCGCGCACTCGGGCTGGAACAATCGTGCTCCATCGAGAAAACTGGAACTACCTGGACCCGCTGGTTCTCGACGTGATGCTTTCAATCGGCGGGGACGAGGCGTTTTACACCTCGCTGATCGATGCGCGCCAGTTGCTCGAGCCGGCCGCTGCCGCCCAAGCGGCAGCCAAGGCCACTGCCAAGCAGCTCGCCCGGATCGCTCAGGCATTCGAGGACATGGTCGATGCGAATGCGCGCGATAACGAGGAGTGGAGCAGGGCCGACCTCGAGTTTCACACGGCGATCATCAACGCCAGCGGCAACTGGGTCTATCGTCAATTCGCCAGCGCGATCCGCGCGGCGTTGCTTGCCAGTTTCAGGCTGACGAACCGCGCCAGCCAGTCTCACGAGCAGGCCATCCAGAAGCACCAGGATGTGCTCGAGGCGATCCGCATGCGCAATCCTGACAATGCACGCCGCGCAATGGAAACACTGATCGGGGTCGCGCGCGCCGAAATTACCGAGGCCCTGAAGCGCCCTTCCGCAACAGGATAAGCGGTCGGCGATCACGACAGCGCGAAAATCTTGACCTCGCGGCCGATGCCCTGCAGCGCGGCCATGCGCGACACCGAATGAACGCTGCGCTCCCGCAGCATCTCCGAGACACGGCTGTCGTGCACCACCGCCTCCGTTGTCATGATGACATTCGGATCGGCGAGTCCTTGGACGCGTGAGGCAATGTTGACCGTCTGGCCGAAGTAATCCTGGCGATCGTTCAAATTGACCGCGAGGCACGAGCCCTCATGGATGCCGATCTTCAAGAGAAGATCGTCGGCACCGTGCTCGGCGTTCAGGCGCAACATGGCCTTTCGCATCCGCAAGGCCGCCGCCACCGCACGATCGGGCGTCGGAAAGCTCGCCATCACGGCATCCCCTATCGTCTTGACCACCGCGCCCGTTTCGGACGCGACAATCTCGTTGAGAACGCGAAAATGCGATCGGACGAGATCGAATGCCGCAATGTCGCCGACGCGCTCGTAAAGTGCTGTCGATCCTCTGAGGTCGGTAAACAGAAAGGTGAGGCTGGTGATCTTCAGGCGCTGATCGACGTCGAGCGTGTCGGTTCGGTATATGTCGCGAAAGCTCTGGTTCGTCAGCAAACGCTTGGCCGTGAGAAACGGCCGCCTGCGTCCCAACAGATCATGTAGCTCATCGCCGGCGACACAGACATTCGGCACCACTCTACGGTCGGTGTGGTTTTCAAGCGCGAGCCGGAGCAGACCGGGACGCAGCGTGACAGTTTCGTTGAGCGCATGGCTTTGGGTAATGACCATCGAAAGCGACTGACGCTCGCTGGTGGGATCGCCCTTTACATCTATGAACTGCGCCGAGTGCGTAACAGCGTCGAAGATGATGACGAACTGGGCCGGCAACTGAAACGAGACGAAGGCTTTTTCGCCCGGAGACAGGTCGATCATTTCCAATTGAATAGGCGCAAACTTTTCTTCGAGATTATCAGGCAAATCGACACCGGAGCTGAAGAACATCTGCCGATAATATTCGAGAGGCGGCAACAGATCGGGATCATGGGCCGCGATGCGGCGCACTCGTGGGTTCACAGTGAACGTCACCTCGACCATCTCATCAAGCGTCGGCTCATAACCCGCGGCGCACAGCCCGCAATGATAGATATCATGGACAATACCCTTGAGGCTTACCCCTGTATCGAGCACCCCGCCGCAGCCCGGACAGAGCACGTTCCAAGTCATGTCGAAAATGCCGAGCCGAGCCGCATGCAAAAATGCGGCGATCGTAGGCTCCTCGCTAAGTTGATGTCTGCAAGCAAAGGCGAGCACGTTGATACGATTGAGGTCGCGATCGACGCCATCGGCGACAGCCGCCTCGACGCACGCGACAAGCTTTGCGTCAACCGCGTGGCGCAGGGCGCTAAACAGGTTCTCGACATCGCTCATGTGACCAATCCATGCGGACAACCGACATCGCACATCGCCAATGGGATGACTATATCACGTCGGCGCGGGGAATACATCGGGGACGGAAGCAAGTATGGCCGTGAGCTCGAGCCTGCCTCTGCATTCGCAAGAGAAGAAACTCTCGATGGACAGAGAGGGCTTCGGCGGCCGTATCACCTGCGCGCCCGGACGGAGCTTCTTGTCGGGTGCTCCTTCGACGAAACAATTCCAAGCCCGAACTTGAAGTCGGTACCCTGATCATCTTGGGCAAGAAGCCGAGGCTCGGAATATCGGTTGTTCCAACGAGGCTTCATTGGGCTATCGCTGATATCCAATCGAATCTGACCTTTTTATCCGACCCTGACGTCTGTCATGTCGGTCTCGGAAAGTCGTGCACTTAGTGGCTGGGGGCATGACAAACGATAAGTACCTCTTATCGGATGTGGTGGCGTAGGAGCAAATTTCAGGAATCCGCCGGTTGGACGCTTGGAGCCAAAGCGAAACAGCGTGTGGGATGGGAAATGACGTTAATCGCTGCGTGGCGTCGCTTGGTGCCGTCGGCTTCGCGCCAGTTCGACAAACCGCCGTTTGACCTCAGCAAACAGCGCCGGTGGCAGAGGCCCGAAATATCCGGTGTCGTTGTCGATCGGCCGGATATCCGGTCCTGGCCAGACGAACCGATTGCTTTCGGTCAGGACAATCCAGGAGCGCTCGTCATCGAGCCCAAGGCGGCGTTTGGTCGCCGGYGGGATTTCGATCGCGTCATCAGGACTGGAAGGAGGGGTATGGGTAATCGGCAGTATCCGCACTGCCGGCGTGTCGTCGTCGAGACGGGCGACGATCGCAAGCACCACGGCCGGGCGATCCTTGTCCCCCTCCTCTCGACCTTCAACGGACTGCCAGTGCCAGAGATAGGAATAGCGAAAAACCCACCCAACTTTTGGCTCAGTCGGCAGCATACTTGCTCGTCGACAGTTCCAAATTGAGATGATCAAGTCCGCCATCTATCTCGGACGCCTCGATCATCAAAAGCTCGTCGTCGCCGAGCGCGGACGTCAACTCGACGCGCCGTTCTCGCTTCGTCAGCCGCAGGTAATCTTCATAGGCGATCAACACGGTGCGTGGCCGTCCATTCTTGGTGATGATCACCGGATCACGGACGGCGGCGTCCTGGTAGGCGCCGAAATTTTTAGAGACTGCAGCGGCGGTCACAGTGGAGGTCATATCAAACTCCTTTTTACGGAATATACGGGGTTTACGGAAAACTTGCAACAACTCCCGCTACCGCTCGGCTTGTGCAAGCAGGCGACGAACCTCTCGTGACTTTGCCTGAAAAGTAACATTGCCGCGCGAACCCTTTTGGCCACTCAACTTTGACTGCTTGGATAGGCTAAATGGCTATTCACAATCTGCTCAGGACAGGAACTGGATAGGACGTTCGTTCGAACGGCAATAAACCAGTCGATCGAACGCCCTCATTTCGGACCATCATGCAATCGAGTTCGTGCCGCCCCGACTTAGGTCGCAGCACTTGCCGCATAGATCTGATCGATAGCCTCTTGCATATTGCGATCGAATTCAGCATCGCTCATCGTGACACGCAGATCCTCCGCCAGTGCTCTTGAGAAACTTGCGATCATACCGTGGTTCTGGCTCAGCTTTTCGCAAGCCTCGGCTCGGCTGTAGCCACCTGACAAGGCGACAACGCGGATGACTGACTTGTGGTCGACAAGCGGCTTGTAGAAGTCGTCGACGCTTGGCAGCGTAAGCTTCAGCATGACTTTCTGATCCGCAGGCAGGGCGTCGAGTTCGCGCAGGATTTCTTCGCGCAGGATCACCTCCGCCTCGCGCTTGGTCGGGCTCTTGATCGAGACCTCAGGCTCGATGATCGGAACGAGGCCATGGCCAATGATGCGCTGCCCTACGGTGAACTGCTGATGGACGACGGCGGCGATACCGGCCCTGTTTGCTTGGGCTATCACGGAGCGCATCTTGGTGCCGAAGATACCCTTCCTGACGGCCCGTTCTAGCAACCCGTCGAGTTCCGGCATAGGCTTCATGACCTGAACGCCATTGACTTCGGCTGCCAGCCCCTTATCGACTTTTAAAAACGGGACGACACCACGGTCTTCCCAGAGGAACGCGGGAACAGGCTTGCCCTTGGCGTCACCGTCCATGGTTCTCTCGAAGAGAATGGTGCCGATCACCTTGTCGCCCGAGAATGCCGGCGCCGTCATGATACGAACGCGCATCTTGTGGACCAGGCGAAACATCTCATCTTCACTGCCGTAGTCGGTATCCGCAATGCCGTAGAGGCGCAGAGCGCCCGGCGTCGATCCGCCGCTCTGATCGAGAGCAGCGATAAAACCCGCCTTTTCAGCCATCTGGGACATCATTCTTGCATCTGGCATTATTTCCTCCCTGCTGCATTTCGCACGTCTCGGAAGACGACCTCCGACCAGGCTGAGCAACCCGGTGCAAAAGCAACGTCTCATATTCCTAAGCAAACGGCCACCTCCTTGTGTCGACGCTTTCTGCGGCCGCATGGAACAAGGCTCGTTGCTGGTCATTAACGTGCGAGGTATCGCGAAAGGAGACCGAGACGATGGCCAAGGACGTCACAAACCGCCGGGCGAAAGAGCATGTGGACGAAGATCAGAATGGTGTGATCGTTGCTGGACCCGAAGCCCATGCACGCGAGCATGCAGGCACAGATCCCGCGCATAAGGCATCGCCGAGCAAGGACAAAAGCACCGCCAAATCGGCGGTGCAGCCAGCAAGTGGTGGCAAAGGCTAACGGGCAGCTCTACGTCGATAGACACGACGATATCCGACCCATGAGACGGAAAACCTCCCCGCATGAAGCCGCAAGCGGGGAGGTTCTTTTCGAGGTCTGTAAGTAGACCCTGCGCCTTAGGCGGTCAGATCAAACCGGTCAGCGTTCATCACCTTCGTCCAGGCAGCAACGAAGTCCTTCACGAACTTCTCCTTGCTGTCGTCCTGGGCGTAGACTTCGGCATAGGCGCGCAGCACCGAGTTCGAACCGAAGACGAGATCGGCACGGGTCGCGGTAAAGCGCGCGGCACCGGTCTTGCGATCACGGATTTCGTACGAGTTGCGGCCGGTCGGGACCCAGGAATAGTCCATGTCGGTCAGCGTGACGAAGAAATCCGTGGTGAGCGCACCGACCTTCGATGTGAAGACGCCATGGTTGCTGCCGCCGTGGTTTGCGCCGATGACGCGCAGGCCACCGACGAGAGCCGTCATCTCTGGCGCGGTCAGCCCCATCAACTGGGCGCGGTCGAGGAGCAGTTCCTCGGCGCTGACCACATAGTGCTCCTTCTGCCAGTTGCGGAAACCGTCAGCGACCGGCTCAAGCGGCGCAAAGCTCTCGGCATCAGTCTGCTCTGCAGTGGCGTCGCCACGACCGGCGGCGAACGGCACCTGGATATCGAACCCTGCAGCCTTGGCTGCCTGTTCGACACCGTAGTTACCGGCAAGAACGATCACATCGGCAACCGAAGCGCCGCTTGCGGCAGCGATCGGCTCCAGCACGGCCAGAACACGGGCGAGGCGTTCAGGCTCGTTGCCGGCCCAATCCTTCTGCGGCGCCAGCCGAATGCGGGCGCCGTTGGCCCCACCGCGGTTGTCCGAACCACGGAAGGTACGGGCGCTGTCCCATGCCGTGCTGACGAGGTCGGCGACGGAGAGGCCGGATGCGGCGATCTTCGCCTTGACGGCTGAGACGTCGTAGCTCGTGCTGCCTGTCGGGATCGGGTCCTGCCAGAGCAAGTCTTCCGCCGGAACATCCGGGCCGATGTAGCGCGCCTTCGGGCCCATATCGCGGTGGGTCAGCTTGAACCATGCGCGAGCGAAGGCATCCGAGAATGCGGAGAAATCGTCGCGGAAGCGCAGCGAGATCTCACGGTAGATCGGGTCGACCCGAAGTGCCATGTCGGCGTCCGTCATCATCGGGTTCAGGCGGATGCTCGGGTCTTCCACGTCGACCGGCTTGTCGGCGTCGGCGATCGAGATCGGCTCCCACTGGGTGGCGCCCGCCGGGCTTTTCACCAAATGCCATTCATGCTTGAAGAGCATTTCGAAGAAGCCGTTGTCCCACTTGGTCGGCTCGGTGGTCCATGCCCCCTCGATGCCCGACACCACGGTATTGCGGCCGATGCCGCGACCCTTGGTGTTCAACCATCCGAGACCCTGGGATTCCGGACCTGCCGCTTCAGGATCGGCGCTGAGATCGGCGGGGTTGCCGTTGCCGTGGCTCTTGCCGATGGTGTGACCGCCGGCAGTCAGCGCCACGGTCTCTTCGTCATCCATGCCCATGCGGGCAAAAGTTTCGCGCATCTGCGCGGCGGTGGCGAGCGGGTCGGACTTGCCGTTGACGCCCTCGGGGTTGACGTAGATCAGCCCCATCTGGACGGCTGCCAGCGGGTTCGAAAGCGTGGCCGGCTTGGCGACATCGCCGTAGCGGCCGTCGCTCGGTGCGAGCCACTCCTGCTCGTCACCCCAGTAAACGTCCTTTTCCGGTTGCCAGATATCTTCGCGGCCGAAGCCGAAACCGAAGGTCTTCAAGCCGGCGACGTCATAGGCGATCGTGCCCGCGAGCGCGATCAGGTCGGCCCAGGAAATCCGGTTGCCGTACTTCTTCTTGATCGGCCAGAGAAGGCGGCGGCCCTTGTCGGTATTGACGTTGTCCGGCCACGAATTCAGCGGAGCAAACCTCTGGTTGCCGGTGTTGGCGCCGCCGCGGCCGTCTGCCGCACGATAGGAGCCGGCCGCGTGCCAGGTGACGCGGGCCATCATGCCGACATAGCTGCCCCAGTCGGCCGGCCACCATTCCTGGCTTTCGGTCATCAGTGCGCGCAGATCGCTCTTCAGCGCCTCGACGTCGAGCTTCTTCAGCTCTTCGCGATAATTGAAATCCTTGCCGAGTGGATTGGTCTTGGTGTCGTGCTGGCTCAGAATGTCCAGGTTCAGCGCGTTCGGCCACCACTGCGTGACGGATTTGCCAAGCGCCGTATTGCCGCCGTGCATGACCGGACACTTGCCGGCCGATGGTGTCTTTGTGTCCACGTTCACTCTCCCTAAAATTCGAACTCGGGTTGGCGTCGCGTGCCAAGTGTTCCTTGCGCAAGAAATGCTGCGCGGGGTCAACGAACCAGCTGTCTGGCTCAAGTCCCGAAAAAGGAATTAAGGGACCCGGTCGATAAATTCCAATTGTATATTCTGAACGCACTGATAGGTTTTGGTTATGATTGGCTTATCCATGAAGCACCTGCGTTATTTCGAGGCCCTAGCACGGCTGGGGCACTTTGGCCGCGCCGCCGATGCCTGTGCGATTTCGCAGCCGGCGCTATCCGTGCAAATCCGCGAACTCGAGGCGTTGATCGGCGCTCCTTTGGTAGAACGCGGTGGCCGGCAGATCCGTCTTACCAGTCTCGGCGAGGAGTTTGCGGAGCGCGTACGCGCCATACTGCGTTCGGTCGACGATCTTGCCGATCTGGCGCGCGCCACGCAGACGACGCTTTCGGGCCGGCTTCGCATCGGCGTCATTCCGACGATCGCCCCCTATCTACTGCCCGATGTGATCAAGACGCTCACCCAGCGCTATCCGGGGCTTGATCCACGCCCGCGCGAGGCGGTGACCCAGCGGTTGATCGAGGACCTGCACGAGGCGAGATTGGACGCAGCAATCGTTGCCCTTCCCGTATCAGAGACGACGCTTGAGGAGGTTCCGCTTTTCAACGAGGAGTTCGTTCTCGTCCGGCCTATCGAGGACGCAGGCAAACCCGTGCCGAGTTCGGAGATGCTGCGCAAGATGCGTCTCCTCTTGTTGGAGGAAGGACATTGTTTCCGCGAGCAAGCGCTCTCCTTCTGCAACATCGCCGCCGCGCCGCCGCGCGAACTCATGGAAGGGAGCTCGCTGACCACGCTGGTGCAAATGGTCGGCGCCGGCATCGGAGTGACATTGCTACCGCAGATGGCGGTGCGAACGGAGACACGCTCGGCGGATGTGAGTGTGTTTCGCCTGCTGGAGCCCCGTCCTTTCCGCACGATCGGCATGGTCTGGCGCAAGACCAATCCTCTGGCCTCTCAGTTCGGCGCAATCGCAGAAATTGTTCGTGACGCCGGCAACCGAAAGGCGTGGGAACTTGGTGAGCTCCCCGGCGTGCGCGAACAGCCACCCTTTGGCCTTACTGTCGCCGGTTGAGATGCCATGTGCAGCGCAAAGACATTTCATTGGTCCATTAGTTTATAGATTTAATATTCTTCTTTTTGATCGAGACATCTTGCACCCCTATCTCCTCAGCTTTGGAGAGAGAGATGGACAAGATACCACATCAGATAAACGCAATTGGGGGCGCGACGGCGCATCTGGCCAGCGAAGAAGAAGCGATCTCGGCCGCGCGGACGCTGGCGGATCGCTTCAAAACCGAAGCTTCCCTGCGCGATCAGGAGCGCTTGCTTCCTCACCATGAGTTGGATGCCTTGTCACGCGCAGGTCTTCTGGCGATTACTGTTCCTCACGAATACGGAGGAATAGATGTTTCAAACAGCGTTCTTGCCGAGGTGACCGCCATTCTCGCCGAGGCCGACGCATCGATCGGCCAGATCCCCCAGAACCATTTCTATATTCTCGAAGCGCTTCGAACGGACGGCACGGAAGAACAGAAACGCTTCTTTTTCGCACGCGCACTTTCCGGCGACCGGTTCGGCAACGCGCTGTCGGAGCGTGGCACGAAAACCGTTGGAGACTACAATACCCGAATTGTCCGTGATGGGCTCGGTTATCGCATCAATGGCCGAAAGTTCTATTCGACCGGCGTCATATTTGCCGACTGGATCACGGTCTTCGCATTGAACGAGAACGATCAACTGACCATGTCTTTCGTCCAAAAAGGAAGCGAGGGTGTGGAAATCCTTGATGATTGGGATGGTTTTGGACAACGGACGACCGGCAGCGGTACGACGTTGCTTGATAATGTTTACGTCCCGGCCGATGCTGTCGTGCACCATCATAAAGGTTTCGAGCGTCCAACGACGATCGGTTCGGTGGGGCAGATCATCCATGCGGGGATTGATCTCGGCATTGCGCGCGCAGCCTTCTCAGAAATGGTCGATTTCGTGAAGACCCGATCGCGGCCATGGACCAACAGCGGTGTTGAAAGAGCATCAGATGATCCTTTGACCATCGCCAAGGCCGGGGAACTTGCGATCAGGCTGGAAGCGGCCTCCGCCCTGGTCGAACGTGCCGGCAACAAGGTCGACATTGCACAGATCGATACGACCGAAGAAAACGTCGTTGCTGCGACGCTCGCTGTTGCAGCGGCGAAAGTCCTGACATCGGAAATCGCATTAGACGCCTCCAACGCGCTCTTCGAACTCGCCGGCACGGCCTCCACGAGCACAGGTCTCAACCTCGACCGCCACTGGCGCAATGCACGGACCCACACGCTGCACGATCCGGTGCGCTGGAAATACCATGTTGTCGGCAACTATCATCTCAACGGGGCGCTACCGCCGCGAAGCGGCGCCCTTTGACCGACGCAGGTAGCCCCGCCGCAAGCGACGGGGCTACCGAGGGTCGCTAGGACCACTGTCTAACTATAGAGGCTGACTTCGGGGATCTTGTCGTTGAGAACGAACTCACCGACTTCCTTGGCCTTGTAGAAAACGGGATCATGCAGCGTGTGCGTTCTGACATTTCTCCAGTAACGGTCGAAACGATAGGATTCAGCCGTCGAGCGGGCGCCGGTCAGCTCAAAGACGCGGGATGTGATGTCGAGTGACACATTTGTGGCGTGAACCTTGGCGGCATAGGCTTCAGCGGCCACTTCCCCGCGCTCGCGCGCCGTGACATCAGCACCACGAGACAGCGCCGCCTGAACCGCGCCGGCCGCCTGATCCGCCAATGCAGCGGCCGCCTTCACTGAAGCAGTAAAGTCTCCGACACGCTCAAGGATGTAGGGATCGTCCTGTGCTCTGGCGACGCCCGATGTGACCCAAGGGCGTGTGGTCGTCCTCACATAGTCGACTGCTTGCGCAAGAGCGCCTTCGGCGCTGCCGAGGTAGAAATTCACGAAAACAAGCTGGATCAGCGGTGTGTTGAAGCTCGCAAGCACCGGGGGGGCCGCGCCCGCCTCGGCTGGTGCCCCAATAAAATCCTCCTCGTAAACGGGGAAGTCCCGGAATTCGACGCTGCCGCTGTCGGAAAGTCGCTGGCCGATATTGTCCCAATCGTCGTTGGCGATATAGCCCGGCCGATTGGTAGGAACCGCAAAACTCGCGATCTTTCCGTCCAGCGTGGCATTGGCGTTGATGTAGTCGGATATCCGCGCCGCGGTGGAGAAGGACTTGCGGCCGTTCAACACATAACCGTTGCCGCGTCGCGTCAGCGTGAGGCCCGGATCGCGAGGATTGACGGCAGCACCCCAGTAAAGTCCCTTGGCTACTGTTTCAGTGCCAAGTGCATTGGCACGACCTGCGTCGTCGATCGCCCAGTAGATGTACTGGCTGTTGACGAAGTGATAGCCGAGCAGCTGCCCGATCGAGCTTTCTCCACGGGCGAGAATGCGCACGAGCCTCAAACCGTCGACCCAGTCAAGGCCGCCCCCGCCTATCGCTTGTGCGTGCAGCGCGTTGAGCAGCCCGGCATTCTTGAGCTTGACGATCTCATTGAGCGGCGGGCGGCCGTCACGGTCGAGTTCGGCGCCTCGGCTCGCGAGGTCAGCTGAAATCTCCTCCGCCCGCGCGAAAAGCTCGGTCCTTGTCGCGCCTCGCGCGGCGACATGAATGACATTGGATTGGCTCATTGAAAACTCCCATTGAAAATAGAGCGGTCCGGCAGGCGAGCTGCCGGACTGGCGTGCCTGCGTCAGAAAAGCTTTGCCGGGATCCAGGGAGCGGTCACCACGTCGCTGGTGTTGAACTCGGGCAGCTTCTTCGCCAGATCCTCGATCGTCTTGACGTTGGCCGACCGCAGCGCCGCCTGCGTCAACAGGGTCGGCTTCACGGTGATATTGTGGGGAACGTCTTCACCGGCGATCTGCAGGGCCGCCGCGCGAACGGATACGGCGCCGACAACAGCAGGATTGGTCGCGACGGTCGCCACCCAGGGGCTTCCCTCCTCGGTGATCTCCTGAATATCGGCGGTGGAAACATCGGCCGAATAGATCTTCAGCTTGGATGCGATGCCGAGATCATTGGCCGCCAGCTTCACCCCGCGTGCGAACTCGTCATAGGGAGCGAAGACCACGCTGATGTCGGGATTGGCCGTCAGTGCCGCCTTCGCCTGGTCCGCCGTCGATGTCGCGGTCGTGTCGCTCACATTGCCGAAGCGCGCCTTCTCGACAACGCCCTTGTTGTCAGCCTTGAATTTCTCCCAGACCTCGTTGCGGCGGTCAAGCGGCGCAAAGCCGGCGACATAGACATAGCCGGCGTTGAAGCTCGTGCCATTTTCCTTCACCGCCTGTTGGAGCGCCTGCTTGGCAAGTTCATGATCGCTCTGCTCGACCTGCGGTATCTTGGGGTTGTTCAGATTGACGTCGAAAGCGACAACCTTCACGCCCTTGTCGAGCGCCTGCTGCACGACGTCACCAAGCGATTCCGGCAAGCCGTGGTCAACGACGATCCCTTGAACGCCGAGATTGACGGCCTGCAGGATCTGCTCGCGCTGTTCGGCGGCGTTCTGGCGGCCGGGGAAGACGCGCAGGTCAATGCCGAGCGCCTTCGCCTGCGCTTGTGCGCCAGCCTGATAGGCCTGGAAGAAGTCGCCTGCCGAGATGTAGCTGATCAGGGCAAGCTTGACGCCGCCCTTGTCGAATGGCGCCGGCGCGCCAGCCAACCCTTCGGCGTGAGCACCACTCAAGGCGACGAATGAGATCGCGGCGGCAGAAAGCGCCAGGCGGCTGAAGGTCTTCATGATGCGCTCCTAAAAAGATCCAATTTATCCGCGGCTTTTCTCCCGCATTTTCATTAGCGTATATTTTCTACGTTTTTAGTAGACAAATTGCTCCGATATTTCTGCTGAACGGGAAAAACTTTGTGCGATTTGCGTGTGGGGCGGGAAACACTTTGCCTGTCGCGACACCGGGTTCCGGTGCAACTTGGCGTCAATGAAACCGGGTTTTTGAGGGCCGCTCAAGACGAAGTAGCGCGCGTAAAATACATTCAAATCAAGGCGATGCTCCCTAACTTCGCCTCTCGGCTCCCCTTCACTAGTAGTTCATCCATGTCTCTGCTCTCCGTTGAAAATCTGACCCGCAGCTTTGGCACGACACGCGCGCTGTCCGGCGCTTCCCTATCGATCGCCCGCGGTGAGATCGTGGCTCTCATGGGCGCGAACGGCGCGGGCAAATCGACACTCGTGAAAATCCTCTCCGGCGTGCTTTCCGCCGACGGCGGAGAGGTGACCATTGACGGTCGACCCTTCGCGCCGCGGACGCCGGCGCAAGCAGCAGCGCGCGGTATCGTGACCGTGCACCAATCGACCGATCTGGTCGGCGCACCGGGGCTGACGGTCGCCGATGTCTTGCTCCTCAATCGCTTCGCCGACCGCAGCCAGCCGTTCTTCGTCTCAAGACGAACTGTCCGCGTGCAGGCAAAGGCCATGCTGGATGCCGCAGGCTTTGAACTGCCGCTTGATCGCGATTTCGCCGACCTCGGCGCCGCCGATAGGCAATTGGTGGCGATTGCGCGTGCCCTTTCAAACAAGGCGGACATGCTGATCCTCGATGAACCAACGGCCAGCCTGTCGATCGGGGAGAGCCAGCGGCTGTTCGAAATCCTGCTACGCTTGCGCGCCCAGGGTCTCGCCGTTCTCTATATCTCGCACCGGACCGCCGACCTGCAGGCGATCGCAGATCGGGCGCTGGTCATGCGCGGTGGCCGTGTGGTCAGCGCCTTCGAAAGACCGATCGACTTCAGCGCCGCGATCGAGACAATGATCGGACGAAAACTGGAGGCGGCGCGGCCGGACGTAGGTGCGCAAAATGGCCGCGTCATTTTCGAGATGGCGAATATCAAGCTTCTCGCCACCAGCACATCATTCGACCTATCCATCCGCGAGGGCGAAGTCGTCGCCGTCACCGGCGTGCTCGGCGCCGGCAAAAGCCGGCTCCTGTCAGCCATCTTCGGGACGGGAACGCTTGCCTCGGGGACGATGGCACTCGATGGGCAGCCGTACCAACCGAACGGCCCCGCAACTGCCATTGCGGCCGGTATCGTCATGGCCGCCGAGGATCGACATCACTCTTCCCTGATGCCGCCGTCATGGCCGGGAAACAGCGTGGCAGCGACGATCAGCCTGCCGCACCTGCGCAAATGGTACCCGCAGGGCTTCCTGTGGGGCAACCGCGAAACACGCGAGGCGGAGCAGGCGATCAAGCGACTGCGCATCAAGACCTCCGGCCCCGACGCATCGATATGGACCCTTTCCGGAGGCAACCAGCAGAAGACCGTTCTCGCTCGCTGGGAAGCTGAGCCGAGCCGGCTGCTGTTGCTCGACGAGCCATTCCAGGGCGTCGATGTCGGCGCCCGGCAGGACGTCATCGAAGCCATCAGGGGACGGAGCGATCGCGCCACGCTGATCGCGACCTCCGATCCGGAAGAGGCCTTCGAGGTCGCCGACCGCATCCTCGTCATCGATCATCACAGTGTCCGCCCCGCGCAAGTGCACGAAGACAAACCTGCTGCCGAAGGAATTCCAGCATGAGCTCCATCCAGGATGAAACCATTGGCGAGACACCTTCGCCGCAGGGCACAGGTCCGTTTCTGAGCCGCGTGGCTGCGGTGATCCGCTCCGGCGCGGTCTTCCTGCTCCTCATCGCGCTGGTGATCGGCTTCACCGCCGCACAGCCCGCCTTCATCAACATCAACAATCTGATGAGCATCCTGCAGGCCGTGTCGGTGGTTGCCATTCTCGGTGCAGGGGTCACGGTCACGCTCGCCGTCGGCGGCTTCGATCTCTCGATCGGTGCGGTCGCCGCCTCCAGCGTCATGGCCGCCAGCTATGCGATGATCGTGCTCGGGCTCGACGCTTTCGCGACCGTCCCGCTGGTGCTCGCCTTCGGCGCGCTCATCGGCCTCCTCAATGCCTTCGTCATCGTGCGGCTGAAGGTGCCGGACCTGCTGGCGACGCTGTCGATGATGTTCCTGCTCTCGGGCCTGCAGCTGATCCCGACGGCCGGTCGCTCGATCTCGGCCGGCCTCATCCTGCCTGATGGCTCGACGGCATCCGGCCTCTACGATCCGCGCTTCCTGCTGATCGGCCGCTACAGCATCGCCGGCACCGTTCCAGTGGCCGTCGTGCTGATGATCCTGGTCGCCCTAGTTCTCTACGTCCTGACGGAGCGCACGCGCATCGGCCGGCTGCTGTTTGCCACCGGCGGAAACGAGGTCGCCACCCGTCTCGCCGGCGCGTCGACCACGCGCCTGAAGACGCTGGCCTATGTGATCTCCGGAACGCTGGCCTCGCTCGGCGGCATCATCGTTGCTGCCCGCGTCGGGCGCGGCGACGTGTCATCGGGCGGATCGCTTCTGATGGACGCCGTCGCGGCCTCGCTGATCGGCTTTACCGTCATGGGCCTTCGCCGCCCGAACGTTCTCGGCACGATCGTAGGCGCCGTCTTCGTCGGTGTGCTGCTCAACGGCCTGACGATGCTCAATGCGCCTTACTACACCCAGGATTTCGTCAAGGGTGCCGTGCTGGCGGGCGCGCTCGCGCTCACTTATGGCCTCGGCCGAACCAATCCGTGAACGAAAACTATCACACGCCATAGCCCAAGGAGAGGCTGACTTATGAAGACCACACTGAAATCCTTTGCCGCCGCGCTCATCGCGGGCGTGCTGCTTGCAAGCTCCAGCCTCGCGACCGGCATCGAAGGCGCGCCGGCGCCGTTCGACAAGCGCCAGGTCAATATCGCCGTTGTCAGCTATCTCGGCGGCGGCGATTGGCTGCAGGCCTTCGAGGCGGGCGTCAAGCGGCAGGCCGACGCGCTCGGGATCAAGACGACGATCTCCCAGGCCCGCAACGACAACGACACGGAACGCACGCTGATCGAACAGGCGATCAACCTTGGCGTCGATGGCATCATCATCAACAATGGCCGTCCCGAGGTGCTGAAGGACGTCGCGCAGAAGGCTCTCGATGCCGGCATCAAGGTCGTGGCTTACGACGTCGACCTCGACAACCCGGCGATCCCGCAGATCGAGCAAAGCGACAAGGACATGGCGAGCCTCGTGCTCGAGCAGGCGGTCAAGGACAAGGGCGACGGCTTCGTCGGCGGCGCCGTCTACGTCGCCGGCTTCGCGCCGCTCGATCGCCGCTATGCCGTTTGGAAGGATTTCGTCGCCAAGCATAATCTGACGGAAAAAGCCGTGTGGGGCGTGGTCAACGATACGGTTCCGGCCTCCGTGGCCGACCAGACGAAGGCGGTACTTCGCGCCAACCCCGACATCTCGGTGATCTTCACGCCCTGGGACGAGTTCGCCAAGGGCGCAAAGCTGGCGATCGACGAGCTCGGCGTCGCCGACAAGGTGAAGATCTACGGCGTCGACACCTCGACGGCCGATATCCAGCTGATGATCGAACCCGACAGCGCCTGGGTTGCCACCGCCGCCACCAACGCCGCCGTCGTCGGCGAAGTCTCGGTCCGTGCCGTATCGCTGGATATCGCCGGCCAGTTTCCGGGCCGCTCCGTGCTCCTGAAGCCAACGCTGGTGACCCGCGACGATCTCATCAGCAACAAGATCACCAGGATCGAAGACCTGCAGCAGAAGTTCCCCGCCTTCCTGAAGAGCGATGCCGCGACCGCTGCGTGGATCCAGCCGCTAAACTAAGCATACGAAACAATCGAGCGCCGCCCATCGAGACGGCGCTTTTTTATTTTCAATTCACATTTTACAGGTGACCACATGGCTGACAGCCTCGACCTCCCACGCCCTGATTTCGCCCGCAACATGAAGCTGATCGGGCATTCCGACATTGGTGGACGTGGCGACGGATTGCAGCTGATGGTGCATCGGGGACATGCCTATGTCGCCCATCCCTGGTCGCAGGGCTTCTCGATCGTCGATGTACGCGATCCCAAGCGGCCCGGCGCGGTTACCTATATCCCAGCTCCCGCAAACACCTGGAACATTCATCTGCAGACGCATGACGATCTGCTGCTCGTTATCAACGCACTCGATCTCTTCGCCGATGTCGAGACGTTTTCCAGCGAGAAGGACTATTACACCAAATCAATCGGCGAGACCGTTGCCGGCCGCAAGAAAAACCGCTCCTGGACAGCCGGCATGACTGTCTACGATATCTCGACGCCGGACAAGCCGCGCAGGATCGGTCAACTGGATGTCGAGGGCGTCGGCTTCCATCGTCTGTGGTATGTCGGCGGCCGCTACGCCTATGCATCGGCGCTCCTCGACGGCTTCACAGACTACATTTTCGTGACCATCGATCTTGCCGATCCGACACGCCCCGAAATCGTCGGGCGCTGGTGGCTCCCGGGCATGAACCGCGCGGCCGGCGAAACCTCCACGGCACCCGAGGGCAAACGCTATGCGCTGCATCACGCGCTGGTTTCCGGCAACACGGCTTATGCCTGCTGGCGCGATGGCGGGTTGACGCTGCTTGACATATCCGACCACGCCGCGCCGAAGTTAATCGCGCACCGCAACTGGTCTCCGCCCTATGGCGGCGGCACCCACTCGCCTTTACCGTTGCCGGGGCGCAACCTGCTCGTCGTCGCAGACGAGGCTGTGGCCGATGGTGAAGAGGACGGCCGCAAACACACTTGGATCTTCGATGTCCGCGAGCCTTCCAACCCGGTCAGCATCTCTACCTTCCCCATCCCTGATGAAGTCGACTACACCAAAAAGGGCGGCCATTTCGGGCCGCACAATCTTCATGAGAACCGCCCTGGTTCGTTCGTGTCCGAGACGCTGATCTTCGCGACCTGGCAGAATGCCGGCATCCGCGCCTTCGATATCTCCGATCCTTATCGCCCCGTCGAGACCGGCGCGCTCGTGCCCGCCGCGCCGAAAACCATGACCGACAAGCGCCCAGGGCGTCCGCAAGTCATCCAGTCCGCCGACGTCTTCGTCGATGCTTCAGGCCTTGTCTATGCGACCGACTACAATGCTGGCCTTGAGATCATCGAGTACGGCGGCTGAGCTTCCGAGCGCCTCGAAACCGCCGGCGGCCGATCCGGATTCGGCCGCCAATTTCCACGCTGTATCTCGCTTTGGTCAACCTGAACGCTGCCGTCGAAAACGCCTATCCGTACCCCTTCTTGCCTCTGGTTCATTTCCTCCTGACCTCGGCTTTTGGAAAAGCGTTTCTCTCAATTCCATTTAATCTACATATTCTATGGATATTGATTATTGAGGGACAACAAAATGACTGAACACACCAATGCCGGCCTCGGCCGTCGCGAAATCCTGAAGTTCGCCGCCGTGGCAGGCGCAACCTTCGCCGGCACCAGCCTTCTCGCAAGCGCCGGCACCGCAGCCGCGGCAGACGACGAAGGCCTTTCCCTGAAGGGCAAGCGCATCGCCATCAGCGCCACGGGTACCGACCATTATTTCGACCTGCAGGCCTATAACGCGCAGATCGAGGAAGTGAAGCGCCTTGGCGGCGAGCCGATTGCGGTGGATGCCGGCCGCAACGACGGAAAGCTGGTCGCTCAGTTGCAGACGCTGGTGGCGCAGAAGCCCGATGCGATCGTCCAGATTCTCGGCACGCTCAGCGTCATCGATCCCTGGTTGAAGAAGGCGCGCGACGCCGGCATTCCGGTTCTCACCGTCGATGTCGGCTCGACCAATTCGATCAACAACACAACGTCGGACAACTGGAGCATCGGCAAGGATCTGGCACTGCAGCTGGTCTCCGATATCGGCGCCGAGGGCAACATTGTGGTCTTCAACGGTTTTTACGGCGTCACGCCCTGCGCGATCCGCTACGACCAGCTGGTCAATGTCGTGAAGTACTTCCCGAAAGTGAAGATCATCCAGCCGGAGCTGCGCGACGTGATCCCGAACACAGTTCAGGACGCCTTCACCCAGATCACCGCGATCCTCAACAAGTACCCGGAAAAGGGTTCGATCAAGGCCATCTGGTCGGCCTGGGATATTCCCCAGCTTGGCGCCACCCAGGCGCTGTCCGCTGCCGGGCGCACCGAAATCCGTACCTACGGCGTGGATGGAAGCCCCGAGGTCCTGCAGCTCGTCGCAGACCCGAACTCACCGGCCGGCGCCAACGCTGCGCAACAGCCCGCCGAGATCGGCCGTACGGCAATCCGCAATGTCGCCAAGCTGCTGGCCGGCCAGACGCTGCCACGCGAGACCTATGTTCCGGCGTTGCTCGCCAACAAGGCGAACGTCAAAGACGTCACGAAGAAGCTTGGCATCGGCTGAATTGCGGACGGGTGATGCGGCACCGCCGCGTCACCCTCGTCTCCACTGGGGTTTCCGACATGACGGCAATACTTCCTCCGCAGCCCGCCAAGCGGCCTGACGACATCATCCGCTTCGACCGCGTCGTGAAGCGCTTCGGCGGCGCGCAGGCGCTGGCCGGCGCATCGCTGGCGATCAAGCACGGCACGATCCACGGCCTCGTGGGGCAAAACGGCGCGGGGAAATCGACGCTGATCAAAATCCTCGCCGGCCTGCACCAACGAGACGAAGGCACGATCGAGATCGAGGGCCAGAGGATCGGTCATCTGACGCCGCATCTAGCCGAAACCCACGGCATCCACTTCATCCACCAGGACCGCCTGCTCGTTCCGACCTTCACCGTCGGCGAGGCGCTGTTTCTGGGTCGCGAGCCACGA
The DNA here is from genome assembly GCF_056399145.1 of Rhizobium sp. 01N48. Taxonomy (NCBI): domain Bacteria; kingdom Pseudomonadati; phylum Pseudomonadota; class Alphaproteobacteria; order Hyphomicrobiales; family Rhizobiaceae; genus Rhizobium; species Rhizobium sp. 01N48. The sequence continues at coordinate 150,743 of NZ_JBFTQT010000011.1, forward strand.
CTTCCGGGAACACCATTCCTCGATCGCCGTAAGATGCAGCGGCAGGCAAACGAGACGCTCGCCGATTATTTCGGGATCAAGTTGCCCACGCACGCCCTGATCGGGGAGCTGTCGACCGCCGAAAAGCAGATCGTCCAGATTACCCGCGCATTGCTTGATCATCCCAAGGTGCTGGTTTTCGACGAGCCGACCGCGGCGCTTGTGCGGCGCGAGGCCGATATCCTTTTCCGCCTGATCCGTCGCCTGCGCGACGAAGGCGTCACCATCATCTACATCTCGCATTATCTGAACGAAATCGAAGAGCTCTGCGACCACGTCACCGTGCTCCGCAACGGCATCGACGTGGCCTCCACACCGATTGCCGAGACATCGGCCAACGACATCGCGCGACTGATGGTCGAGCGCGATATCGCCGACATGTTTCCCAAGCGGCGGGTCGAGTTCGGAGAGGACCTCCTCAAGGTGAAAGGACTGACAGCCGCGAACCGGTTCTCCGACGTGAGCTTCACGGTCCGGCGCGGCGAGGTGCTCGGGATCACTGGCCTGCTCGGCTCCGGCGCCAAGGATCTCTTACGAACCCTGTTCGGGCTGGAGCGTGCGCAGTCCGGTCACATCGAGGTCGCGGGCGCGGCAGATAGAGCGTGCACGCCACAGGCCGCCGTCGTCAGGCAGATCGCGCTGGTGCCGGAAGATCGCCGCGGCCACGGCGTCGCGCTCGATCTGAGCGTTGCGGAAAACATCACGCTCGCGAGCCTTGATCGCTACACCAATCTGGGTGTCCTGAACGGCAAGCGCGAGAGGCGCGACAGCGACGATCTCATCAAGCGCCTGCAGATCAAGACCGCTGGCCGCGATGCGCTGGTGCGCACGCTATCGGGCGGAAACCAGCAGAAGGTGGCGATCGCCAAGTGGCTGAGCCGCCACTCGGAAATCTACCTGCTCGACGAGCCGACCGTCGGTGTCGACATCGGCTCCAAGGTCGAGATCTACACGCTGATCGGCGAGCTTGCCGAACGCGGCGCCGGCATCATCGTTCTCTCCTCCGACCTGCCGGAACTGATTGGGATCACTGACCGGATCCTGGTGCTGTTTCGCGGCCGCGTGACGCGCGAATTCATCTCTTCGGAAACCACAACGGATGAAGTGCTGGCGGAATCGACCGGTGCCTCGGAAAGATTGCGCCATGTCGGCTGATATCCACATCGGCGATCTGGCCGACTTTAAAGCGGAACACAGCAAGGAGCGCTCCGCCCGTAATCTGGCGGCGGCATCGCTGCGCTTCGGTTCGCTGATCGCCTTCGCGGTCATCCTCACCGTTTTTTCGCTCACCGCACCCTACTTCCTGAGCATCGGCAATATCGGCAACGTGCTCGGCCAGTCCGCCATCTCGGGCGTGCTGGCGATCGGCCTGACCATCGTGCTTGTCGCCGGCGGCGCCAATGTCGTCACCGGCGGTATCGACCTCTCACTCGCCGCGAATATGGGCCTCAGCGCCGCCGTCTACGCGACGGTAACGCAGCTTGGCTACGGCGATCCGGCGGCGGTTGCCGCAAGCCTGCTGACGGGGCTGGCGATCGGCGCAGTCAATGCGGCCGCCGTCGTCTTCGCCGGCATCGTGCCGCTGCTTGCGACGCTTGCCGTAATGAACGTCGTGGCGGGCCTCGAATTGGTGCTCACCCAGAATACGGTCGTTCCAGCGTCCACCGATTTCCTGACCGCACTATCTGCCTCTGATGCCTTCGGAATTCCTGTGCTTGCCTATGTGCTCCTCGGCTTCACCGCCGTGGTGACCGCGATCGTGCAATACACACCGCTTGGCCTCCGGCTCTATGCGATCGGCGAATTCCCCGATGCTGCGCGCGCTGCCGGCTTGCCGCTGAAGCGCCTGCTGGCAGGAGCCTTCCTGGCGAGTGGCCTGTGCGGCGGTATCGCCGGCATTCTGTCGGTGTCTTATCTGAGCGGCAGCACGACAGGCTCCAGCGAGATGCTGCTTCCTGTTGTCGTCACGGCGCTTCTAGGCGCGGTGTTCTCCCGCAGACTTGTGCCGACGATAACTGGCACGCTGCTCTCTGCACTCCTCGTCGGCTTCCTTGTCAACGGCTTCCAGCTCCTCAACCTTTCCAGCACGCTGGTCAGCGGCGTCCAGGGAATTCTCATCCTCATCGTCGTCTCGGCAACCACATTGCTGCGCAAGCGGGAGATTTGACCATGTCGCTTTCGGCCTCCCATTCTCCCGTCGCGCCCTGGCACCACCGTGTGCTCTCCGGTCTCGCGCGATACGGCCTGATCCTGGCGCTCGTCGCCGTCTTTGCCGCCTTTTCCCTGGCGACGCCGACATTCCTGACAGCTGGCAATCTGCAGAGCCTTCTCGTCAATAACTTCACGCTGCTTGCGATCGTTTCCGTGGCCATGACCTTCGCGGTGTCGACCGGTGGTATCGATCTTTCGGTCGGTACGGCGGTCGATTTCGCGAGCTTTGCCTTCGTCTCGCTGGTCCTTGCCGGACAGCCGGTTGCGATCGGTCTGCTTGGCGGCATCGCCGCCGGCGCGATCGTCGGCGCCTTCAACGCGGTGCTGATCTCTGGCATCGGCGTCTCGCCGTTTCTGGCGACCCTCGGCACGCTGTTCATCGGTCGCAGCGTGCAGCAACTGCTGACCAATGGCGGCAACCCGGTCTATCTGCCGCCATCGGGCGTGCCCGACACCTTCCGCTTCATCGGCCACGGCACGATATCAGGCTTTCCGCTGCCGCTGTTGATCGCGATCCTTGTCATTGCCGCCGCCGCGTTCATCTTCGCCCGCACACGCTTTGGCCGCGTGGTGCTGGCGATCGGCATCCAGCCGAGCGTCGTGCGCTATTCCGGCATCGGCCTTGGCCGGCATGTCGCCGTGACGTTCATCCTGACCGCGATTGTCGCCGCCATTGCCGGCCTGATCCTGGCGGCGACTGTCACCGTCTACATCCCCTCCTCCGGCAACGCGTTTCTCTTGAACGCGATCGGAGCGACCTTCATCGGTACAACGCTTTCGCCGCTCGGCCGGCCCAATATTGCCGGCACGGTGCTTGGCGTGCTGCTGCTGAGCATCGTCGCCAACGGGCTGCTCCTCACCGGGCTGAATTTCTACTGGCAGCAGGTTGGCACTGGCACGCTCATCTTCGCCGTGCTCGCCTTCAGCTTCATCAACCGAAAGACCGGCGGCGCCTGATCGGCGGGCGCCCAGACAATACGCAGGAAGAATGACATGAGCCGTGAAATCAGGTTGAACGCCTTCGACATGAACTGCGTCGGACACCAGTCACCAGGTCTCTGGCGACATCCGCGCGATCAGTCCTGGACCTACAAGGACATGGACTACTGGGTGCATCTGGCGAAAACGCTGGAGCGCGGCAAGTTCGATGGCCTGTTTATCGCAGACGTCCTCGGCGTCTATGATGTGCTTCACGGTAATGTCGACGCGGCACTGCGCCATTCCGCGCAGGTGCCGGTCAACGACCCGCTGCAGCTGATCCCGACCATGGCCTATGTGACTGAAAACCTCGGCTTCGGACTGACGGCGTCGCTCTCCTTCGAACATCCCTACACCTTCGCCCGCCGCATATCGACGCTCGACCATCTCACCAAAGGCCGCGTCGGGTGGAACATCGTCACCTCCTACCTCAACAGCGGTGCACTCAACATCGGCCAATCCGCTCAAACCAAGCATGACGACCGCTATGATCTGGCGGAAGAATATCTGGAGGTTTGCTACAAGCTCTGGGAGGGCAGCTGGGAAGATGACGCCGTCGTTCGCGATCGCGCTGCCGGCATCTTCACGCATCCGGAGAAGGTCCACCCGATCGGTCATTCCGGCAAGCATTTCACGGTGCCGGGCATCCACCTCAGCGAACCCTCCCCACAGCGCACGCCGGTCCTCTACCAGGCCGGCGCGTCCAGCCGCGGCAAGGATTTCGCGGGGGAACATGCAGAGTGCATCTTCGTCGCCGCTCCCTCAAAGCCGGTGCTGAAGCGTTATGTCGCCAATGTCCGGGAGGCAGCCGAGCGCGCCGGCCGCAATCCACGCGAGATCCTCGCCTTCAATCTGCAGACCGTGATCCTCGGCGAGACCGATGCGGAAGCGAAAAAGAAGTTCGATGACTATCGCCGCTACGCCTCTTTCGAAGGCGCGCAGACGTTGATCTCAGGCTGGACGGGGATCGATTTCGGCCAGTTCTCACCCGATGAGCCACTACGCCACCGCCACACCAACGCGGTGCAATCGGCTGTCGAAACATTCACGACGATCGACCCCGACAAGGTCTGGTCGGTGCGCGAAATGGCCGACTGGGTCGGCGTCGGCGGCTTCGGCCCTGTTTTCGTCGGCTCGCCGCAGACGGTCGCCGACCTGCTGCAGGAATGGGTCGAGGATACCGATGTCGACGGGTTCAATCTCGCCTATGCCATCACGCCCGAGAGCTTCGAGGACGCAGTCGATCTGCTGGTGCCGGAATTGCAAAAGCGCGGCGTCTACAAGACGGATTATCGTCAGGGCACATTGCGCGAAAAGCTGTTCGGCCATGGGCCGCGATTAGAGGCGCCCCATCCTGGCGCACGCTATCGTTATCTTGAGGCGCAGGACACGCGCCAGCCGCAGAGAGCCTGACTGTCGCCAAGCCTATCTCGAGCGCGCATCCTTCGGCGAAAATCCGAAGACCTTGCGGAAGGCCGTGGCGAAATTCGCGGCGCTTGAATAGCCGGCGACGAATGCTGCCTGCGCGATGGTCAGCTTGCCGGTTTCCAGCGCCACGCGCGCCTGATCAAGTTTGATCTTGCGTATATAGTGAAACACCGTCGTCCCGTAGGCGGTGTGAAACAGGCGTTGCAACGTGTTGACGCCGACGCCGACCTCGGCAGCCAGCGCATCGACGGAAGGTGGCGGACCATCGACCGCAAGCAACTCTTCCGCGCGTTTCAGGCGCTGGCGTTCGACGGGGCTGAGGCTGTGAGGCTCGGGCTGGGCATGGCCGGTATTCGTGACCTGGGAGAAAGCATCGGCGATGATCTGCAGGATGCGGCTTTCCATATAGAGGCGCGATAGATAGGTCTCGACTCCGGCTGGGTTGATCACCTGTTCCGCAAGCGCGATCAGCGAAGCGCTCGGCTTCCAGGATTGGGCCGCAAGTGTGGTCGCGGTGAATTGCCTCAGCGCATCGGCGCCGGACCCGCCAAGCACATCCCCTGATTCCAGCCATTCCGGGAAGATCTTGATGGTTAGCTTCCTCACCCGATCGCCGATCGCCGCGCGCCGGCGAAAGACCTCGCGTTCTTTCTGATAGAACAGCGTGGCGGAAGGCACCCAGCGTCCCGAACCGGATTGCTGCTGCGCCATCGGAATATCCTTGTCGCCGATACTGGCGCTGACGCCGCCCTGGAAGAACAGCTTGATGCCAAGATGCGGCGGCGCTTCGGTTTCGGTGCGCAGGTCGCAAAGATTGGTGACGTCGGAATAGTGAACGGTGAGCCCGCTGCGGATCTGTGTCTTTTGGAAGCGACCGCGCAGAAGCGTATCCTCGCCCTGCCGGTTGGATGCGAGCAGGCGGAAGGATTGGTTCTCCTTCTGCAAGTGATCAAAAAAATCCTGCGCCTTGACGAGCGAATTCATCGAACCAGTCCCGTTTTTTGATGCCGCACCGCCACCGTGTGTTCTGCAAACGATATTGAGGCTTTTTCAAACAAGTTCGCGGTGGCCGGACATCCCCTTCGCCGTATAAAGAATAAACATGATTAATTCCATCATATTTTAAACGAGTGTGTGTTTCCGGTCGTTGGACTGGACAGCAGATGCCTCGTGAGTGACTGAGGGACATAATGGATTCTATTCGAATTCTCCTCCGCGCAGCGGTCGTCACGCCCGCCATTCTCGGAGCGGCCACCGCCGTGGCGCAAGAACAGACGGCGACTGATCTGCAGAAGATCACCATCACGGCCGATGGCGCGAAGGACAAGGGTCCGGTCGCCAAGCGTTCGCGCTCGGGTACCAAGACCGATACACCGCTCATCGAGACGCCTCAGTCAGTCTCCGTGGTGACGCAAGAAGACATCGAGAAGCGCCGCGCGACCAGCGTGGCAGCGGCACTGCGCTATGAGCCGGGCGTCACGACGGGCTCGCGACCCGGCGACCGGTTCGACAGCGTCTTCATCCGCGGCTTCGGAGGTTTCGGGGGAGCAGCAAACTACATCCATTACTGGGATGGTCTGAGGCTGCCGACGGGGCTCAATTACAATGTGCCGTCGGTCGATCCATATTTCCTGCAGCGTATCGATATCACCCGCGGACCGGCATCGGTGCTCTACGGCTCCGGCAATCCCGGCGGCCTCGTCAATCTGGTCAGCAAGGAGCCGGAAGCGGAGGCCTCTCACGAGGTGCTGACGCGCTTCGGCAATAATGGTCGCGCTGAAGCGGCTTTCGATTTCACCGGGCCGGTTGAAGGCAATGACCAGCTTCTCTACCGGCTCACCGGCATCGCCACCCAATACGATCTCGGCTTCGACTATTCCGACAGCTCGCGCGTCGCGATGGCTCCATCGGTTACCTGGGCGCCCGACAACGACACGACCTTGACCCTGAAGGCGAGCTATACACGCGATCCGAACGCTGCGCTGACGAACTGGATGCCGGCGCTCGGCACCCTGCAGACGAACCCGAACGGCCAGATCCCCTATGATTTCTTCAGCGGCAATCCGAACTACAACCAGTTCGAGCGCACGCAGGCGACGCTGGGATACGAGTTCGAGCAGCACCTGAACGATACCTGGACGGTTCGGCGGAACCTGCGCTTCATGCATAATGAGAGCGAGTTCAAGGCCTACTCGGTCGCGCCGGGCGCCCCATGGGCAAGTGCCGCGAGCTGCGGCGGCGTGAGCTATCTGTGCCTTTCGCGCCAGTCGACCCATTATGTCGAACAGTTCAACGCGCTGGCCGTCGACAACCAGGCGCAGGCGGATTTCAATACGGGCGCGCTGGAGCACACCGTCCTGTTCGGCCTCGATTACCAGCAGGTGGACGCGAGCGCGACCTATGGAAACGGCGCAACCACCTATCTGAACTACCTCAACCCCGTGTACGAGGCCGCTCCGAACGTCAAGTTCACCGGGCATCAGGACCAGACGCGCCGGCAGACCGGCGTCTATATTCAGGATCAGATGAAGCTGGACAATTGGTCCTTCGTTCTCGCCGGCCGCCAGGATTGGGCCAGCATCGACAATGCGACGACCAATCTCACCTCGAATGTCACAAGCAATTCCGAGACGACCGACAGCGCCTTCACCTGGAAAGCCGGTCTTCTCTACGAGTTCGATAACGGCATCGCTCCTTACGCCAGCTATTCCACCTCCTTCGACCCGACCACCGGGACCGGCTACGGCGGCGTCAACTTCAAGCCGACGACGGGCCAGCAGTATGAGGTCGGCATCAAGTATCAGCCGCAGAACATGGACGCGCTCTTTACCGTTGCGCTCTACGACCTGACCCAGCAGAACGTGCTGACGACGGACACCGCCCATCCGGGCACCGGAACGAGCATGGGCTGCAGTGCAACGGTGTGCCAGACGCAGACCGGTGAGGTCCGTTCGCGCGGCGTCGAACTGGGAGCGAAGTTCGCGGTGACGGATAACCTTAACCTGATCGCGTCTTACTCCTACAACGACATCAAGGTCACGAAGAACAACGTCGCGAATGTGGAAGGCAACGCCCCCGTTGGCGCGCCGGTGCACATGGCAAACCTTTGGGCCGACTATACGCTGAGCGATGGCCCGCTTGCCGGCCTCGGTTTTGGCGGTGGCGCACGCTATATCGGCGGCACTTACGGCGACGCCACGAATACCGACGCGATGAAGGTGCCTGGCTACACTCTGTTCGACGCGGCCGTACATTACGACTTCGGCCAGAACAACCCAGAGTTCAAGGGCCTGACGGCCGCGGTCAATGTGACAAATCTCTTCAACAAGGAGTATGTCGCGGCTTGCGCCTCCGCTGCGCAATGCTTCTACGGCACTGGCCGCACGGTTATGGCGACCCTTGCCTATAAGTGGTGACGGAAATGGACGCGGCTATGAGATTGGGCAATTCGATGAGATGCTGCATGCTCGAGATGTTTCGCCTCCTTGTCTTGCTGATCGGGCTAAGCGTTGCGGGTGCGGCGCATGCTGAGCTGTCGCTGACCGATCTCAAGGGCCGCAACGTCACCCTCCAGAAGCCGGCGAGCCGGATTCTGGTCGATGACGGGCGGATGATCATCGCTCTGTCTTTCCTGAGCGACGATCCCATCAGCCTCGTTGCCGCATGGCCGCATGACATCGATCGTTTCGGCCGCGAGCTCTACGCTACCTACCTGGCCAAGTTCCCGGCGATTGACACCTTGCCGAGATCGACGAGCAACACGCAGGACATGGCGGTGGAGCAGGTGATCGCGGCCAAGCCCGATCTGGTGATCCTGTCGCTTCACTCGCGTCCGGCCGAGCAGCAGCTTGCACAGCTCGATGAAGCCGGCATTCCTGTGATCTTCGTCGATTTCTCCGCCGATCCCTTCGTCAATACCGACAAGAGCCTCGATATTCTCGGCAAGGCGATCGGCCGCGATGAACAGGCGCAAAAGGTCGTCGCGTTCCGGCAGCAACAGAAACGCATGCTGATGGACAGGATCATCATGGCTGGCGCCCTGCAAAAGCCGGTCGTCTTCATGGAGACGCACGCGTCCACAAATGAAGCATGCTGCAATTCACCGGGTTCGGGCAATGTGGGCCGTTTCATCGATTTTGCCGGCGGCGCCAATATCGGCGCGGTTCTAAAGGGAAGACCATCCGGGCAGATCAGCCTGGAATATGCGCTCGCAACCAAGCCGGATATCTATATCGCCAGCGGCGGCCAGTATATGGAAAAGCGCGGCGGCTTGCTGGTCGGTCCGAACTACAGTGCGTCGGAGACACAGGCGTCACTCGATCGCCTTCTCGCGCGCCCGGGGTTCTCATCGCTACCGGCGATCGAAAAGGGCAATATTCACGGCATTTCCCAACAGCTCTTCAATTCGCCGCTCGATCTTCTGGCACTTGAGCTGATCGCTCGCTGGGTGCATCCCGATCTGTTTGCCGATATCGATGTGGAGGCCGTGCGACAGGAGTTCAACGGCTTCATGGCCGTGCCACTCACGGGAGCATATTGGACGAAATGATGGGGTTCGGTCGCAGCATGAAAAAGCATCACCAGCAATCGGCAGAATGTCCCGAGACATTGATCCGGACACCCTATGTCCTGCCCGGCTGCGAAAGGTTCCGCCAGCGATCGATCGTGAGCGGTCTCGACTACGAGATCTTCGTGTCGGTTCCAGACGTCGAACCGCCGGCATCGGGTTTCCCCGTTCTCTATCTGCTCGATGGCAATTCCGATTTCGTGACCGTCTCGGAAACGATGAAGCGCGTGTCACGGCGCCCACAGGCGACCGGGATATCACCGTCCATTGTTGTTGGCATCGGCTACCCTGATACCGAAAGCTACAACATAGACCGCCGGCAGTTCGACCTCACGCGCCATGCGCCGGATGAGGCGGCTCTACCCGATGCGTCCAGTGGCGCCTGCGGTGGACAGGACGCATTCGTCGCGTTTCTGCGCACGCAGCTACAGCCGCATATCGAGACGGCCTATCCTGCCGATCCGGCCCGCCGAATGCTGATGGGGCACTCGCTTGCCGGCTACTTCGTCCTCGACATATTGAGCCGCCGCCCTGAGTTGTTCTCAGGCTATATCAGCTTCAGCCCCTCCATCTGGTGGGACCGAGCCGGGCTGATGCAGGCGGGCGCCGCGATCCGTGCCCCTACCCCGCTGCGGCTTCATATCTCCGCCGGCCGTTGGGAGCAGGAACTCGCGCCCTGGCAGGACCTGGAAAGCCTGACGGGTCGCTATCATCAAGTGCGCGAGGCAAGACGGATGATCGAGAACGCGCGAGAGTTTGCGGAGGCCATCCGTCCCGTTGTCGGCGAAAAGGCGGTGAAATTCGAGGTCGGCGCCGACGAGGACCATTCAACGATCGTTACGGTCATGCTCTGTCGCGCATTGCGGTTTGTTGCGGCACGATAGGGCGAGCGACAAAACCGTGACATCCAGCGCACACACGGCGTACCATTTCCCGCCCCTTGTTTGGCCTGCGGCCGCTTTCCACGGGCCGCAGGCCAAGGCGTCACATATCTCCCGGCGAGATACCGGTGATCGTTTTCGAGATATCCCATAGCCGATCGGCCGCTTGAGGATCCATCGCCCACGGCGCAACGCCCTTGTCTCCCGGCGCCTCTTCCTGAGGTAGAGATATCTCGCAATCTTCGCAGTAGACACCGCCTATCCCGACCAGCTGCGGTGAAGTTGCGGCCCACACACTCGTCGCGGCGCCCTGCTCCGGTGACTTCAAATCGCGGGAGGGATCGACGCGGCGATCACCGTTCTCGTCATAGACATCAAACGCATTGATCTCGTCTTCGCTGAGATGGCGGGCGAGGTCCGTCAGGATGACCCCGGGGTGCAAGGAGAACGCCCGCACACCGAATGCCGCTCCACGTTGATCAAGACCAAGCGCGAAAAGCGCATTGGCGGTCTTTGCCTGACCATAGGCTTGCCACTTGTCATAGGGGCGCGCGCGGAAGTCGATATCGTCAAAATCGACCGGGCAGATCTGATGACCCCGCGAGGAGACCGAGACGACGCGGGCGTTACCCGACTTAATGAGAGCCGGCCAAAGACCGGCCACCAGCCGGAAATGTCCAAGGTGGTTGGTGGCGAACTGGCTCTCATGGCCGTCGACATCGCGGGCCAGCGGCGTTGCCATGATCCCGGCGCTGTTGATCAGGATGGAGACAGCCCTGCCCTGTCCAACAATCCTGTTCGAGAAGGCGGCGATCGATGCGGCGTCGGTGAGGTCCATCGTCTCGATGGTCACGTTCCCTATTCCGGCCAGCGTCCGCTCGGCCTTGCCGCGATCGCGCGCCGGAACGATCACATGCGCGCCGGCGCTTGCAAGCGCCCGCGTTGTTTCCACCCCAAGCCCGGAATAGCCGCCCGTCACGATCGCCGTCTTGCCGGTAAGATCGAGGCCCTCGACGACGTTAAGTGCCGTGCTCGCTGCGCCGAATGGCGATCCGATTGGTTTTTGCTCGGACATGTATTCACTCCTTCGTTTTTCTGGTGTCCGCAACGCATATCGTGTAGATTTTCGGTGACTACAGCCTGAAGAATCCGGAATTTTGTCGTGATCGTCCAAAACATGCATGATGCTCTCTCCGACGTTCTGGGCGCAATCGATGCCCGCGCGCTGTTTTCCGTGCGGTTTGCTGCCTCGGGACCGTGGTCAGTCGCCTTTCCAGCGCCGAGCTATCTGAAGTTCAATGCCGTGCGGCGCGGTGCCGCATGGATTATCGAGGACGGCGCCGCACCTCGCCGTGTTGAGGCCGGAGACTGCCTTGTCGTCAGCGGCAGGTCGTTTACACTTTGCAGCGATCCGAAGGTGCCTTCGGTCCCGGCAAGCAAGGTTTTCGCCAATGCCGGCCTCGATGTGACGATCGCCGACGGCTCTGACTTCGTGTTGCTCGGCGGAAGTGTCAATCTCGACACGGTAGATGGTTCGCTATTGACGGATGCGCTGCCACCGCTCGTCCTCATCAAAAGTGACGATGCCGGCCCGATCGGCTGGCTGCTTGAGCAACTGGACCGTGAATGGAACGGTACGGCACCTGGTTCTCGTGTCGCCTGCAACGATCTTTTGCGGCTGACGTTCATTTACGTTCTGCGCGCCTACCTCGCGCAGGACCGCGCTCAGCATCCCGGATGGCTCGCGGGCCTTGCGGACAATCGCCTGGCACCGGCGCTGCGGGCAATCCACGCTGATCCCGCGCACCCTTGGACGGTCGAAACGCTTGCGCGCCTCGTTGGCCAGTCCCGCTCGACGTTTGCCGAACGCTTCAAGGTGACCGTTGGGGCATCCCCGATGGACTACCTTGTCCGTTGGCGGATGCGGATCGCCGCCGCCCGCCTTCGCCGCGGTGAGGAACCCCTGCCGCGCATTGCGCAGTCGCTGGGCTATGCCTCCGACAGTGCATTCGCAGCGGCATTCCGGCGGGTTCTTATGGAATCGCCTGCGCGATATCGCAGTATACATCGCGCATCCGGTGCAGGATCGCGGTAACTGTTATCTGCGATATAGGGCGCGGCACTTGTTGTACGCATGATGGCGATATAGCGTATACGCCACCGAAACATTCATTGAAGTCCCATGTCATCGAATTCCGACCGGGTCGATATCGCCCATCGCACCCTGAGACAGGCCATTATCGAGCAGGCGATCAAAGCCGGTACCAAGCTGCCCGAGGATGAGATCGGCAAGCACTTTTCCATGAGCCGTACTCTGGTACGCGCCGTGCTGGCAAAATTGCAGGCTCAGGGGCTGGTCGATACCTATCACAAACGCACAGCCACGGTCGCTCAGCCGAGCCTTGAGGAAGCACGCGATGCATTCGCGGTGCGCCGTGCGCTGGAGCGCGAGGTCATGAAGGCGGTGGTCAAGCGCTGGAGCCCCGCCATCGAGAAGAGCCTGCGCGAACATGTCCAGGAGGAGGAGGGCGCCCATGCCAAGGGCGACGTCCGGCTTTCGACGCGGCTTGCGGGCGAGTTCCATCTGAAGCTTGCCGACCTTGCGGGCAATGCACTCCTGCAGCGCTATCTCTCCGAACTGGTGTCGCGCTGTTCGCTGATCCTTGCCATGTATAGCCGCCCGCATTCGAGCGAATGCGCCATTAGCGAGCACTCCGGGCTTATCGCTGCCCTCAAGAAGGGCGATATCGCCGCCGCTGAGCGCTTGATGGATGATCATCTGTCGTCAGTAGAAAGCCGGGCGCTGTTCGAGGACGAGGCGGCCATTGAGCCTGATCTTGGCTCGATCCTCTCCCGCTTCTCCGCTCGCACCGCGGGCTGATTGCCGCTTTTTCAATCACGTATACATGATTTTGCATTTTATGTAGACGTGGAACCAACCGCGACCACTCGTCGACCTGGGCGCAGCCAGGTGCGACTCGGGCTTTATATCAACGATTCCATAAATTTAGCGCCTCGGCGCATCGTTCGCCGCGACAATCGATACGGACTGGCATCAATGTTGCATACGTGATTATAGAGATCATGTAGCCAAGATTGTCATCATGCCACATACGATATCGCCACATACCGAACACCGCCTCGAGCTGCGAGGAATCCGCAAGGCCTATCCGGCCGTGGTCGCCAATGACCGGATCGACCTTTGCGTCCGTCCGGGTGAGATCCACGCCGTCGTCGGCGAGAACGGTGCCGGCAAGTCGACGTTGATGAAGATCATCTACGGCATGGTACGACCGGATTCCGGCGAGCTCCTGTGGGATGGGCGCGAGGTTTCGATCGCCTCGCCCGCCGATGCGCAGAAGCTCGGTATCGGCATGGTGTTCCAGCACTTCGCGCTGTTCGACACGCTCTCGGTGGCGGAAAACATCGCGCTGGCGCTGCCGGGCCGCCCGCCGATCGAACCGCTGTCGAGAAGGATCAACGAAGTCGCCGCGCGCTATGGCCTGCCGGTAGAGCCGGAGCGGCATATCTACACGATGTCAGTCGGCGAGCGGCAGCGGGTCGAGATCATCCGCGCGCTTTTGCAAAATCCGCGCCTGCTCATTCTCGACGAGCCGACCTCTGTGCTGACGCCGCAGGCGGTCGAAACGCTCTTCGTCACGCTGCGCCAGATCGCGGCCGAGGGATGCAGCATTCTCTATATCAGCCACAAGCTGAACGAGATCAGGGATCTCTGCCATACCGCAACCATCCTGCGCGGCGGCCGGGTCACCGGCATGTGCGATCCTAGACAGGAAAGCCCGGCCTCGATGGCCCGCATGATGATCGGCGCCGATCTCCCGAGCTTTCGCCATCGCGGCGACACGTTGGCCGGCAAAACACGCCTCAGCGTGTCCGGTCTGACGCTCCCTACCCAGGATCCGTTCGGCACGGCACTTGGCGACATTAGCTTTGCGGTGCGCGGCGGCGAAATTCTCGGCATTGCCGGCGTCTCGGGCAACGGTCAGCAGGAACTGCTGGGAGCACTCTCGGGCGAAACGCCGCTATCGAATGCCGATGCAATCACCATCGACGGCAAGCCAGCGGGCCACCGCGATCCGGCCGGCCGGAGGCGGCTTGGCCTCTGCTCCGTTCCCGAGGATCGGCTGAAGCAGGGCTCGGTCCCCTCGCTGCCGCTCCTGGAGAACGTGCTGCTCACCGCCAATCGCAACGGCGCTATTCGCGCCGGTCTCATCCGCTTCTATCGCGTTAAGGCCTATGCCGAGCGCTGCATTCAGGCCTTCGACGTCAGGACGCCAGGCGCCCAGGCGCAGGCCGGCAGCCTGTCCGGCGGCAACCTTCAGAAATTCATCATCGGCCGCGAGATCCTGCAGGAGCCGGGCGTGCTGATCGTCTCGCAGCCGACCTGGGGTGTGGACGTCGGAGCGGCACTCATCATCCGCCAGGCGCTGCTCGACCTGCGCGATCGGGGTGCGGCGATCGTCGTCATCTCCGAGGAACTCGACGAACTCTTCGAGATCTCCGACAAAATCGCCGTCATAGCCGGCGGCCGGCTGACGGCGGCCATACCGATTGCCGAGGCAAACCGCGATGCGATCGGCATTGCCATGTCCGGCCAAAGTGCCGGCGACGAGCCAGACGAACGCGCCAGCAAGGAGCTTGCCCATGCGCTTTGAACCGCGCCCCAATCCCTCGCGCATCATGATCCTGATGTCGCCGGTCATCGCGATTGCGCTGACGTCGATCGTTGCCATGGCGCTCTTCGCGCTCGCCGGCCAAAACCCACTTGAAGCGCTGATCATCTTCCTGACCGCGCCTCTCGCCGATCTCTACGGTTTCGGCGAGCTGCTGATCAAGGCTGCACCCCTGGTGCTGATCGGCGTCGGCCTCGCGATCGGCTTTCGCGCCGGCATCTGGAACGTCGGCGCCGAAGGGCAGCTGACAGTGGGCGTCATCTTCGCCGGCTATGTCGCGCTGAAGTTTGGCCCGGCCGGCGGCTGGTGGGTTCTGCCATTGATGGTGATCGCCGGCGCTGTCGGCGGCGTCTTCTGGGCGGCCATCCCCGCGCTATTGCGCGTAAAGTTCAATGCCAGCGAAATCCTGGTCAGCCTGATGTTGAACTACGTCGCGGCCCTCTGGCTGTCCTGGCTGATCTTCGGCCTCTGGCGCGATCCGGCCGGGTTCAACTTCCCGCAGTCGGAGCCGCTGGCGCCGGATGCCCTCTTCCCGATCCTGATCGCGGACACCCGCGCCAATGTCAGCGTCCTCTTCGCGCTGGGCGCGGTTGTCGCGGGCTGGCTGTTCATGAACCGCAGCTTCGCCGGCTTCCAGCTCAAGGTCACGGGCCTCTCCGAAGGCGCCGCCCGCTATGCCGGCTTCGGCGTCAGCCGCGCGGTCTGGATCGGCATGCTTGCGAGCGGTGCGGCTGCCGGCATCGCAGGCGTCGGCGAGATCGCCGGCCCGCTTGCCCAGATCTTCCCGACCGCCTCGCCCGGCTATGGCTACGCGGCGATCATCGTTGCCTTTCTCGGGCGGTTGCACCCGGTCGGCATCCTGCTCTCCGGCCTCTTGATGGCGTTGCTCTATCTCTCGGGCGATGTCGCGCAGATGTCGCTCGGCATGCCGTCTTCGATCACCGGCCTGTTGCAGAGCACGCTGCTCTTCTTCCTGCTGACGACAGACGTCTTCATTCAGTACCGAATCCGCTTCCAGTCCTCCAACCGCCAGGGAGCCGCCACATGATGGACCAGATCCTTCCCATTCTCGTGGCCACACTCGTTGCCGGCACGCCCCTGATCTACGCTGCACTCGGCGAACTCGTCGCCGAACGTTCCGGCGTGCTAAACATGGGCGTCGAGGGCATGATGGTCATCGGCGCGGTGATTGCCTTCATCGTGATGATGGCGACCGGCAGCCTGTGGCTCGCAGTAGTCGCGGCCATGCTGGCGGCGATGTTGCTCGCCCTCATGTTCGCGGTTCTCGCCGTCGGCTTCCGCGCCAATCAGATCGCGGTCGGGCTGGCATTGACGATTTTCGGCACCAGTCTCGCCTCGTTCATCGGCAAGCCCTACATCGGCATGGCGATCGTGATGGAGCCTTCGACAGCATCAAGGATTGCCGCGAAAATCCCGCTGCTGGGCGTCATTCTCGGCCAACTTCATCCGCTGGCCTGGCTGTCCTGGGCCTTCTTCGCCGGCGTCTGGTATTTCCTCAACCGCAGCCGCAGCGGGCTGATCCTGCGCGCGATCGGCGAATCGCCCACATCTGCGCATGCGCTCGGCTATCCCGTTAACACGATCCGCTACCTCGCCACGCTTTTCGGCGGTGCAAGCGCCGGCATTGCGGGCGCCTACGTATCGATCGTCTACACCTCGCTTTGGACCGAGGGGCTGATTGCCGGGCGTGGCTGGATCGCCGTGGCACTGGTCGTCTTTTCCACCTGGCGGGCGGGACGCTGCTTCCTCGGCGCCTATCTGTTCGGCGGCGCCACGATCGCCCAGCTCTTTGCCCAGAGCGCCGGCATCGGGATGCCGTCCGAGCTCATGTCCGCCCTTCCCTATCTCGTCACGATCGTCGTGCTGGTGCTGATCTCGCGCAACGCCGCGCTGATGCGCCTCAACGTCCCCGCTTCCCTCGGCAAGCCATTTGCCGCCGAGGGCTGAAACAGCCGTCCATCACTTAAACCAAACAACAACAGAGGGAACCGAAATGACCACATTTTCCAGACGCGACTTCCTGAGAACCAGCGCCGCCGGCGCGCTTGCGATTGGCGCCGGCGCCAGACCGCTTTTCGCCGCCGAAGAGCCGCTCAAGGTCGGCGTCATCCACATGGGCGCCATCTCCGATACCGGCTGGGAATACTTCCAGGCTAACGCCTGGAAATCGCTCGAAAAGGAATTCGGCGACAAGGTGAAGGTGACGGTGCTCGAAAACATCGCACAGGTTCAGGATTGCGAGCGCCTGTTCCGCCAGCTTTCCGCACAGGGCAACAAGCTGATCTTCGGCACCACCTTCTCGCAATATGCCTCGCTGAAGAAACTGGCTCCGATGTTGCCCAAGTCGCATTTCGAATGCTGCGCCGGCATCGAGGCGGGCAACAATCTCGGCGTCTTCGAAGCCCGCCACTATGAGGGCACCTACCTCACCGGCATCGCCGCCGGCCGCACCACCAAGACCAACGTTCTCGGCTGGGTCGGCGCCTTCCCGGTGCCGCAGGTCATCTACAGCCTGAACGCCTTCCTGCTCGGCGCCCGCTCGGTCAACCCCGACGTGACGCTGAAAGTTGTCTGGGCCAATGCCTGGGTCGATCCCGGCAAGGAAAAGGACGCCGTCGCGGCACTGATCGCGCAGGGCGCAGATGTCATCTCCGGCAGCCCCAACACGCCGGTGCAGGGACTGGCCGCCGAGGAGAAAGGCGTCTGGTCGATCGGCTCGACGGGCGATTTCTCCGCCTATGTAAAGAAGAAGCAGCTGGTTTCTTTCGAACTGGATTGGAGTGCCGCCCATATCAACGCCGCCAAGGCCGTCATGGCCGGCGACTGGAAGGCGGAAAGCCGCTGGCTGGGTCTCGGGCCGGGCGGCTACGTCAAGATGACGACGAGCAATCCGGAACTGCCAGAATCGGTCGCCGCCGAAATGAAGGCCGCCGAAGCCGCGATCATCAGTGGGAAGCTGAAGCCCTTTGCCGGTGAGATCAAGGATCAGAAGGGTGACGTGAAGGTCGCCAAGGGTCGGGAACTCGCCGATGCCGACATCAAGGGCATGACCTGGCTGATCGAAGGCGTGCAGGGCACCCTGCCGCAGAACTGATCGGCGCGCCGCTCCGATCGAACGACATCGTTCCTCCCCTGATGAATGGGGAGGAGCATCAAAAATGACGATAGAACAAAGACATCAAGGGAGACCCCGGTGACCGAAACACTGTTCACGAACGCCAAGCTGGCCGATGGCTCGCTCAACGACATCCTCGTCTCGGACGGCCGCATCTCGGCAATCAACAAGGCCGGCACGAGCACGACCGCCGCCAAGACCGTCGACATTGCCGGCGCGCTTCTGGTCCCAAGTTTCGTCGAGGGGCACATCCATCTCGACACCAGCTTCTACGGCGACAAGTGGATTCCGCACAAAGCCTGCACCAACGGCTTTGACGTGCATGAGCGCGTCGCCTTCCAGGCCGAGAACATGGCGGCCGCAGCACCGATGGACGAGCGCGCCCGCAAGCAGCTCGACCTCTGCATCGCAAACGGCGCGCTGCAGATGCGCAGCCATGTGATGGTCGACGGCTCGGTGGGGCTGAAATCGCTGGAGACAATTCTTGCCGTACGCGAAGCCTACAAGGATATCATCGACATACAGCTCGTTGCGTTTCCGCAGAGCGGCATTCTGAAAAGCCCCGGCACGCCTGAACTGATGGAAGAGGCGATGGGCATGGGCGCCGATCTGGTCGGCGGGCTTGATCCGCTCTCCTTCGACCGCGACATCAAGGGACATCTCGATGTGGTCTTCGGCATTGCCGAAAAGCGCGGCGTCGATGTCGATATCCACCTCCACGACGCCGGCACGATGGGCGCGATGACCATCGAGGAAATCTGCGCCCGCACGACGGCGCTCGGCATGCAGGGCCATGTCGCCGTCAGCCACGCCTATGGCCTCGGCGATCTCGGACCCGATGCGATGAAGAAGATCGCCGCGCTGATCGCCAAGAGTGGTGTCGCAATCATGACCAACGCGCCGGGCAACCACAACTTCCCGCCGGTCGCGCTGCTGCGGGCGGCCGGCGTCACCGTCTTCTCGGGCAACGACAATATCCGCGATTCCTGGTGGCCCTTCGGCGATGGCGACATGCTGCGCCGCGCCGAAATCATCGCCTATCGCTCCGGTTTCTACACGGATACGGAACTCGCCGCCGCTTTCGAAGTGGTGACTGCAGGCGGCGCCAAGGCGCTCAACCTCGAAGGCTATGGCATCGCCATCGGCGCAAAAGCCGATTTCGTGACGCTCGCGGCCGAGCATATCCCGGAAGCCGTCGTCGCCATTCCGAAGCCGCGCCGCGTCTTCAAGGGGGGCCAGCTGGTTGCCGAGAACGGAGCCGTGGTCCGCTGATGAACTACCGGAGCCGGCAGACCAAAACAGCCGTCGCACAATCGCGCGACGGCATGATGACGGCACCGCATTGGCAGGCGAGCGAGGCTGGCGCCAAGGTGCTGGCGCGCGGCGGCAATGCGATCGAAGCGCTGGTCGCCGCGGGTGCCGCGCTCGCCGTCACCTACCCGCATTTCTGCGGTCTCGGTGGCGACGCCGTCTGGATGGTTTGCGACCAGGATGGCGACGCGCGGACCTTCCTCGGCATCGGTCAGGCTGCCGCGAAGGCCGAGATCAACGGCCCGATCCCGCCACGCGGTCCGGCCTCGACGCTGACGACCGCCTGCCTGGTCGATAGCTGGGAGAAGGTGCTCGATCACTCCACCACGGTATGGGGTGGCTCCGAGCAACTTGCTGCATTGCTCGACGATGCCATCACGCTCGCCGAGGACGGCTTTGCCGTCAGCCCGTCGCAGACATTCTGGCACGATTTCCGCGCGGGCGAATCCGAGACATGGCCGGGCTTTCGCGACCTCTTCCAGCGCGACGGCATCCAGCGCCAGCCGGCTTTGGCGCAAACCCTCAAGGCCATCGCTGAAAATGGCGCCAGAGAATTCTACGAGGGCGCGTTGGCAGACCGTATAGCTTGCGGCCTTGCCGCCGTAGGCTCTCCGCTGACGGCCGCCGATCTCGTGGCAACGCGGACGCGTATCGTCGATCCGGTGCGGCTCGGCTATGGTGACACCGTTCTGCTAGCGCCACCGCCGCCGACGCAGGGCGTTACCACCCTTGGCATCATGGCTGTGCTTGCCCAGCTGGCGCCCAAGGATAAGGCACCTGAGAGCGCTGCCTATTACCATGCGCTTGTGGAATCCGTGAAACAGGCTTTCCTTGATCGTCACCTGATCGCGGATCCGGAGTTTGGCGACGATGCCACGAAAATGCTTCTCGATCCTGCGCGCCTGGCCGCTAAGGCTGCGGCGATCGACCCCAGCCGCGCCGCCGAGTGGCCCGCCCCCTACAGGCAGGGCGACACGGCGCTTTTGGCTGCCGTCGATGCCGAAGGCCGCGCCGCCTGCCTGCTGCAAAGCATCTATTTTGATTGGGGTAGCGGCGTGGTTGCCGGCGACACCGGCATTCTATGGCAAAACCGGGGTGCGGCCTTCAGCGTCGATCCAGCAAGCCCGAATTGCATTCAGCCAGGCAAGCGACCCTTTTACACACTGAACCCCGGCCTCGCGCTCAAGGATGGGCGCCCGCATCTGGTCTATGGAACACAGGGGGCCGATGGCCAGCCGCAGACACTGGCGCTACTGCTCAGTCTGCTGATTGACCATGGCCTTGACCCGTTGGCGGCCCTTTCGAGACCACGCTTCCTGCTCGGCCGCACCTTCTCGGATAGTCGTGACAACCTGAAGCTTGAGGAGAATATCGGCGCAGATACGCTGGCAGCACTCAGCGCCATGGGCCACGAAGTCGCGACAATAGGCCCGCTCAGCCCGCTTGGTGGCCAAGCAGGGCTCATCCGCATCCACGAAGACGGACGAATGGAAGCTGCGCACGACCCTCGCAGCGATGGCGGAGCCATCGGTCTATGAGCAGCATGTCCGATCATCTCTTCGACCTTGTCATCCGCAATGTCCGTATCGAGGAAGATGGTGCCCTCGTAGATATCGCCGTGCGTGATGGCCTGATCGCCGCGATCGAGCAGAGTTTCAGCTGCGATGCTGTCACGAGCTTCGACGGGAAAGGAAACTTCGCCTTCGGCGGTTTCGTCGATACGCATGTGCATCTGGACAAGGCCTGCATCCTCGATCGCTGCTCGATCTGCGAGGGAACGCTTACCGAAGCGGTGCGCGAGACAGCACGCGCAAAGCCCGGCTTCACCGAGGAGGACGTTTACGAGCGAGCCGCCCGCGTCGTCGAGAAGGCAATCGCGCATGGCACGGTGCGGATGCGGACCTTCGTCGAGATCGATCCCCGCGCCGGCTTTCGCTCCCTTGAGGCGATCAAGCGCATCAGGGCGGATTACGCCTTTGCGATCGACATCGAGATCTGCGCCTTCGCGCAGGACGGCCTCACCAATGAGCCCGAAACCCTGGTCATGCTCGACGCAGCGCTCGCCGGCGGCGCCGATCTCATCGGTGGCTGCCCCTACACCGACCCCGATCCCGAAGGCCACATCGCGAGGATCTTCGAACTCGCGGTGAAACACGACGTCGCCGTCGATTTCCATCTCGACTTCAGCCTCGACCCCGACAGAACCGACCTGCCCGCCGTTATCGCGGCCACCAAACGTCACGGTTGGCAAGGCCGGGTCTCGATCGGCCACGTCACCAACCTCTCCGCATTGCCGGAGGCATCGGTCATCGAGATTGCGAAGAACCTCTCCGAGGCAGCGATCGCCCTCACCGTGCTGCCGGCCACCGATCTCTTCCTCAACGGTCGCACTTACGACCATCTGGTGCCACGCGGCGTCGCCCCTGCCCATATCCTCGCCGCCCACGGTGTCGTCACCTCGATTGCGACCAACAATGTGCTCAACCCCTTCACGCCCTATGGCGACGCCTCGCTGATCCGGATGGCCAATCTCTACGCCAACGTCGCCCAGCTCTCGCGCGACGCCGAAATAAAAGGGGTGTTCGACATGGTCGGGCGATCCGCCGCGCGCCAGCTCGGCACTCCCTATGGCCTTGCGGTGGGCAAAGAAGCTACGATCATTCTCGTCAACGCAGCCGGGCCGAAGGCGGCCCTGCGCGAAATCGGCAGGATTGTCGCCGGCTGGAAAGGCGGCCGGCAGAGTTTTCACAATGGCGACCCGCAAATTCACAAGCCGCATCGACAGTGCGATTATCCAAATCAAGCAATAACTTGCATGACGGAGCTCGGCGATCCGGTATAGATGATTATCGTCTAACCAACAGCAGCCGGACCTCCCGTGGATCAGATACTCGCCATTCGAACATTTGTCCGCGTCGCCGAGGCCGGCTCGTTTGCCAAGGCGGCGGATACGCTGAACCTGCCCCGCTCCTCTGTCAGTAAACTCGTGCAGGATCTTGAGGCGCATCTGGGCACAAAGCTCGTTGAGCGCACCACGCGGTCGGTCACGATGACCACCGAGGGCGTTGCCTATCACGAGCGCGCGCTGAAGCTGCTCGCCGATCTCGATGATATGGACGGCACGGTCGCCGGTTCCCGCAGTGCGCCAAAGGGAAAGCTGCGCGTCGATATCGGCTCCGTGCTGGCAAACCAGATCCTCATCCCCGCACTCGCCGACTTTCAGCACCAGTATCGTGATATCGACCTCATGCTTGGGGTCAGCGATCGGCCCGCCGACCTCGTCAGCGAAGGGATCGATTGCGTCATCCGCGGGGGAGCGCTGAGTGACTCATCCATGAAGGCGCGAAAACTGTGCGAGTTGGACTACGTGATTTGCGCATCGCCCAGCTATCTGGATGGTCTCCAGTTGCCGGAGCGGCCGGAGGATATCGGGCAGCATCGGATCGTCAGTTACTTCTCGGCGTCGTCGGGAAAGCGATTTCCGTTGCGGTTCCAGCGCGGAGACGAGCGAAGCGAATATCTCCCGACCTCCAGCGGCATTTCCGTCAACGAGAGCACCGCGCATTTGAACGCGCTGCTGTCAGGACTGGGGATCGGCCAGAGCTTTGGCTTCCTCGCAAGACCGCACTTCGAGAGCGGCGCGCTGGTCGAATTGCTGCCCGCCTGGAAGCCGGACAATCATCCGCTGCACCTCGTCTACCCGGCCGATCGATTTCCGAACCCGCGGCTGCGTGCCTTCACGGAATGGGCGGCGAAAGTATTCGAAGCCGTCGATGCCAGACGCAATGTGACGACGGAGACCATCCATCCCCATGGATAATGTCTCCACCCTGAGCGGCTTCTCGCCGCCAAGCTGACGAACTAACTTCTCCTCATCGGACGGCGACGAGGCCACAGCCAACGCCACCTCCCGAACAGTTTCAGAATTTCAACAGGCCGCGCATTCGGGCTGAACCCTTTCGCGCGCCCACCATCAGGAGAGTAAAATGACCAACAGACTTGAAAACAAGATCGCCGTCGTCACCGGAGCAACCAGCGGCATCGGCCTCTCGACCGCCAAGCTCTTCGCCGCCGAAGGCGCTCGCGTCTACATCACCGGCCGCCGCAAGGATGCGCTCGACAAGGCAGTGGCCGAGATCGGCCATGGCGCGGTTGGCGTACAGGCCGACTCCTCGAGCAATGCTGATCTCGACAAGCTGTTCGCCCAGGTGAAGGCGGAACAGGGTCGCCTTGACGCCCTCGTCGTCAACGCCGGCGGCGGCAGCATGCTTCCGCTTGGCCAGATCACCGAGGAGCAGGTCGACGACACCTTCGGCCGCAACGTGAAGGCCGTGATCTTCACGGTGCAGAAAGCTCTTCCGCTGCTCGGCAAGGGCTCGTCGGTCGTTCTGACCGGCTCGACCGCAGGGACCGAAGGCACCGCCGCCTTCTCCGTCTACTCCGCCTCCAAGGCCGCCGTCCGCAACCTCGCCCGCTCCTGGGCGCTTGATCTCAAGGGCACCGGCATCCGCGTCAACGTCGTCTCGCCCGGCGCCACACGCACCCCTGGCCTCGTCGAGCTTGCCGGCGACGACAAGGAGCAGCAGCAGGGCCTGCTCGACTATCTCGCCTCGCGCATCCCGCTCGGCCGCGTCGGTGAGTCCGAGGAGATCGCCAAGGCAACTCTGTTCCTCGCTTCCGACGACGCAAGCTTCGTCAACGGCGCCGAGCTCTTCGCAGACGGTGGTCAGGCCCAGGTCTAACCGCAAAACAGGAGCGGCGAACAGCCGCTCCACGTCTCATTCTCAAGGAGAGCTCGCGATGCGTGCCGCAGTCTATTTCAAGCATGGCAAGCCTGAGGACGTTCTTCAGGCAGTCGACGTCGAAGATCCCAAACATCCAGAGCACAACGAAGTGCTGATCCGGGTGCTTCTCCGGCCGGTCCACCACGGCGACCTTCTCGGTATAGCAGGACGCTACCAGCCGGGAGCAGCGCTGCCGAAGGAGGGCGTGCGTGTCGGCTTCGAGGGCTACGGCATCGTCGAGGAAGCGGGCAGTGGCGTCGATCTGAAGCCGGGCACCCGCGTCGCCTTCTTCCCCGGCCGAGGCGCGTGGAGCGAAAAGGCTATCGTCTCGGCCGAATACGTCACCGAAATCCCCGATGACGTATCTGACGAAGCCGCAGCACAGCTGCACGTCAATCCGCTGACGACCGCACTTCTTTTGCGGGCCGTCGAGACATCCGGCGCGAAACCGGGCCGCGACGTCGTCGTTCTCACCGCCGCGGGTTCCGCGGTCGCCAGACTGGTGATCGGGCTGCTGCTCGATCGCGGCTTCGACGTGGTCGGCGTTATCAGGCGGGAAGCCGGCGTGAACGAGCTCAACGTCGTATTTCCGGATCTGCCGGTTGTTTCCACAGACAAGCCCGGCTGGCAGGACAAGGTCGTTGCGGCCGCCGACGGACATCCCATCGGCGTCGTGCTCGATCCTGTTGGCGGCGAGACCGCCAGTGTGGTGGTCGGCCTGCTCGCCCAAGGCGGTAGCCTGGTGTCCTACGGCGACCTTTCCGGACAGCCGATCTCGGTCCCCGCGCTTTACTTTTCGACACGCGACATCCGGCTGTCGGGCGTGACGGTCGGTCGGTGGGCGGGCTTGCCCGTAGACGTCCGCAAGGCCGATCTTAAGATGGCGGTTGAGCTCGCAGCCGGCAAGCCGGAGCTCTTTCAGGTCGAGCAGACTTTTGATCTCGCGAATGTCGGCAAGGCTGCCGCACTTGTCGAAAAGCCAGGCAAATCCGGCACAGTCTTGATCGCGTCACGCTAATCGCCGCGCGACCGAAACATACCATCAGCCACCCAAAGGAGAAAACGGCCATGGCCGACCACGACAAGACCCTGCCGACGAACATGCTCGTCAGCGCCTATTATCGCGTCCATCCTGACGATCGGCAGACCTTCATCGACGCGGTGATCCCTGACATGAAGGCGGCAGCTGAGATCGAGGGATGCGTCTTCTACGCCTTCGCTCAGGATCTGACGGATCCGAACACATTCCACCTTGTCGAGGGCTGGAGAGACGAAGCCGCCTATGAGGCGCATGAAAACTCTCCAATCTTCCTCAAGGCTCTGAGCACGGTCGTGAAGAATGTCCGGATTCTCGACCGACAGGGTATCCGCTACGATGTCGCAAAGCAGCACATCGATGACCCGCGCGGTCGCGTCTCCTGACACTTTTTTGATCGGTTCGTGCCCCCCAACAGGCGCCTCCGATCCCGAAACGCTTGAGAGCGGGCTCAAACAGCAATCAGATCGAGGAATAAGAAATGACCGATCCATCGACCGTCGCGACGCGCCGGCGCATTCTTCAGTTCGCCCTGGCAGCACCCGCCGTCGCCTCGCTGACATCCCAGGCGGTTGCGGCGCAGGCGGAACTCCTGCTTGCGCCGGCAACCGACGCGATGACGCCTTTCAAGGTTTCCGTTCCGCAGGCCGCGATCGACGATCTGAAGCGCCGTCTCAAAAATACGCGATGGCCCGATCAGGAAACCGTCTCGGACTGGTCGCAAGGCGTTCCGCTCCACAAGGCGAAATCATTGGTCGCCTATTGGGAGCGCAAATATGATTGGCGGAAATTCGATTAGCGTATCAATGCGTTTCCGCAGTTTCGCACCCGCATCGATGGGCTCGGTATCCACTTCATCCATATGAAATCGAAGCATGAGAACGCCCTCCCGATCATTCTGACGCATGGATGGCCAGGATCGGTCGTCGAGTTCCTCAAGGTCATCGGCCCCCTCACCGACCCTACCGCGCACGGCGGCTCGGCTGCGGACGCGTTCCACGTCGTCATTCCCTCGCAGCCCGGCTTCGGCTTTTCCGACAAGCCGGCCTCGGAAGGATGGACCGTGGTGCGGACCGCCAATGCCTGGGCCACGCTGATGAAACGCCTCGGCTACGACAAGTGGGTGGCGCAGGGCGGAGATTGGGGATCGGGCGTGACCCATGCGCTCGGACATGTCCGCCCCGAAGGGCTGGTGGCAGCCCATGTGAACTGGCCGCTGGTCTTTCCGGAGAAATTGCCCAAGAACCCGACGCCCGAGGAAAAGGCCGCGATGGATGCGACGATGAAGTTCGCGAACGATCAGTTCGGCTACTTCAAGGAGCAGGCGACCCGGCCGCAGACGATCGGATATGCGCTCGCGGATTCGCCTGTCGGCC
This sequence comes from Rhizobium sp. 01N48, assembly GCF_056399145.1. Taxonomy (NCBI): domain Bacteria; kingdom Pseudomonadati; phylum Pseudomonadota; class Alphaproteobacteria; order Hyphomicrobiales; family Rhizobiaceae; genus Rhizobium; species Rhizobium sp. 01N48. The sequence goes on from NZ_JBFTQT010000011.1 coordinate 177,184, forward strand.
AGGCAACGTGGATCTATGAGAAGTTCCAGGCTTGGACGGACAATCGCGGCGAGCCAGAAGACGCGCTGACGATCGATGAGATGCTCGATGACATCTCGCTCTACTGGTTTACGGGCACGGCCGCCTCGTCCGCCCGCATCTACTGGGAGAACGCCCGCAACGGCGGCGGCTTCGACGCCGGCCGGATCGAACTCCCGATGGCAGCCTCGATCTTTCCGAAGGAGATCTACCGCGCGCCGAAGGCATGGGCCGAAGCCCACTGGCCGAACCTGTTTTACTGGAACGAGGTCGACAAGGGCGGTCACTTCGCCGCATTCGAGCAACCCGACCTCTTCGCGCAGGAAATGCGCAAGGCCTTCAAATCCATCCGCTGATCCAACTCTAGCAAAGCCAAGGAAACAACATGTCTACCAACGAAGAAATCATCCGGGAACTCTACCGGACCGCCGAAGTGAAGGATGTGGCGGCATTCGTCGCTCTCTTCGCCGAGGACGGCTATTTCTGGGACGTGTCGGCTGGCGCGAAATATTACGGCGCCGACATCGGCAAGACCGTCGACATCTACGCCACTGCCTTCCACGACATGCACCGCGAGCTCGGAAACTTCTACGTGACCGACGACGTGGTCATCGTGGAGCTGACCCTCAACGGCACCCATACCGGCCCTCTCGCGCTGGCAGCCGGCACGATTGCGGCCACAGGCAAGGAAATGCACGCGCCGTGCTGCGACGTCTTCCATCTGAAGGATGGCAAGGTGACGTCCTTCCACTGCTACACTGCCGCGACGATCATCTTCGGCCAGCTTGGCGTGTTGGGCAACCTTGGCGGGTCCCTCCAGCAAGCGTGAGAAAATAATTTGCTCCCCTCGGGAATGGAATCTGCGCCCGGGTGTCTACCTCGATGTAGCAACAAGGAAGAAGCCGATGAACCTCTGGTCCTCTCGAAAGTCGATGGCTCTTGCGGCCACCATTTTGGCAACTGCGGGCGCCTGCGCTGCCTTCGCCCATGATCCCTCGCTGCACGATCATTCGGCGATGCAGATGGATGATGCCGGGCCTGAGGCGGCCTATCTCGCGGAAAACGACGCGGCCATGAACAAGATGATGGCGGACATGGAGGTCAAGCCATCAGGCGATGTCGACCGCGACTTCGTGGCGATGATGACGCCCCATCACCAGGGCGCCATCGAGATGGCACTCGCAGTTCTCAAATACGGCAAGAACGAACAGCTTAAGCGCATCGCGCAGGAGATCATCGTGGATCAGCAGCAGGAGATCGCGGCCATGAAGCTTGCGATCGGCGATCCGCTCCCCCCATCCGAAGCGGCCCCAACCCAGGTCGGCCCGGAGACTACCCCCACCGGATCCACGCCCAGCAAGACCATGCAGGGCATGGACCCCAACATGAAGATGTAACCCAGAGGTCCTCCCAATGAACATTCGTACATCTTTTGCCGCCAGCTTGCTGGCGGGCAGCATGCTATTGCCTTTCTCCGCCTTCGCCGGACAGGCGCCCTTCGCCGCCGCTGATCCGGACATTCCCGTCAGCAGCAAGGACCGCGTCTACGCCGCCGAACAATTCTCCAACACCGTATCGGTGACCGATCCCGCAACCAACAAGCTTCTCGGCGTCATCAAGCTCGGCGATCCCCAGCCCGGCAACCTCTCGCCGCTCTACAAGGGCCAGGTGCTGGTCCACGGCATGGGTTTCTCGCCCGACAAGAAGACGATCGCGGTGGTCTCTATCGGCTCGAACTCCGTGACCTTCATCGGCACCGCAACAAACGCGGTGAAGCACACCACCTATGTCGGCCGCTCTCCGCACGAGGCATTCTATACGCCGGATGGCAAGGAAGTCTGGGTGACGGTCCGTGGTGAAGACTATATCTCCGTCATCGACGCCGCCACCTTCGAGGAGAAGACGCAGATCAAGGTACCAGCCGGCCCTGGCATGCAGATTTTCTCGCCTGACGGCAAGTACGGCTACATCTGCTCATCCTTCAATCCCGAGACCGTCGTCGTCACCGTCGCCGACCACCAGATCGTTGGCCACGTGAAGCAGGCAAGCCCCTTCTGCCCGAACATCGCGGCATCGCCGGATGGAAAACAGGTGTGGTTCACGCTCAAGGACATCGGCAAGACCCAGGTCTTCAATGCGCAGCCGCCTTTCGATCTGATCCAGACGATCGATACCGGCCCGATTACCAACCACGTCAACCTCGTCACCAACAAGAACGGCAGCTTCGCCTACATCACCGTCGGCGGTCTCAACGAGGTGAAGGTCTTCCGCACCGACAATTTCGAACAGGTCGCGACCATCCCCGTCGGCAAACTGCCACACGGTGTCTGGCCCTCCGGCGACGGCACGCGCGTCTATGTCGGCCTTGAAAACGCCGATGCGATGGCCGCAATCGATACGTTGACCAACAAGGTGATCGCGACGATCCCGATCGGCCAGGCGGCACAGGCCGTCAACTATGTGCCGAATGCCGTTCTTGAAGGCGACGGCATGCAGAACTTGCAGCCGCTCGGCACCGCAGGCGTCGCCGCCCATCTGACGCTGTCGGCAATGGGCGACAAGGACAAGACGGCGCCGACGAGCGTTACGCTCTTCGACCAAGGCCTGACGCAGGTGTTGCAGGCATCGGTGACCGGGCTGGAACCGAAGACGATGTACGTACTGGCACTCTCCGACAAGGCCGATGGCAGCGGCCCCCTTCAAGGCCTGTCCAACTTCATGACGAACCCGGCCGGTTCCGCGATCGTCAACGCAGTCGGCCCGATCCGACAGATCGTCGAATCCAAGCACAAGGATGAACGCAGGTATATCGTCGTTGCCTCATCGGTCGACGGCAAGCCCGGCAAGGTCCTGCAGGTGCAGGCCGATTGATGTGACCTGACTGGCACAAACCAGATGGTCCGCGGTTTGACTGCGGGCCATTCGCCCTCGAGGATTTGAGACATGGATGATCTGCTGACGCAGGTAGAGCCGATGATCCCGGCGCTGAGACGATACGCGCGCGGGCTGATCCGCGATCGCGAAACGGCTGACGATATCGTCCAGGATTGCCTTGAGCGGGTCGTCACGAACTGGGCGCACCGACGCGATGCCAATGCCCGCTCCTGGGTATTCGCCATCCTGCACAATCTCGCGGTCAACAGGATACGCCAGGAGGCCAGGCGCGCCGGTCTCGTCACGATCGACGAAATGCCGGAAGCGACCGCGGCGGTCGATGCCAGCCAGGACAGCACCTTGTTCGGCCAGGATGTCCTTGCGGCCATCGAGCGGTTGCCGCCGGACTATCGGAGCATCCTACTACTGGTCGCAGTCGAGGACCTGAGCTATGCCGAGGCAGCGACGGTGCTTAACGTGCCCGTTGGAACAGTGATGTCACGCCTGTCTCGCGCACGGGAGCAATTGAGACTTCTTCTTGAGACCAAACCAACGAGCGCCAAACCTGTTGGTCCATTTATCCGGAGGGTCAAATGACGAATAGACCGATCAACGAAGATGACCTTCAGGCTTTCGTCGACGGAGCCCTCGATGCAGAACGGCACCAGGAGGTGGCTGCCTTCCTTGGGACGAACCAGGATGCCGCGAAACGCGTCTCAGCCTATCAGCAGGGTTCTACGGCGCTCAGATCGGCTTTGGGTCCGATCGCTGCCGAGCCTATTCCAAGCCGGTTGAACCTCGCAAACATCATCGAGAAACAACGACCCGCGAAGCGAAGCCGAGTTGCCCCGATGGCTGCCGCTGCCGTCATCCTGTTGGCAATCGGCGCTTCAGGCGGCTGGCTGTTGAAGGGCTACAGTATGCCTCCGACGGAAGGCGTCGCGGCCTTGGCGCAGGAGGCGTCGGCGAGTTACAGCGCGTTTGCCGCTGATCGCCTGCGACCGGTCGAGGTCAGGGCGGACGGCGGCGACGATCTGAAAAACCTGGCGTCCGCGACAATCGGTGGTCCGGCCATCATCCCCGATCTCAGCAAGGCCGGCTACCGGCTCATGGGCGGTCGCGTCGTCCCAACGCCACATGGATCCGGCCTCATGCTGATGTACGACGACGACAGGGGGAACCGGCTGGTGATGCTGACCCGTCGCATGCAGGTCGACCAGGATAAGCCGATCGTCGCGAGCGACCAGCACGACATTCGTGGATGGAGCTGGGCCAGTAACGGGCTCGGCTATAGCCTCGTTGGCGCAATCGGCTCGAAATATCTTCACACGATTGCTGACGAGATCAGATCACAGATCTGAGGTGCGGCCGTCGATCATGCTAACCAGTGCGTAGTCGGATCAAGCGTGCAGAGCTGCAGTCAGCCACGCCGCGGCCCGATCGATTGCCAACGTCCTACGAGGCCTTATTGGCAAGACAACATTGTAACGGGCGCCGGATGGGAGCCTCGTGTCATCGAACGGAACAAGGGTTCCTCGAACCCGCAAATATCGGGTTCCGATTGAATAAGGATATTGGGCCGGAAACGGCGGCGATCGGGATTGCCGCTGGGATGCAACGTCTTCAGATGGTCCACCGAGGCGCTTGTCAGAGATGCAGCGGCGATACGTCATACCGATCGAGCGCGAACGCATCGCGCCGGCTCGCTTCCAGCGTGCGCTTATAGGGTCGCACGTCTGCATCGAAGCCTAAGAATTCGCTGAGGCTGGCAGCAAGGCCGGGGTCGTCGACGGATTGCCAATCGCATTCCGGCACAAGAATCTCGATGCCAGTGGCTGCAGTCCTCGACCTTATGAAGATAGCCTCGCCTACGTCTATCCCGCTCCGGATGCGCAACGATACCCGTTGCGCGATCGACCAGGGCATACCGGCGATCCCCGATCATCCCGGCGCTGGAGACTTCAACCTTGTCCACCTGTTCGCCTGTAACGGAACTGACGGGATAGCGCCAAAGCTCAGTAATGGCCCCAACTCGGTGCATCAGTTGGCTCCCGAAAGGGTGGAACGCAAGCATGACGGCGTCTGCCCGTATTCGCGTTTGAAAGAGCGGGTAAACTGCGAGGCTGTGTGAAAGCCGACATCCATGGCGATGTCGATCATCGGCAATTTTGTCTGCGCCAAAAGTACCTTGGCGCGCTCAAGCCGGACCTTTGCATAGGCTCGCGCCGGCGACATGCCCGCCTCTCTCTCAAAAATCCGTTCAAGCTGCCGGCGCGTAACGCCGACCGATGCTGCAAGTTGCGCGATCGGCATGTCACCGTCGAGATGCTGCTCCATCAGGATCATGACCGCTCTCAGGCGCGAATCTTTGTATTCCTCATAGAGCGGCCTTCGCGGCTGGACTTCCAGATGAGAGCGGGCCTTCTCGATCTGCAGCACCTCAAGCGCGTTTCGCTCCGCTTCGGGACTGATGTGGCGCCGGACGAGGGCTGCAGCCATATCGGCGGAACTGCTTCCTCCGGCGCAGGAGCCTCGACGTCTGTCGAGATTGAATATCCTGTCCGAGCGTACAGACAAGTCGGGAAACCGGTCCCGGAAAGCCTTTGCGTGAAGCCAGCTGACGCAGACGTCGTGGTTCTTCATCATGCCGGCCTCGGCAAGAATGAACGTGCCGGTGCAAACACCGAGCAATGGGATCTTCTTGGCATCCGCCAGCTTTAGAAAAGCCACTGTCTCACGGTCGACAGGCTCTTCCCTGTTGAGCAATCCGCCAACGACAACAATATAATCGAACCGGCTGGGATCTACGAAATCCGACGTCGGTGCGACTTGCACGCCGCAACTCGAAGTGATGAGGTGACGCGTACTTCCAAGCACCTGCCAGTCGGCTTTCACTCGTCCGGACCGGTCCTGCTCGTCGCTTGCAAGACGCAATGTGTCGACGAACATCGCAAGTGCAGACAGCGTGAACGATCGCGCGAGAACGAAGCCGACCTTGAGCCGGTTGTTGTGAGCCTGGCTATTCTTGTCGTCATGGAGGGACGGTGTCATCAGATCGATCTCACGCGTGCTGTTGTCGCTCATCGGATCTGGAAACCATGCGCGAGCGAATCGCGATCATCAACAAAAATCGTATTGTGGCCAATAACGCGTGCCCATGCGCCGATGCTGGAAAGCACGCCTCGAAAGTCCCAGATCACGCATCAATCATGAAGGAGCATGTCGCTGATCGACGCGCTGGCCTCATCGGTAATCAAGGTATCCAGATAACAGTCCACGGGTGCCGCCGCGGCCTGTTCGCTCGACGGCCCCGGTGTCGCACTCAGACCATGATCTGGAAGATGGCGCGCCGCAAACACGGCCAGCAAGAGCAGCAGCAGCCTTAAGATAAAGGCGCGCAGGATTTTTTCGGTCACGTTCATGGTGTTTCCTGGTTTTCCCAATGGCGTCCGAATAAAATGCGGAAGGCGACTTGGCACAATGTGGAAGATACAAGGGAAGCCTTCGTCAAATCCGAAGGGTCCTAGCCGGGAGGAAATATGCGCTTTGACATGACGGATCTTCGCCTGTTTCTCCATGTCGTGGAGGCGGCGAGCATCACTCAAGGATCCGAACGCTCAGGCATGGCCCTAGCGTCCGCAAGTGCGCGTATTCGTGGGATGGAGAACATGAGCGGAGTTCCGCTTCTTGACCGCAGCGCGCGTGGCGTGCGAGCGACGCAAGCAGGTGAGGCGGTCGCCCACCACGCCCGCATTGTGCTCGGGCAGATGGAGCAGATGCGGGGCGACCTCCAACTATTCGCGACCGGATTGCGCGGCCAGATCCGCCTGCTTTCGGGCCGCGCCGCAATGGCCCATCTGCCAGAAGCCCTTCGGCGCTTTCTTGTGGATCATCCGACGATAGACATAGATCTGGAGGAACGGCAGAGCCCTGACGTCGTTGCAGCCGTCGCTGGAGCTCTTGCCGATCTGGGCATCGCTGCTGATACGACCGACACCGGCTCGCTCGAGACCCGACCGTTCAAAACCGACAGACTCGTTCTGATCACTGCTTTCGACCATCCACTGGCGCAACGAAAATCGGTAGCGTTCCGCGACGTGATCGACGAACCATTTATCGGCTTGCCTGCTGACAGCGCGTTGCAGGGGCATCTCGCGACCCATGCCGCCCGCGAAGGCCGGCAATTCAAGTTACGCATCCGCCTTCACAGCTTCGCAGATATTTGCGCGATGGTCGCAAGTGGGGTGGGGCTTGCGATCGTTCCAGATATCTACGCCAAGCGATATCAGGACGTGCTTCCACTTGGCGTGCTTACACTCACGGACGCTTGGGCGCTAAGACACCTTTTGGTCTGCTCGCGTAACTTCGCTGCCCTGCCCGTTCACGCGAGACACCTCGTAGAGCACCTGACGGCCGAATGACCCTTGAGGGACGCCGTGCGTGCGTCGGCCCGAATCCCTGTAGAAAGCTTGCAAAGCAACTGCGCAATTGGCTGAGTCCGCAAGCAGGCCTGGCACCATCAGTTAGATGCGGTCGAATAAACGATCCATTCCTTGGTCCACCGATGTCGAAGATCCCATTTACCCGCTTGTCGAGCGGATACGCTGCGCGAGCAAAGATCAAACTTGGCCTGTCCACCAGTAACAAGACTTGTCAAGGCTCAGTGCGCCGCAGCCTCAGACGGACGAGATTCGCCATTGGCTAGCAATGCTGTTAACGGTCGAGCGTTGCGGAATGAAGGCGCAGCGGCTCGTCGACTACGCGTCCTCCTCACGGCGAGCGTAAAATGGCGAAGATATTCTACGATCCATGTGAGTGGCCCAAACCAGCCGTTCAGGTGCAACGGCGCAATACTCGGCAATTACACATTCCTTATGCGTAAATCGTCCAGCAGATGGGCGATGCGTCCCTAATATGGGTCATTGCCGTGACCACTCATTGACAAGGCCTTAATTCCACAAATATCTCGCCGAACTTTTCATTGATGGAGTGGCAGGATGCGCCTGAATATATGGACTGCGTTTGCTTTGACCTGCGCTCTCGTGCTGACAGCGTCGCCTCCGGCTCCGGCTTATGCCGTGACTGTCAACATTCACGTCGGCTCTGATCTCAACTTCGGCCGCGCGATCAGCTGCAGGCAAGGGCAACAGCTCCTTCAGAACCGCGGGTTCCGCAATGTGCGCCGCGTCGATTGCAGGGGCAGAACATTCATTTATCACGCAAGGCGCGGCAGCAGCGATTTTGAGATCGCTCTCAGTGCTCACACCGGCCGCGTGATCCGCATGACCAGGCTTCGCCGATAACCATCCATTCAGCCTGACTTCATAGGAACTTGCCATCACGTTCGCTCGGCGCGCCGAGGATCTCCGCTATCCAGCGCGTCGCGGAAAAGCGTGTGCAGAAGGTAAGGATCGCGATCGTGATTGGGACGCCTATGAAAGCGCCGAACACGCCCCAGACGAACGACCAAGAAAACACCGAAAACAGCACCAGGAATGGCGACATCGCGAGCGCGTAACCTGCAACACGCGGCTCGATGTAACTTCCAATCACGAACTGTATGACGTTGAGCCCGACGAAGATGACGATCGCAGCTTCCGGCGAGCCGAATTGGAAAAATATCTGCCCGATCGAGGTCCCTATCCCCTCGTACCAGGTCGCAAAGACATAGGGCACCGTATCGGAAAACTGTTCCGGCGACACCGGCTTTGCCATCGGCCCCGCACCGATCGCGTCGAACTTCAGCACCGCGAACAGAAATAGCCACCCGACGAGAACGAAAGGCATGGTCAGAGGCGCGGTCTTGTAGGGTGCCAGAACCGCGCCGATGCTGGCGAAAGCCATTGTGGTGAAGGCGGCGGCGCATACGAGATAGACAACCATGGCAACGGACGGGACGGCGCCCGTGCGAAAATCCTCGCTGGTGAAGGCGACGAGCGCCAGGCCCACCAGCGCACCGTTGAAACCATAAAGCCCATCCCGCATCACCGCCCTGTCGGCCTTTAGAACGAGCGCGGTCGCCGTGCTGGCGATGACGCCGAGAACGCAGATCGCGGCATAGATACACGAGTTCCACACAAGTGCTACGAGGATGACAAGTCCCGACAGCGGATTGTTCTGAAAGACGACCTGTCCGACTCCGCGCAGCGACCAATCCACGAAGAACAAGGATGGATGATCACGGAAACGATCCAAATTCATTGATCTCTGCTCCTTCGCTCGGCCTGGAAGAGACAGCGTGCCTCGTGCCCGCGGCGTGTTGGTCCGGCCCAAGCGCGACCTCACGCCCGGGCTTTAGGCTTCCTAGAAGAGGAAGTATCGCTGCGACATCGGCAATACATCCGCCGGCTCGCAGGTGATGAGCTGGCCATCGACGCGGACATTATAGTTCTGCGGATCGACCTCCAGCTTCGGCGTCAGATTGTTGTGCACCATGTCCTTCTTGCGCACCGTCCGCGTGCCCTTCACGGCTGCGAGCTGCTTGGAGAGCTTCAGCTTTTCGCCAATTCCGTCGTCGAGTGCGGCCTGCGAGACGAAGGTAACGCCCGTCGAGCCGAGAGCCCTTCCGAGCACGCCGTACATCGGACGATAGTGCACCGGCTGCGGCGTCGAGATCGAGGCGTTGGGATCACCCATCGGCGCGATCGCGATCATGCCGCCGATCAGCACCAGCTGCGGCTTGATCCCGAAGAAAGCCGGTTTCCAGAGCACGAGATCTGCGCGCTTGCCGACCTGGATCGAGCCGATCTGATCGGCAAACCCATGTGTCAGCGCCGGGTTGATCGTGTATTTGGCGATGTAGCGCTTGACGCGGAAATTGTCGTTGCGCCCGCTATCCTCGGGCAGCGGACCGCGCTGCACCTTCATCTTGTGCGCCGTCTGCCAGCACCGCAGCGTCGTTTCGCCGATACGGCCCATAGCCTGCGAATCCGACGACATCATCGAGAACACGCCGAGATCATGGAGAATGTCTTCGGCCGCGATCGTCTCGCGCCGGATGCGGGATTCCGCGAATGCGACGTCCTCGGGGATTTGCGGGCTCAGATGGTGGCAGACCATCAGCATGTCGAGATGCTCGTCCACCGTGTTGATCGTATAGGGTCTTGTCGGATTGGTGGACGATGGCAGCACATTGTCCTCGCCCGCTGCCGTGATGATATCCGGCGCATGGCCGCCACCGGCGCCCTCAGTGTGGAAGCTGTGGATCGTGCGTCCCTTCATGGCCGCGAAGGTGTCGCGTACGAAGCCGCTTTCGTTCAGCGTATCGCTGTGCAGTGCCACCTGAACGTCCATCTCGTCGGCAACCGTCAGGCAATTGTCGATCGCCGCCGGTGTCGTGCCCCAGTCCTCGTGAAGCTTCAACCCGACAACACCGGCACGCACCTGTTCGCGCAGCGGATCGGGCAGGCTGATATTGCCCTTTCCGAGCAGCCCGACATTGATCGGTAGCGCTTCCGCCGCCTCAAGCATGCGGTGGATCGCCCATGGGCCGGCTGTCACGGTGGTCGCGAGCGTGCCGACCGTCGGGCCGGCACCGCCGCCGACAAGCGTCGTCGTGCCGCTCGCCAGCGCCTCTTCCGCCTGCTGCGGCGCGATGAAGTGAATATGCGTGTCGATCCCGCCCGCGGTGAGTATCTTGCCCTCTCCCGCGATCACATCCGTCGCGCCGCCGACGACGATGTTAACGCCCGGCTGGATATCGGGATTACCCGACTTACCGATCCCGGAAATGCGTCCGTTCTTGATGCCGACATCGGCTTTGATGATGCCCCAGTGATCGATGATGATGACATTGGTGATGACGACGTCGGCGACTTCGGCATAGGGGCGTTGCCCCTGCCCCATGCCGTCGCGGATCACCTTGCCGCCGCCGAAGGTCACCTCTTCGCCGTAAACCGTGCGGTCTTCCTCGATCTCGATGACGAGCTCGGTATCGGCCAGCCGAAGCCTGTCGCCCTTGGTCGGGCCGTAGAGATCGGCATAGGTCTGCCTTGTGATCGTTGCCATCATAGCCTCCTACAGCTTGCCCATGATCTTGGCGTTGAACCCATAAACCTCACGCTTGCCGTCGAGCGCCACAAGCTCCACCGTTCGTTCCTGGCCCGGTTCGAAGCGGACCGCCGTGCCGGCCGGAATGTTGAGCCGAAATCCCCGCGTGGGCCCGCGATCGAATAGCAGAGCCTCGTTGGTCTCGTAAAAATGGTAGTGAGAACCGACCTGAATCGGTCGGTCGCCGGAATTGGCGACATCGACCTTCAGGGTCTGCCGGCCCGCATTGATGTCGATCGAGCCACTCTCGATGAAATATTCGCCAGGGATCATGATAGCCTCCTCAGGGAATCGGGTTGTGGACGGTCACGAGCTTCGTGCCGTCGGGAAAGGTTGCTTCCACCTGGATGTCGTGGATCATCTCTGGCACGCCCTCCATGACCTCCTCGCGGGTCAGCAGCGTCGCGCCGTAGGACATGAGGTCCGCCACCGTCCGCCCCTCGCGGGCGCCTTCCAGGAGGGCTGCCGAGATATAGGCTATGACTTCGGGGTAATTCAGTTTCAGACCCTTCGCCTTGCGCCGCTCCGCGACCAATCCGGCCGTAAAGATCAGGAGCTTGTCTCTTTCACGCGGTAGCAGTTCCATGAGCTTGCCTCCTTGTTTTGCTGTTCACGTTGCCCAGATGCGGGGAGCGACGGCCTTCTTCATCAGGCCGCGTTCGCGAAGAATGCTCCACGCTTGCAGAAAAAGTGCCTTGCCCTCGGACATGCGGCTTCCGAGATAGCGGCAGACGATCACGCGCTCTAGCTGGCTGGCCGAGAAGACGCCGCGCGCCTGCTCGCCGAGTTCGTCGCGGATATGCTGAACGGTGTTTTCCAGCGCCGGCCCCGCATAGACCATCGTCCCGACGATGGGCTTTCCGGCAAAGAAAACCGGCGCGTCCAGAACGTCAGGTGCGCGCGAAAACGCCATTCGTTCGAACCAGATCAGCTTGTCGCCGCGAAAAATCTCGACGCGCTGGGCAAGTCGTCCGGTTGCGAAGCCCTCGCCCGCGGCGGGGCGGCCTAGGCTGACGAAATCCCAACCGACGTAGGCTGCATCCTCGCCGAGCGTCACGCTTGTGCTGATCGAGGCATCCGCGCCTTCGAAAAGGATCGTCTCCTGCGGGAGGTTCTCGCAGACCGCACCGGCGCCGACATCGATCCGTATGCGCTGCGTACTCGTGCCGATTTCGCTGCGGTAGAACTTGGTCGCACCAGGCGTCGTCAGAACGCAGCGCGCCTCGGGCGCAAGGCCGCAGGTGATGTTGAGAACATCGCCGCCGGCCACGCCGCCTGGCGGATGCAGGATGTAGACATGCGCCGACCCATCGTCTTCCGGGTGAAAAGCGCGCTGCACAGCCAGCGGCCCGACATGCCGCCGGCGCATCAGACGCGTCTTCCCGTGGGAATTCGCGAACCACAAATCGAGCTCGGCATGCCAACCATTGACCATTAGCGAAAAACCTTTCTCAATCCGGCCTGACGGCCCTTGCTGTCCCTCTGTTATCTCGGCGTGTTACGTCCCGTTCGAAGTCGACCGCGATCGCTGAAAGCGCTTCACGCTTGATCGCCTGGCTTCTGCTTCTCGCTTCTGTCGTGTCGTTTCTCTTCCGAAAGATGGTGCGAACTGGCGGTCAACTTCATCGCGCCTGCGAGAAGCAGCGCCGACACCGGCAACACCAGTGCCTCCCATTGCGGAGGCGTTTGCGTTTCACCTACCTGGGCCGCAAAGTGCACGACGAGGTAGAGAATGATCATCTGGAAGAAGAGGTTCTTCAGTTCCGCGACGGTATCGATGATCATCCACTGCGGTAATCTCGATCGCTGTTCCGGCGGGATATCGAGGGCAAAGCCAAGCGCGATGCCGCAGCCGACCACCATCAACACGATGCCCAGGAGGATCTTGTCGGTCGCACGCAGGACCGATACGATGACCGACATATCCGGATTGAGCCGGGTCATCCGGAAGGTTTCCACGAGCATCAAGATCGCTTCCCAGAACATCAGGAAGGCACCGAAAAGCACACCCGCGGCAGCAAGTATCAGAATGGACCGAAGGCCGCGGAACAACGAAATCAATGCACTCATCCCCTTGGATCAATTCGGCTGCATCCGCGCGGCTCTCTTTGCCCAGTCAGCGCCTAGGAGCGAAACAGCCGGCTGTATTGCGTTTCATGCCATGCGCTTGCCATTGCCATTGCCGGCGCCGCATTGCCGATCTCATCGTCACCAGTCGTCTCCGCCGTGCGCGCCGCACGCTCGATGATCTCGGCCGCGGCGATAAGAAGGCGCTGGCCGGCGGTATGCCCCAGCGGCACCAGCCGAATGGCAGCCGATACCTGCCCTTCCACCGCACTCCACAGCAGCCCGCGCAGCGCATCTGCCGGCGCGATCTTCCAATATGTGGCCGCGAGGGCAAAGACCGCCGGGTAGGTCAGCTTCCTGCCGCTGAAAGTCTTGGCGGAGGAGACGCCGAGATCGCAGAGGACCGTCAGCATCGATGCGCCCATCTGCTTGTCCTCCAGCTCCACTTCCTTGCTTTCTCGCGCGGCAGACAGCCAAGCATCGGCTTTCAGGAACGCCGCGCGATCATCAGCTTCGAGCGCATGCATCATGCGCAGGAACAGCGCCGCATCACAGACGGCGTAGCTGTGTTCGATCAGCCTGAAGATCCAGTCTCGTGCAGTCGCCTCGTCGCGAACGGTCCGATCGTGGACCGCCCATTCGAGGCCACGGGAATAGGCGAACGCGCCGACCGGCTGGCTTGGACTGACCAGCCGCAGCAACTGAAGCGGCAAGCCGGCCGATATTGGTTGGCCCAATGTTGGTTGAAACGTCACATAAATCTCCCGAAACAATCGCCCGTGGCTGGGCCGAACACCGACCCTCGCGGTTCAAATGCCCATGCGCCTCAGCTCGCCAGCAGCAGCACGCCGCCAAGCGCGGTGGCTCCACCGGCTATCCGCAGGGCTGTCGTGCCGCGCGTCAGGCGACCGGCGGCGATGCCGATTCCCATCCCCACCGCGTGCAGGGATGCCGTCGCCAGCACAAAGCCCACGCCGAAGGAAAAGGCGTTCGCACCTGCCATCTCGGCGCCATGCGCATGCCCGTGAAAGAATGCGAAGCAGCCGACAATGGCCGCGACTAGCGTGGGCGATGCCGGCCGCGCAACCGCGACCAACAGTCCGATGACGACGGCCGAGGCAAGAATAACCGGCTCGACAAAAGGCAGGTGCATACCCGCAAGGGCGGCGACAAAGCCGACGATCATGACACTGACGAAAGCGACGGGGATGGCGAGCCGCGCGCGGCTCCCAAGCATCACCGCTGCCAGGCCGACTGCGACCATGGCGAGAACATGATCCGGCCCCGTGAGAGGATGCAGGAACCCGGAGACGAAGGACCCATGGTCACCGGGGCCAACATGCGCGAATGCCGGCGTACTTGCCATCAGCAAAGGCGCGACGATCAAGAGATGCATCTTCTTCATGGCACGAATCTCCCTAAGGTTGGTCGAATAGGAACGATTGACATCCAGTCTTTCAGGCACTCCATCGAACTCATGCTGGCACTACGATCTGGCCACTTCAGAACGAGCCGAACATCGACCCAAGCACGAAGACCGCGACAAGCGAGATAATGACGCCGACGATCACGGTCATCACCATGTCGAGATAGCTTCCTGAGTGCGTCTGCTTGCTGATCTGCAACAGCAGAAGCACCGTGCCGTTGTGCGGCAAAGCATCGAGCGTACCGGCGCTGATCGTCGTCAGGCGATGCATCAGCGCGGGATCGATACCGTGTTCGGCTGCAAGCTTCATGTATTCGGCGCCCAGCGCATTGAGCGCGATGGCCATGCCGCCGGAAGCGGTGCCCGTCAGCGCCGCCAGCGCGTTCATCGCCACGACCAGCGATACGAGCGGGCCGCCCGGCATCTGCAGGACGGCATCGCGGACGACGTTGAAAGCCGGCATGGCCGCGACCACCGCGCCGAAGCCGACGAGGCTCGCAACAGTCATGATCGGCAGCACTGCCGAATTGGCGCCTGCGTCGAGGCTTTCGCGCAATGCACCCAGCCGTCCATAATTCAGTCCGATCACCGTGACGATCGCCGCAGCCAGCGCAATCAGCACGGCCCAGACACCAACCGTCGAGGTGATATTGATGCCGAGTGCTGCTTCGGCGCTGGAGAAATCGATCTGGGGCAATACCACCAGCGCCATCAGGAAATTGACACCGATGACGACGATCAGCGGCAAAACGGCGAAGAGGAAGGACGGTCCCTGTTCGCTCTTCTTGCCATGGGTGAGTTCGCTCGGGTCGAAGTCGCCCGAGGTCGTTGCCTGTTCGCGCACCTTTTCGCTTATGACGACAGGCGTTTCGTCCTCCGTATACCCCTCATTGGCGGCCCGTGCCCTGGCCTCGATATGGGCCAGCCACCACATCCCGAAGGCGAAGGTGATGATCGAGGCGATGATGCCGAGGCCGGGCGCCGCGAAGGTCGTCGTGCCGAAGTAGGGCATCGGGATGGCGTTGTTCGTCGAGGGCGTGCCGGGCATCGCCGACATGGTGAAGGTGAACGCGCCGAGGCCGATCGCCGCCGGCATCAGTCTGGCCGGAATATTGGCCGCGCGGAACATTTCGCGCGCCATGGGTACGAGTACGAAGAAGGCGACGAACACGCTGACGCCGCCATAGGTGACGACCGCGGATGCCAGCACCACCGATAGCATGGTTCGCTTCACGCCCAGCCGCTCGGTCAGGAAACGCGCGATCGAGGTAATGGAGCCGCTGTCATCCATCATCTTGCCGAAGATGCCGCCGAGCAGGAACATCGGGAACCACTGCGTGACAAACCGCGCCGTGCCTCCCATGA
This sequence comes from Rhizobium sp. 01N48, assembly GCF_056399145.1. Classification (NCBI taxonomy): domain Bacteria; kingdom Pseudomonadati; phylum Pseudomonadota; class Alphaproteobacteria; order Hyphomicrobiales; family Rhizobiaceae; genus Rhizobium; species Rhizobium sp. 01N48. The sequence continues at coordinate 192,983 of NZ_JBFTQT010000011.1, forward strand.
ACGTTGAGGTCCAGTGCGGCAACAGCGGCTGGCCTGAAGCCGCGGCAACGATGAGGGCAGCCGCAGGCGCCAGAAGCAAAACGCTCCAGCCGCGATAGGCGAACCACATCAGCAAACCAAGTCCCAGCAGAATTCCGAACAGCCCCATGGATCCGCCTCTCAAAGCAGCCAAGCCGGCGGAGATGTCTTGCGATCCATAGCTTTCGCCCTTCAAGGTGCAGCTACGATACGCGTCACAACTCACGGCCTTCTCCGGTTTTCATGAACCACACATGCGTATGTGTCGACCGGTCGGGCGCGCAAAGCCCAGGGGCGGCGCAAGAAATGGACGCCGTGCTCACTCCTGGGATTTCTTACTCAGCATAGCCAGAGATTGCTCCTGTTCGAGGAGAACGACATCCAGACTACGCGCCGCAAGGTTGCGTCGGGATGAGTTGGGATCGGTGGCCACGCGTCCAATCGCTCGGGCCACAGCCCGACGCTAAACTAAGCGCTTCTATGAACGAACAAAACCGACATCGAGATCGAGCACTCATTGGCTCCAAATGTGCCCGCGACACACCCAAGTCGGAACGGCATATGCCTGCGCCCTCCTGGCGAACGTTCCATTACTGCGGATACGACGAAAGCAGTTGACGGGCTGCCGTAGGGCCAAATCGACACGACGTGCACCACGGCGGTCTCGATCGGCCGAAAGATACCAACCAGTTTGCTATTTGGCGAAGTGCGTTAGATCATCGCAATCCGCACTCCGGCACCACCGACCGTACCCTACTCATGGTCATTGCAGAAGTCCTGCCCTTTTAATCGCGGGAAGGAGACACGCTCTGCCCGGTCGGCTTGTCGATGCCGACGAGATCGATTATCGGGCTACCGTTCTCCCCGAGAGCCGAATTGCGTGAACTTTTCTTGACCTAGATACAGCTGGTGCATTTGGTCGCAGAACTCTGGTGTAGGTGTGTTCACGGAGCTGATCTTCGATGGTTGTCAAGCGACGGCGAGCTTCTGCGATCCGTCAATTCTTACCGTGGGGAAGTGCAAATTAGAATCTCGCCAAGGCGTGAGCATTGGCGACTCATCCCGCCGCTTTGAAGAAGCGGATCCAAGGGCGCAATTATACGTCGCTCACGCTACGTGCCCGGCGGACGTTCGGTTGGAACCGTCGCACTCTTTTGTCGACGGCTTGGTGAATCCGCGTGAAACTGGTCTCTGAACGAGATGTCAGCACCGGCAGGCAAGGCAGCACGAGCAATTCTGGTTCCAATGCAGGAGCCGATTGCCGCGATCCGTGGATTCATCGATTCTTTTGATGCGAATGAAGCCTTCGTATTCATGGAGCGCAACGTGGAGATGGGCGTCGATAGGCAACTCACAAAGGAACTCGCCGATCGAAATCGGGACCAGCAAGAACGTTGCACTCGGTCGCGACCTCTTCGAACGTCTCCTTAGTGCAATGGAATGACTATCAACAAACAACGCCGCCCTAAGCAATTCTAGCAAGGTCGGCCCAGGTGATCCCGTAAGCCAGTGGCATACCACCAAGGTGTCGCTCTATCTCGTCGACGGCCATCTCACCCAGTCGCACCCGCTCTAGACCAATGGCGCCGGCAACGTGAGGTGTGAGGAACACGTTCGGCAGGTCGTAGAACAGGGACGCAGCCCTTGGTATCTCAGGGTCGGTCACGTCTATGATTGCATCGATTCGGCCGGTCGAAAGCGTCGCCAGAAGTGCTGTTTCGTCGATGAGAACACCACGTGCAGTATTGATGAGCGTGGCACCATTCTTCATAAGCGCTAGAATTTCAGCATCGATCATGTGCCGCGTCGACGGCAGGGAAGGCGCATGCAGCGAGACGATGTCGGCGGTGCGCATCAGGGTTTCAAGGTCAGCTTTCTCAGCACCGATTGCCGCGCACTCCGATGCGCACAATGTGGGGTCGAAARGGATAATTTTGAAACTGAAGGGCTTCAGCAGCTCGATCACGCGCCGGCCGATGCGCGACGCGCCGATTATGCCAACCGTGCGGCCGTAGTTTCCAATCGCAAGCCTCTGCATCGCATTGGTACGATCGCGGTTGCGGTCCGCGACGTAAGTGTCGCGGAAGCGGAAGACCTGCTTGCCGGCGAAAAGGATAGCGGCAAGCGTGTACTCGGCTACCGGGATCGAATTGGCCTCAGCCGCATGGCTAACGGAAATGCCTGCGCGAAACACTTCCTCGTCGATCAGCCCCTTAACTGTTCCTGCGGCATGGACGATAATCTTCAGCCCTCCGGCCAGTGAAAGCGCATCGCGGCCGACATACGGGGCGCCCCATCCGGTTATGAGGATTTCCGTGTCGGGCAATATTCGCCTGGCTCTCTCGTCAGCGAAGGTCTGAAGCGGTTCCCGGTCGAGCAATCGGCCCAAACTTTCCAGCCGGTCAAGAAGGCGATCGGGGAGGACATGCTCCGTTCGACGCGGGTGCATGGCAAGGGCAATACCCGGTCGGTTCATGACATTTGCCCCGGCGCTTCGATGGCGCTGACAGTGACGCTATCCTCGGCAATCCGGGCTTTAAGCGCCGAAATGTCCGGTGCCAACGGGGGGCTAATCCATGCGCTGGAAACCGCGGCCGGGTCATCGAGCGCTAGCACGGCCGTGACAAAAATAGTCTCACCGGCCGGGATTTCGCCGCGCAATTGAGGGATAAGTGTCTTGGCGACGATCACGTTGGTGTTAGGGAGAGCCTTCTGCGCCAGCCCGGTTCGCTTCACCGTCGAGCCCAGGTCAAGAATGCCGGAGAAGTCAGCTTCCCCGATAACGTGAGCACTCCCCGGCGCTGCCCCAAGCACATCGAGATCGAAGTCGCGCTTGGCAATCGCAAAGCCACCTTCGGCCGTCTGCAGCTGGCGCGGCGAATTGATCCGGTGGACGCGAATGTGCCAGGGCGCTGCTGGAACCAGCCAAGTTTCGACGGAAACATCCTTGAATGGCGACCATCTTGAATAGAGCACGTCGCCTGCGACTTTCGCTTTAACATTGGTCTCACGCACGCGGTAGTGCAGTCCATCGTCGCTGAAGGCAAGCGCGGAATCGAACGCACCGCCGGCGAAGCTCCGTTCATCGGCTTCGACGCTGAAGCCATAGCGCGCCGAATAGGCGAACTTCGCATATTTCTCCGTGCCGAAGCGCATCTGGAGATTTTCTTGTCCCGATGACAGGGCCACCACATCGCCACCTGCCCGCATCAGGACCATGCCGGGATGGCGCTGCTGCGAGACGCTTTGGCTCGGAGCCGGAGCCTTCTCTTCCGCAGTCCAGAACGGGTGGTCATCCGCGATCGCCAATGGCAGAAAGGCCTTGAACGCCCAATAGGGCGATCCCGCCGAGTTGTAGCTTTCCGACATCAACAGGTTCGGATAGCCGAAGCCGATCGACAGGATGCCGTCGCGATTGGTCATCGGCTTGTCCTTCCACCAGCGCAGGTGCTGCAGGCAGAGATGCTTGATCTCGCCCCAGGGAAGCGCCTCCAGATCGGCAAAGGCGAGTGCCGACCAGAAGCCGGCGCAGGCGAAGCGATAGGTCAAACTGCGGCCGAAGGGGATAGTCGCGCCATCGGGCGCAAACCAGTTGCGGAAATCCCTGGCAAACAGAACAGCGCGCTCGCGGTAGCGCTTGGCGTAGTCGTCATTGGCGAGCTTGGAATAGATCAGCCCATAGAAATGCATGGCGAAGGGGATGTAGTGGTCGATGCGGCGCACATTGCCATCGCGATACCAGCCGTCACCGATATAGAAGCCCTCAAGCTCCTCGAGGTACTGCCTTGTCAGGCTGCGGTCGAACTCGGCGCCGACGCGATCAAGGGCGATGTCGACGAAGATGCGGAAGAACTTCCAGTTGTTATCCGCATAATCGAACTGCCGCGCATGCTTGAGATAGGCGATGACATTAGCTCGCGCCGGCTCGCTCAGGGGCTCCCAGATCTTGTCGGGGACAAGCGCCAGCGCGAAACCGAGCGCCGCGAGCTCGACCATTCGCTGATCGCGACCGTTGACCGCGCCCCAATATTCCGGGTGCTCGGGATCCGTGCCGTTCGCAAGCCCCTCCGCAAAACGCTGCCAGTGGGCAAAGTCGCCTTTTCCCGCTCCAAACGGCGCCAAACCCCAGAGAGGACGGGCAAACCCTTCCAGGTCCGCGGCGGCGCGGTCAAAATGGGCGCCGGCACCATCGAGCCGAACGCGTGCATTACCCTTTGAGAAATAGGGGAGCAACGGATCGAAGAGAGCAAGGAGCGCGCGGCTCATGTCCTCGCGCGTCTCCAGCGGGTTGCCTGCTAACGGATTGGCGCTGGCCGGATCATAGGTCATCTGTATCACTCATCGGTTTTCGGCATTGGTGCGGTGCCCCCCACAACGGGAACGACCGCATGGCATACGTGGCGGGCCGGCGCCGACCGATCATGGAACCTGTCGATCATCAGGCCAATGGCCTCCCGACCAAGCGCGCCCCGATCAACGCGCATGGTGGAGAGCGGAGGACTCGTCATCAAGGCGCAGGGCAGATCGTCGAAGCCGACGATCGCGAAATCTTCCGGCACACGAAGACCCGCCTCGGTGACGGCTTCAAGAACACCGACCGCGATGAAGTCGTTCATGCAGAAGGCGGCAGTGAAACCCGCGTTCTCCTCCAGGATGGCGGCCATCAACTCGTGGGCTTCCCGGCTGGCACTGCCTTGGAAACTCATCGGAACCACCCGGCAAGAGGCGCCATCAACCGATGCGACCGCCGCATCAAAGCCCCTGACGCGTTCGCGGATGGTGTGGCGGTGAGAACCGGTGAAATGCAGGATATTGCGATGTCCCGCCGCAAGCAACCGTTCGCCGGCTTGTAGGGCGCCGAAGAAGTTGGCTGGAGAGACGCCGTCGAGGCGAAGATTCGGATCAGTACCGTTGACGAGAACGACCGGAATCTTCTCCGCCTCGATCCACTGTCGAAGCGCAGGGTTGGGGTCGATACCGACTAGGAAAAGGCCTTCCGCGTTAGTGGCCTCCATCTGGTCGCGAATGACATCCGGCATGGCGCGATCCTCACGGACTAGCCTGACTTCGAAGGACATTCCCGCGTTCGCCGCCCCCCCCCGCAAGCCTTCCACGATCGTTTCGTAAAAGACGCTCAGCCCCCCAGTTGCTCCATCGCTGGCAATCAAAGCAAGACCGCCCGCCATTGGCTCCGAGGAGCCTTTGGTTTGGTAGCCGTGTTCGGCGGCAACGCGCAGAATGTGCTGCCGAACACTTTCGCTGATACCGGGCTCATTCGCCAGCACACGCGACACGGTCGATACGGAGACGCCTGCGGCGGCGGCAATATCGGCCTGACGTGGCCGCTTTGTTTTAATCTCGTTCATAGACGCAGACTTATGCAATTTACGCAAATTTGCAACAGAAAGATATTTTATTGCAAACAGAACGTTTTTGCGTAATCTTCCCGCCACATGCCCGAAAGGCGTTGGAGGACGCCGGGCAGACAACCGGAGGAACCAGCATGCAGATCAATCGACGTTCATTTCTGATGGGCTCCGCCGGCGTGGCGAGCGGCCTTGCACTCGGCGCCGGCATGCCGGCCTTCGCGGCGGACACACAGCTGCGCGCCATGTGGTGGGGCTCGAACGATCGGGCGAAGCGCACGCTCGATGTCGCCCGGCTTTATCAAGGCAAGACGCCAGGCGTGTCGATTATCGGCGAATCCCTTAGCGGGGACGGATACTGGACCAAGCTTGCGACACAGATGGCCGGCCGCTCGATCGCGGATGTGTTTCAGCTCGAGCCTGGAACAATCTCGGATTATTCCAAGCGCGGCGCCTGCCTGCCGCTAGACGAATTCATACCCTCTACGTTGAAGGTCGATGCTTTCGGCAAGGACATACTGAAACTAACGACCGTCGACGGAAAGCTTTACGGCGTAGGTCTTGGCCTCAATTCCTTCGCGCTCTTCTTCGATCAGACGGCATTCGAAACGGCAGGCATCCCGTTGCCCACGCCTGATCTCACCTGGGATGAATATGCCAAGCTGGCGGTCGAGCTCACAAAGGCGATCGGCAAGACCAATTACGCGGGCGGCCCCTACGGCGCGCGCTACACCTACGTGTTCGACGCCTGGCTGCGGCAGCGCGGAAAGAGCCTCTACAAGGACGCGGCGCTTGGCTTTAACGTCGAGGACGCCACGGAGTGGTACAGCTTCTGGGAGGACCTGCGGAAGAAGGGCGGAACCGTTGCCGCCGATGTGCAGACGCTGGACCAGAACACGATCGACACCAATTGCCTGGCGCTCGGCAAGTCGGCAATGGGCATGGCCTATTCCAACCAGCTCGTGGGCTACCAGCTCCTCTCGAAGAACAAGCTCGCCATCACCATGCTGCCTCGCGAGAAGAAAGGCGGGCCATCAGGCCACTACTATCGCCCCGCTCTCATCTGGAGCGTCGGCGCGACGACGAAGAACGGCGAAGCCGCCGCGCAGTTCATCAGCTTCTTCGTCAACGACCCGGAGGCCGGCAAGATCCTGGGTGTTGAACGCGGTGTCCCGCTGTCGCCGGCGGTCCGCGAGGCGATTTTGCCAAACCTGAACCCGACGGAGCAGGACACCGTGAAATACGTGGACCTGCTCAAGGATCAGGTCGGCGACTACCCGGCACCCGCGCCTTTGGGATCGACCGAGTTCGACCAGCGCGTCCTGCGCCCGATCGCCGACGAGCTGGCGTTTGAGCGCACGACGCCCGCCGAAGCGGCGGCGCGGCTAGTCGAAGAAGGGAAAGCCACGATCCGCAGCTGAGATCGTTGCACAGTGTTGAACCGCCGGCGCGCCGCAGCCCGGCGGTTCAGCACATCAGAGATAGGGAAAGATCATGCGCAAGGCGATCATCGTTTGGGGCGGCTGGAAGGGTCACGAGCCGGAGCAATGCGCTCGCATCGTCGCCGGCCTTCTTGCCGAAGACGGCTTCCAGACCGAAGTCACCAACGATCTCGGCATCTTCCGTTCGCCGCAGCTTGCTCAAGCCGATCTTCTCGTGCCCGTGATCACGGGCGAAAGCCTCGAAAGGGCCCATGCCGACGCCCTCGTGGAAGCCGTACGCGGAGGACTTGGGCTCGGTGGACACCACGGCTCGCTCGCGACCTCATTCAAGGAAAGCGCGCCGTTCCGCTATGTCTCCGGCGTCACCTGGGTCGCCCATCCCGGCAATATCATCGATTTTCGCGTCGCGGTAACCCGCCCGGAAGACCCTTTGATGCGAGACATTCCGGATTTCGAGTATCGATCCGAACAATATTACCTGCACTACGACCCCTCGATCGAAATCCTCGCGACCACCACCTTCACCGGCGAACATGATCCGGCAGCCGCCAATGTGAGTATGCCGGTTGTGTTCAAACGTAGATTTGGCGCCGGCCGTGTGTTCTATTCTGCCCTTGGTCACGTCGCCGCAGAGTTCGATAATGCACATATGCGACTGATATTGCGGCGGGGATTGGTCTGGGCAGCACGCAGCTAGCGGATACACTAAATTCGAGCAAAATCAGCGTGTTGTGGCGAGAGCCAAGCTAGTTCGATGCTCTCGAATGAGCATATGATTGTCGGCGGAACGAGGAATAACGACTGAAGGCTCCATCAACCAAACATGCGGCTCAAGACGACGAGCTGATAGGGATGCTCAGTTCGAACTTGCCCTACAGCGGGCCTTAAATCTGTTCTAAGACTTGTCTCGAAAAGAAGTTTTGGTTGCGGGGGCAGGATTTGAACCTGCGGCCTTCAGGTTATGAGCCTGACGAGCTACCGGGCTGCTCCACCCCGCGCCAGCGTAAATCCCTTCGGGATTTATCGCGTCCGAGTAAACCCTTTGGGTTTACTCTTACTGCCGGAGCAAATTGCCCGAAGGCGGTTTGCTCCTGCAAGGGACGCACCTTGTTTCAGGTGCCTCACCAATTCATTTTGCTCTGCATTTCGGCCTTTGGAAAGCAGAAAGGACCGCTTTGGGCGGCCCTTTTGTTTCGGCCTCGGCCGTTTTCGATCAGAGAAGATTTATGTTGCGTTTAGCAGACCTGGCAGCGACCGACTCTCCCGCGTCTTAAGACGAAGTACCATAGGCGCAGGGGCGTTTCACGRCCGTGTTCGGAATGGGAACGGGTGCAGCCGCCCCGCCATAACCACCAGGTCAGCGAAGCGCAAC